>NZ_FNDE01000099.1 GCF_900099925.1 Aneurinibacillus thermoaerophilus | reverse complement strand
ATCTTTCACCAAAAGAGTTAGAGAAGTACCGTAAGCTGCCGGTGATGAAGCAAAAACGACCAGTGAACTTACCACAACGGAGGAAGAAAGCATGATTCGGTTGGTTGTACCCGGTCGACCAGTTCCGGCGGTACGCATGACGCAACGGAGTAAATTCGTCAGCAAGCAAGCGAAGCGGTATCTTGAGTACAAAAATTACGTTGGGTGGATAGCTAAAGCAGAAAGAGTTAGGAGGGCAGAGGGGCCTGTGGAGGTGAAGGCTGTTGCCTATCTACACGGCCTTCGGGAACCGGATGCAGATAATCTAGCGAAGGCATATTTGGACTCCCTTAATGGCATTGCCTGGATCGACGATCGGCAGGTGCGCAAGTTAACAATCGAAAAGGTGAAGGTGGATACAGCGAAGGAGCAACGTTCGGAAATTGAAATTTACGAGGTGAAAAAAGCATGAGTACTATGCCAACGATTTTCAATTTCGAGGATCGGGAAGTACGAGTCGTGATGGTAAATAATGAGCCGTGGTTCGTTGCCAAAGATGTTTGTGAAGTGCTCGAAATTAGCAAGCATCGCGATGCAGTATCTCGTCTTGATGATGACGAAAGGGGGTCGGTATTAGTGGACACCCCTGGCGGAAAGCAGGAAATGGTGGCAGTAAACGAATACGGTATCTATTCGCTAGTCATGACCAGTCGAAAATCGGAAGCGAAAAAGTTTAAGCGTTGGGTTACGCATGAAGTTCTTCCTGCTATTCGTAAAACAGGAAGTTACAGTGTACAACAAAACAATGTTGTTCCTCTATCGAAAGACCAGGCGATTGTTACGGTTCTGAGAACTACAGCAGACTTATTGGAGGGACAGGAAGAGTTGCGGCAAGGACAACAGCAGCTTGAAATGAAGCTGGCAGAAGTGGATCGGAAAGTCGAGGAGCAGATTACCTTAAACAGTCACGAGCAGCGTAAAGCGCAGAAAGAAATTGCCAAGCGTGTGTATGAGTTGGCCGAGCAGATAGCATACAAGCAGCTTTGTTTCGATGGAACAGAAGAGATTATGCCGGACTTGGAGAAAGAGCGCCGGAAGTTATTCAGTGAAATTCATCGAGCTATCAAAGATTGTTTTGCTGTTCCGAGTTACCGTGATGTGCGGCGCTCAGAGTTCAATCAGTTATTGCTGTTTATCCAAGTATGGCGGCCGAGGCTGGTGGCGTAATGAAAAAAGCACGCTACTACCTGCTTAGTCGCAGAGAGAAAGGGTTTGGCTCTGCTCACGTTGTCTACCGATACGAACTCATCAGATGGAACGAC
>NZ_FNDE01000054.1:12995-14726 GCF_900099925.1 Aneurinibacillus thermoaerophilus | reverse complement strand
TCTTTTTCCTGTGCGATTTCTTGAAAAAGGTCTTTCAAGTAGCCTTCTATCTCGGAAGTGAGTACTTTTCTTCGGTATTTTACAGACCAAACGATGTGATAATTAACATTGTAGACACAGGTTCGAGCATGTTTTATGGTAGATTTTTTCATACATATAGTATAGCACAAAAAGCTGTTTAACATGTATTATATTGAGCGTTTTCAATTACATATAGTCAGTGAAAATAACAAAAAATTTGCCCTTGTAATCCCCGCAAGGGGGATTCGGGCAAAGCGGACTCTCATCTCTCCTCTAAAGAGGCAGAGGATTCCCGTCCGCAATCCTAAAAAAGACAGTAGATAGAACATTCTCAACGGAAACATTCATTACATTAGAGGCAGGATTTGCGGACTATTTCAAGGCAACTACAGGTGTTAAATTGGATAAAAAGGTAGAATATTCACATGAATTCATGATTCCGGATGTTCCAGCCAAAAACAAAGCTGATATCATAACATGGGATATTTATAACCGTTTTCACTTTACTGAGCATAATATCTTTTCACCTGATCGGAACTTTGTTGTATTAAGTCCAACTGAAAGTGTTGAGGGTGCTATATTTGTTAGCCCGATTTAATTCTCTTAAATTAAAAAGAAACAGCCGCGAACCAAACAGGCTGTTTCTTTTTAATTTTTCTTACCACCAAAAAGGTAAAGAAGATTGGTACGCCATAGAAGATACGGCCATACATTCACCGGGTAAAACAAGAAATAACCCGGTAGAATAGTAGATTTTTAGATTTCTACCGGGTAAGATTTTTTCTATTCATCGTCATTTAAAAACATGGCCGCTGCTTTCCGGGCCGCTTCGTCCGCCTCCATCTTTTCTTTACTCTTTTCTGGCTTTGTTTGTTGAAATGTTCCCGGCATTTGCCCCTGTAACCCGGTGAGTGCCGCGTATATGAATCGGCCTAACATTTTCTTGTTTTCATCTTCTTTTACCCATTGCAATACATCATCTGGTATTTCTTGCGGCATTGGAAATGTCACAGTATAAGGGTCTGATTCTGTACGGATTGCTACAGTGAGTAACCGCATAATCTCAGCCGAAAAATTTTGGCTGTTTTTTTCTTTTCCTTTAATGCCCACACCACATCCTGCGGAGTTTCCGCCGGTACACAGCATACGATTGCTTTTAAATCTACAGAGTCCTCCACATCGCTTCTTTATATCCCACTACGTTCATATAAAACCGTACAGTACAGTGGTTGCATTGTTAAAGCTACCCATATTTATATCCCACTACGTTCATATAAAACTGGACGGACATTCTACAAAAAAGTGACGAGCAGCTTTATTTATATCCCACTACGTTCATATAAAACACACAACATACGACGCTAAACTGAACTACTGGATTTATTTATATCCCACTACGTTCATATAAAACCTATCTTTCTCCTTTTATGTATTATTTTATGTTTGTAATTTATATCCCACTACGTTCATATAAAACAGAGTTGCTTGCAGAATACGAAGAAGAAGTGAGGCGATTTATATCCCACTACGTTCATATAAAACTCATTCAACTCTTTCCATTTATATTGGCTAAGCTCTCCCCATTTATATCCCACTACGTTCATATAAAACTAAAGACGGTATTGCTTGTGAATAGTCGCATTGGTTATTTATATCCCACTACGTTCATATAAAACTTAGGATCATCCGTAAAACCACCTAAGTAGTCTG
>NZ_FNDE01000054.1:0-12451 GCF_900099925.1 Aneurinibacillus thermoaerophilus | reverse complement strand
GATTTATATCCCACTACGTTCATATAAAACGCCGTACCGTGTATGTCAAGCGGAAGGGTAAACTCAATTTATATCCCACTACGTTCATATAAAACTGTATGGTGCCGATGGTCGGAGTCGAACCGACACTCCCGATTTATATCCCACTACGTTCATATAAAACTGTGATACGACCTCGCCTCCCTCGGCGCTACGGTCAAATTTATATCCCACTACGTTCATATAAAACCCTAAAAATAAAACAGCGAAAATCATTAATTTGCCGGGGTCTTTATCACCTAAAAAACAATCAAAAATCAGCTTTTTTGCAGTAAGCCAGCAATTCTATTTTTAACCTCACAGAAAAAAAGGCCAAAACCATTGCGATATACGTTTTCATACTCACTCTATCTAAAAACCCGGTTTACTGCAAACCCTTCTAAAACTTCCCTTACATACTATAAAAACATCTCCTCAAAACTTTTCTCCTGTCCATACACCCGCTTCACGATATTTCTCGGATTTTGCACCTCATATACATAAATCGAATCTTCCCGCTTATCCATTATCTTCTCCAATTCCGTCAGACACTTCACTAACTTTCCCTTTGTAATTTCGCCTTCAAACACCGAATTCTGCGTCCACATCAAATATTGTTTCAACTTCTTGCATACTTTATGTACCCGCTTCTCACCCACATCGTATGTCACAATTACAAACATCTTCTACCACCATGCCTTTAGCGGTTTATACAAAGTATCTCCGATAAAATGCTTAATCAGTTTATAACACTCCAGTCGGATGAAATAGCGATATGACACTTTCCTTTTCAATGTTCGATGCTGCACAGTTGTTTCTAACTTCTTTTCCCATTCAGCCAAAAACTTCTTCCGTCCTTCTTCATTCAGGAACACGATGCCTTCCATCTCATCAAAGTGCTTAAGCGTAATTACTCTATTATTAACCAACGAAGCAATCAATGTGTCTACCAATAACGGCTTAAAAATTTCAGCTAAATCTAGACTTAACGAGAAACGCTTGCTGGAGGGCTCATGAAGAAAACTAATGGTAGGATCCAACATCGTCTTATACATTTCCGACAAAATCTCAGTATACATTCGACTATTCCCGAACGAAATTAACGCATTCAACGGATCAGTCGGTGGACGCTTCGTCCGCTTTTCAAATGCAAACTCCGGCTTCAACATCACATTAAATGCCTGATAATACTCTTGCCGAATACGCCCCTCAATCCCCATCAATTCCGGAATTTTCGCTGTATCCTCCAGTTTGGCAGCTTCTTTTTCAATTGCTCGTATAATTTCTTCTGTTTTTTCCTTATGCCGCCGCAAATTGCGCAGCATATGATGAATTCCTCCATACAAAAAACTTCTAGCAAGATACAGCCGCTTCTCCCTATTTAAATAATGAACACTCTGCTGAACCACTGTATAACCCGACACATTTTTCTCGCGTGGATAAAATGTCCCAACATAGTAATCATGATAATTATAAAAGTGCAAACAAACTCCATACTGTGCCAGCAAGTTGAGCAGCGCTGAATTTACGTCTACCTGCCCAAAAATATGCAAGTTTTCAATTTGTTCAATGGGCAATGATTTTTTCTTTCCTTCTGCGTCAACGAAATATAATGTATTATCCTTACGCTGCAATCTCCCGGTTGAAAAAATATAATGATCTTTTAACATTCTTCATCCCGCTCCATTGCAAAACAAAATTCATAGTATGCACATTTCGAACAATATCGCAGCTTTTTCAAACCAGGCGGCCTGGGCCGCTGCAAAATACGCTTGATACCAGCCAATGCTTCAATCACTTTTGCTTCCTCGGCTTCTGTAAGTTCAACAACTTCCGTATCTCGCTCTTTCGTATAGCTAATAAGACCTTTCTTTTCGACACCACGCTGCTTTAACTGATACAGGTAATACAGCATCTGCATTCGATCTGCTTCGCCCATTTTGCTGGAGATTTTTACTTCACGAACATATTCCCCATCAAACGCATCAATTTTAAACGTATCATCAATAAGAATTTCTTTCTGTTCGAGTTGTGGATAGGCACGCTCATGCAGCATTTTCCCTTCCATAACACGATCGTTAGTCTGTTCCATTGTGATCCCTTTAGAAAAGAGCCATAGCTTTCGCTGACATACGCTATAATAGTGCACCTGAAGTCCTTTGATATCTGCTTCCACCATCGGTCTCCCTCCATCAAGAGAACATGGTTATTTCTATGTCACTGACAATACCTCGCCCCTGCCTACTTTCTCTGTCAAATTCATATCCACAATGCAAAATAAAAATATTGTCTAATCCCGACAAAGTAGAAAGCTTATCTTCCGCCTGAAAACGATAAACTCCTATTGACTTTGCTTCAATTTTTCTACGAATCTCCTGACGCCGCTTCCAATCAACTTGACATTTCTCATACTCTTTCACTAAATCAAATATCTCATCAAAAAAACACTCTGGAATTACCTGAACCGTTTGAATATCCCGTAACTTCTTCTGTGCTTCCTGTCCTGTTACCTCATAAAAATCTAAAAAATCAAATTCATGAAGCGCCTCTTCAAACTCTCGCAAAAACGCTGTATTCGCCAGACTCTCTCGACTGTACAAACGCTGTACCATCTCAACTTTCGCCTGTTCATCAAGGATGCGGCCCTGATATGGCTGAAGTAAGGCGAGGCCCTTTTTTACAAGATCGGCATCATATATGTATCCAAGCCCTGCCACATCTTCTGTAAACACATATACATTTGGTTGAACCGGACTGCGCTTACCATTCCGATAGCACCGCCCTAACCGTTGGAAAAAGCTGTCCAATGTTGAAATTTCTGTGTATAAATAATCAAAGTCAATATCAAGACTTGCTTCTACCAACTGCGTCGTAACCCAAACCCCACTTCTCCGTGGTTCACCCGGTTTGGGCTTGTTGAACGATTTAATTTCTTCCTCCAGAAGTTTTCTGTCTTCCTGTGTAAATTGTGAATGCAACAAATATACGTTAGCTTCCGGATCGACTTTCCTCAGTTGTTCATACATCTTTACCGCTCGGCGCACCGTATTCACAATGACCAGCACTTGTGTATCTTTTGCCTGTTCGATGATTTCTTCCCCTACCTCTGTAATTCCCTCCTGACGCAGACAAATTCGATGCCGGGTAATATCCTGATTAATGAACTTTCCTACATCACTCTCCGTAATAATATTACGTTTTTTAAGTTCGTCCAGATAAATAGTAGGCAACGTTGCGGTCATCACCATAAATTTGCCACCAATTTTATGAATCATTTCCAATGCTTTAATAAGCATCGCGGCAATTTTAGGCTCATACGCTTGAATTTCGTCAATTACCACTTTGGCATTTGCCATGGCGGCCAGTTCTTTTTCAAATCCGCGATAACCAAATGGAAACTTCAAAATCTGATCTATTGTCGTCAACAATAGCTTGGACGATAAATGACGTGAATGGCGATAAATGTCCTCCCACTTCTCATCCAGCTCTTCTTTCTCTTGAAGGTAATCATTGCTAGTGGAGTGAAGCAGGCCCAGCGCTTCTGGGTGATAGTTAATTTCTTGGGGGCTGAGGATACGATCATAAATCGCATTAATGCTAACGCGCAACGGAAGGGTAAAAAACCCTTTATCTTCATTAATCCACAACAATGCAGCTTCTGTTTTCCCCATTCCGGTCTGTGCAATAACAATAATACTTTTATCTGTATTTGCTTCTGCAAATTGCTGCAACTCGTTTTTCGCATATCCTTTGTGCTCCATATACGCGGTTACCTGTGCTCCGATATGCTTATCCGCATGTAACTCGATATCAACACCCGCTGAAGCCGCATGATCTATGCGATGCACAAGCCCTTTAAGCAGCACATATTTATAAAAATCATCGTCGAACTGACTGTATCGCTTGGACAATCGGGCAATAGACTTATATGAAAACGTTTCTGGAATGTCCAATTTCATATGATCAATTAATTGTGGTAGATATGGGCGCATCTCATTCTCTAGAATTTCTTCAATTTTCTCTTTATCTGGTAGTTCACTTCGCTCATGATGGTACCCTACAGCATGAATTAACAAGCGACTTTCTTCTTTGGTTAACTTATATTTCTTAATAGGAATCATACCAACCGACAAATAGTTATGCGGCACAGAATATGTAATAGTATTTGGAAGTTTCTTCTCCCCTAGCTGTTTACGCAACCGATTTTGAAAACCGGGCCATGCTTTTCCTACATCATGATACTCTACTGCCAAACGTAACAATTTCCACATGCGTTCATCCATGTGGACAAAACGAGAACCATACGTACTTTTCAACCGTTCTAATTCAGCTACCAGACAATCCGTATGTTCACGGATTGTCTGGACAGGCTTGGTTTTGGCATAAAACAATGCCCATCACCCTTACTTACAAATTATAGAAAATGAGGTTGCCATCCTGATCCTGTAACACATCATCATCGGCATCAAATTCAAGACCTGAAACCGCTAATACATAACCAACATCAATTTTCTCCCAGCGGCGAATCCCGTTTTTGATCTCATACTTCCAGTTCAGTTGATACGGTACAGCATTTAGTTCCGTCTCCAATGAGTTGAGCACATCCCGCAAAATATAGGCATTATATTTTAAACGAATACGTTCCTCTATTTCCTTTACTTCCACTAGTTCATACTCATCAATCCGTACTAGGTCTTCCCAGCGTCCCAGACTCCAGTGAGTATTTCCGTTTTCGATAGCCGCAACAATAGCCTCCAATACTTCCGGTACTGCTTCCACATGAATTAATAACTGCACACCATACAGAAGATGCATATAGAGTGGCATTTTGGTCATGTGCTCATATTCATACGGTTTCGACGCTAATCCATCCAGTACAAGCGGAAACTCGGCTACATCTGTTTTCTTAAAAAAATAGTGTGCTTGATAGTCGACCATCTTTGCTTCGTATGTTCCCTGGATGCTGAGACGCATCGGGATAAACTCATTTGCTCCCAACATTGCATGCAACATACCCTTTACTGTTGCATATGGCGGCAAAGGATATGTTTCTCCTACTTTAAACGCCAGCGGCTTTTTATAACATGCCGTTTCTTGATATAGTTTCAACCGCAACGCCTTCATTGGTTATCCCCCATAAAACGCTGCAACTTCTTTTTGAATATGCTGAAAGAACGCCTCAATGGACACGACTCGATCCCCAAATGTTGTATGGTATTCCTCTTCATTACCAAATATGCCAGATACCATACCAATACGTGTCCGCTCGCCAACTGGTTCTCCGGCAAATGTTTGCTCCATTGTTGATTCCAGTGGCCTCGTGTCAATCTCCCACTTTTCACTGCTCTGTTTCAACTGCACTTTGCCAAGAAAAAATGGATTCGCCGCCTTATATACGCCGCCAATAACAAACAAAGGAGCGAGGCTTTCCTGACGACCACGAATATCACGATTTAAGAATTTTAATATTTCCAAAAATTGCCGCATCCTCTCTGCTTTTTGTTCATTAGGTAATTCTACTTCACCATCAACCCCGACACGGCTTAAATCGACTGTTACCGTATATGTATATAGACTAGCATGCTGCTCAATATTAGCCAGATTCGGCATTTGATCAATTCGGCTCGCAAGTCCCATATTATTCAGGAACTCTAAATCCCCTCTGTACGGTTCAAGCGAGATTGCGTGACTCAAGCGCACGACTGCCGGACGCTTTTCTGACTTTTGTGATGTTTTCAAGTAACCAAATAAATCCATTTCAACTGAATCGTTAATTGTAACATCTTTGCGAAACTGAACAACACCGCCTTTTTCTTTCGCTACCGTATCAAGATTCCAGCCATACCACTGGTTACCAAGTCGTACTATATCATAGCGAAGACTCTGGCGCGAAGCGAACGAATATACCTCCCCATTGGAACGATGAAGCTTTTTCAATTCGGAAATGTTAGCAATTCCTTCTCCGTAATTCAATGAATTCCCCTCAAACACAATGGTCATCGTTAAAGCCTGTGTCATACGCTTGCTTCCTCCCTATCTTTTTGTTTTTCATTTTCACTTGACAACATTCCGGCAATAAATGCGTTAGCCGCTGTCGTAAAATCCATTTCTCGTTCATGCATCGCATGTAAGAATACAGTCGGCACCGGCTTATCTACTGACATATACACACGCAACAGCGTGTCCATAAAACTATCTTTATTGTTCGCTTTCGTTGCATTCAACAGACGATACGCAATTCCGGCCACTTTCTTTCCTGCACTAGCACTGTATGTATCTTCGCTTTCTCGGGCTTTTCCCGCTTGCTCAAATGCTTTGCGAATGTCACGTCCACTATTAAAAAATGCCGCAACCCGATTATCCTGCTTTTTCATATCCTTCTCTCCTCTCTTATAGCATTCAATTCTATGCCGTTCTCTTACCGCAATATATACCCCAAGCCCGGAACCACCTTTTTTGATAACATGCCGCAAGTACTTAAAGATAACATGCTTCGTATCCATTCCCTGCAAAGCATTTCGGATAAAATGTTCCCGATATTCGTATGGCGAAATATGCTCCAATTTCTCCCCGTACTCTTGAAAATATTTCGCCAAATAGTGTGGAATATGATAGTAATCAAGCAACGTTCGTTTACTTTGATAATTAGCCGACATTTCAAGAAAAAACAGATGTTGCATAATATATTCACTTTCTTTTCTAATACCTCGAACTAGGCGGCTCACAATCTTTTCAAATGACTGTGACTGTTTTTTCAACTGTTTAAAATGTTCATTTTTCTGAAAAATTTCTTTAAACTTTTCATCTGTATGCACAAATCCCGCATACAATCGCACCTCGCCCTGATCATCAAACCCGTCTTTTCGGTAATACATCGTTGCCCCTAGCGGCACACAAAAAAGCACCAATTTTGCCAGCGAAGAAATAGGCAAAGCACGGTTCTTCTCTAAATCCCAGAAGAAGTTAGCTGCATTCTTACTAGATACCCCCAGCGGCGAAAACATCATCTCTTCAAAATTTTGAAAAGCAGGCTGTCCCGCGGCTAATGTACATTCCGGCACTTCTTCTTTCATATAATTGCGTATAAATATAATGTCTTTTTTCTTCCATGCCTTTTTCAATGTACGAAACGGCGAGTAATCCGCATGTTCATCAAGAAATGCCAGCACATCCTCCCCTGTTTCCGTCTTGTTAATAACTTCTAATAGCTGAATATCATTTTGTACAGGTAACACATAGTCTTTATAAAACAAATCAATATGCCCTGATAAATCGAGGCTATTTTTGGCTACATTAAGAAAAGAGGGCTGTCCAAAGAACGGAGATAAGATAACGCTCTTGAAATAATTCAACGTCAGCTTGTCGTTAATTTCTTTCTGTTTTACTACGTTATAATAATCATGGATGCATACTTGTAATTCTTCTAGTTGATCGTGGTGTTTTATTTCTTTGAGGCGGTTCTGGATGTCCTGCAAAGCAGCTTCTGCCGGAGTGTCTGTGAAATATTTGAGAATTTTCTTAGTGGAGTCAGCGATTGTTTTCTTAATAGATGCCAAAGCATCTGAGAAACGCTCTTTATTTTTTCCGTATTTTAGATTGTTCTTCAATCGTTCGTAGTCTCGTTCAGCAACGCTATATTCATCAATGAGGTAGGAAAAAAAGATTTGCGGAAGATATCCTAACGCAACAGGCTCTATTTCCAGTCCACTGTCTGTTTCACGAACAGTCCCCCTGTGTTCGTCAGGAATTATGTTGTGTTTTTCACCATATATGTACAATCGCTGCAATCCGACCAACGCCATCGACATCAGCCAATCACTTGCATACAAGCGAAGTACCATACATTTCTCATCCCCTTATTACATCTACAAGTCCAAACCCTTGCCCTCTTCTCTTCCCCATGCCCAACTGATACAACAACTGCAAATCTTCCGGATGTCCTTCCAGTCTTAATTGTCCCTGATATGTTGTGAAATAAAGATAGCGATTCGGACCATGTGTTTCCGTAAATACATGATTGGATTCTTTAATAACCTTTTTTTGCATTGCCAATGGCGTAACAATCAAAGACTCCCGCAGTCCTTTTCCTCTATATTCACGTAAAATGGTATCTGCCATGTACGCAAAATGTTTGGCGAATTCCGGTCGTTCAGGCGAAACCGGCTTCCGATTTTCATCTTCAATGAGAAGCGGTGACTGCGTCTTTACAATAATTGATCGATTACGAATCGTTTGTTCTGGTAGCATCCGAACACGTCCCCGAATAAACTCATATTGTTTATATCGGAACCAGGACACTTTCCGCAGGCCGTTATAAAAATGGAGCATAAATTCAAAATCCGGAGAGCTAAAAGTAAGAACCAATTCATCAAGATAGATCTCATCTTCCGCAAAGCGAAAGTTTTTTAAGTACGGCGCAAATGTAAACGGCTTTAAAACAGCCTGATTTGTTTCATATAGCTTTCGATAGTACTTTTCATTCGCTTGCTGGAGGCATTCTTTGACAAGAGAGACAATAATCATCCGATAGGAAATAGGTATGACTTTTGTTTTTAGAGAAAAAACGATCCGCATATTCCCCTTTTACATACGTTTAAACAAATTTTTTCTTCTGAACATGTAAATGAATGTGAAAGAAGCGTTACCCAATATTCATCTCCACATGTTTGAAACATATGAAAAAATCACAGCCTTTTTCGATGATCTGTATGATCTCATGAGGAAAAATGGTAAAAAATCAAAGAGATATAATAAGAAAAGTCCTCTTAAGATTTCAGAAGCGTTGCCAAGTTGATTCGCGATAGGTTGGTGGATAACAGATAGGGGGCTCTTTGGCATGGAGAAAAATAGTGATTATAGATAAAGAATAGATAAAAGGTTCAAAAACTAAAAGCTTTTGAACCTTAACTTGATAGCCATGGGGTCACCCTCATTTTTTTATGTTAGATATGTTAGATAGAGTGACGAATAAAACGTTATTAATAATCCATGTACATATGACCTACGAAACTCCTATTTGATAATTATTAGATTTTTCTTGTACGCCCAAAAAATGTTACGGCCCGTTCGTCAATTTCAACGGTCTTATTCTCCTTTGGTACTAACAATGCTCCCTCATGAACATCGCCAATTCTCTCTTTATCGCCAAAGCCAATAATGACCCTTCTCGGTTCATCACGTTAATATTTCTCCCTAAAATTTTCATCGTCCGTTCGACGATTTCTTGCGCTAGCTCTTTCGTAAATGGATACAACGCTTCTCCCTTCTTCTTCACAATTTTTATAAATGCTTGTTTTTATCATCACGATTGTAGAACGACTATCGCACCGATGCCGGCATTTCGCCAATAAGATGAAATCATAAGTCCTTTTTAAACTCCTAAAGGAAATAATATCTATTCCACCATAATTAACTTATTATTCTAAAAAAATATTATTTACTTTACTTAATTATTTACTTTAAAATTAATTAAGTATTACATACATTTCCACTTCATTCATTTAAAAATATTTTGTCAATATAGAAAAGAAAAATTATTATAGTTGAATAAAGGAGGTTGTTTTATGTCAAATTCAAACAAGCAGAAAATTGTTTCAAGCGTTCCTCAACAAGGCTTTTTTGGCCATCCTAAGGGGCTGTTCACCCTTTCCTTTACCGAATTTTGGGAACGCTTCTCGTATTACGGAATGAGGGCAATCCTCGTTTTCTATATGTATTATGAAGTATCAAAAGGCGGATTGGGGCTTGATGAAACCACTGCTCTTGCTATTATGTCGATTTACGGATCGCTAGTGTATATGTCGAGTATCATCGGCGGCTGGCTGGCTGACAGAATATTTGGTACTTCTAAAGCCGTGTTTTACGGTGGAATATTAATTATGTTTGGTCATATTGCTTTGGCGATACCTGGAAACATAACGATGTTCTTCGTTTCCATGGTCTTGATCGTGCTTGGCACAGGGTTGCTGAAGCCTAACGTTTCCAGCATTGTAGGGGATATTTACAGCGAAGAAGACAATCGTCGCGATGCGGGATTCAGCATTTTCTACATGGGAATCAACCTTGGCGGATTCCTTGCTCCATTAATTGTGGGAACGGTAGGAATGAAATACAATTTCCACTTAGGTTTCAGTATCGCCGCTGTCGGCATGTTTTTAGGATTGTTAGCTTTTATTTTCACCAAGAAAAAAAATCTTGGCCTTGCCGGTACATTTGTGGCAAATCCTCTGTCACCGGCCGAAAAGAAAAAAGTTTTCACCTTGATTGGCGTTGGGGCCGCTCTTATTGCTGTCTTGATCGTTATCGCAATTTCAATGAATCTGCTGACATTTGATACCTTTATTGCTCTTGTGGGAATTCTCGGCATCGTAATTCCAGCGATCTATTTCATTGTTATGTACCGTAGCCCTAAAACAACAGCAATAGAGCGTTCACGTGTTATTGCTTATATTCCGTTATTTATCGCTTCCGTGATGTTCTGGGCTATTCAAGAGCAAGGATCGACCATCCTTGCCAATTACGCGGATAAACGCACACAATTAGACTTTGCAGGAATCCATATTTCGCCTGCTTGGTTTCAATCGTTAAACCCGTTATTTATTATCCTGTTCGCCCCTGTGTTTGCCTGGTTATGGGTGAAGCTCGGAAGCCGTCAGCCATCGATACCTAAAAAGTTCTCTTTAGGCTTGTTGTTCGCAGGCTTATCATACATTGTCATTCTTTTGCCAGCTTACTTTGGCGGCGACGATTCATTAGTGAACCCGTTATGGCTCGTTCTTAGCTATTTAATTGTTGTATTTGGAGAATTATGCTTGTCACCTGTAGGGCTATCGGCTACTACAAAATTAGCACCTGCCGCCTTCTCGGCGCAAACGATGAGCTTATGGTTTTTATCCAATGCCGCCGCGCAAGCGATTAATGCGCAAATTGTCAAATTTTATACACCTAAGACCGAAATGATTTACTTTGGCTTCATTGGCGGAGCAGCCATTCTCTTTGGCATTCTCCTCTTCGCGCTATCGCCAAAAATTGAAGGCTATATGAAAGGTGTAAAGTAAACTTTTATTTACAAGCGACCGTTGAGGATTTACCAAACACGGCTTAAAAATTTTTTTCGTAACTTTTTCTTCACTACCACAGATTTCTATAGTGAGAGGATTACTCCACCTCAATTAACTCCTGAATATCGATGTCTAACACTTTACACAGTTTCTCCGATGTTGAGAGGTAGACTCTGTCTACTTGGTCTGAACAAAGATGGCTGATATTAGGTCAATAAAGTAGACACAAAAACTTTTAAACTAGGCTGTTTTCTTGAAGTACATACGTTCGTATTCAGAAGGCGAAAAGTACTCTGTTGCCGAATGAATCCGTTTATTGTTGTAAAAAATTTTAGTATACTCAAATAAGCTTTTCTTGGCTTTTTCTCTTGTTCTATATATATGTCTGCTGGTAGATGAACTCTCGTTTGAGAATGCCATGAAAGGACTCAATACAAGCGTTATCGTAACAGTTTCCCTTTCAACTCATACTGCAACGCATGCCGTATCGTATAAGGCGTGCCTGATATTCTTTTGAAACATACTGACTGCTTCGATCGGAATGATGTAGAACAGTACCCTTCGGTTTTTGACGGATATAAGCTCAATCCAGTGCCTGAAGGACAAGCTCTTTCGTCATCTGGCTATCTACGTGCCATCCTACGATTACGGGAATATAAATCCATCACACTGGCTAAATAAAGCCAGCCTTCGCGAGTAGGAATGTACGTAATATCCGCTTCGGGAAACTTGAAACACCCGGCACATCTTCTCCACCCGAAACGTGTGGCGATGTTGATGAATAAAGGCAAAAATTATCGCTGGTCTTTGGCGAAGATGTGCATGGCCTTTTTTAAAAATAGCATTTTCTTCTTCTAGGTCACGAATTCGCTTTTGAAGCTCGGAGAGCTGGTGATTTTCTCTTCGGAATTTCTGCTTGCTATCTCAGGTTCTTGTTTATACTTCTTCACCCAGTTATTCATGTATTTTTACTAATTTGCAACTCTCCCGCTACTTGAATGACACCCTTCCCCTCTTCATATAATATAGCGAGCGGTTTGGCGTTTGAATTCTTCATCATATTGTCTTCTCATACGAACAACTCATGTATACATAATGTGTGTCCACTTTTTAGTCTAACATCAGATTAGATATCTTAGTAGTTTGATTTAGATCCCACTACGTTCAGATAAAACAGGTATTTCGTGAATTGCCGTATTTGCTCACAGTTGTTTTATATCCCACTACGTTCAGATAAAACTATCCGAATGATTTTTTTTCCATTTTTGTAGCATACAACTTTATATCCCACTACGTTCAGATAAAACTGTCGATATTATCCGAATCCTAATGACGGTGGCGCCTTTATATCCCACTACGTTCAGATAAAACAT
>NZ_FNDE01000023.1 GCF_900099925.1 Aneurinibacillus thermoaerophilus | reverse complement strand
TTGTGTGTGCCCGGCATGGGCGTCATCTCTAGGGTTCAAGTCCCGAGTGGCGAAGGCAGTAGTAGCCATTAGCTTGTGGCAAGGGTGTCGACCGTGAGGTCGAATCTGAAGGAAGCCGGCGGCAAACCTCCGGCCTGAGGAACACGAATCTCATATAAGGCCAGCGTTCGTTGGATGAGCCTGCACAACAAGGCGAAGTTCATACTGCCGAAGGCGAGCGAAGGTAAATGAGGCAGGTAGATGGAGGGGAAGATGGCGCTCTTACCCGGGGAGGTCTGTCTGATAAGCCGAGTATCCTCGGTAACCTCATTCGCGACAGAGGTCATAGTACATGCCATGTGACGACATGACATGGAAGGGCCGAACATTATGGAGAACGAAAGACCAGGCGTTCGAAGACACGCGATGAAGGCAGACAATCCGTATGGACTTATCCGAAGGAGGATGTGGTGAATTCCACGGGGGACTTCGGAAGGGCAGAGTGTGCCTTCGGCACAAAAGGAACCTTTCGCTCACGCAAGGATCCGTCGTTTCCTCCAATCTGGCATTATGGTGAACGGTGTAGTTCTTAATCCTACAGAGGGAACACCGCAAGGTGGCCCACTGAGTCCGCTTCTCTCCAATATTGTATTGGATGAATTGGATAAAGAACTTGAAAAGCGGGGACATAAATTTGTTCGCTACGCGGATGACTGTAATATCTACGTACGAACCCACAAAGCAGGTGAACGGGTGAAACAGTCTGTCACTGCCTTTATCAAAGGGAAGCTAAAATTGAAGGTCAATCAAGAAAAGAGTGCTGTTGACCGACCATGGAAACGCAAGTTTCTCGGTTTCAGCTTTACTTCTCTCCTTGAACCAAAGATTCGCATTGCAAAACAGTCACTACAGCGGGTGAAGCAGAAAATCCGTCAGATTACATCTCGACGCAGACCTATTCCTATACAATGGAGAATCGAGGAACTTAATGAATATCTGATGGGATGGATAGGATACTTTGCGCTGGCAGATACGCCAAATGTATTTCAAAATCTCGACGCATGGGTGCGCAGGCGACTGCGTATGTGTTTGTGGAAAGAGTGGAAACTTCCCCGAACAAAAGTGAAAAGGCTTCTCGCTTTAGGCGTGCCTAGAGGAAAAGCCTATGAGTGGGGAAATTCCCGTAAGGGATACTGGCGTATCGCCAAAAGCCCTGTTTTACATCGGACTCTTGATAAACGATTCTTCGAATCGTATCAACTTAAGAGTCTAAAAGGACGATATCACGCCTTGCGGCGTACATAATGAACCGCCGTATACCGAACGGTACGTACGGTGGTGTGAGAGGACGGGGGCTAGTCACCCCCTCCTACTCGATTTTATGCATCAATTTTTAATATAACTATAATAATTACCATATTTAACTTTAACATAGCACAGTGCACACGCGTTAGTGTAATCGTTTGCAACATTTCAAAAAACAATGTATCATTTCAATAGTCCAATAACTCATAAAAAAATAAATATTTATACTAAAATAATCAGTTATATGTAGGAGGGACTCTGATGGCTAAAGAACTGTTTGAAGTAAAAAAAGTAGAGAAAAAAGAGCTTTTTCCGGTTCAGGACATTCATCATGTAGAGATTTATGCGGGTAACGCCAAGCAGGCAGCTTATTATTATTGTCGCGCCTTCGGTTTTAAAGTAAAGGCTTACCGGGGGTTGGAAACAGGCTGTCGTGACCGTGTATCTTATATGCTGGAGCAAGGGAACATCCGCCTAGTAGTTACCGGGGCGTTGGATGATCAAACGGATGTTGCAGAGTTCGTAAAACTACACGGAGAAGGGGCGAAAGATATCGCCCTCAAAGTAGAAAACGTGGAAGAAGCGTATAGAGGAGCGTTGGAAAGGGGAGCGATCGCTGTCCGCGAACCGTGGACGGAAAGCGATGAAAACGGTATCGTAAAAAAAGCCGTTATTGGTACATACGGCGATACCGTACACACATTGATTGAAAAAGCAGACTACAATGGTATTTTCTTGCCAGGCTATGAACCGAATGATTTTGAAATTCCATCTGTTTCTACAGGACTTGTAGGTATTGATCATATCGTTGGAAACGTAGAACGTATGGATGAATGGACTGAATATTATGAAAAAGTGTTCGGATTCACTGTATTCAAGCATTTCGACGACGAGGATATCTCCACTGAATATTCGGCGTTAATGTCTAAAGTTATGACGAATGGAACAGGCCGAATTAAGTTCCCGATTAACGAACCGGCGGATGGAAAGCGCAAATCGCAAATTCAAGAATATCTGGATTTCTACAAAGGTCCTGGTGTCCAGCACTTAGCGTTTCTGACCAATGATATTGTCGCAACTGTGAGCGCGCTAAAAGCAAATGGAGTGGAGTTCCTTTATACACCGGACACATACTACGAGAATTTGACAAATCGTGTGGGTGAAATTGACGAAGATCTGAAGAAACTGCAAGAGCTGAACATTCTTGTAGACCGCGATGACGAAGGATACCTGTTGCAAATCTTTACAAAACCTGTTGTGGATCGTCCAACGCTCTTTATCGAAATCATTCAGCGTAAAGGTGCGCTCGGATTTGGCGACGGAAACTTTAAAGCACTGTTCGAATCAATTGAGCGCGAACAAGAACGTCGAGGAAATATCTAAATGAAGCTTATCAGTTATTATCTTAGGGACAACAAAACGGTGAGAGCAGGCTGGATTCACAACGGAAAAGTATACGACATGGAAGAAACATACCGCTATCTGGCAGAAACGAGAGGGGAAGCTATTTCCCCTCCCGTTTCTCTGCTTGACTATCTGAATCTTCCGCAAGATAAAAAAAAATGGCTTTATGTGCTGACAAGGGAAAAGGAAGCTAAGATACCTGAGGTATGTGAGGAAAAGGGGGTAAAGCTGGCCGCACCTATCCCACGTCCGCCGAGCTTTCGTGACTTTTACGCGTTTGAGGAACATGTCAAAACTGCGCGGAGAAAACGCGGACTTGATATGGTACCAGAATGGTATAAATTTCCTGTTTTTTATTTCTCGAATGCAAGCGCCATCAAAGGATCGGGAGAGCCGGTAGAAAAGCCGAGCTATACCGAATGGCTGGACTACGAGTTGGAAGTGGCCTGCGTTATTGGGAAGGAAGGCCGAAATATTAAGCGCGAACAGGCGCTGGATTATATTGAAGGCTTTATGATTCTTAACGATTGGAGTGCACGTGATGTCCAACGTGAAGAGGTAAAAGTTGGGCTCGGACCGGCGAAAGGAAAAGACTTTGCTACTTCGATGGGACCGTACCTTTTGACGAAGGACGAATTGGAGGATCGTCGCAACGGCGAACATTATGACCTGGAGATGAAAGCATTTGTTAACGGAAAATTGTTGTCCCAGGGAAATATGAAGACACTTTATTTCTCTTTCGCACAAATGATTGAACGTGCCTCACAGGATTGCACGCTGTATCCTGGCGATGTTATTGGCTCCGGAACGGTCGGAACCGGTTGTATCCTTGAGTTGGGTGCCGAAGTGCATCGTTGGCTGGAAAAAGGGGATACAATTGAACTTTCTATCGAAAGATTGGGCGTGCTTCGTAACGAAATCATTTAGAAGTAGAGTGGAGGAAGCGATATGACAGTGGCAGGACACCCAAAAATTACGGCAAAAAAGCAGCTGGAAGGACTTGGTGTCTATAAGCCGGGTAAACCGATTGAAGAGGTAAAGCGGGAACTAGGTTTAACCCAGATTATTAAATTGGCATCTAACGAAAATCCGCTAGGCTATTCGGAACGCGCTAAAGAAGCGATGATTCGCGAAATGGATAATATTACATTATATCCGGAAGGAACGGCACCAATGCTTGCGCAGAAGTTGGCTGAGCGGCTTCAGGTAAAACCGGAACAAATCATTGTAGGTAACGGTTCGGATGAAATTTTGCATTTGCTAACCCGTAGCTACATTCGCCAAGGAGACGAAGCAATCATGGCGGATGTCACCTTTCCCCGCTATGAAACAAATGTCAGAATCGAAGGTGGCGTTCCGATACATGTTCCTTTGGTAAACGGCGTACACGACCTTGATGGAATGCTGGCGGCCATTACTGAGAAAACTCGAATGATATTTGTATGTAATCCGAACAACCCAACTGGCACCATTGTTGGAAAGGCGGAAATGCAGTCGTTTATCGAAAAGGTTCCGGATCATATTCTGTTAGTTATTGACGAGGCATATTTCGAATATGTCACGGACGAAAATTACCTAGACTCCGTTTCACTTATTGGCTCACATCAGAACTTGGTTGTATTGCGTACTTTCTCCAAAATCTATGGACTGGCTGCGCTTCGTGTTGGGTATGGCGTCATGAATGAGGCATTCGTTCAGGAATTGATGAAGGTAAAAGAGCCTTTCAACACTAACCGGCTAGCGCAGGCTGCTGCACTTGCTTCGCTTGACGACGAACAGTTTTTGCAAAATTGTAAAAAGAAAAACGAGACAGGCCGACGTTACATAGAAAACGAGGTTGAAAAGCTCGGGTTAGGTTATTTCTCTTCTCAGGGAAACTTTGTAATGGTGAAACTTCCTTGCTCTGGCGATGACGTGTTTAAAGCGCTTCTGAAAAAAGGCATCATCGTCCGTTCTGGAACCGTGCTTGGCTATCCGGAAACCATTCGGGTTTCCGTAGGAACGGATGAAGAAAATCGGGCGTTTATCGCAGCTTTGCGTGAAATTATTGGATAAAAGGGGGAATATGAATGCCACATTACGTAAAAATGGGAAACATTCCGCACAAGCGTCATACGCAATTCCGCAAGCCGGATGGCGGACTGTATTATGAACAGCTTATGGGAACAAAAGGTTTTTCAGGAATCCAATCACTTATTTATCATATTAATCCACCAACCCAAGTACGAGAAGCAAAAAAGATTAAAGATATTCGATTTGAATTCGAGGAACAGAACACGCTTAGGCACCGTCATTTTCGTACGTGGAACGTAGAGGCGGGTGGCGATTTCTATGAAGCGAGAAAAATATTACTTGCCAATGATGACTTGGCAATCGGTATTGCCCGTCCGACAGAGCAGATGTCTTATTTCTATCGGAACGGGGAAGGTGATGAGCTTCTGTATGTTCATGAAGGAAAAGGGAAGATTGAAAGCCTTTTCGGTGAGCTTTCCTTTTATCCGGGAGATTATATCGTGATTCCAATTGGTACTACCTATCGTGTTCATCTGGAGACGGAGGAAGCACGTTTCCTTGTTGTGGAATCCAACTCAGCAATTGTGCCACCGAAGCGCTACCGCAACGAGCATGGGCAACTGCTGGAGCATTCCCCTTATTGTGAGCGTGATTTTCGAACGCCGGAGAAGCTGGAGCCCAAAGATGAGAAAGGCGAGTTTGAAGTGCGTGTGCGTGCGCATAGCATGCTGACGTCCTATTTGTTCGATTTCCATCCACTTGATGCGGTTGGCTGGGACGGTTATCTGTATCCGTACGCTTTCAGCATCCATGATTTTGAGCCGATTACGGGACGTATTCATCAGCCACCGCCTGTACACCAGACGTTTGAAGGGCACAATTATGTTGTTTGCTCGTTTGTACCGCGTCTGTATGATTATCATCCAGAAGCGATTCCGGCTCCGTATATTCACAGTAATGTGGAGAGCGATGAAGTGCTATATTACGCGGATGGGGATTTTATGAGCCGGCGCGGCATTGAAGAAGGGTCTATTACGTTGCATCCGAGCGGACTGCCGCACGGGCCGCATCCAGGCAAAATCGAAGAAAGCATTGGCAAGAAAGAAACAAAAGAACTGGCGGTTATGATCGATACATTCCGCCCGCTTTATGTCGTAAAGCAGGCGCATGTTTACGAAGACGAAGGATACATGTATAGCTGGCTACCGCAAGAATAAAGGAGGGCTCTATCATGAATATCGAACCGAGTACATTACGCTGGGATGAAGCATACAAATTGATGACCGGTTCCATTCTTCCACGCCCGATCGCGTTTGTATCAACGGTAAATGAAACCGGACAGGCCAATTTGGCTCCGTTTAGTTTTTTCACGGCGATCTGTGCTGATCCGATGATGATCTGCTTCGCTCCGATGCGCAGAGGAACAGACGGCGCGCGCAAAGATACATTGAACAATATCGAAGCTACGCGCGAGTTTGTTGTTAATATTGTTGGTGAGAAAATCGTCAAGCAGATGAACGATTGTGCAGTTGAATATTCGCCTGATGTAGACGAATTTGAAGAGGTCGGCTTGACGAAAGCATCGAGCCGTATCGTAAAACCGCCGCGCGTAGCAGAAAGCGACGTACAACTTGAATGCGTGCTTCATGATATACTGCACTTTGGAGACAAGCCGGGCGGCGGAAGTCTCGTAATCGGTCAGGTAGTTACTATTCATATTAAGGATGAATTATATTTTGACGGGAAAATTAACACAGAAAAGTTAAACCCAGTTGGCCGTCTGGCCGGTCCTGTATATACTCGGGCTGTTTCTGATACATTTGTGTTAGAGCGCAAAAAACAACCGGCTAAATAATTAATCCGCTTAAGGAGAGGACACTATGGATTTTTTTCGCAAAAAAAGTCTTTCTCAACAATTCACCAGAAAAAAAGATAGCGATTTAAAGAAGGCATTAGGTGCTTGGGACTTAACGATGTTAGGGCTTGGTTGCATTATTGGAACGGGAATTTTCGTAGTGACGGGGGTAGCGGCGGCGGAGCATGCGGGCCCTGCCCTCGTTCTCTCCTTTGTTCTTTCTGGACTTGCTTGTGTGTTTGCAGCTCTTTGTTATTCGGAATTTGCTTCTTCTATGCCTGTAACTGGGAGCGCTTACACTTACAGCTATGCAATATTTGGAGAAGTAATCGCCTGGATTATCGGCTGGGCGATGGTATTGGAATACGGGCTTGCCGCTTCGGCTGTAGCTAGCGGATGGTCCGGATATTTTCAGGGATTAATAAAAGGGTTTGGTGTCGAACTTCCAACTGCTATCACCAGTGCCTATAATCCAGAAAAAGGAACATATATTGACATCCCGGCAATTGCGATCGTGTTATTAATTACTTTTTTATTGACCCGTGGTATTCGTGAATCCGTGCGAGTAAACAATATTATGGTCATCGTAAAGGTAGCTGTCATTTTTTTGTTTATTGGAGTAGGTGTATGGTATGTCAAACCAGAAAACTGGACACCGTTTATGCCGTTCGGCTTCTCCGGTGTAGCTGCGGGTGCAGCGAGCGTATTTTTTGCGTACCTTGGCTTTGATGCAGTCGCTTCCGCCGCCGAAGAAGTAAGAAATCCACAGCGTAATATGCCCATTGGTATCATTGCTTCATTAACTATTTGTACGTTGCTGTATATCGTTGTTTCTATGGTTTTGACAGGGATTGTGCCTTTTACCCAACTAAACGTAAAGGAGCCGGTTGCTTTTGCGCTGAGATATATTCATCAAGACTGGGTGGCCGGGTTTATTTCTGTCGGTGCAATTGCAGGAATTACGACAGTATTGCTTGTTCTTTTGTACGCACAAACTCGTTTATTCTTTGCCATAAGTCGTGATGGTTTGCTGCCGAAAGTGATGTCAAGGGTTCATCCTTTCACACAAACACCTATCGCGAACACATGGATTACCGGCATAATTATAGCTGTATTTGGAGGGCTTGTCCCGCTGCATCGATTAGCTGAACTTGTTAATATTGGAACACTTTTTGCTTATATTGTTGTGTCTATTGGTGTTCTTGTGCTGCGTAGAGCACAGCCCGACTTGCCGCGTGCATTCAAGGTACCGTTTGTGCCGGTCATTCCGATTTTAGCGGTTTTGCTCTGCGGTTATTTGATTTTTAACCTCCCATCTCTTACATGGATAGGATTTGGTGTATGGTTAGTACTTGGCCTTATCATATATTTTGCATATGGATATCGAAATAGTGTACTAGCTAAGCAGAGCGTGTTATCGTCAGAAGAAGCTTTGGACGAGCCATATGAAGCAAAGAAAGGAGCACTGTAAATGAATGGATTCGGGCGGCGAATTGGCCCGAAAAATCAATAGGCTGTACGATAAATTTAAAGGACAAAAAAGGCCGCAGCCCTAAAGAGTAAGCGCTGCGGCATATTTATTTTAGCCATTGTGTAAGAATATTCCGTTGCTCTTCCGGGATGATAAAGTGAAACCCAAGATGGGCTAGCACAGCAGAAATTATTGTCCAAATGCTTAGACTAATTCCCATCCAGGCCAGAATACGCTGGCGGGAAGCGCCGAAAGAAATTCCCATCAGAGCGGTGAGATGGCTGCCAACCAGAATGGGTCCAAGCAGAGAAAGGCCGGGAATACCGTAGCGGTTCCATAGTTTTTTGGCGCGTAGTTTACGTTTAGAGTCTTTTTCTTCCCCTTCTGGGCCCCCTCTCTTTTTTTTCCACCAGAGCTTCAAACGTTCGATAAATACGATTAGCAAAAATACTGTGAGAGCGTTGCCCAGAAAGGCAACAATACTGACGGGAAAAGAAGGCAATCCAGCGAGGATTCCCAGCGGAACAACAGTAAAGACTTCGAACATTGGGGTGGCCGCCAGCACAAACACCAAAAGATAGATCCATAAATTGCTCAAAATTATTTCCTCCTCATAATAGTATATTTAAGCCTATTGAAATTATGAATTTCCGGTTGGATTTGAGACTAAGCAAAGAGGATATCATCGCTTTAATCATTTACAAATAAATACAAAAGTGATATCATTATGATATCAATATGATATCTAAAAATCAAGTAAAGGAGGAAGATAATATGACGGAAAAAAGGGCATGGGCAATTGATGGTTTTTTAGGATTGTTACTGCTTGTCGCATTATTTTTAGGCGGCGTATATTGTATTGGTAAAGCGGAGAATCCACTGCTGGGTATTCTGCTGATTTTGCTTGCGGCCATTGGAGCGAGCGGTATATTTATCGTACAGCCGAATCAGGCGGTGGTACTTATTTTCTTTGGCCATTATCTAGGTTCCGTACGGAAGAGTGGGCTGTGGCTTGGAATTCCGCTTACCGTACGTCGCAAAGTATCGCTAAAAGTGCGCAACTTTAACAGCAAGCGCCTAAAAGTGAATGATGTTCAGGGAAATCCGATTGAAATTGCGGCTGTGGTTGTATTTAAAGTGGTAGAATCAGCGAAAGCGATGTTTGATGTAGATAACTACGAACAGTTCGTGGAGATTCAAAGCGAGACAGCGCTTCGCTATGTAGCTAGCCGTTATCCATACGACAACTTTGATGAGGAAGGCTATTCTCTGCGTGGTAATCCAGAAGAAATTGCAGGTGAACTGGCGCGGGAGTTACAGGCCCGTCTTGAAGTGGCGGGAGTAGAGGTGTTGGAAGCACGTTTGACGCATTTGGCGTATGCTACGGAAATCGCAAACGCCATGCTTCAGCGCCAGCAGGCTTCCGCCATTGTGTCTGCAAGACAGCGCATTGTGGAAGGGGCTGTTGGTATGGTACAGATGGCAATTGAAGAGTTGCAGCGTGAAGGGTTTGAACTTGATGAAGAACGGAAGGCTGCCATGATTAATAATTTAATGGTGGCGATTGTGTCCGAACGCTCAGCCCAGCCGGTCATTAACTCGGGGTCTATTTATTAATCTTAGTCTATGTCGCAGAAGAAGAAGTTTCTCTTGCGCATCGATCCGAAGCTGTATGAAGCGCTGGAAGGCTGGGCGGCGGATGAGTTTCGGAGCGTAAACACGCATATTGAATTTCTGCTCCGGGAAGCGGTGCGGAAAGCGGGGCGCCTGCCTTCAAAAACGGGGGCGAAAAAGGAGAATCAAAATTCGGAAAAAGAGGAGGAATAGTGGATGTGGAGAATGGAGCGGACAATATTGTACCGCTCCATTTCTGTATCAGAAGCATTACTCAGCAAAGTATTCTTTTTGTAATTCTTTCAATTGTACAAGAGAGCGTTGTGCCCATTCGGACGTATCTTCTCTTAGTTTAGATATTTGTTCTTCAAGAGCTTTTTTTAACGAGGCTTTATATTCGGGAACTTCACCGTCATAAGGACGTACGGAAGCAAGTGGTGCTGACGCTTTCTCCCCATAGGCTAACGCGCGGCGTTGATGGAACAGCGGAACATTAGCTGCAAATGGATGGTGCAAATCCCCCTGTGTTGGATGGACCAATACGGCTAGTATTTTGACGACAGCTACGCGAGGTGGATACAGTTCTACTAACTCACCAACATACTCTCCCGATTTATAAGCAGCGGTTACCAAATCTCCAGACTTTAGCTGAAACTCGCTCATCGCAATCCCCTTTTCCATCAGATTTGGAAAAACGCGCGGAGTTGCGCCACGCCTTCGCTTCTACTGTATGAAGCGGGCGCAGTACGCGGGTTTTTCTTAATTCAGCATAGCATATCTCTAGGCTGTTTATGCAACGACATTAGCGTATATACATCTTTTTTTGATATTTATTCATTTGCCTGCTAACACGTCAAATGAATAAAAACACTAGCGGATCTACTTTGCTCCGCTGTTCCCTTCTATTTGTTCTATAAACTCGAAAAATCCAGGAGTAGCCTCCAGATCATAATTATATATAGCCTCTATGATTTTTAAAGTTAACTCTTGTGCTAAATCTTCACGCTCACCTATAGATGTTTGGTAAAGGGAAGACTTTAACTTTGGCTTAAATGTTTGGATGAAAAGTAACATAGCATCTAAGTTTTTATTTTGTGCTTCTTTAAGCAAAGAAGGTAAATCTCCTATTTTAAACGACATCTCTTTCCTCCATGTAGCTTCGAATTTTAGCAATAGCTCTTTTACGTGTTTTACTTACGGCTTGATGTGATATACATAATTTTTTGGCGATTGTACGATCTGACATAGCATGAACATAAGCAAGTTCTATTATTAATTTTTCTTTGGGTGTTAATCTTTTTATAGCTTTACTTAGGAGAGGATCACTTATGATTTCCTCTAAAACGTTATTTTTCTCGATAATTTGTCCATCAAAAGGTTGTTCATTAGAAGGAATCAAATCAACAATTGTGATTTCGTCGTCCTGTGATGCATTTTGAACCGGTTTATCCAGTATCAAAAGATACCTTTGATTATGTTTGCGAATCTTTTTATCGTAATCAATCGCACTGTAATAAAGGAGTTTAGACATAAAGTTAACTAATCGAATTTTCAGATAATAATTTTTAAATGATTTGTCCAATTTCTTTTTACTTTCTTTTGTAGAAGAACTTACCGCTTGAATAAAAAGGAGCAGATTTTTCTTTTCCTTAAGGAAATTTTTAAGGATGGGATTTGAAAGTAAAATTGGATGATCGTTGATAAATTGAACGACATCTTTTTTGAAATGAGAATCTTGTCTCAAAAATTTTGTGATAGACACTTCTCTTACCCCCTCTTTATGTATAAAGAGGAATTAAAATCCAAATTGGCAACCCTAAAATTAGTTTCAATATCATGTTTTATAAATAAAACGACTAAAGAGGGAGCGTTTTTATTGCCTATTATTATTTATTGAAGATAGTTGTGGTGGGTATGTTTCATTTTTTTTATTTGTCACACAAAAGAAGCTTGACACTCTTTACACGTCATACGAATGGCAGGAAGATGAAGAAATACGATATGCCCAAATGTTGAAAGGTGACGGATCTTTCATGTGTAGGTAACGTCGCATCATATTAAAAACAGAGTTTGGTGTGGAGCCGAAATTTTTATAAAGAAATTTTTCAATTCTGGTTGCCAAAAATAATCTGTCTTTCTCTTTATCATCATAGAACGAAACAGGGAAACAAGGTTAGGGGGAAATCTTGGGACTCTGTCCTCCTTTCGTTCTATAAAAGATATCTAAAGGAGAGAGTAGAAAATGGCAACCAAAACGTATAATGTGGATTTGAAAACGCAAAGCTGGAAACAAGGTGATTCTCAATGGGGATCTTTAAAAACGAGTTGTGGCGGTACGATGAGTGCAGAAGGGTGCATTATTACTTCCGTTGCTATGATTTTTAAAAGTTTTGGTGACAATGTTACTCCTAAAACCATGCTGGAAAAACTAAAGAAAAGTAAGGCTGACTGCCCCTTTAACTGGTTGTCCGCTGCTAAAGAATATAAGCATACGTATAAAGATAAAACTTTTGGAAGCTTTGATAAGCTAAAAAATAGTATCTTTAACCTTATCGTCAATAGTAAAATTCCGATTATGGTTCGTGTTCCGGGGCATACTGTAGTTGCAAGAGGCTTTAACGGAACGCTTCCTGTTGATGCAAAAGGAAATCCTGATTTATCCAAAATTACTTCTAACATGATCCTCGTTAATGACCCAGGTAGTTCTAAAAATAAAACATTGGCTGACGTGATTAATCAAAAAGGTGCCGTAGAGTATATCAATTACTACACGAAGTAAACATATAAAATCCCCCTGATTTTTTAGGGGGATTTGTTTAGTCTGTAATAGTATGATCGGAGATCTTTACTTTCTTGGGTAATAAATTTATTCCTTTGATTTGTTTCTTATCTACAAGTAGAATTTCTAATTTATCCGATTTAGTTAATGGCGTAACAGACTTTACCTTTGAACCGCGTATATCCAAGTTAGATTTTTTAATGCTTTACAGGGGGATATGTCTTTAATTTGATGATTACTTAGGACTAGGGTATCAAGTTTAGTTAAAAGTTTAAGGAAGTCAAGGGTGGAAATGTCATCTTTCATAAAATCATCTTTTCGAATTGCATTCGCTGGTTTATTAAGGGTCTGCCTCATGTCTTCCAAATTATCACTTCATTTATACACATTTTGGTAAGGATAAATTTGCCATATATATTTTGTAATGTTACTCCGAAAAATGAAGAAAATCAAATAGTATATTCTCGTTTTTATAAATTCAATGAAAAATTGGCTCATACAAAAAACCCGAACAACGGGCTGTTTTAAAGTGTCCATTATTCGGGTTATGGTTCAGGTTCTGTCCGGTAGTATTATTCTTCATGATTTAATGCATCTTGATGCCGGCGATCATTTGTATCTTGTTGGATTTGTGTGGCGTGGAAACTATTGACTTTAACTTGTTCAAGATCCTTGACCACATTCTGAAGATTTTTATCTGTTTTTAATCTTCCTTTATTTTTCATGTATAACCCCTCTTTCTTAGTTGCGAATTGGCTAGAGGATGAAGAGTTTGGGCGCATTCGTGAGTATTGCGCATATAATCTTTTGAGAGATCGTGGATATCCGGCGTCTGTTCAACCGAAAGTCCTTGCCGTTTAATGCTTAGTAATGTACATTCGACTTTGTCGGTCTTGTCAAAGGTGGAAGGTAAGGTTCGATTCCAGGCTTTCAGCAATTCGTCTTGGTTAACAAATATATGGGTTTGTTTGCTCGCTGTTAACATCTCCGCTTATCTTAGCGTGCGAAGAAGAGTATGCTTTTATACTGCATATTTTGACGAATCGAACGGGTGAATATAGGTACAGAGGGATAATATTTGAAATAATGAATGTTTATGCTAAAATGTGTGCAACATAGTTTGCGGAATGAGGTGTGAAAGGTCGTGAGCTTCTGCAACCAGAAGGTATTACCTGCTATTCGCCAGATGAAGGATTTTGAATTGCTGTTGCAAAGCCCCTTTGAATATATGGTATTGCTGGACAGTCACATTGGTCAGCTCAAAAGTATCGTGGAAACGGCCAGAAGGCATAACAAAAAGATGCTGGTGCATGTCGATTTAATCCAAGGACTGCGAAACGATGAATATGCCACGGAATTTTTGTGCCGGGAAATCAAACCGGCTGGCGTCATTTCCACGCGTAAAAGTGCCGTACTGACTGCAAAGAAAAATAAAGTGCTTGCTGTTCAGCGTTTCTTTCTCCTAGATACTACCGCGTTGGAAACAAGTTACCGATTGGTAGAACAGACGCAGCCCGATTATATTGAAGTATTGCCTGGCGTGATGCCTCATATTATTTCTGAAATTTATGAGAGGGTAAAAATTCCCGTACTAGCCGGAGGTCTAATCCGTACGATCCGAGATGCGGAATTGGCTTTAAGCGGAGGAGCTATTGCGGTCACTACATCGCGCAAAGAAATTTGGAATCACTTCCTAGCCAATCCACTTTAAAAGAATACAAAATTTGAAGAAAACGCATTCACAATTTTTTGTTGATATGATATATTGGACCTACAGACATAAAATCATTGCTAGAAGTTAATAGGCGAATTTGGTTGGAGATTTTGAGAAAAAAACCATAAAAAACATGAAGGTATTTCTTCCTTCTTATGTTTTTTATGGTTTTTTTTATTTTGTGATGCCGAAGACTATACCTTTGGCAATGAAAAGGAGGGATTCCCAAGAGATTTGCTTATTTTATTCATACTTTATTTGCAGATTATAAAAACTATAACAAGAGAAAGGAAGGGACAAGAATATGTGGCAGAAAATTGTTAACCTTTATCGTCCTGCTCCTCATATTGAGCGATTGCCAGCCGATAAAATTGATGCGACGTATCGTCGGCTTCGGCTGCAAGTATTTTTGGGAATTTTTATCGGGTATGCTGGTTATTATCTGGTAAGAAAAAACTTTTCATTGGCTATTCCGTACTTTACAGAACAGGGATTTTCCAAGGGTGAGCTTGGGCTTGTACTTTCGGCCGTATCTATTGCTTATGGTATCAGCAAATTTGTGATGGGAATTGTGTCTGACCGATGCAATCCGCGTTATTTTCTTGCAACGGGCCTTATTTTGTCCGGGGTGCTGAATATTTTGTTCGGTACGGTACCTTTTTTAACGTCAAGCATTGCTATTATGTTTGTTTTAATGTTTATTAATGGCTGGTTTCAGGGAATGGGATGGCCTCCAAGCGGACGAACGATGGTACACTGGTTCTCGATTAGCGAGCGGGGAACGAAGATGTCGATTTGGAATGTTGCCCACAATGTAGGGGGCGGTATTACAGGTCCGCTTGTCGGATTGGGCATTTTATTGTTTGCTACATGGAAAAGTATTTTCTTTTTCCCTGGCATTATTGCCGTTTTAATCGGTATATACGTTATTATGACGTTACGTGATACCCCGCAATCGGTTGGGTTGCCCCCGATTGAGGAATATAAAAATGAGTATCCTGATGATAAGGATAAAGTTCAGGATAGAGAAAAAGAGCTTACCGCTAAAGAAATTTTATTTAAGTATGTATTAAATAATAAATTTTTATGGTTTATTGCGCTGGCTAATGTGTTTGTGTACTTTGTTCGCTATGGGGTAGTGGACTGGGCTCCTACTTATCTCACTGAGGCTAAAGGATTCAGTCACGATAATTCTCGCTGGTCTTATTTTCTTTATGAGTATGCGGGCATACCCGGAACGCTGTTATGTGGCTGGATGAGTGACCGTCTGTTTAAAGGGCGCCGGGCGCCGGCAGGCATTTTGTTTATGGTGGGCGTATTGCTTGCGGTAATTGTTTATTGGGTAAACCCGCCGGGCAATCCGCTTATTGATAATATTGCTCTTATTAGTATAGGTTTTCTCATTTATGGTCCCGTGATGTTAATCGGACTCCATGCCCTTGACTTGGCTCCTAAAAAAGCGGCAGGTACCGCTGCAGGACTTACTGGGCTTTTCGGCTACTTGATAGGTGCCACTTTTGCAAATGCTGTAATGGGATATACCGTGGATTTGTTTGGCTGGGACGGAGGATTTATCATGCTTATCGCCGCATGCTTGCTTTCTATCTTCTTCTTGGCATTAACATGGAATACCGGAAAAGTAAAACACTAACGGAATAGAAAGACAAGCAAATCATCCGTTTTTCCACATGCAAGAAAAGCGGATGATTTATATTATGTGCATATTGACAGCGTTTTCTTTTTCTGTTTTAATAAAAACACAGGTTAATTATCGTGATGGAGAACAGGAGATCCACAGTAATTCCCTATAGCTTTATAGGGTTATTTACTGTGGATTTTTGTTTTCTGCCGTGAATTAAAGGAGGGAGAATAGAGGATGTCGCCTTTTTTAGGAGAAGTAATAGGTACCATGATTTTGATCATTTTAGGCAACGGTGTTGTAGGCGGAGTAGTGCTTAACAAATCAAAAGCGCACAACTCCGGCTGGATTGTTATTACATTGGGATGGGGATTGGCTGTCGCTATCGCCGCTTATGCGGTTGGTGGGATTAGCGGAGCGCATTTGAATCCAGCGCTGACTATTGCTTTGGCTATCATTGGGCAGTTTTCATGGTCAGATGTGCCGATGTACATTGCGGCTCAACTCATTGGCGCATTTTTGGGAGCGGTAGTAGTATGGCTGCATTATTTTCCGCACTGGAAAGCGACCGAAGACCCGGCGGCGAAACTGGGTGTTTTTGCGACGGACCCGGCCATTCCGCATCGGCTGTCGAATTTAATCAGTGAAATTATCGGAACATTCATACTTGTGCTGGGCATTTTAGCAATTGGTGCCAACAAGTTTGCTGATGGCCTGAATCCGCTTATCGTAGGATTTCTCATTGTTAGCATTGGTCTTTCACTTGGTGGAACAACAGGATACGCGATTAATCCAGCACGTGATTTTGGCCCGCGCTTGGCGCATTTCCTTTTGCCTATTGCTGGCAAAGGTAGCTCGAATTGGGGATATGCCTGGATTCCGGTTATAGGGCCTATTATTGGTGGGGGGCTCGGTGCATTGTTTTACAAGGTATTTTTTCTAACTTAGAATACAAAAAAACATTGGCATAACAGAAAAAGGAGCGATTGTTCATGAAAAAAAAATATGTATTAGCGCTAGATCAAGGAACAACTAGCTCGCGGGCGATTGTATTTAATAAACAGGGGAAAATTGTAACGGTTGCCCAACGAGAATTTTCACAGTATTTTCCGAAGCCGGGCTGGGTTGAGCATGATGCGTACGAAATTTGGGGCTCAATTTTGGCGGTGATTGCGGAAGCGCTTTCTACGGCGAATATCAGCGCGAAAGAAATCGCCGCAATTGGAATTACCAACCAGCGGGAGACGACGGTTGTGTGGGATAAGCATACGGGCAATCCGGTGTATAACGCTATCGTATGGCAATCACGCCAGACGGCCGATATTTGTGAGGAACTTAAAGCAAAAGGATATTCCGATATGGTGCGTGATAAGACGGGTTTATTAATTGACGCTTATTTTTCCGGAACAAAAGTAAAATGGATTCTCGACAATGTTGAAGGTGCACGTGAAAAAGCGGAAAAAGGCGATTTGCTGTTCGGGACTATCGACACTTGGCTTATTTGGCGTTTGTCCGGGGGAGAAGCTCATGTAACCGATTACTCTAATGCATCGCGCACGCTTATGTACAATATTTATGAGCAGAAATGGGACGAAGAATTGTTGGAAATGCTGAATATACCGAAAAGCATGCTGCCGGAAGTACGTCCGTCTTCTGAAATATACGCTCATACGGCAGAACAGCATTTCTTTGGCGAAAATGTTCCGCTTGCTGGAGCAGCTGGCGACCAGCAAGCAGCGTTGTTTGGTCAGGCCTGCTATGAAATGGGCATGGCGAAAAATACGTACGGTACAGGTTGCTTTATGCTTATGAATACAGGAGAGAAAGCTGTAAAGTCCAAACATGGTTTACTAACCACGCTGGCCTGGGGAATTGACGGCAAAGTTGAATATGCGCTAGAAGGTAGCATTTTTGTCGCTGGTTCAGCGATTCAGTGGCTTCGTGATGGTCTGCGTATGCTAAAGACGGCAGCTGATAGCGAACAGTACGCCGCCCGGGTCGAGTCAACGAACGGTGTCTATATGGTACCCGCTTTCGTCGGGCTAGGTACGCCATATTGGGATAGCGAGGTACGTGGTGCGATCTTCGGGTTGACCCGTGGAACAGAAAAAGAACATTTTGTCCGTGCGACGTTAGAATCGTTAGCTTATCAAACGAAAGATGTATTATCTGCAATGGAAGCCGATTCCGGCATTAAATTGAAAACGTTACGTGTGGACGGCGGCGCGGTGAAAAATAATTTCTTGATGCAATTCCAGAGCGATATTCTCGGAGTAGAGGTTGAACGGCCGACGATTAATGAGACGACAGCTTTAGGTGCAGCTTACCTCGCTGGTCTTGCGGTCGGCTTCTGGGAAAGTCGGGAAGAAATTGCGGCTAAGTGGCAGATGGAAAAGTGTTTCAAACCTAAGATGCTGGAAGAAGAGAGAATACATTTGTATACCGGATGGAAAAAAGCCGTTGAAGCTGCGATGGGCTTTAAGTTCAAGTGATCCTTTTACCTTTGGTTGCTGGAGAAGAAAAAGCGTGTTATACTAAATAATGTAGAGTTAACGTGGAAGTTAATATTGGTCGGAGAATAGGAGAAGACCACAGCAGATCCTTTGTTGAAAAAGGATCATGTTGTGGTTTTTTGTTTTATGGAAGAGATAAGCAAGTTGTTTTGCGTCCATACTATATACAGGAGAGTGAAACAAACATGAGCTATACGTTTTCGAGCATGAACCGTCAGGAAATTTTGCGCGATATGGAGGGACAGTCATTCGATGTGCTTGTCATCGGTGGCGGCATTACAGGAGCCGGCATTGCGCTGGATGCGCAAGCGCGCGGTATGAAAACAGCGCTTTTGGAAATGCAAGATTTCGCAGCTGGAACGTCCAGCCGTTCCACCAAGCTGGTACACGGGGGTCTGCGTTATTTGAAACAGCTGGAATTTAAGCTGGTGGCTGAAGTTGGTAAAGAGAGAGCCATCGTGTATGAGAATGCTCCGCATGTTACTACACCGGAGTGGATGCTTCTTCCGATGATTGAAGGAGGCACGTACGGTAAGTTTGCTACTTCCATTGGATTGCGTGTTTATGATACGTTAGCCGGTGTCAAAAAGAGCGAACGCCGCGTAATGCTGAGTAAAGAAGAAACATTGAAGAAAGAGCCGTTGCTCCGCACAGACAAACTCAAAGGCGGCGGGTACTATGTGGAGTATCGTACCGATGATGCACGCCTGACGATTGAAGTGATGAAAGAAGCGGTGCGTCTCGGTGCACAGGCTGTAAATTATGTTAAGGTACAGGATTTGTTATATGAAAATGGTAAGGTGGTAGGTGTTGTCGCTGTAGATCAAATAACCGGCACAAAGCACGATATTCGTGCGAAAAAAGTGGTGAATGCTGCCGGTCCGTGGGTGGACAAAGTTCGCGAAATTGATGGTTCGAAAAAAGGGAAGCGTCTGCACCTTACGAAAGGTGTTCACCTTGTTATCGATGGCAAGCGGTTCCCACTGCGCCAGGCGGTATACTTTGATACACCGGATGGGCGCATGGTATTTGCGATTCCGCGCGATGGAAAAACGTATGTAGGGACGACGGATACAGATTACCATGGCGATATTGCCAACCCGAAAATGACGACGGAAGATCGCGATTACATTTTGCGGGCCGCAAATTTTATGTTCCCAACGTTGAAGCTAACTAAGGAAGACGTGGAATCAAGCTGGGCTGGTTTGCGTCCGCTTATTCATGAAGAGGGCAAGTCCCCTTCTGAGCTTTCACGTAAAGATGAAATTTTTATTTCTGAATCTGGTCTTCTGTCCATTGCCGGCGGGAAGCTAACCGGATACCGTAAAATGGCGGAGCGCATTGTTGATTTGGTTGCGTCTCAGCTTAAAGAAGAAGGGTACGGCTCATATCCGGGGTGTACCACCGACAAAATTCGTCTGTCAGGAGGCGATGTGGGCGGCTCGGATAATTTTGGAGCGTTCGTACGTCAGAAAACCGGAGAAGGAGTTCAAGTGGGCTTATCGACGAAAGAAGCGGATAAGCTGACGCGTCGTTACGGTTCAAATATAGACTGTATTTATGAGATTATCCGTGAGCGTCAAGCAGAAGCGGAAGCTTCCGGTTTGCCAAAAGACGTTTTTGGTTCACTTGTGTATGCTATCGAAGCTGAAATGGCCACAACACCAGAAGATTACTTCGTTCGTCGTACCGGAGCGCTATACTTTGATATTCGTTGGGTAGAAAGGTGGAAAGAGCCGGTTATCGCTTACATGGCCCGGAAACTGGGCTGGACGGAAGAAGAGACGGCTCGTCACCGCGCACGTTTGGAACAACTTATGCATGATGCGGTAGTACCGCAGGAGAATGAAGCTTAGATTTCCACATAATAGCATAGTTATGACTAGTACGAAAGCCAAAGCGTGTTGTTGCTTTGGCTTTTTTTAGCCATTTTTTCATGTAAAAATATGATATAATAAAATGTAAAATACAATTATGTAATATATTGGATTTCACAGCTTTTGTTACCTAATTTTTTGTTTTTTCATGATATAATATAAAAAAGTGAGGTGAGCAGTATGGAGGGAATGCTTAAGGAAATCATATCTAAGCTAGAGTCGATTGAGAAAGGACAACAGCGGTTTGATCAAGAAGTAAAAGAAATTAAGCATGTTCAACAGCAGTTGAGCCAAGAAGTAAAAGAAATCAAGCATGTTCAACAGCAGTTAAGCCAAGAAGTAAAAGAAATCAAGCATGCTCAACAGCAGTTGAGCCAAGAAGTAAAAGAGATTAGACAAGAAGTAAAAGAAATTAGAAATGAACAACAACAGCTAGAACAAGAAATAAAAGAAATTAAGCATACTCAACGACAACATACTGATATGATTGTACAACTGATTAACAGTGTAGGCGTATTGAATGGGAATGTGGAAGAACTTAAAGAAGAAGTGATCTTAAGCAAAGAATATGCTACCTCAGCTTTTGAAGAAACGCTTCGCTTAAAGCCGAAAGTAAGAAAATTAGAAGAATCGTCAAATAAACAATAGTCCAGCCTAATGACCCCGGTCTAATGGCTGGTTTTTTGTTATACATTGATCATTATTATATATAATCTACTCCCATTTCTTAACATCAAAAATTTGGAAACTTTATCTCAGGAGATGTAGAACATTTCTAGTAATATGGAAGAGATGGAAGGATAACTCACTGGAATTGTTCGCGAAATTAAGCGGAGGATCAATCAGGTATGAAGTTGTAAAGAAAAACAGTCCTTGAACCATAAACAAGGACTGCTTTTTATATTTATATTTTCTTCTTTTCGTCAGCTATATCTGTGGACTCTTCGAGAATCCCTTTAGCTGAATGACGGAACTCGCGCAGCGCATCTCCGACTCCGCGGCCGATTTGCGGCAGTTTCTGCGGTCCGAAAACGATAAGCGCAATAATAAGGATAAGGATTAAACCGGGAATCCCGATGTTGTTGATCATACGACTGGCCCGCCTTTTTTGCTATATTTGAGGATCCCTTCTGCCGCGCGGTAGGACAGAGCCCCAACGGTTCCGGTAGGATTATAGCCGCTATTATGAGGGAATGCGGAAGCGCCTACTACGAATACGTTCTCGGCATCCCACATTTGCAGATAACTATTTACGGCGGAAGAATCTGGGCTGTCCCCCATGATGACTCCACCCGTATTGTGCGTAGACTGATAAGGCACAATATCATATGGCCCTAATTCCTTATTGGCATCGACGCGGTCTGCGCCCATTTGTTTCAAGATTTCTTCGCACTTTGTAGCGAGGAAGAGAGCCAATTGACGGTCCTGCTCTTCAAAGTCGAAGGTAATGCGAATTAGCGGATCACCGAATACGTCTTTGTATGTAGGATCAAGATCAAGAAAGTGATGCCTGAAAGGCATTGAAGCTCCCTGAGCGGCGACAGTTAAGGAACGATTGGCATACTTAATGGATTGCCTTTTAAATTCCTTCCCCCAGCTTGGTGTACCTTTAGGAACTGGATTGTTAGCGATAGGTCTTAACCCTGTTTGTGTTAAGCTTATACTTGCGCCATGAATAAACTTTAAGTCGGAATGGTCGAAGTTGTCTCCATTATAATCATCCAGCGTTACTCCAAGAGCGCCCGCTCCAGCAAACGTATTGAACTCTTTGTTTTCGAAAAATCCGATAGCATTTCCTCTCATTACTTGATAAGCGTAATTTTTGCCGATGACACCTCTGCCTGTTGCCGGGTCGTACGGACGCCCGAGTTTGGAATTCAACAATAAACGGACATTATTGAACACATAGCTCGCAATCACAACAATATCCGCTGGTTGTTCGATTTCTTCACCTGTCGTGACATCGGTATACATAACTCCTATTGCCTTGTTTCCTTTATGCAGAATACGCCTGACATAAGAGTGGGTACGGATTTCGAAATTTCCGGTTTTTTTGGCTACAGGAATGACGGTTACTACCGGATCGGCTTTTGCTCCGTATTCGCAGCCGAACCGTTCGCAAAATCCGCAATACTGGCAGGCAGAACGTGCTACTCCATCGGGGTTTGTATATGCCTGCGACAAATTTGCCGATGGCAGGATATAAGGATGAAGCTTCATCTTTTTAGCCGTTTCCATAAACATCTTCATAGCCGGAGATGATTTCATGGGAGGAGTTGGGTATTTGCTGGAACGTTTTCCGGCCAACGGGTTTTCCTCTCCCGAAATTCCGGCCATTTTTTCAAATTTGTCATAATACGGTTCCAGTTGGTCGTATGTAATACCCCAGTTTTGAATCGTCATGCCGTTGGGGATTTTGTTTTTACCGTAGCGCTCGATCGTTTTGCTTTTAATCTCGAAATCATAAGGAAGAAAACGGTATGTTTGTCCGTTCCAGTGAACGCCTGCGCCGCCGATACCGTTTCCAATTAAAAAAGAGCCGTACTGTCGCATTGGTAGCGCCCGGATTTTTTCGTTGCTGCGAAAGGTAATCGTTTCTTTTGAAAGATCTTGCATTAATTCATACCGGTAGGCATAACGCAATTCGTCATGCACCATGAAATAGTCTTCTGTTTTCCGCTCTTTTCCTCGTTCCAGACCAACTACTTTCAGTCCATTTTTTGCCAGTTCCGAAGCGATAATCCCCCCAGCCCAGCCTACTCCGACGATGACTACGTCAACTTTAGGCAATTTTCTCATTCCTTTTATTCACCTTTCTTTCTTTAAGTATGGAGGTGATCTTTCAAGCTTTTTGGCGGCATTTTAACAAATTCATCTTTTTCGATAATGTTGGTGTATGCCATCTGATTGCCGGGATAATTCTTCAATTTCCAGCCGCCCATATTTTTATTTCCACCGTATAGCGGATCGGCGTATACTCCTTCGATTGTGGCATTTCGCAATATGCGGAAAAATCCGCTTGGAGAAATGGTTGTTAGCTTTATTTCATCTTTTTCGAAAGCGCGCAATACCTCGTCCTGTTGTTCTTCTGTCAGATCGGCAAAATTTTTTTGATATTTTCTCTGGCTGTAGTTCTGCATTTCCTGAAGCGCGATATCAAAAATTTCTCTTCGGTTTAGCCTTCCTTGATAACCTTGAACTGTTTCACCTTTGAAGAAAGGACTTCGCATGTAATCGCGGGCATTGAATCCCCAATCCCCGGCCAATTGGTGATCGATAAAATAAGCGACACCCAAATCTTTGGCGCCAGGGCCATTCTCGTCAGCGGGGAAAATCCGCTCTGTAGCCGCTTCAACCATTCGGAATTGGTCGGGCCTAAAGTACATCAAAGCCTGGTTATAGTCGGTCGTTGATTGTGTTTGCGGCGCAGGAGATGGTGCCGCTTGTCTTTGGCCGACCGTCAGCAAGCTTCCGACAACACCGCCAACCAGCAAGCCTCCTAGTGCATATCCGGATTTTTTTAGAAAGTTCCGGCGGGATACATTTTCGTTCCCTTTTGTATCGTCCTGAGGAGACATACATTCACCTCCTGATAAGTTGTTTATTATTCTTTCTATACAAAAGAGGGCATCGTTAAACTGTGTATTCTAAAAATTTTGTCATAATGTTTTTTTGATTTATTTGTGTATTGTTCAGGAAAATAAAGGGAAGGATAAGAATGCGATTTATGAAGAATTCGTTCTAAAGCAATATGGAGGGAATCGAGTTGAGAAGAATAAAGATAAGTGTCGTGCTGTCGCTTGCTTTACTAGCTACTGCGTGCGGCAATCAGGCGGCACCGAAAGACAATGCCGCTCCACCCAGTGCCCAGCATGCAGAGCATGCACAGGAAATTCAAGGAACGATCAAAATACCTGGATATAATAATGAAACAGGGAAAATGGAAGGTTCAACCGTTAAAGCTACAAGTTATGAAGGAAAGGAAGCGCAGAACACAGGAATGTCTGTTTATAGTTTGATTGGCAGTTCCAGTCTTCATGAAGGAGGGATTTCCGCTCACTTGCAATCGAGATTGGCCAGTGGGGGAGTGGAAGGTGTCAAAGTATTGGTACTTGATGACACAGTGATTTTGGGAAGAACAGATAAAAAGATTGTATCGACGAGCTATGATCCGATGCAGAACAAACTGCTGAACGGGACTTCGGGAAATTCGGCCACAGGTATAGCCAATATGAGCCGCCCTCCAGAAAAACTTCCAGATAATAAAGCGGGTGGGGAAAAAGTCAATGGTACAGCAGGAACATCAGGGACGCCCAATGTAGCTTCCTCCGATAATATGGAAGAAGCCCGCCGTCAGATTGCTTCCATGTTTGACGGAAATGTTCGGATTTTGAAAGTAGAGCAGCGTGAAGCAGTAGCGGCGATGGATCGGATTAAAAAGGAAATGCAGGCCTCTTCTCCATCAGCGAAAAAGCTAGTAAAAGATATTTCTTTGATTATTAGAAATGCTTCGGAATAAAGAAAGAGGAAAGGCACATCCTGTTGTGAGGAAGTGCCTTCTCTTCATTATCGGCTATCCCGCATGCCGGTATCACGGTGATTTACGTCATCATGCTCAATCTCACTGCCGATATCCATATCTTCAGCAAGGTTGGAAGCCACCGTAGTTCGTTCCAATTCATTTACCATTGTTTTCATGTCTTCGTAGTCCTGCTTTTTCTTATTTTTATGTGCCATCATATTCATCCCCTATACGTCTGTTTTGGATTTTGCCATTTATCTGGTTGCATCTTTTTTTAACCTGTAGCATTTTGGCTAGATTTATACATGCTCATTCAAATTGTTGAAGAAAGTAACACGGTAAGGCTATACTTTACTTTCCGGAAGAACATCGTCTGAAAATGGAACAGGTGGTTGCTGATTTACGTGAAGGAGGGCTTGTGCCGCCCAACTGGAACGAATGAATGCAGCGTTATGATATTTCGGACGGATTGGCTGGTGATTTGAAAGCATACTTGCTTGATATCAGGCAGATGCTTGAACTTGCAGATAACCTCTATAATATAGGATGAAATGGAAAGAAAGCGTCGAAAAGCTGCGTCGGGAAACAGTAGTGGAGGAAATATTGACGCCGGGCGCCGCCAAGGAAGTACTGGGATTATCGCGCAAATGTTTGATGCCTTTTCTTGAATCGCTTGATTGACATAAAATCACTCGTGGTACGGAGGAAGGGCGTATTTGGCTCAAAAAAATAAACATCGTGTCTTGCTTTTTAAATAGGGATACGATAGAATATTCAAGGTCTGGGTCATTACATAAATAATGATGCAGAGAGAGAAAAACCTTGCATTCAACCTATGCTTTTAATATAATGTTGAATGTTGGTTTGATGAATGCGATGATGCGGGAGGTTGCTGACACACCAGGCTCCGATGCCATGGCCTGGGATCAGGTTTTTCCGCTGAGAATTGTCTGTTTTTCAAAATAGGCGACAAAGGAGGGACTAAAATGGCAGCAAAACAAAAAATTCGTATTCGCTTGAAAGCATACGATCACAGAATTCTTGATCAGTCCGCAGAGAAGATTGTTGATACTGCGAAGCGTTCCGGTGCGGAGGTTTCCGGTCCGATTCCGCTTCCGACAGAGCGCAATGTCTTCACAATCCTGCGTGCGGTTCATAAGTACAAAGACTCTCGTGAACAATTCGAAATGCGTACGCACAAGCGTCTGATTGATATCGTAAATCCGACGCCGCAAACGGTTGATTCGCTCATGCGTCTTGATCTGCCGTCAGGTGTTGATATCGAAATTAAACTGTAAGCAAACACAAACCAACGAAACGAAAATAATTGAACGATAAATACATGGATTTTTGATTACACAATAGGAGGTGGCTACCATGACCAAAGGAATCTTAGGTAGAAAAATTGGGATGACCCAAATTTTCAATGCTGATGGCGTAGTGGTTCCGGTAACTGTTGTTGAAGCGGGTCCTTGCGTTGTTTTGCAGAAGAAGGATCAAGCGACTGATGGATATGAAGCGATCCAGTTGGGCTTCGCTGACAAGAAAGAAGTTCGTGCTAACAAGCCGGAAAAAGGCCATGCAGCAAAAGCTAATACAACGCCTAAGCGCTTCGTTCGTGAACTTCGTAATGTTGATTTGTCCCAATACGAAGTTGGTCAGGAAATTAAAGCTGATATTTTTGCAGAGGGAGACATCGTTGATGTAACCGGTACTTCCAAAGGGAAAGGGTTTGCCGGTTCTATCAAGCGTCATGGTCAAGCTCGCGGACCGATGGCTCACGGTTCCCGTTACCATCGTGGTCCTGGTTCGATGGGTCCGATCGCTCCGAACCGTGTAGTAAAAGGTAAACCGCTGCCGGGTCGTATGGGCGGAGAAAAAGTTACGATCCAAAATCTTGAAGTTGTATCTGTTGACGCAGAACGCAACCTACTATTGATCAAAGGTGCCATTCCGGGCGCTAAAAATAGTTTCGTAGTTGTAAAATCTGCCGTGAAAGGCAGCAAATAATCAGGAAAGGAGGACTCGCAATGCCTAAAGTAACTCTTTTTAATCAAGCTGGCAAACAAGTAGGTGAAATCGAGCTTTCCGATGCTGTATTCGGAATCGAACCGAACGAAGCGGTGCTTGCTGACTATGTTATTATGCAACAAGCTTCCCGTCGCGCCGGCACTCACGCTACAAAAAATCGTTCCGCAGTAAGCGGTGGTGGCCGCAAGCCGTGGAGACAAAAAGGGACAGGACGCGCTCGCCAAGGTAGCATCCGCGCGCCACAATGGGTAGGCGGTGGTACTGTATTCGGACCGACGCCACGCAGCTATGCTTACAAACTTCCTAAGAAGGTTCGTCGTCTGGCAATGAAATCCGCACTGTCTTCCAAGGTGAAAAACGATGAAATCGTAGTATTGGATTCTCTGAGCTTTGAAGCACCGAAAACAAAAGAAATGGTGAAAGTGCTCGGAAATCTGAAAGTAGATAACAAAGTTCTTGTTGTTACTGGCGAATACAATGACAACGTCGCGCTGTCCGCTCGTAACATCCCTGGAGTAAAATTTGTTTCTGCCAGCGGAATCAACGTTCTTGATGTTTTGCATCATGACAAGTTGCTGATTACGCAGGATGCAGTCGCAAAAGTTGAGGAGGTGCTTGCATAATGAAAGATCCTCGCGATATTATCAAGCGCCCGGTTATTACCGAACGTACTGCTGACATGATGGCCAGCAACAAATACGTATTCGAAGTTGATTTACGTGCAAACAAAACAGAAATCAAAGATGCAATCCAACGCATCTTCGACGTAAAAGTTGTGAGCGTAAATACAATGCGTGTTAAAGGTAAGCCGAAGCGCGTAGGTAGATATTTTGGAAAACGTTCTGACTGGAAAAAAGCGATTGTCCAACTGAGCGAAGACAGTAAATCGCTTGATTTTTTTGAAGGTGTATAATTCTAGCGACGTAAGCGAAGGAGGGAAAATAAATGGCAATCAAAAAGTATAAACCGACTTCTCCTGGTCGCCGTCAAATGACTGTGTCTACTTTTGAAGAGATTACAACTTCCAAACCGGAAAAATCTCTACTTGCGCCGAAACATAAAAAAGCCGGTCGCAACAACCAAGGTAAAATCACAGTTCGTCATCATGGTGGCGGTCATAAGCAGAAGTATCGTATTATTGACTTCAAACGCAATAAAGATGGTATTCCGGGCCGCGTTGCTACAATCGAGTACGACCCGAACCGTTCTGCAAATATCGCGCTGATCAACTACGCTGATGGTGAAAAGCGTTATATCCTGGCACCGCATGGTTTGCAAGTAGGCATGATCATCGAATCTGGTCCGGATGCTGATATCAAAATCGGTAACGCGTTGCCTTTGGAAAAAATCCCGGTAGGTACGGTTATCCACAATATTGAATTGAAAGCAGGCAAGGGCGGTCAGCTTGTTCGTTCTGCTGGTGCTGAAGCGCAGTTGCTGGGCCGTGACGGTGATTATGCAATCGTGCGCCTGACTTCCGGTGAAACCCGCATGATTCGCAAAGAATGCCGTGCGACAATTGGTCAGGTTGGTAACCTTGATCATGAGCTTATCAATATCGGTAAAGCTGGCCGTTCCCGCTGGTTAGGCAAGCGCCCAACGGTTCGTGGTTCTGTAATGAACCCGGTTGACCATCCGCACGGTGGTGGTGAAGGTCGTGCTCCGATCGGCCGTAGCGGTCCGCTTACTCCTTGGGGCAAACCGACTCTTGGTGCGAAAACTCGTAAGAAAAACAAGCACTCTAATAAATATATTATTCGTAGCCGTAAAAAATAATGCTGTTTGCAAGGTGCGGTCGCAGGTCACCGCACTTCTATCACGAAGGGAGGTTCGTTCATGGGACGCAGCTTAAAAAAGGGACCTTTTGTTGATGATCATCTTATGAAAAAGGTCATTGAGCAAAATGAAAAAGGCGAGAAGAAAGTAATCAAAACTTGGTCTCGTCGCTCCACAATCTTCCCGGAATTCGTTGGTCATACATTTGCAGTGTACGATGGACGTAAACATGTGCCTGTATATGTAACCGAGGATATGGTCGGACATAAGCTTGGAGAATTTGCTCCAACACGTACCTTCAAGGGTCACGTAGATACTGACAAAAAGACAAAGCGGTAATAACTTATAGGTTGAAGGAAGAGAGGAGGTTACTCACATGGAAGCGAAAGCGGTAGCTCGTTATGTTCGCATTGCTCCTCGTAAAATGCGTCTGGTAGTTGACTTAATTCGCGGTAAAGAAGTAGGTGAAGCGATTGCTATCTTGAAGCATACGCCGAAAGCTGCTTCTCCGGTTATCGAAAAAGTGTTAATGTCAGCTGTTGCCAATGCGGAGCACAACCTGAACATGGACTCTAACAATCTGGTTATTAGCAAAATTTTCGTAGACGAAGGCCCGACACTGAAACGTTTCCGTCCTCGTGCAATGGGTCGTGCGAGCCGGATTAACAAGCGCACAAGTCACGTAACGGTCATTCTGTCTGAAAAGAAGTAATAAGGAGGGATAGCGAGTGGGTCAAAAAGTTAGCCCGGTAGGACTTCGGGTTGGCATTATCCGTGACTGGGAGTCTAAATGGTTCGCGGAGAAAGATTATGCTGATCTGTTACATGAAGACCTGAAGGTCCGTCAATATATTAAAGACCAGTTGAAAGACGCTTCTGTTTCTACAATTGAAATTGAGCGTGCTGCCAACCGTTTGAATGTTACTATCCACACTGCGAAGCCAGGTATGGTTATTGGGAAAGGCGGAAGTGAAGTAGAAAAGCTTCGCAAAGCTTTGTCTAACCTGACTGGCAAGAAAGTTCATATCAACATCAACGAAATCAAAAATCCTGATATGGATGCAACGCTTGTTGCACAAAGCATTGCACGTCAGTTGGAAAACCGTATTTCTTTCCGTCGTGCGCAAAAACAAGCGCTGCAACGCACAATGCGCGCAGGTGCTCAAGGAATCAAAACGATGGTAAGCGGCCGTTTGGGCGGCGCAGACATCGCTCGTTCCGAAGGATACAGCGAAGGTACGGTTCCGCTGCACACACTGCGTGCTGACATCGACTATGGTACTGCTGAAGCTGATACTACGTACGGAAAAATCGGCGTAAAAGTATGGATTTATCGTGGAGAAGTTCTTCCTCAAGCGAAGAAGAGAACTGAAGAGGAAGGAGGCCAATAATTATGTTAATTCCTAAGCGCGTAAAACACCGCAAACAGCACCGTCCGAACCTGAGAGGGCAAGCAAAAGGCGGTACAACTGTTACTTTCGGTGAATACGGTCTGCAAGCTTTGGAAGCTTCTTGGGTTACAAACCGTCAGATCGAGGCCGCTCGTCGTGCGATGACTCGTTATATTAAACGTGGCGGTAAAGTATGGATTAAAATCTTCCCAGATAAGCCGATCACGGCGAAGCCGTTGGAAGTACGGATGGGTTCTGGTAAAGGTTCTGTAGAACACTGGGTAGCGGTTGTAAAACCAGGAAAAGTAATGTTTGAGCTGGCTGGTGTGTCCGAAGAGGTAGCTCGTGAAGCAATGCGTCTGGCCATGCACAAACTTCCGATTAAATGCAAGTTTGTAAAACGGGAAGAAACGGGTGGTGACGCAAATGAAAGCTAATGAAATTCGTAATTTGACCACTGCCGAAATTGAACAAAAGTTAACTTCCCTGAAGGAAGAACTTTTCAACCTCCGTTTTCAATTAGCGACTGGTCAGCTGGATAACACTGCACGTATTCGTCAGGTACGCAAAGACATCGCGAGAGCAAAAACTATCCTTCGCGAACGTGAATTAGGTATTAGCTAATAAGAGAGGAGGTCGCAAACATGGCAGAAACACGCAATGGGCGTAAAGTTGTTCTTGGAAAAGTTGTTTCCGACAAGATGGATAAAACGATCGTGGTTCTTGTCGAAACATACAAAAAGCATCCGCTTTACGGAAAGCGCGTGAAATACTCCAAGAAATTCAAAGCTCATGATGAGCAAAATACTGCAAAAATCGGCGATCTAGTAAAAATCATGGAAACCCGTCCGCTGTCTAAAGACAAGCGTTGGAGACTGGTTGAAGTGGTTGAGAAAGCCGTTATTATCTAATCATTTGGACGTTTCAGTAACATCTGAAGGGAGGGACTCTCCGTGATTCAAACTCAAACTCGTTTACGTGTAGCCGATAACTCCGGAGCGAAAGAATTAATGTGCATTAAAGTTCTGGGCGGTTCTGGTCGTAAGTTCGCTAACATTGGTGATGTGATCGTTTGCTCAGTAAAACAAGCAACACCAGGTGGCGTTGTTAAGAAAGGCGATGTAGTAAAAGCCGTAATCGTGCGTTCTAAGAGCGGCGTTCGCCGTAACGACGGTTCTTACATCCGTTTTGATGAGAACGCGGCAGTTATCGTGCGTGAAGATAAGAGCCCGCGTGGAACACGTATCTTCGGACCAGTTGCCCGCGAACTTCGTGACAAAGACTTCATGAAAATCGTTTCACTGGCTCCTGAAGTACTGTAAAACCTGAACGAGGCATGCTAAGTAAACATAAGGAGGTGCCGTCATGTCCGGGAAAGTAAAAATGCACGTAAAAACCGGTGATAACGTAATGGTTATTAGCGGTAAAGATAAAGGCAAAAAAGGACGTATTCTTGCAGCTTACCCGAAAACGGGCCGTGTGCTTGTAGAGGGCGTAAACATGGTGAAAAAGCACACGCGTGCAAATGCTAGCAATCCTCAGGGCGGTATCGTTACACAGGAAGCTCCGATTCATGCTTCCAACGTAATGATTATTGACCCGAAAACTGGCGAGCCGACTCGTATCGGTCATAAAATTGTAGACGGAAAGAAAGTACGCGTTGCAAAAAAATCTGGCGAAGTATTGGATTAAGTAGTCAGGTCGGAAAGGAGGTCTTTTAAATGGCTGCTAGATTATTAGAAGCTTACAAAGAAAAAATCACACCGGCCCTGATGCAGAAGTTCGGATATAAGTCTGTCATGCAGGTGCCGAAAGTTGAAAAAGTTATTATCAACATGGGTCTGGGTGAAGCTGTTTCCAACCCGAAAATTCTGGACGGAGCGGTTCGCGACCTCGAGACGATCGCGGGTCAAAAACCGGTTATCACTCGTGCAAAAAAATCCATCGCAGGCTTCCGCCTTCGCGAAGGTATGCCGATCGGATGCAAAGTGACATTGCGCGGTGAGCGTATGTATCACTTCTTGGATAAATTGTTCAACATTGCTCTTCCCCGCGTGCGTGATTTTCGAGGCATTTCCACAAAAGCGTTCGATGGACGCGGAAACTACACACTCGGTTTAAAAGAGCAATTGATTTTCCCTGAGATCGAGTACGATAAAGTGGATGCAATCCGCGGAATGGATATCGTAATCGTAACGACAGCGAAAACGGACGAAGAAAGCCGCGAACTGTTGACACAATTGGGCGCTCCTTTCGCCAAGTAGTTTCGGATTTTTATACGATAAGGAGGAAAGCACGTGGCTAAAAAATCAATGATCGCGAAGCAAAAGCGCAAGCCGAAGTTTAAAGTACGTGCCTACACACGTTGCGAACGCTGCGGTCGTCCGCATTCCGTGTATCGTAAATTTAAACTGTGCCGGATTTGTATTCGCGAATTAGCATACCAAGGCCAATTGCCTGGAGTGAAGAAAGCAAGCTGGTAATCCCTTAAGATGGGAAGGAGGTTAAACATATGGTAATGACAGATCCAATTGCAGATATGCTTACTCGCATTCGCAATGCCAATATGGTGCGTCACGAGAAGTTAGAAGTGCCTGCTTCCAAAATTAAGCTGGCAATCGCTAACCTTCTGAAAGAAGAAGGATTTATCCGTGATGTTGAATATGTAGAAGATAACAAACAAGGCATTCTTCGTATTTTCCTGAAATACGGCGCGAATAACGAACGTGTAATTAATGGTCTGAAGCGCATCAGCAAGCCTGGCTTGCGTGTATACGCGAAGAAAGGAGAGATTCCGCGCGTTCTAGGAGGACTTGGAATCGCGATTCTTTCTACTTCTAAAGGCGTTATGACTGATAAACAAGCTCGTCAACAGCAAGTGGGCGGCGAAGTATTAGCATACATTTGGTAATACATTCGATAGCGAATGGAGGTGTAACGAATGTCCCGTATTGGTAAAAAACCGGTCGCTATTCCTGCGGGGGTAGATGTGAAACTTGATGGTACGACATTGACTGTTAAAGGCCCAAAGGGTACGCTGACCCGTACGCTTCATGATGATATCACAGTAAAGGTAGAAGGCAACGAAATTATCGTTGAGCGTCCTTCTGATAATAAAATGCACCGCGCACTGCATGGTACGACTCGTAGCGTTATCGCCAACATGGTGGAAGGTGTAACGAACGGATTTTCTAAAACACTGGAACTGGTTGGTGTAGGTTACCGTGCTTCCAAGAGCGGCAAAAACCTGACATTGAATGTTGGATACTCTCATCCAGTGGAAATCACTCCGGAAGAAGGCATTGAATTCGAAGTGCCGGCGCAAACGCAAATCATCGTAAAAGGTATCGATAAAGAGCGCGTAGGCCAGGTTGCTGCCGAAATTCGTGCCGTGCGCAAACCTGAACCTTACAAAGGTAAAGGTATTCGTTATCAGGGTGAACACGTACGTCGTAAAGAAGGTAAGACTGGTAAGAAGTAATCGCTAAGGCGTATGTAAGAAAGGAGTGAAATTGACGTGATTTCGAAACAAGACAAAAATAAAGCACGGAAGAAAAGACATCTGCGTGTGCGTAAGAAAGTTTCTGGTACGGCACAAGCTCCTCGCTTGAACGTATACCGTTCTTCCAAGCACATGTATGCTCAATTGATTGACGACGTAGCAGGCGTAACGTTGGCTTCCGCTTCTACGCTTGATCCTGAGCTGAAAGATAAAATTACTCATGGCGGCAACCAGGAAGCCGCTGCAAAAGTCGGCGAACTGATTGCAAAGCGCGGTCTTGAAAAAGGTATCAAAGAAGTTGTATTTGACCGTGGCGGATATTTGTATCATGGGCGTGTAAAAACTCTTGCAGACGCTGCGCGCGAAGCCGGCCTGCAATTCTAATTGAACGAAAATCCTTACACAAGGAGGGAACTTCATGCGTATTGACGCTTCTAACCTGGAGCTGGAAGAGAAAGTTGTCGCCATTAACCGCGTTGCGAAAGTTGTAAAAGGCGGACGTCGTTTCAGCTTCAGCGCTTTAGTAGTCGTTGGCGATAAGAACGGACATGTAGGCGCTGGAATGGGTAAAGCTCAAGAGGTGCCGGACGCGATCCGCAAAGCCATCGAAGATGCAAAGAAAAATTTGATCAAAGTTCCGCTTGTAGGAACTACACTTCCTCATGAAGTAAATGGACGTTTTGGCGCAGGCCGCGTATTCATGAAGCCTGCTGCGGAAGGTACTGGAGTTATCGCCGGCGGTCCGGTTCGTGCGGTACTCGAACTTGCCGGTGTAGGTGACGTATTGAGCAAATCTTTGGGTTCTAACAACCCGATTAACATGGTACATGCAACATTGGAAGGTTTAAGCCGTCTGAAAACTGTTGAGCAGGTTGCAAAGCTCCGCGGAAAAACTCCGGAAGAGCTTTTAGGTTAGGAGGGACTTAAACATGGCAAAACTGCAAATTACCCTCAAAAGAAGTCTGATTGGTCGTACGCAAAATCAAAAAGCTACGGTTGCGGCTCTTGGACTTCGTAAAATCCACCAAACAGTAATCAAACCGGATAACGCAGCGATGCGCGGCATGGTGGAAAAAGTAAAGCACATGGTTGAAGTTAAGGAAATCGCTGAGTAATAAAAAATTTGACACAAGGAGGAGGTGCGACAATGAAATTACATGAGATCAAACCTGCTGAAGGTTCCCGTCACACTCGTAAGCGTGTAGGTCGTGGTATCGGTTCTGGCAACGGAAAAACAGCTGGTCGCGGACATAAGGGACAAAACGCTCGTTCGGGCGGCGGCGTACGTCCTGGCTTCGAGGGTGGTCAAAATCCGCTGTATCGTCGTCTGCCAAAACGCGGTTTCACAAATCCGAACCGCAAAGTGTACGCTGTAATTAACCTCGAAAAACTGAACAAGTTTGAAGAAGGTACAGTTGTAACACCGGAACTGCTTCTCGAAACAGGGATTATCAAACATACACGCGATGGCGTTAAGATTTTAGGGGATGGAGAACTTAACGTTAAGCTGACGGTTCAAGCTCAGAAATTTTCTCAATCTGCGGTTGAGAAAATTGAGGCTCTCGGCGGAAAAGCCGAGGTGATCTAATGTTCTCCATGATCACCAACATTTTTAAGATTGCCGACTTGCGTCGAAAGGTGATGTTTACCCTTTTGATGCTTGTCGTCTTTCGGATTGGCAGCTTTGTTCCAGTGCCGAACATTAATGTTTCGGTACTAGAACAGCTGTCAAATCAAAGCAGCGTCTTCGGATTCTTTAACACATTCACGGGTGGTGCCTTACAGAACTTCTCCATTTTTGCGATGGGGATTATGCCGTATATTACCGCCTCGATTATCATGCAGCTGTTGTCGATGGATGTTGTTCCGACATTCACTCAGTGGTCAAAAGAAGGAGATATCGGGCGGCGCAAGATTGCCCAGGTTACCCGCTATTTGACGATCATTCTCGGGTTGATTCAAGCGGTTGGGCTTTCTATCGGATTTAACCGGATGATACCGGGCCTCGTGATAGACCCTTCTTTTACGACATATGCGCTAATTGCGCTCGTACTGACTGCCGGTACAGCCTTTCTTATGTGGCTAGGTGAACAAATCACCGAGAAGGGCATCGGAAACGGCATTTCCATTATTATTTTTGCGGGTATCGTAGCTGGAATTCCGAACGGTGTAAAACAAATCTATGCCTCAGAGTTTATTGGCGCTGAGGATCAAATGTTTTTAAATGTTGTTAAAGTGTTATTAATTCTGCTGGCTGTTATTCTCGTTATCGTGGGAATAGTTTTCATCCAGCAGGGAGCGCGCAAAGTTCCCGTGCAGTATGCAAAACGCGTAGTCGGCAGAAAAATGTACGGTGGTCAATCCACCCACATCCCGTTAAAAGTAAACAGTGCTGGAGTAATTCCTGTAATCTTTGCTCTGTCATTGATTATCTTTCCGCCTACGATTGCTCAATTCTGGCCAGGGCATCCTGTTTCCAACTGGGTGATTCAAACGTTTAACATCCAGACGTTTAGCTCGCAGAATTGGATCGGCATGGTGCTGTATGTACTGCTGATCATCGGGTTCACGTATTTCTACGTGTTTGTGCAGGTTAATCCAACGCAGATGGCTGACAACATGAAAAAGAACGGCGGATACATCCCAGGCATACGTCCAGGAAATGAGACAGCCCAATATATTACGAGAACGCTAAACCGAATTACTTTGGCAGGAGCAATCTTTTTGGCAGCCGTATCCATTCTGCCCATCTTCTTTACGAAGCTGAGCGGGTTGCCGGCTTCGGTTCAGATCGGCGGCACAGCGCTGTTGATTGTTATCGGGGTCGCGCTGGATACGATGAAGCAAATTGAAAGCCAGCTTGTGAAACGCCATTACAAAGGGTTTATTAAGTAAAAGTAATATAGGTGACGAAGTATTTGGCTGTGAATTCACTGACGTATGGAGGGGTAAAGATGAATATTATCTTAATGGGATTACCTGGTGCGGGAAAAGGAACACAAGGCGAAAAAATTGTTGCCGAGTTTGGCATCCCGCATATTTCCACCGGCGACATGTTTCGTGCAGCCATCAAAGAAGAAACCGAGATGGGGAAACAAGCAAAGTCTTATATGGATCAGGGGCTCTTGGTACCGGATGAAGTTGTCATCGGTATTGTTAAAGAACGTTTAGGTAAACCTGATTGTGAGACAGGGTTTATGTTGGACGGCTTTCCGCGTACGATGGCACAGGCGGAAGCTTTGGACAGGACGCTTGAAGAAATGGAACGTACAATCGATCATGTCATCAATATTGATGTGGATCGCAGCATTTTGTTGGAACGACTGACCGGTCGCCGAATCTGCAAAAATTGCGGTGCTACGTATCATGTAATATTCAACCCTCCTTCCCGGGAAGGAATTTGTGATAAATGCGGCGGAGAATTGTATCAGCGGGACGACGACAATGCGGCGACTGTCGCGACTCGCCTCGATGTAAACATCGAACAATCCGCTCCGATCTTGAGCTATTACAAAGCAAAAGGATTGCTTCGTAACATTAACGGGCAACAAGATATAGACAAGGTGTTTGAGGATATTGCAAACGTGTTGAGAGGTCAGGCTCAATGATTATATGCAAATCCAAAACAGAGATCGACATCATGAGGGAGGCGGGACGCATCGTCGCCCTCACACACAAAGAACTGAAAAAAGCTATTCGTCCTGGTATCACTACTGGTGATCTGGATGAGATTGCTGAAGCGTTCATTCGCAAACATGGAGCGAAACCTTCTTTCAAAGGCTATGGAGGCTTTGCAGGCAGTATTTGTACTTCAGTGAACGAAGAACTTGTTCATGGCATCCCGGGCAAGCGCAAACTGAAGGAAGGAGATATCATCAGTTTGGATATTGGCGCCGAAGTGGACGGCTATCATGGTGATTCTGCTTGGACCTATGCGGTAGGCAAGATTTCTCCGGAGAACCAGCGCTTGTTGGACGTTACCGAGAAATCTCTTTATGAAGGATTAGCACAAGCGAAGCCGGATGCGCGCCTGACAGATATCTCTCATGCCATTCAAGTTTACGTGGAGGCAGCCGGATATTCCATTGTCCGTGAATACGTGGGGCATGGCATCGGACGGAGTTTGCATGAAGATCCGCAAATTCCTAACTTTGGACCTCCGGGCCGCGGACCAAGGCTGAAGCCGGGAATGGTACTTGCGATTGAGCCGATGGTAAATGCGGGCAAACGTTATGTGCGCACCCTTGCTGATAATTGGACAGTTGTTACCGTGGACGGTTCAATGTGCGCTCACTTTGAGCATACAATTGCGATTACTGAAGATGGTTATGAAATCTTAACGAAAGAATAAAACTGGAATTGCCATTTCCCTTCGAGATAGACAATGTGATATGATTGCCGATGGGGATATTGTAGGTTTAATCGGCTTGCGTTAAGAGGGCTAAGCAAAAGCAGCCATGCTGAAGAAAGGAGAGTGGCTTTATGGCGAAAGAAGATGTAATTGAAGTAGAAGGTACCGTGATTGAGCCTCTGCCAAACGCTATGTTTCGCGTAGAGCTAGAGAACGGGCATAAAGTGCTCGCTCACGTATCCGGTAAAATCCGCATGCATTTCATTCGTATATTGCCGGGTGACAAAGTTACCGTCGAATTATCGCCGTATGATTTAACCCGTGGACGGATCACATATCGTTACAAATAGAGCAGGAAACGACAGGAGTTAGAGGTTTATCTAACCTCCAACCTCTAATAGTTCCACTCTAGAAATGATGGGAGGTTATCCGAATGAAAGTAAGACCATCTGTAAAGCCGATTTGCGAGAAATGCAAAATTATTCGCCGTAAAGGCAAAGTCATGGTAATTTGTGAAAATCCGAAGCATAAGCAAAGACAAGGTTAATTTATAAGGAGGTGCACGATACATGGCACGTATTGCTGGGGTTGACTTACCTCGTGATAAACGCGTTGTTATTGCGTTAACTTACATCTTTGGCATTGGCCGTTCTACTGCTAGCAAAATTTTGAGCGAAACCGGTATCGATGAAAATACTCGCGTTCGTGATCTGACTGAAGATGAAGCAACAAAGCTTCGTGACTATATTGACAAGAATATCAAAGTTGAAGGGGATCTTCGTCGTGAGGTTTCTCTCAACATCAAGCGTTTGATTGAAATTGGCTGCTATCGTGGTGTTCGTCATCGTCGTGGCTTGCCGGTTCGTGGTCAACGTACGAAAACCAATGCACGTACTCGCAAAGGTCCGCGCCGTACCGTTGCGAACAAGAAGAAGTAAAGGGGGTAAATGAAGTTGGCAAAAAGAAAAGTAGCTGCGACTCGCACTCGTCGTCGCGATCGCAAAAACGTTGAAGCTGGTGTCGCGCATATTCGTTCTACATTCAACAACACGATCGTTACTATTACTGACCCGCATGGAAATGCAATTTCTTGGGCAAGTGCGGGTGGCCTTGGTTTCAAAGGTTCTCGTAAAAGCACTCCGTTCGCGGCGCAAATGGCTGCTGAGCAGGCTGCTAAAGCTGCGATGGAACACGGTATGAAAACTGTTGAAGTTATGGTTAAAGGACCAGGTTCCGGACGTGAAGCTGCAATTCGTTCCCTGCAGGCTACAGGACTTGAAGTCAGCATGATTAAAGACGTTACACCTATTCCTCACAATGGTTGCCGTCCACCAAAACGTCGCCGTGTATAATTTGGCAGCAAGTCGCATAAACTAGCAGTTTAAAAAGTTATACACCTGTGCATACTATCTTAATATGGAACGAACAGGTCTGTGCTTTGGTTGCGATTTACTGGTAACCGCCAAAGGGGAATTCCGGTCGTGGACCTTATGACCCGTCCGGAATTTTCGACGTTTTGAAGGAGGGATTGTTTGATGATCGAAATCGAAAAGCCAAAGATCGAAGTGGTAGAAGTAAGCGAAGACTCTACCTATGGCAAGTTTGTGGTAGAGCCTCTTGAACGAGGATACGGCACAACGCTTGGAAACTCCTTACGTCGTATTTTGCTGTCTTCCCTGCCGGGTGCCGCCATTATCAGTGTTGAAATCGATGGGGTTCTCCACGAGTTCTCCACGATCGAAGGCGTCGTAGAAGACACTACCCAGATCATCTTGAATTTAAAAACACTTTCTTTGAAAATTCATTCGGATGAAGAGAAAGTGCTTGAAATTGATGCGGAAGGCGCCGGTGTCGTAACAGCTGCCGACATTCGCGCAGACAGCGATGTAGAAATTTTGAATCCGGACCTGGTTATTGCAACGATGGAAGAGGGGGCTCGTCTCCACATTCGTATGGTTGCCAACCGCGGACGCGGCTATGTGCCTGCCGATCAGAACAAACGCCCGGATATGCCAATTGGCGTGATTCCAATTGATTCAATCTACACACCAATTACCCGTGTGAACTATCAAGTGGAAAACACACGTGTAGGCCAAGTGACTAACTATGATAAGCTCACGCTTGAAGTATGGACGGATGGCAGTATCCGCCCGGAGGAAGCGGTAAGTTTAGGCGCAAAGATCATGACGGAACATCTGAATCTGTTTGTAGGGCTAACTGATGAGGCGAAAGAAGCCGAAATCATGGTAGAAAAAGAAGAAGATAAGAAAGAAAAAGTACTTGAGATGACAATCGAGGAACTTGATCTTTCTGTCCGTTCCTACAACTGCTTGAAGCGTGCAGGTATCAATACTGTGCAAGAGCTGACGCAGAAAACAGAAGAAGATATGATGAAAGTCCGCAATCTTGGCCGCAAATCTCTGGAAGAAGTTCAAGAAAAGCTCGAAGAACTCGGACTTGGACTTCGCAAAGATGATTAAGATTGACCAACTGTTCGTTTTAAGGAGGGAAAAAATATGGCATATGCTAAATTAGGCCGTAATAGCGCCGCTCGTAAAGCTTTATTCCGCGATCTGGTAACGGACCTGATTATCAACGAGCGCATCGAAACAACGGAAAGCAAAGCGAAAGAAGTACGTTCTATCGCTGAAAAAATGATCACATTAGCTAAACGCGGTGACCTGCACGCTCGTCGTCAAGTAGCCGCTTTTGTGCGTAAAGAAACAGCTAACAATGAAACCAACCAGGATGCAATTCAAAAGTTGTTTGATACGATTGCACCTCGCTTTTCTGAGCGTCAAGGTGGTTACACTCGCATCTTGAAAATTGGTCCTCGCCGCGGCGACGGCGCACCAATGGTATACCTTGAGTTAGTTGAATAGTTAGCACTGGCGCAAGAAAGGGTGAGGATGAAATCACCCTTTTTTTGCATAGGAAAAACAATGTCTATTCTTTTCTTTACAGAAGTTTTTTATACCTATCCCCTTGTTTCGAAGAAAGCCCGCTAACAAAACATTTGTTTTTATTTCTTTTTTTCTTAAGTAAGGGGAACGGAAGAAAGCGGTGTGGTGGATTTGACTGAAACAATCATACGCCTCAACCAAGTTTCTTTTGCGTATGAAGGCGCTGAAGAGAAGGCAGTGAAGGGCGTTTCGTGTGAAGTGAGGAAAGGGGAGTTCCTTTCGATTATCGGTCATAACGGTTCCGGTAAATCCACGCTGGCAAAATTGCTGAATGGTCTGCTTTTGCCAACTGAAGGGAGCGTGGAAGTTGCCGGTGTTGTTACATCGGATGAAGAGCAGATTTGGCAAGTGCGTCAAACGGTAGGCATGGTTTTTCAAAATCCGGACAATCAATTTGTGGCGCCGACAGTAGAGGATGACATCGCCTTTGGTATGGAGAACATCGGCATCCCTCCTTCAGAGATGGAAGCGCGTATCATAGATGCGCTGCAAAAAGTGAATATGTCGGAATTTCGGACGGCTGAGCCAAATCGACTTTCTGGGGGACAGAAACAGCGTGTGGCTATTGCCGGCGCTCTGGCCGTCCGTCCGGCTGTGCTTGTGCTGGACGAAGCGACAGCGATGCTTGATCCCCGGGGACGAAAAGAAGTCTTGGAAGTTGTGCGGCGGATGAACCTTGAACAAGGTATGACGGTCATCCAGATTACTCATTACCTTGAAGAGACGCTGGAAAGCGACCGTATTCTTGTGATGGACGGAGGCGCTCTTGTAGGCGAAGGAACACCGGAAACAATCTATCAAAAAGTGGATTGGCTGCGCAAGCTTGGCCTTGACGTGCCGTTTGCCTGCGATTTGCAGTACCGGTTACGAAAGAAAGGCTTTCGTTTTCCTGTGCTGAATATAACCGGTGAAGGAGTGCTCGATAGCTTATGGATATCCGATTAGAAAACGTGAGTTATACGTATTCGCCGGGCACCCCGTTTGCTTATCAGGCGCTTAGAGACGTGTCGCTTTATATTCCGCATGGTCGTTATGTCGCCATTATTGGCCATACAGGCTCGGGCAAGTCTACGTTCATTCAGTTGTTGAACGGCTTACTGCAGCCTACGGAAGGTACGATGCAGATCGGCGAATTTACATTGCCTGCCAAGAAGAAAAAAGGTCTTGAGAAGCTACGACAACAGGTAGGGCTAGCGTTTCAATATCCGGAATATCAGCTGTTTGAGGAAACGGTACGCAAAGATGTTGCGTTCGGTCTTGTCAATATGGGCGTCCCGCCTGAGATGATTGTAGCGCGTGTGGATGCTGCTTTGCGCCTTGTGGGCCTTGATCCGGAGAAGTATGGAGAGAAATCTCCTTTCGCCTTGAGCGGGGGCCAGATGAGACGAGCAGCACTTGCCGGCGTGCTTGTTATGAATCCAAAAGTACTGATACTGGATGAACCGACCGCAGGATTGGATCCTGCCGGGCATCGTGCGATTCTGGAGATGATTGCCCGTGTTCATCGTGAAGAGAAACGGACGACGATTCTCGTTACGCATAGCATGGAGGACGCTGCGCTATATGCTGATTATCTTTATGTGATGAATCAAGGACGCGTATGGATGGAAGGAACACCACAGCAGGTGTTCCAGGAGCCGGAGAAGATTCAGCAAGCGGGCCTGGATTTACCGGAAATTACTCGTTTTATCGTGCAGTTTAACGAGCGCGTGCGTACGGCTGGGAGCTCGGTGCCGCCTCTTCCGCTTGATATTTTCGATTCAGAACAGCTGGCTGACGAGCTGGCCCGTCGCTTTTCGCGTAGAGGAGGGAAGCGACGATGAGTTTTTTGAATTCCATTCCGATTGGCCAGTTTGTGCCGCGTCAGTCGTTTCTTCACCAGTGCGACCCACGCAGCAAACTTTTATTCGTACTTTTTTTTATCATTTTTATTTTTATGGCGAACACGCTGGCCGCTTTCTTGTTTGTGGCAGCGGTCACGCTTCTGGGAATCGCGGTTTCGCGCATTCCGGTTATCTACGTTCTGCGTGGATTAAAGCCCGCTCTCTGGATTATCGTATTAACGGTGATTTTACAAGTTTTCACGAATAAGGAAGGCGCACTTTTATTTTCATGGAAGTTCATTGAAATTCACGAAAAAGGGCTGCAGGACGCGGCCTTTGTGTCAGCACGCATTATTCTGCTGATGCTATCGGCTTCTTTATTAACACTGACAACTTCTCCGATTCAGCTAACGGATGGGCTGGAGAGTTTGTTTTCCCCTTTCCGGAAATTTGGTTTTCCAGCACATGAGCTGGCACTGATGATGTCGATTTCGCTACGCTTTATTCCGACACTGCTTGAGGAGACGGATAAAATCGCCAAAGCGCAAATGTCACGCGGGGCTTCTTTTTCCAGCGGTTCGATTATAAAACGGATTAACGGCATCCTTCCTTTAATTGTTCCGTTGTTCGTACAATCGTTTCGTCGGGCGGAAGAGCTGGCGTTTGCGATGGAAGCGAGAGGATACCGCGGTGGAGAAGGACGGACAAAGTACCGGCAGTTGCGCTTCGGCAAGCGGGATGCGATGCTTCTTCTCATTACAATAGGGATAGCGGTCACTGTCTGGCTGCTGCGGGCGTAAGCGGCGGCTTTGGCATTGACTGGTTTTGTCCGGCAATGAAAGGATGAATACAACACAGATGGAAGAGCGTAAGATTAAGCTTACGTTTGGCTATCAGGGAACGGCTTATTATGGCTTTCAGCGGCAGAACAACGGTCCCAGCATACAGGCCGAAATTGAAAAAGTGCTGAAACATATTCTCCGACATGAGACAAAAATCGTGGCATCCGGGCGCACGGATTCGGGTGTTCATGCGAGGGAACAGGTCGCCCATTTTGTTACGACTAGCCGTATACCTGCAGATAGGCTGGTGCCAGCGATGAATACGTTTTTGCCGGACGATATTGTTGTACTGCATGCTGTAGATGTGCCAATGGATTTTCATGCTCGGTATGATGTCACGGAGAAAACCTATAAATACCGGATTCTTAATCAAGATACTCCTGATCCTTTTATTCGCGACTGGGCTTATCATGTAAAAGCGCCGCTTGATATTGAGAAGATGCGTGCGGCCGCCGCTTATTTTTTGGGAACGCATGACTTTACCTCGTTTTGTTCGATGCGCACGCAGGTGGAAGACAAGGTGCGGACGATATATGAAGTAACGATCGAGGTTACGCAGCGTGACAAATTCGTGCCCGGGCAGGGGCTTGACATTTGGCTTACGTTTCGTGGCAACGGATTTTTGTATAACATGGTTCGTATGATGACAGGAGCGCTTGTAGAAGTCGGCAAGGGCCGCTGGGAAGTCGATTACGTGAAATGGATGCTTGAAGCGAAGAATGGTACGATCGCTAAGGCCAACGTCCCCCCGCAGGGCCTGTATTTATGGAAAGTAGAGTATAGGAAGTCAACGCCACCTGGTGTATAATTTTTTCTTGACTTTAATACCAAAATTGTAGTAATATCAAATTCGGTATTTTAAAACCCACTAACGCCCCGAAAATGTGTTGGTTTTTAAAATATAAAGGTTAACGGAACTTTTTGAAATGCAAGTTACAGGAGGGAAAACAATGCGCACCACATACATGGCCAAGCCACTCGAAGTAGAGCGTAAATGGTATGTTGTTGATGCTGAAGGACAGACGCTCGGACGTCTGGCCAGCGAAGTAGCGGCTATTCTTCGCGGAAAATTCAAACCTGAATTCACACCGCACGTTGACACTGGCGATTTCGTTATCGTTATCAATGCTGATAAAATCAAACTGACTGGTAAGAAAATGACGGATAAGCTGTATTATCGTCACTCCGGTTATCCGGGCGGCTTGAAAATCACTACGGCTGGCCAAATGTTGGCTACCAAGCCTGAGCGCATGATCGAGCTTGCTGTTAAAGGCATGCTGCCGAAGAACCGCCTTGGTCGTCGATTGGTTACAAAACTGCATGTATATGCTGGTTCTGAGCATCCACATCAAGCGCAAAAACCAGAAAAATGGGAACTGCGCGGATAGTAAAAGGAGGGTAATTTCGTGGCACAAGTTCAATACTACGGAACAGGTCGTCGCAAGCATTCCGTTGCACGCGTTCGCTTAGTACCTGGCGATGGTCAAATCATCATCAACAAGCGTCCAATGGATGAATATTTTGGTCTTGAAACTTTGAAACTTATCGTAAAGCAACCGCTCGTTCTTACTGAAACGGAAGGCAAGTACGATGTGCTTGTAAATGTGAATGGCGGCGGTACAACCGGTCAAGCGGGTGCGATCCGCCATGGCATCTCCCGCGCGTTGCTGCAAGCTGACCCGGATCTTCGTGGCGCTTTGAAAGCAGCTGGATTCTTGACTCGCGATCCACGGATGAAAGAACGTAAGAAATACGGTCTTAAAGCTGCTCGTCGCGCACCTCAATTCTCCAAACGCTAATTTGGACGATATTTATATTCAGAAAAAGCCCAATCCTTTTGGATTGGGCTTTTTGTTACACGTTTTGCTGACTGCTTTCGTTTAAGATAATCAGATTTTCAAACAAGGTATGAAACAATAAACGAAAAGGCCATCCTAAGAGTAACATTCATACGATAAAACAGGGTGATCGCATGGACAGCAATATAGTATCGTTTGAAGAACGTGCTAGGATACGGAACGAAAATATGCGTAAGAAAATTAAGGATGGCATCGACATCCAAGAGGTGCGCCGCTACTACTATAACACTGTCGAAGTTTCCATTCGTCATCTCCCTTTGCTGCAACGCTACCTTGTCGAAGAATATCTGGCCGAAATTATTTACGAATTCTTTTTCCAAGGCGTTGCAGCTAGTAAGTTATATAAAGCGGGGCGTACGGCGGAAGAAATTGAACGCAGCTACTCCCAGCAACATCTTCTGAGTATTTACACATTAGCTAATGATTTTAACCTTATGAGTCGCCTTGGCGAATGGGACTTTTATTCAGTATCCATTATAGCGGAAGATTTGGCGGCAAAGTGGTTTCGCCACGGCCTTGTCTATGGAAAAAAACAGCGAAAACTTAAATTGCTTTGAAGCGATTTAGAGCGGGCTTATGACAAAAGCTCGCTTTTTTATTTGAACGAAACCAGGGGATATATGTTCCGCGAATAAACAGGAAGGTTGTACATATGTTTTATATATAAGAGCTAGAGATGTACTTTGCTCTATTAAACAATGTCAATCGATCAAGTCAAATGTATATAGTAATTAGAATAGGGGGGGGAGTATACTTTGCAAAAAAAAAGAAACGTAATACTGTGGTTAGGAGCACTGATGTTCCTTATAACACTTTTGACATATAATATGCCGATGGATGATGAGTCATGGTCCGTTTGGTCGCTGCCGCTTTCCGGAAAAATTATTGTCGTGGATGCTGGGCATGGCGGACCAGACGGCGGAGCCAAAAGCAAAGGTGGAATAATTGAGAAAGACATCACTTTGCCTATTAGTATGTATTTACGCGATTTTCTACAGGAGGCGGGCGCTTTGGTTATTATGACACGCGAAACGGATACAGATTTGGCCGCTCCTGGCACAAAAGGGTTGAGTAAACGTAAAACCGAAGATTTACTGCGGCGTGTCCGGTTAATTAAAGATAATCAGGCTGATTTGCTGATAAGCATTCATCTGAATGCCATTCCATCTCCGCGCTGGTCAGGGGCACAAACATTCTATTCGCCTGCGTTAAAGCAATCCGGCCAGATGGCTCATCTTATTCAGGATGAAATTAAACGTGTCATAAGCAATACAGACAGAGTGGCAAAAAAAACAGATGATATTTTCATCCTTCGCACAGCGGAATGTCCATCCGTACTGGTGGAAGTCGGGTTTCTATCCAACGAGCAAGAGGCTAAACTTATGGCGACTTCCCGTTATCAAAAACAAATGGCCAATGCGATTTACCAGGGGATTTTACGTTATTATTCAGGGGAAACTGTTGAAGAAGTGCAATAAGCTTTGTAGGAAAAAATAACAGAGTGGTATAATGAAAAAAGTACGCCATTTTGAGAGGTGAAAGACAAGTGATTACAGAAGAGAAAGTGTTAGAGGCGCTGAAAGGGGTTCAAGATCCGGAGATCCACCGCAGTGTAGTGGAACTGGGCATGGTACGTAATATCAAGATTGATGACGATAGAGTAGAATTGGATGTTATTCTTACCATTCAGGGCTGTCCGTTAAAGGTGAAGATTCAGGAAGATGTGGAAAATGCGATTAAAGCGCTTGGTGCGAAAGAAGTTGTTGTTCACTTTGGAGCGATGACAGATGAGGAAAGAGCGCGTGTCGCTGCGATAATTCGTGGCGGTAGTGCAGATGGTTCGCCTTCCGCGCCAAACAATGGCGCGGTACAGGGACACGGCGCGGGCTTAAGCCAAATCTCCCCTCTTCTTGCACCGGATTCGAAAACGCAATTTATTGCAGTAGCAAGCGGAAAAGGCGGCGTCGGAAAATCCACGGTAACAGTTAACCTAGCGGTTGCGTTGGCACGTATGGGCAAGAAAGTCGGTGTCATTGATGCGGATATTTACGGTTTTAGCGTACCGGACATGATGGGCATTACGCAACGGCCGGTTGTAATTGACAATATGGTTATGCCCGTGCAACGTTTCGGCGTAAAAGTGATCTCCATGGGATTCTTCGTAGAGGACAATTCGCCGATTATTTGGCGCGGGCCGATGCTGGGAAAAATGTTGCGTAACTTCTTTAGTGAAATTCATTGGGGTGAACTAGATTACATGATTCTCGATCTGCCGCCAGGAACGGGTGATGTAGCGCTTGATGTGCACCAGATGATTCCGCAGAGCAAGGAAATTATCGTAACGACTCCGCATCCCACAGCGGCGTTCGTAGCAGCGCGTGCCGGTGCGATGGCCCTCCGCACAAACCACGAAATTCTTGGGGTAGTAGAAAACATGTCTTACTATATAAACAAGAACGGCGAAAAAGACCCGATCTTCGGAAGCGGCGGAGGTCAGAAGCTCGCGGAGGAGCTGAAGACAGAATTGCTGGCGCAAATTCCGCTAGGACAGCCGGAGCCGATGCGCGACGAAGATCGTTACGCACCTTCTGTATATCAAGAACATGAAGAAATCGGCAAAATCTATGCGGAACTAGCGCGGAAAGTTGATGAGAAAGCTGGTATTTCCGTATAAGCAAAATACGGCGAAAACGGAAGATGAGGAACTCCTCACTTCCGTTTTTTTTTCGTATTAAGAAAGTATATGTTGCTTTATAGTGATAAAGCAATATACACTTTCTTTCCATAAGTAAATGAAGAAAAACTCGTGAGGTGTGTGCCAAACGTTTTCTTTTTCCATGTGGCATGTGGAGCGTGTGGCACGGAGGGAGAGAAAGACTGGCAAATGTCTCCCTCCTCGAGGGCTCCAGATGTTTTGTCAGTCCGGCCGACGTACCACAAGGTGGCCGGTTTTCTTCTATGTGGAAAAAGGACCAGGCATAAGCCAGCGAGTTTTTCTTGTACAAGCGGTTTTAGCTTTGGAAGGAAGGAGAATTACTTTTTACCTCCACCGCCCTCTTGTTTTCCTCCGCCTTCTTTTCCTTTTTCTTTACCTTTGCCTTGCTCAGGCTTTATCATTTGTTCCTGAGCTTTCTGGGCAAGCTGAATCATTTCCAGACGGAACATTGGACTTTGTAGCGCATCTTTCATTACACTCATTGTCTGTTGGCGGTACGCGGGACTTTTCATTGTTTCTAGCACCAGCTTTTGATATTCAGGGTCTTTCATAATATCGAGCATCATTTTCTGGTACTCAGGTTCTTTCATGAGATCTTTTAGTAATTTTTTGTTTTGCTCCTGCATCGCTTTAGCCATAGAAACTGCAAATTTCGGGTCTTGCATCATTTCATGGGCTTGAATTTTCATCTCTTCGCCGCCCCCTTGCCCTGCTCTCTGGACGCTTTGTGTAGATGAGCGTTCGTTCATGGCTTCATGAATTGCTTTTTGCCCCTCTTTTGTTTTTAAAATGTCGACAACCATTTGCTTTGTTTCTTTATAGTCGGAAGAGGCGGATTTTTCTTTTTGTTGACCTCCGCTACAACCCGTGACCAGAACAGCAGCGAGTAGAATGGAAGAAAGCACATATTTTATGGAAATGGTAAAATGGTTCATCACTTTGCTTCCCTCATTTCTCAATTTGTATAGCTATGATTTAGCATGTCAAACGATGATGCTGTTTATCCTTATTGACCGGGCCTTGCGCGTGGTGAATTATGGAGGAAATGGAGGATGTGACGAATGGGCGAAATTACTGGTTTTTTACTGGGGCTGTTGGTACAATCAAGAAAGGGAAACGAGGAAGCATGGGGGTATGTTGGTGACATTACGAAAGTGGTCTTTTTTGTTTTATACGACGCTTCTTATGGGAGCCTTGGGAGCGGTAATTACTGGTGCTTTTATTGGCATGGAATCGCTTGGCGGCGGATTCGGGAATTTTGGTATGGGTATTTTTGGAAGATTAATTATGGGTCTTATGTTTAGTATAATTAGCCAGATGGGTTTTTTCGCCTATTTAATGTTGAATTATTTAGCGCTTAGCGTACTCAGAAGAAAAAGTCTTTGGCTGGGAGTACAGGTGCTCTTGATTCTGTTTGTATTTGTTGATTTGGTCGTTTTACGACATGATCTGTTCGCAAAAGAAGAACCGATTCTCGGATATGTATGGCTGCCGTTTAGCCTGCTCGTTTATGCGGTGGTGGTTGCTTATTTTAAAGTCAAGGCGACGAATGCTTCTGCTTGGATTCCGACCGTTTTTTTTATGTTTGTTGTTACGGTTCTTGAGTGGCTTCCGGCGCTCAAAGAAAACAATCCGAAAGCAATGATTATGATGATTGTGCCGTTGTTATTATGCAATACGTGGCAAATTATGCAGTTGCATCGTGTTCTGCAAAAAAACGAAAGCCTGGCGAAGTAACCGCCCGGCTTTTTCTCATTTATTGAACCTCGTTTGTATTTATTTTTGCGTTAGCGATAAGTTCAGAAACGGTGACAAATTCGTAACCTTTGGAGCGCAATTGTTCGATGATGGCCGGAAGGGCCAGATGGGTCTGCTTGCATGAATCGCTTGCGTGCATCAAAATAATATCACCGGGATGTGCACTGTCCACGACATTTTTAATGATTTGCTCTGTTCCAGGATTCAGCCAGTCTTTCGAATCCGTATCCCATTGGACGACTGTATACCCCATTTTGTCGGCGATTTTAAGTACGCGTTTATCGAAATCGCCATTCGGAGTACGGATAAGATTAGGTGGAGTTCCAGTTAATTCCTTTAAAATTTCGTGGGCTTTTGTGATTTCCGCTTGAATTTCTTCGTCGTTTAGGCTGCTGTAGTTAGTGTATTTATGTCCATGAGAACCGATTTCAAATCCCATGTCTTTAATGCGTTTTACGATGTCAGGGTGGCTTTTGCTCCAGGGCGAGGAAAGGAAGAACGTTGCTTTTTTCACACCTTTTTGCTCAAGAATGTCAAGAATTGGGCCTACACGTTCTTCGCCCCAGCTAATATCAAAGGTGAGAGCGAGCTTTTTTTCCCGCGTGTCCACTTTGTAAATAGCGTTCGGCCCATTTTTTCCTGACGTGAAGATTGAAATATTATCCCTTTCGGCCCAGGCGATGCCAATGGCGAATAAAGCGGCAGTAAGAATGATAAGATACTGTTTAAGACGTCTGGCGTTTACAATCCAAAACAAAAATCACACCTCCTTATTAGTTTAACCCTTGTCCATTACATATGTATGCCTGTGAGTCAAGGATATGCCTTTTTGAAAATAAGGAATACGGAAGAAAGAATCGCGGTATTATCAAGAAGAGGAAAGTACAGGAAAGGGGAGCAGATATGCAATGGTAAAAAGACTGGCAAGCATTGTCTGTGAGAATAAACGATACATATGGCTCGGTGTTGCGCTGATGTTGATAGGTGTGTTCTTCGGATATACGAATGCGGAAGAAATTAAACAATTTGCCAAGCAGATGATAGACAACATTCAACGAATTGGAAGTGATATTAGAAAAGCCAATAACCCGTTATATACATTTGGGGTTATTTTTAAAAATAATGTAATGGTCGCGTTTAGCATGGTGGGGCTTGGCATCTTTTTCTTTGGGCTGTATCCCGCCCTGGGGCTAGTGACAAACGGTATTTTGCTCGGTTTCTTGTTAAAAGTATATGCAAGCGGAGGCATAAGTCCGCTAAAGATTTTGCTCGCTGGAATTTTGCCGCATGGGATTATTGAACTGAGTGCCATCATTTTCGCAGCAGCCATCGGTATTAAGTTGGGTGTATTGACGTATGACTGGGTTGTTAGTCTGTTTGTAAGAGAGAAACGGACAACTGTGAGGAAAAAGTTCAGTGATATGCTGAGAGATCTCCCTTTGGCTGTTGGCACTATTGTAGTTATGCTATTTGTGGCAGCTGTTGTTGAGACTACCATCACTCCCCTGTTGATTCAGAGCTTCGTGGGACAGGAAATAGATATTATGAAGCAAATGCTTAAATTAAAGGGCTGAAAGGGCTTTGTTTCCCCTGAGACTCTTTATTTTTGATGTGGTATAATTCGCAGTGAAAACTGGAAACATAATTCCAAAATAAAAAATACAAATATAAAGATATAATAAATGTGTTGACAATAGTGATTAGTATATGATACATTTTCAATTGTCGCTGTTAAAACAGTGATAAATCCTTGAGATAAAACAGGGTTATTTTTAAAAAAGATATTGCAATTTAGTCTAATATTTGATAAAATGTAAAAGTCGTCAACAGAATGCGACAGAGAAAAAGAAGTCCCTTGAAAACTGAACAGTGAAACTCGTTTGTGTGCGAGTTAAATATCCCATGAAAGTGAAGGTCAGCTTCAAAGTTGATTTCAGGCACTTTTATGGGGCCCGAAAAACATTCTTTACTTTATGAGCTAGCTTACGAGCTTGCGTATCAATCTTCATCTTTTTTGGAGAGTTTGATCCTGGCTCAGGACGAACGCTGGCGGCGTGCCTAATACATGCAAGTCGAGCGAACCGATGGAGTGCTTGCATTCCTGAGGTTAGCGGCGGACGGGTGAGTAACACGTAGGCAACCTGCCTGTACGACCGGGATAACTCCGG
>NZ_FNDE01000053.1 GCF_900099925.1 Aneurinibacillus thermoaerophilus | reverse complement strand
AGCGAAAGACCAGCTGAAGCTCGATGGGTACCGCGTTCGTCAACGTCGGGCGGTGAAACGGTATTGGATCTTGGTGCAACTCGCTTATGTGTACAGTATGGTCGAATCCAACAGCGATTTCTCTACCGGGCTTGACTTCCTTCGAAAGAAGAAAGGACATAGCCTCGTGGAGTTTATTTACGATGCAGCGAAACAAGATATTCCCATTGATGTCGTTAAAAAACAGCTTCATGTGGCATAAGGGGTACTCCGTTTGTCTCTTTTTACATGGTAATTATTGTAATGAAAATTGCTCAACTACAGTTAAGTAATTCCAACTTTTTAGTAAGTCCAAGCCTGTTGCTCCAATCATAATAGGAATAGCAATTAAAAATGAAAATTCTGATGCTGTTTTATAACTAGCTCTTGCCAATAATCCACCAGAGATCGTTGCCCCTGCCCTTGAAAAACCAGGATATACTGATAGACATTGAAATAAGCCAATTGTTAATGCCTGTCGATAAGTTAAGTCATCTAAGGAATAGGAGGCAGGTTTAAGTTTCTTCTTTTCTGCAATAATCATAAGAATAGCCCCTGCTACGAGTCCGATCACCACAGTGTTTGGACGAAATAAATAGTTTTTTATGACATCATGCAACAATAAACCAGCGATTACCGCAGGGAAAACACCTAGTATGATGTGTATTGCATTGAATTTCTTTTCTTTCTTTAAAATGGGCTTAATATTAAATAAAGAAACGAGACGCTTGCGATATAAGATGGAGATAGCCAGTATTGCCCCTAACTGTATAACAATTTCGAACGTTTTTGATCTTTCATCTTCAAAACCCAATAAATGGCCAACTAATATTAGATGACCTGTAGAAGAAATCGGTAAAAACTCAGCTAAACCTTCAACAATTCCTAATATAAAGGCAATTAATAGATCGTTTATCATTCATCATTTCTCTCCTGGATACATTCATGTAGTTATGATTCTTCAATGAATATCCACCTTTTTAAAGTAGACGATGGTTGCAATCAATCCAATGATAGATGTAGCAAAAATAGCAATATAAGAAACTTCCGCAGGGTAAGTCGGTTGAAGGGTATCATTTGCAATATCTCCTGCTGCTGCCCACGGAAACAATCCCCTATGTTCCGAATTTCCACTCATAACGTTTATCAAGGTGATCACGATTGTAAAAATAATGGTTGGTACATAATTCTTCATGACAACTGCTACAAGTACAATTGGAGTTGATAATATAAAAAGAAGGAGCCCGCCTGTCATAAAATTCCCCAAAGACTTAACGATTAATAAGGGACTTAAACCTTGAAACTGTCCTAATACCCCTAAAAATAAAGTTAATCCCCAGGCAACGAAAGTTAGGAACATGATCCACATGAATAGGATGATTAATTTGCTCATAATAAGGCTTATTCGTGACACGGGGATGGTTAAAAGGTTTTTCAAAGTATCTTCTAAATATTCACGGTTAAAAAGATAGGCTGAAACGACTCCATATAAAGGAACACCGATTAATAAAACCGTATACAAATTCGTTTCGGAAAAAAGCTCAGGAAATGTAATGATCTGATGTGAATCCTCAGTCTTCATATAAATATAGGATGCAACTACCACCATAAAGGGGGCTACCGCTGCTCCGAGAACGCTAATGAGGAACATCTTAGAGCGTTTTAACTTTAATAGTTCCGTATATAATAAATTAATCAATTGTACCACCCCCAACTAATTTGGTAAAGTAGTCTTCTAATTTGTCTTCGCTCATTGTAATCTTGTATACTTCAATATCATTTTGCACAAATAATTTATTGATTTTTCCCTGTTGTCCGAGATGCGAATAGACGCGGATATTTCCTTCTTCATGAACTTCATAATCAAAAATATGAAAATTCTTCTCTAGGAGCATCACTGCTTTATTGTCGTTAGATACTTGAAACTCTATGTATCTACAATTTCTTTTCCTTAGTTCATCAGCTGTTATCTCTTCTAGGAGCTTTCCTTCATGAATGATCCCCATTGTATCTGCCAACTGTTCTATTTCTGATAAAATATGGCTCGAAATTAATATGGTAATCTTTCTTTCTTCAGCCAATGATTTAATAAGGTGCCGTATTTCCTTAATGCCAATCGGATCCAATCCATTAGTAGGTTCATCTAATATTAATAGTTCGGGATAATGGAGAAGAGCCCTGGCAATCCCTAATCTTTGCTTCATTCCTAAAGAATATTTATCCACGAGCTTTTTCGTCTCATTTTGAAGTCCTACAATTTCCAGCACTTCTTCAATAGCATTTCTCTTGTGAACGCCCATAATTTTAGCATTAATGAGTAAATTTTCTTTTGCCGTAAGATTTCCATAAAAACCAGGCACTTCAACCATTGACCCGATTCTCCTTAAAATCTCCTTCTGATTTTTAAACAAATCTTCTCCAAATATTTCAATTTTTCCAGAGGTAGGTTTAATCAACCCTAATAACATTCTGATCGTAGTCGTTTTCCCCGCACCATTTCGGCCAAGAAAACCGTAAATCTCTCCTTGATTTACAGTCATATTAACATGATCGACTGATACTTGGTTGTCATACTTCTTTGTTAGATTGGCCGTTTTTATGATTACACTCAATATGATGCACCCTCTTTCAGTAAACTTAGTTACATTATAAGAAGGCTTTTTTAATTGCTTCTTATCTGTTTCTTAACTATTTCTTAAAATCCGTTCGAGTGCTTATGTTTTGGTACTGAAAAACCAAACGTAGTTTTTTCCCACGGACTACTCTCTACCCATATTGTTCCACCGTTTTTCTCTACAAGCGCTTTTGCAATAGAAAGGCCTAGGCCACTCCCCCCATGAAAAGAACTTCTGGCTTGATCACCTCGATACATTCTTTCAAACACGAATTCAAGATCCTTTTTTGGAATACCAGGTCCCTGATCCCAAATAAGCAAATGATATTCGTCCGTTTTTTCTATAAGCTCTACCCCTAAGATGTTTCCATCTCTCCCATATTCCAATGCGTTCTTGATTAAATTCCGAATGATGCGGATAAGACTCAAACGATCCGCCATGACAAAACATTTTTTTTCAGGGATATTTAAATGTAGCTGTACATGATCATTCTTCAATTTAGGCAAAAACTCAATTAATGTTTCTCTGACAAATTCTGATAGATCCAGGGATTCTACTTTCAATGGGATCTCATCAGCGTCAAGCTTTGCCATGACAAAAATTTCATCTATCAATTGCTTTAAATTATTGGATTTCTTAGAGAGAATCTCAAGATATTCACGTTTTTCATCCTCTGAAGCCGCTATATTATCTCGAAGGGCATCAATGTATCCAATAATAGATGCAAGGGGGGTTCGAATATCATGGGATATACTTGAAAGAAGACGTCTTCTGGCTGTATGGAATTTAATTGCTTCAATCTGATTTTTTTCTAATTGTTCAAGTAATTCATTAATTAAAAAAATGACTTCATTCAATAGATGATCGTCCTTAGCTAGTAATCTTGTCTTTAAGTTCCCGTTCATGGCTCGTCTTAACTCCTCAACGATGTGCTTTAACCTTTTACGAGAATGAAGTATCTTTATTAAAAGAATGAACGTCACAGAAAATAAGAAAATAAATAAAGCCCCATTTAACAGGCCTACCAAACTTTCCTTAATATCTATCAAGAAAAGCCCGGTAATCACTATGAATTGAAGGATAATAAGGAAAATATATTTGTCATGATTCATCTTTTTCACCCATAAACTTATACCCTATACCCCAAATCGTTTGAATAAATTGAGGATTAGAGGGATCTTTTTCTATTTTCTTTCTAAGTTTTCTAATGTGTACCATGACTGTATTGTCATCTTCTATATAATTGCTATTCCAAACATGGCGAAACAGTTGTGTTTTTGTAAATACTTGTTCAGGATGGGAAGCAAAAAACTTCAGGAGTTCAAATTCCTTAGCCGTTAATGATATTTCTTCACCGTCTACCGTAACGGTGCATTTTTTCAGATCAATCGTTAAGCCTTTAAATCTTAAAAGAGATTCTTCATGAGAACTGTCATTACTGCCTAATACCAAAAACCTTCTCATAAGAGCCTTGATTCTCGCAACCACTTCATTGATGCTAAAAGGCTTAGTGATATAATCATCTGCTCCTATACTTAAACCTAAAATTTTATCTACCTCGTGATCCTTTGCAGTGAGCATAAGTATAGGCACATTCGTTTTATTTCTAAGTCTTCTGCATACCTCTATACCATCAACTTTCGGCATCATTAGATCTAAGATGATTAAATTGTATGTATTCGTCTCAAATAAAGAAAGGGCCTCCTTTCCATTTGCTGCCACATCTACTTCATACCATTCTCTTTCTAGATATATTTTCAATAAATCTCTAATTTCTTTGTCATCATCAGCTATGAGTACTCGAATATCTTCCATATTTTCACCTATTTCTTATTTTATTAAATTGAGGGTGTTGCAAAACGTATAATCTCTAAATAATGGGCAATAAAAAACCTACCTGTTTGGAAAGAATGGTAAGTACTCAAAAACCCATGAACCAAAGAGGTAGATACTCCCATGATGCCCAATTTTTCTATGGAGCATGCAATGTTTGCAATCAAAGACCCTGTTTTACAACATGCGTTAACGTTTTTAGATTGTCCTAATATTCCTGAGACCACGTATGTAACAGGAAGACCTGCCGTCCCAAGAACATCCATGTTGAAATGTTTCATTATCAAGACGGATTTCGGGATTGCTTCCTTACAGAAGCTTGTTAGGTTCCTTAGTAGTTATCCCTATTGGTGCTGGATAGTTGGACTTCCCTATGTTCCTCATCTTTCAACGTTTTCACGTGCAGCCACCTGGTGGAGAACCGAAGTTTTTTTTCTTCATACAGCTTTTCTCAAAGGTTTGCCTGTTAATACAAAACTAGAGTCCTTTACGTTAGAAGAGCAAACCTCTTTGATCGTTACGTCCAATAAAGGACCGAAGGACTGGGGAGAGCTACTTTACGATCCAGCCATCGCCACCGTTATTTTAGACCGACTCGTCCATAAAGGCGAAGTCATTCATTTACATGGAGAAAGTTATCGTATTAAACATCGGCCAACCATATTTGGTAACAACTAAGTGTTCAAAGTTATTTAGCAAAAAGTGTTCAAACGTACTTGACGGCCACACAAAAAAAGTACTATTTCATATGGGCAATGTTTCGCTTTTTTTATAAATCAAAACCTCATCCATATGAAAAAAAGCACTCTTTATTGGCTTATGTGCTTGCTTGTAAAAATAACTTTATTATAGTGAACAAGTTCCTGCTTAGCAAGTATTGCTCAAATTATTGGCGTGATATAATGAGGAGTATCTATGATTATCCTCCCAAGAAAAGGAAAAATATTTTTTAATTAGGCTATTGTTAATTATCAATGTTTATATTCGATTAACACAAACCATATATTCCAGATAAAAAACGTTCGAAAGAATTCTTTATGATTTTCAATAAGGATTGTTTATATTATCGAGGAGTAGGAGGTCAGTGAATTTGTCGATAATAGAACTTTTGAGCAAAATAAGGGGAGAACAAACGGCTTCAATAACAATGCAACAAAAAACTTTACAAGTACTGTTATCCTTTTCTTTCGGAGTGCTTCTTGGTTTTATATCAAAATATAGTGATACAATCCCTTCAAATGGGTTATTAGGATATATTCTTGGTATTATAAGTGACATAACCACCAGATTAGGTATATGGGTTCTCCTGGCTACAATTATTGCTGTATGGAGCAATAATCCAAGAATTGGTGCCATAAAAGTTTTTGCATTTTTTGTCGGAATGTTGTTAATGTATTATATATATTCAATGTGGTTATTTGGTTTTTTCCCTACCTATTACTTTATCCATTGGGGTGTAATTGCGTTAGCATCACCAATAGCAGCCTATATCGTATGGTTTAGCAGAGGAAACGGATGGATTGCAGCGTTTTGTGCCGCAATGCCTATTGGTTTACTTGTTTCAACAGGCTATCCGTTTTTTTATACGTTTGCAATAACTCATGGATTTGAAATTCTGTTTTCTGTCATTCTGTTTATTATATTGCCAACAAATCAAAAACAAAGGTTGCGAATTTTTACATCGATGTTATTCATCATGTTTATAATTAGAAATTCAAATATCTTATCATACCTATTTGGTGGTCTATAAATATAATTTTGATATTATATACATCTTGTCTGATCTCTTACCATATACAGCCGATACGCTTTAAAACACGTTCAGGATAAGAGTGCATAAATAGAAAAAACTTTTGTACTGCTTGTTCAATCTCCGATTGATTTTTATGAAATACAATAGTTAAGACATCAACTCAGATTTATATGATTTTCTCTTCATATTTTCTAAAGACTTTTACAACACTAAAAACAAAATCTTTGGGTGGTTCCGTACGAGGGAAAGAGGGAAAGCGAATTGTTGATTGTTCCATAGTAATCCCCATTCCAAATTTAGCTTGAAAATAAAAAACCGCACGCCAGGAGTTTTTTCCATTATACTCCTGTGACGTGCGATTTTTAAACAACTATTTTTTCACTCTACAACAATTCGTATATACTTTTCAAGCTATTATTCCACCGTAACCGACTTGGCCAGATTACGTGGTTTATCCACGTCGCAGCCGCGGTGCAGTGCCGCATAGTACGAGATCAACTGCAGCGGAATCACCGACACAAGCGGTGTCAAAAGCTCATGTACGGCTGGAATGACGAAGCGGTCGCCCACCTCTTCCATCCCCTGCATGCTGATGATGCACGGATTTGCGCCGCGTGCCACAACTTCTTTCACGTTACCACGGATATTCAAATCCAGGCGCTTCTGCGTTGATAGTGCAATTACCGGTGTATCATTCTCAATCAGCGCAATCGGGCCGTGCTTCAGTTCGCCAGCAGCAAAGCCTTCCGCTTGAATATAAGAAATCTCTTTCAGCTTCAACGCACCTTCCAGACATACGTAGAAGTCTAAACCACGCCCGATAAAGAATGCGTTGCGATGTATGCTCAAGAACTCATCCGCTACTCTTTTCATCTCTTCCTTACTATCACACAGCGTCTCCATCGCATTCGCCACAATACCCAGCTCTTTCAGCAAATCGAAATCGGGCCTTAACCCTTTGGCAATGGCTGTATCCACCGCAAGAATCGCAAGTACAGCCAGTTGCGCGGTATATGCTTTCGTCGAGGCTACCGCGATTTCCGGTCCCGCATACAGCGGCAACGTATAGTCTGCTTCACGTGACAGCGTGGAACCCGGCACGTTCGTAATTGTCAGCGCCTTATGTCCTAGCTTTTTCACTTGCACTAGCACGGCGCGACTATCCGCCGTCTCACCGCTTTGGGAAATGAAAATAAACAACGGCTTCTGGCTCAAAAGTGGCATATTATATGAAAATTCACTGGCAATATGCACTTCAACCGGAATGCCAGCCAGCTTCTCAATGAATTGTTTGCCCACCAATCCTGCATGATAGCTCGTGCCGCAGGCTATAATATAAATGCGGTCAGCATCCTGCATTGCCTGACGAATGGATGCATCCAGCTTCAAGTTTCCGTTTTCATCCTGATATTGCTGGATAATATTGCGAATAACAAACGGCTGCTCATCAATTTCTTTCAGCATGTAGTGCGGATACGTACCTTTCTCAATATCGCTGACATCGATTTCCACCACGAATGGCTCACGGGAAACTACATTGCCGTCCAGATCCTTGATCGTTAAGCTATCTTTCATTACGACAACAATTTCTTCGTCCATCAATTCAACGAATGTGTCTGTTACCTGTAGCATTGCCATTGCATCGCTGGCCACCACATTGCAGCCGTCACCAAGGCCAACGAGCAACGGGCTTTTGTTTTTCGCCACATAAATAACATCCGGATTCTCTTCATCCAACAGAGCAATGGCATACGAACCTTTCAAGTTTTTCAATGTTTTGCGGAAAGCTTCCTCAACGGACAAACCTTCCTCCACGAATTTCTCCACCAACTGCACGATAACTTCCGTGTCCGTGTCGCTGATGAATGAATGACTGGATAAGAAATCACGCTTAAGGTGTTCATAGTTCTCAATTACACCGTTGTGCACAAGCGTAAAGCGGGAAGAACTACTTTGGTGCGGGTGCGCATTTACACGATTTGGCACGCCATGCGTCGCCCAGCGAGTGTGTCCAATACCAACTGTTCCATGCGTATTATAATCGACAATATCGCGCAGCGCGGCGATGCGTCCCTTTTCCTTAAAGATGCGTACCCCTTCTCCGTTTACTACGGCAATTCCCGCGGAATCATATCCTCTATATTCGAGTTTCTCCAAACCCTGAAGCAAGATTTCTTTCGTATCCTGTGTTCCGATATATCCTACAATTCCACACATAACTTATTTACGTTCCCCTTTCAAGACAGGGGCAACACGCTATCCTTATTCCTTGCTTTCAGACAGGGCGTGCCCCCGTCTGCCATTGTCTTTTGTATTATTTTAAAAATCCCCCTACACACATACCCGTATTCCATATAATTTGAACCAAAACGTAAATGAAGACGGGTAAGGGACCGTGCTGTCCTATTGTGCGTCAGGTTTCCCAGACGTTTTGTCGAACAGCCCTACGGCAGCGGCCCGCTGCCGGGAGGCATCCGCCGAAAACTCGATAAACCTCCACCTCGTCAACCATTCCTTTTCACCCGTTCACGGAATGGTCCTGGCGCTTTTACGACATTATTATATTCATAATCCGTCTTTAAGGTTTCCTGCTCTTTCCACTCCTCCCCTCACAATACTATTGATACATTACCACAAAAAAATATTTTTTCACAATAGGGATTTTTCCCCCTGACCATTCTTGTATTTAAGTAAAAGGAAAAGATGCGGCGGGTGACCACCGCATCCTTTTTCCAAAAGTTTATACTAGTTCTTTCTCAATTACATCGGCGATTTTCTGAACGTACTCTTTCAGTTCATCTTCATCCGGCCCTTCCGCCATGACGCGTATGATCGGTTCTGTACCGGATGGACGGACAAGCACGCGGCCGTTAGAGCCAAGCTCCGCTTCCACCTCCTCAATCACAGCTTTGATGACAGCGTTGCCGTTTAGCTTCGTCTTATCGGCTACGCGGACATTTACAAGAATTTGCGGATATTGTGTCATTGTTTCTGCCGCAAGTTCAGACAACGGTTTTTGCGCTTCCACTACCACGTCAAGCAGCTGTAGTGCGGTCAAAAGTCCATCTCCGGTCGTATTGTAATCTAGAAAGATAATATGACCGGATTGCTCTCCGCCAATATTGTAACCGCCTTTCAGCATCTCCTCCATGACGTAGCGGTCACCTACCGCTGTCTGACGCGTTTGGATGCCAGCCGCCTCCAGCGCTTTGTAGAAACCAATATTGCTCATAACGGTGGAGACAACCGTATTATTCTTGAGCTTGCCACGGCGCTTCCACGCAATACCGCAGATTGCCATAATAAAGTCACCGTCTACAATACTGCCCTTTTCATCTACGGCAATCAAGCGATCCGCATCCCCATCAAACGCAAGGCCGAGTGCCGCACCGTGCTCAACCACCGCTTTTTGCAGCGCTTCCGGATGCGTCGAGCCGCAGTTGTCATTAATGTTAAGCCCGTCAGGATTGCATGCGAGCGTGACTACATCTGCTTCCATATCCGCAAACAACTGCGCAGCTAGGGCGGAGGCAGCTCCATTCGCGCAATCCACGACAATTTTCAGCCCGCCAAAACGGTTCTGCACCGTCGTTTTCAAGTATTGCAGATATTTTTGGGCACCTTCTTTATAATTCAGCACCGTACCAATATCTCCGCCAATCGGACGTGGTAGCTCATCTTTTTCCGCATCCAGCAGCTTTTCAATCTCCGCTTCTTTTTCGTCCAGCAGTTTAAAGCCGTCACCGCCAAAAAACTTAATACCGTTATCCTCTACCGGATTGTGGGAAGCAGAAATCATAATGCCTGCGTCCGCTTCCAACGCTCTGGTCAGATATGCCACACCTGGTGTGGAAATAACACCAAGCCGAATAACTTCTGCGCCGATCGATTGCAGACCGGCGATAAGGGCGCGCTCTAGCATCGGACCAGAAATGCGCGTATCACGTCCGACAACCACTTTTGGTTTCACATTTTTGCTGTCACGAATTACTACATACCCACCGCAGCGCCCTAGCTTATACGCTAATTCTGGCGTTAGTTCCGTGTTGGCTACTCCTCTCACTCCGTCAGTTCCAAAGTATTTACCCATGCTTTTTACCTCTCCTCTCATGAGTTAACATGCTGATCTCCAGCCTGTTCCTTTATTAAAATCGTTACTTGCAAGCTTCCGGGGTTCGTTACTTTGACATCAGGCGGAAGATTAGCAATGCGCACCGTCATCGTGTGCTCCCCCGGTGTATTATCGCTAATGTCAACGGAAGCGGTCAATTTGCTTCTGTCAAATTTCTCCATCGACTCTTTTGTTCCCTGTAGTTCCAATCGAATGCGGCCGGATGAAGGCTTTACAAATTCGAATGTCTTATCGGAAGCAAGACCTTGGACACGAATCGGGAGTTCTACGGATTCATGGACATTGATAGGTTGCTCCGGCTGTCCAACCGGAGAATCGGGCTCCTTCGACCCTATGACCTCCTCTTCCGCCTTCGAGATATTTACAGTCACTTCTGCTGTTTTAATATCTGTCTTTTCAATTTTATCAAGCAACGGAACGTTTACCTGTATTTTCTTTGTTGCGGTCCATCCGCTCACGTCTACTTCAGGAAGCGTGTAAGAAGACATCGTGTCAAGCACGCTTTGTGAACCATAGATAGTAATTTGCGGCGGAGTAACCGTCACAGAATCAATTTTGTAGCCGTTCGCCGGAACTCCTTTGGTCTGAACCCGCAAAGGTACCATTTTGGAAGGCAACGCAACGAGCGGCACGTACACTTCCGCGGACGAAGGAGACACTCTGGCTACATCAAGCGGTTGCCCTTTTCTATCCAGTACACGCAAGGGCACTTTGGTATCTATCGGGCCTTCCGCTTCTTCAACACTGACAACCGCCTGGACAAACGCTACATCTTTCACCCTGCTTTCCGGCACAGCCACGGTTACTGTTTGCGGCTTGATGACCGGCTCGCCCGCCTTTGTGTATCCTCTGGCTTTGCCCATCAGGTGCACCTGAACATTCTTCTGGATTTTCTTAATCTCTTCAATGTTTACAGATACTTGACTCGGCTGGATGGTAATATCCAATCCGTGAGGCAACCCCTCATACTGAACGGGCACTTCGTAACGGCCACTTTCGTATCCCCGCAAATCAATAAAGACTTCGAAATTGTCAGGCGAAAGCAAGGAAGACATGGCCAGTAAGTCTTTGCTTCCTCTTATCTCCACATGTACGGTAGACGGAGCGTCCACAAGAAATTTTTTTTCGTCATATCGAATCTTTAACTCTTTATTCAGTTGTGTAGACGCTTGTGCCTGTCCCACACCTGTGCTATACGAAGCAGGTTCGTTATTGACCACAGCCCAAAGCATAATCGCCACCAGAAAAGATATGACTTTCACAACAGTGTTGTTACTTAGCCATCTATCCATCATTTTTCACCTTCCGTTGCCAAAGCGGCGAAGCAGCTCGCGACTGCGGCATCAGTTTTTCCCGAAGGAGTTTGGCTAGCATTTCTTCCGTATAATTGCGTGTAATTTCACCATTTATCGCAATTGAGACTTGGCCTGTTTCTTCGGAGACAACGATCGCAATTGCGTCCGACACTTCGCTCAACCCGATAGCCGCTCTGTGTCGCGTCCCTAATTCTTTCGAAATGGTGGGGTTCTCGGACAGCGGTAAATAGCATCCTGCTGCCATGACCATATCCTTCCGCATAATTACCGCGCCGTCATGTAGCGGCGTATTCGGAATAAAAATGTTAATTAAAAGCTCAGAACTGCATCTGGCCGTAAGTCCAATACCTGTTTCGACATAATCGGACAAGCCTGTTTCGCGTTCGATAACAATCAAAGCTCCAATCCTGCGCTTTGCCATATAAAATACAGCTTTGACTACGGCCTCCACGACATCAAGCACAATCTTCTCATCTGGTGCTGAACTTCGAGCAAACAGCCGCCCCCGCCCAATTTGCTCAAGTGCGCGCCTAAGCTCGGGCTGAAAAATGACCAGAATCGCAAATACGCCATAGGATAAAGCCTTATCCATTAGCCATTGCAACGTACGAAGTTGCAAAAAAGAACTGGCGACCATAGCAATGACGATTACCATAATTCCCTTAAATAGTTGGAGAGCACGTGTACCGCGCAGCAGCAAAATCAATTTATAAATAATGTACGTGACGATTAAGATATCAACGGCATTAATAATGTAGCCAAGAAAATTTTCGGTAAAATCGGCCATTCACTTTCCTCCTTCAAGCGGGAGGTACTACTTTCCCGGCACTCTTCTTTTCCTAGTATATATTGTTTCTTTTACCCATGCAAAAAAGACACGGTTTTGCCGTGCCCTTCTTCCGTCTCTATTTTAACTTTTCATCAACAAATTGAAAACCTTTTTTATATTGTACCAAACCCATTCAACCGCTTGATGGATTTCCTGTACCTCGCCGGTAATATGGGAGGTTGATGCCATATACACTTCTCCGTCTATGGCGACTACATTGCCTTTTACATCTCCGTCAACCTTTATGTTGCCATTACGGACAACAATATCCCCTTCTACCACTTTGCCAGCCGGAACAATGACCATATGCTTTTCTTCATCAACCTTAATGTTTTGGAATTGTGGGGCCGAAAATTCAAACCGCTCCTGCCCTTCCGTCCAGAGCGACATCATGCTTCCCGCCATCAGCATGATAAACAGCGACGCAGCCACAAGCAACGGATGCCGCTTAATGTGCTCAAACCAGCTGGTTTTGCGTTTCTCTTTAGGTAGCGCAGCCATCACTCGCTCGGTAAACCCTTCCGGAGCTTTCATATGAGACAACCCCTGCACAAAGGCAATGGTACGTTCCAGTTCATGAAAGTGTCTCTTACAGTTCTGGCATTCGGAAAGATGAACGCGAAGCTGCATTTCTTCTTCTTTCGTCGTCTCCTCATCGAGGTAGCAATGCATGAGACGTACGATTTCGTTACAATGCATAAACAATCTCTCCTTCCTTTTTGTTACATGAACCGAAGTTTTTTACGCAGCGCTTCCCTGCCCCGATGGATTCTTGTTTTGATGGTGGAGACAGGGAGTTGAACCACTTCGCTAATTTCTTGCAGACTTAAATTTTCTATATAGCGTAGCAACATTACCACACGGTATTTAGGACTAAGGCCCATAATAGCTCCCTGCACTTCCTCCTGTAGTTCGTCGGTCAGCACCTCTTCTTCCGGCCCTTTGCTGGTATCGGCAAGCCGATCGTGCCAATCCACTCCGTCTGCTCCTGTAATTTCTGCATCAATGGAGAGATTTTTTTTACGTTTTCTGATGACGTCAATGCTTAAGTTTGAAGCGATACGGTATATCCAGGTTGAAAATTTGTATTTAGGATCGTAGCTATCAAGATTGGCATATACACGCAAAAACGTTTCTTGGGCGACGTCTTCCGCCTCCTGTCGATTCCCAAGCATACGATAGGATACGTGGTATATTTTATCTTTATATAAATCGACCAGTTCCGCGAAAGCATCCCGATCTCCATTTTTGGCACGCTGGATAATCCGTTGCTCAGTAATGTCCAATTTTCTCCACATCCTAAAATCAGTTTCCCGTAATCTATATACGTCTTCCTGCGCCACAGGTTTCAAAAAATAAGAAAATCTCACGTGCATTGCCATCCACTCTTTTTCCTCAAAAAAGCCAGGTCGCTTTGTGTCACTTTCTTATCCGATAAAAAAGACGAGAACGCGGATAGCCGCATTCTCGCTTTTTGTTACACATCTCTATGCTTATATTATAATAATTTTTCTCCAAATACGGAACCCATTAGTGCTACAGCTACCCGCGCCGTTTGGTTCATTTGGTCAAGAATAGGATTTACTTCTACGAATTCGGCGCTAGTCAGCACATTCGCTTCCGCCAGAATTTCCATTGCCAAATGGCTTTCACGGTAGCTGATGCCCCCGATAACTGGGGTTCCGACACCTGGGCAATCGTGCGGATCCAGTCCGTCCAAATCTAGGCTCAAGTGAACGCCGTCCGTGCCGTTTGTCACAATTTTTAGCGCTTCTTCCATTACACGAGCCATACCCATCCTGTCGATTTCATGCATGGTAAATACTTTAACACCAAGCTTCTGGATAAATTCTTTCTCGCCTGGATCAAGCGCGCGCGCACCAATAAGTACTGTTTTTTCCGGATCAAGATTCGCGTCCGCTCCGCCGATAGATGTCAAAGATTCATGTCCGTAACCTAGGCTAACCGCAAGCGACATGCCATGAATATTACCGGAAGGCGAAGTTTCCGCTGTATTCATATCACCGTGCGCATCATACCAAATTACACCGGTTTTCGGACGGTGCTGCAATACACCAGCAATCGTACCGATAGCAATGCTGTGGTCACCGCCGATAACAAGCGGAAAATGGCCTTTTTTCATTTCACCTGAAACCGCATCGCACAATTCCCGGTTAACACGCGCAATTTCATCAAGATATTTCAGGTTTGTACCCGCAGTTGTATTTTGCTTTGGACGGCGCACTACAATATCCCCTTCATCATGCACCGTGTAGCCGATTTTTTCAAGGCGTTCCACCACCCCGGCATAGCGAATGGCACTCGGTCCCATATCTACACCGCGGCGATCGGCCCCCAAATCCATAGGAACGCCAATAATCGAAATATTAGAATTCATCGTAGGATTCATAGATGTAAGCCCTTCCTTTCCATGTGTCTGCACTTATTGTACACTGTAAAAGAAAGATGACTCAACTCGACAAGATTTTGAATGGTTATACATATTAAAGACGGAAAATATAGATGATTCCTATTTTCTATGTTTGGATTCCACCAATGATTAACCCACTTAGTTTTATAATATAATTAGAGTTCCATTTTTCTGACTTTTATGCTCAGACAAGTACAATAATAAAGTAATACCATTACAGAAAACGCGCTGTTTTCTTGGAAAATGTTTAAGAAAACAGCGCGTTTTGACATACAAATAACGATCATAAATAAAAAAAGACCCTTCTCTAGAGTCTTATGCTTTCAATGTATGGAGCGGGTGATGGGAATCGAACCCACGTATTCAGCTTGGAAGGCTGATGTTCTACCATTGAACTACACCCGCAAAAAACAATTCAATCGCTTTTCATAGAGAAACGTGGTCGGGAAGACAGGATTTGAACCTGCGACCCCCTGGTCCCAAACCAGGTGCTCTACCAAGCTGAGCCACTTCCCGAA
>NZ_FNDE01000052.1 GCF_900099925.1 Aneurinibacillus thermoaerophilus | reverse complement strand
CATGAGTAAGAAAATGGCTCAGTGTCCGTCGGTCTTGTGAATGGCAGCTTTCACGATGGATATCGGTTAACGTTCCAGAAAAACCTCTGGTCATCACACCATCGAGAAAATGAACCATATGGTTCATTACCGGCTTAGAAAAATAAAGTGGGAAACGCCAGGTACGTAAAATATTGTTGATTTCCTGTTGATGTGCTACCCTATACGTAAGAGGCATATAGTCTTCTCCTTTGCGTAAAAGTGGTTGGTGGTACTTCTATTTTTACACAGGGTGAAGAGATATGTCTCTTTTTTATTCAATTGTAAATTTGTGTAAGTGTTTTTGGGCAACTACAGTTATTTATCAAAATTGAAAAGAGTCATGTAAACATATCTGTAGTGAATAAATAAAGAGGGGATGCAGAAAATCCAGTATTATCAAGGATTTTCTGCTTTTTTTCTTTTGGGGATTTGCTCTTAAAATCTTTGATTGCCCACATTTTAACCACCTTTAGTTTGTTAAAGTGTTTTTTTAGCTAATTTCATAGCGTTATCAAAACGTTGGGAAGCCTTTTTCTGCTTGTCCAGAACAAGTACTACGTCGTATTGGCTGTTAAACTGTCAATTGGAATGTATATAAATCAACCTTATAAGCTCCTATTGGTTTACCATCTTCGTAAATAATAGTGGCACGATTATATTTTATTTTTTTTATATTATACCCTTGATTTTTCGCATCCTTAATCAATCGCTAGATTTGCGTATGTTTGCAGTGTTTGCTGATCGTTCTTCATTGCATCACGAACTGATTTTTCGGGCAGTTCTCCCTTCTGTGTACAAGAAACCGCTAATAGTGCTACAATCGTTAGTACAATTATTTTTGTTACATGGAAACTTTTCATCTGCTATACCTTCTTTCTTTTATTTTCAAGTTATAAGATAAAAATGAACAACTAGGTGATGCCGCAAGGACTCTCATTATGTATGTTTTCATGTAAAATAGGTTTGTAGCTTATCTATGAGGGGGAGAAACAACCTTATAACTGGCTTGACAAATCATCGCTGCAGCCATCTTATTAAACAAGCTGAAATTTCACAATCAAAATTCAAGAAAATGATAAAAGAAACCCCGCTGTCCGGTAGCTCGGATGACGGGGCAAAGCATAACCTAGAGATTTAGGCTAGTGGTTCTTTTTATTTGCATTTGCCAACAAACACTTTTGGGAAGTAGTATTTATTGGAGCAGGTATTTCAAAGCGCTTTTTGGTAAACTTTCCAGATTGGACAAGTCTATTGGAGGAATTTTGGGAGAGGTTAGGTTTTCAAAACTTTTATCCGATAAATTGTGTCAATTGTTTATTAAATTTATCACGCTCTTCCCACATCAATCCGTGACCACTGTTTTCAAACGGCACAAGCTTAGAGTTTTTAATTCCCTTATTCTGTGCTACAGCAAGTGGAAATAAGCACACTTTGTCATGCACACCATGAAGGATTAAAGTAGGAACGTTTATTTTTCCTAGATCAAAAAACAAGCTTTCGTCTCTAAGAGAGGCGAGAACTGCTGCCGTAGACCAACCTGCTGCCTGTAGTCCCAATTGGAAGAACCAATTTGAGAAAGGCCTGGTTATATGCTGGAAGAAAAACATACTTCCAAATTCTTCTAACATTTTTGGTCGATCATTATACGTTTCCTGAATGAGTTTATTTACATCTTGCTTGGGTAATCCATATGGAAAATCAGGACGTTGAGTTAGGCTAGGAGCTGCCGCGCCGAATAAAGCAAGTTTGGATACCCCCTACCCTTTATGACGAGCCATATATCGAACGGCGATCGCTCCTCCCACGGAGTGTCCCGCGAGTGTGAAATTTTGTAATTTAAGTATGTCTACCACAGTTCGCACATCGTCTGCCAATCGATCATACGAGTAGTCTCCCCAAGGTTTATCTGATTTACCGAACCCTCTGATGTCCACTCCGATACACCGATATCCCATTGCGGGAAATATATTAAACTGATATTCAAACAGTTTATGATTTGCTGGCCAACCATGTATAAATAAGATTGGCTTCCCACCTCTTGGGTTAACATCTTCTACATAAATTTTTACGTCTGGTTCTACTCTAACATAGTATCCCACGCCGATTCCCCCAATTAGTAAATCTCGTCAGAAACACGTTATTCATTTGGACTTAAAAGGGTGAATGACCGATCCGTTTTTTAAACTGATGCTGCCCGATCAGTTGAATAAGGAAGAATGCTAAGATTAACATCGTGTTTAACAGGGCTTTTTTACACTGTCAACCACAAGGGGATAATATCACAAGGTCGGGGTTTTTGTCTGACCACGTACTTATTTTATTTTCTGCAACTAACTAAAACTGATTTCCGTTTAGATAAAATAAGATTTACTGAACTTTATTTTTCTTATTTTTTGCGTTGTTCATTAAAATTGAAAAGAGTCGTGTAAATGCATCTGTAAGGAACACGAAAGAAGGAAAATTGTAGTTACATTGAAATAGCAGGGGAGAAAAGACTTTAGTAGAATTCAGTGTTAATATCTAATAGTAGCAAAAGCGTGAGCTTCTTTTGCTTTGCTATGTCCTATAATCGTCAGAATGTAAACAGGCTGTTCCTAAATGAGAACAGCTTTATTTTTGTTTTTTCCTTATTTTAACATGATAAATAATAAGAGAGAAAAATAATTTTTAAAAAGTGGCTCAAAATACCTTTCTCAAACGTTTCTATTATTAGAGAAATGTGAAAGGGTGGTAAGGATGATTCCAGAATTTCGTAAGCCATATCAAAACGGAGAGTTGCGGATTGGAAAAGCGACCTGGAATGAAGAGGATCGCTCGGTTAAGTGGGCGTATCGAAGCAGAAATGGGGGGATTTCTCCACGCAGCCCAGAGGTGCCGATAGATGTGCTTTGTGAAATGATGGTGTTTGCTCTAGAAAATGGAGAGATTTCTAAGGAGCAAAAACAACGTTTGCGAAGCTTGTTGTAGTGTTTCAACAATAAAAAGGGGTGGACTCCTTGAAGTCCCCCCTCTTTTTATATCCCAAAAATTAGAGGTATCTCAATCGCGGAAGATAACGTCCAGATGGATGGTGAATTCCTCAAAAATGCCGACTTTGACTTCATCCTCTTTTCCGAATGAGCCAGCCAGTTCGTATTTTCCGTTATCGTTCAGTATGAATACATCAAGTGTTTCATTCGCGGGGGCAACAATCCAGTATTCCCGTACGCCTGCATGCTCATATAACTTGTACTTCAGCCATTTGTCATATTTAGCTGTAGCTTGTGAAAGAATCTCAACAATCAAATCGGGTGTTTCTTTGCATCCTCTCTCGTCCAGCTTTTCCGGATTGCATACAATGGTTATGTCAGGTTGCACCACATTTCAATTTTCAATGAGCCATCTGTATAAGGTAAGTATAGCAAATGTCGGACGAGAATCCTGTCCTTGTTCGAAGCCGATTCATCCCCCACTTTTCCTACGTTTACAAGAGGGGGTCTTCTTGGCTGATAGGATAAAAGTGTTATTACGATATGAAATTGCATACTTAAATGGGGAGGCTACCGTTTATATAATTGAAACAATCTACATCTATAGAGAAAACAGGAGGATAAGATAATGAAACGAACACTCGGACTATGCCTGACCGGTTGTTTATTGTTAGGAGGAGCAGGGGCTGCATTTGCACAAGCGGAAAATCCACATGCAATATCGAATATGAACATCGCTCAAGATTATTCTGGAAATGGACTAAAATACATGATGATTGTAAATGGTCAACCATTACAGGATCGCTCTATTTATACTTCTGGGGACGAACTTATGATACCGTTGCGTCCTGTCGCGGAAGCATTGGGATATAAAGTGACGTGGAATAATGAAAGTCAAAAAATTGAATTATCTAAAGCACATGGTTGGTTCTTCTTAAAAATTGGAGAAGATCAATACAACTTTGCAAAGATGCTGATAAAGCTTGGAAAAGCACCTGAATTAAAAAATGGAAAAACATACGTACCGTTACGTTTTGTAGAAGAAGTTTTAAAACTAAATGTAGTGATAGATGAAACAGGCAACATTACCATTTCAGAATCCGGAGAAATAGCAAATCATATACAAGAAACAGCCGGAATTGTAACAGAAGTAAACGATGGTAACCATGGTAATACCTTGCTTTATGTTATGGGAAAAGCAAATACGAAAAATGGGTATAACTCGATTGCATTACATGTCGATGAAAAAACCGAAATTATTGACGGTTTAACTTCGAAGATATTGAAACCAGAGGATATAAAAGCAAATGCGAAAGTCCGGGCATTTTATGACTCAAGATTAACCAAGAGTCTTCCACCTCAAGGGCATGCCAAGCGTATTGTTGTATTAAATCAGACAGGAAAGGTTTCTGGTACAATTAAGGAAGTACGGCCAAGTAAAGATAGCATTCAGGTACATATAGACGGAGAGTCAGATCAAAACATTGCAAATGATGTTGTATTGAATATCACTTCTGAAACGAATGTGGTATCTAAAGACGGAAAAGTACTATCTCCTGATCAATTGAAAACGGGAAATGAAGTGATCGCTTATTATGGTCCTGTCATGACTCTTAGTCTCCCACCAATGGGTAAGGCTGATACTATCATCATGAACATGAACTAGAATTCTCTCTTTAAAATTAAGGAAGCATATGAAGAATTCTTGTCTGTTATGATAAGAACATACTCGACAGCTTGAGATGGTCAAGAACAGTTTTCAAAGAAAAAATGAGGGTGTCCTAAAAGTGATGGGGCCCCCTTTTGTGTTGCTATATATATGCATATACGAAACAATAAGTAATCTATCTATAATATTGTATTATTTTTGTACTCAAATAACCTTTTGAGAAAGTTGCGTTAATAGGAATATATGTTATTCAATTTCAAAGGCGGTATTTCGAGCGTTAAGTGTTAAATTATGCGGGTCTACTTTGCTAGCATGAATAATAGAAGGACCAATCGGGCAATATCCGTCTTGTCTTTATAGATCCGTCCTCTGACAACAAAAGCGGAAAAGCGCTCGTAGGCTTCTGAATCCCCAGATGTTTTGCGAGCGCTGTTTTTACCGGCGCGGTGCGGGAAAAATCATTTCTTTACATATGAAGCGGATACAAGTACAAGAAGAAATATTGTGGAAAAGTGTGGATAAAATGGAGAAGCAGAGGTATGATAAAAAGGGCAAAAGATTATACAGACAAGGGGAGAAAAAGAAAAATGGTTGTCCGAATACGAAGTACAATTCTGGCAGGAGTGACCTGTATGTTGCTCGCTTGGCTCGCTTTCGCGACGCAAATTCAGGCTGCTGACGCATCCGGGCCGTCCGGTGAACTGTACTTTCTGGAACCGACTCCGTATTATAACGCGCCGCAGGATGTGCAGGCAGCTGGACAAATCCCGCAGCATGAAATGCCGGAGCCGGTTCTTGAACAACAGGGGCAATGGTTCAAAATTCACTATGAGAAACGAGATGTATGGGTAAAGCAATCCGACAAGCTGTATGTCCGAGTTCTTCCGGTAAAAACAGGAGAGGATCAGACCCCTAACCGCAAATATATGTTCCTTCATCATCCGCTATCCGTTTATCAGCAGCCGGATGCCCGTTCCAAGCGGCTTATGTATATTCATCCACAGCGGATTCAGGTGCTTAAGCAAAACGGAGGCTGGTACCAAATCCGCACGGATGCGGGGCCAGGCTGGCTATATGCATCGGCAGATTATGTGACCGAAGTCATCGGTGTACGCAAGATCAACGTCACCTCTCCCGTACAATTGTACCCGTATCCAGATACATTCTGGAAGCCGATAGGCACATTGGACAACGTGCCTTATGAAACAATTGCGTATGCGAACGCGGGTCGCTGGTACAAAATTGAACAAAACGGCCGTTTTGTGTGGTTGCATGCCAAGGATGGGCAGGTTCAGCCTGCCAAAGCCTCATATCCTGCCCGCAAAACGGAGGCGAACGGATATGTTGGCAACACGATTTTTATGACCGAAGCCAAACATACAAAAGTCGGTGATTTATTTAAGCGCATGGTGGTCGAATGGCACGGAAAACCGCACTGGCTCTTTGACACGTTTATTATTCGTCCAGTCGGCAAGGAACAGCGTGGCTATAGCTTTGAAACGTTCGATACGACGAAAGGGAATCCATCTGAGACGCTTACTAAGTATGTAGAAGAAATTTTCGCGCCTGGCAAAGAGGTAGATTTGCTGGAGAAGGCAACGTTGAAAGCGCGTGCTTATATGGAAGATTCTACATACCGTACAAATGTTATCATCGGTTTGCCGAACCCGATAGGAACGGTGCATCCGGTGCAGCGCACCGCGCTGGTGGAAGGGTATATGGATCGGATCATTGCTCAGTGGAACGCAAAAAATCCACAAGCGCTGCGGCTTGTGGGCTTTTATTGGACGAATGAAATCGTTCCTGATTCAGACCGTGAGTTTGTGAAAGAAATCGGCACAATCGTGCGCAAGAAGGGATATAAATTTTATTGGGCGCCATATTTCCAGGCAGCAGGTGCCGAACAATGGAGAACGCTCGGATTTGACTTCGCCTGGATGCAGCCGAACCATTACTTCAGCAAAGACAATTTCACAGGCATGGATATGCTAGGAGAGACAAATACGATTGCTCGGCAAACAGGAGCCGGTACGATGCTGGAGTGGAACTGGAAGCTGCTTGAGGATCCGAAATACGTGCGAGCATTAAACGAGTATCTTGACCTAGGTCGCCTTGTGGGTGCGGAACACCCAAGCGTGTTTGTATACGATGGGGAAGGAGCGATCGATGCCTTTTTCCATGATGGGAATTCACAAAAACTTGGCTATGTGAAAGAAAAGCTACTTGCCTACCTTTTATCACCGTCACAAGAAGAATAAAAAGAAAGAGGGCGATGGGCCCTCTTATTTTTTTACGTGTTTTTGGATCACAATGTTGTTGATTTCAATTGTTTGTGAAGCTGTGTCATAGTACATATCCCCGACAATCGTACCTTGATCTTTGGCCATAAGCATAACGCTCCAATCGGCGCTTGCTGGAAATTCCAGATAAGCAGGTACGTTTGACCGGGCATTTCCGGCAATTTCTCCGCTGTACCATTTGTCTGAAGCAACATGATAAATAAGCGTTTGATGTTCCGAAAGGGAAGGCAGGTAGATGCGCAATGTCCCGTCATGCGTCACTTCTATTTTTTGAAACGTTTCATATAAACGTTTTGCCCAGAAATTGATCGCATTGTAATCTCGAATTTGGCCCCGCTTGGGAAGGATAGCATTTTGTGCTTTGTGCAAGTTTGCGACTACTGTTTCAGGGCTGCTGCTAATGAAACGGGTGACAGCAGGATTGTAAGACGGTTGTTCCGGCATTTTTTGCATGGTGGATGCGATGCCAGTGTCGTGGGCCATTTTTAGAAATTGAACCGCTTCCACTCGGCTGACTTTTTGGGAACTTCCGTATCCTGCGATGGTTGATTCACCATCCATGCCTTTCGTAATGCCGTGCTCATACATGTAAGCGATAGCGCCTTCGTCATCGTAATGGTGGCCGCCGGCAGCGGAGAAAAGGCGCGCAACTTGGATACGTGTCAGCGCGTCAGCGCGTTTGGCCGGATCGTTTATGCCTGCTGCCGGAAGATTATATTCACGCGCGAGCGCGTATACTTCCTCTGTTGTTCCTGTTCCCAGCTTGTCCCGCGTGTCAGGGAATAGGCGCATCATCATCGTAAGAAACTCAGCTTCTGTAATCACTTCGCCGGGATTAAAGGTTTCGGTCTGCTTTTCATTCAGTATTCCGGCCTGTGCCGCCCAGGGAAGGGTTCCATTTTTCCAGGCCCAATGGTCGCGCGGCACGTCGGTAAATATACCAGATGCGTCCAGCGCGTAGGCCGGAGGCGCGGAAGCAGCCATGATACCAGCTGCGAGAATAAGTGCGGTGGTTTTTAGCTTTATCTTGTTTGTTTGCGCTGTCATCTTCTCTTCTCCCTTTCTATGTACTAAATATGTTGCATTCATATATTAGGCTCTTCATATATTCCAATGTTTGTTTCAACCTTATTTTCCTCCACTTTCTATATATTTTACCTTATATTTGGCCCTACACCAAAACATGTTTTGCAAAGAGCAATTATGTCATATGTGTGGATGAAAAAAAATATGAGAGAAAATATTCATTTCCTCTCCTTGCAATTCTATCTTTTTTATGCATACTTTGGACTATAAGGCCTATAATATTAATTTTTTTTAACATTATAGCTATGATAATCGACAAATACTGATAAATTTGTTATAGTAATAAATGACTGTAAAGTTATATAAATGCATGCTTCGATAATGGCAAACCCACTGAAAAGTGGGGACGCAAAGCCACGGGCCTACCGTTTATGCTGGCATAAACCATGGCAGCCGGGTTGCCGAAAAGCTGGGGTTATAAATAAATGAATAGGCATATAACCACGGCTGTTTCGCGCACGAAAGAGCCCTTTTTTATTTTCTTTTCAAAAAAACACAAAAAGGAGACGAAAGATGAAACGACAATATTCTATCCAATTCAAACATCAAGTAGTGAAAGAGGCTTTAGAGGTAGAAAGTTTAAGTATAGTCGCGCGTAGACATCGCTTAAACTCCCGCATCATTTATCGCTGGGTTCGCGAATTTAAGGAAGGAAAATATTCACTGGCGCAAAATAAATAGCGGATAAACACGCACGTTGTCTTTTGGCTTTTTGAAAAAATGGACTCCAATGGTATTATCTGAATTTTTAGTTCTATTCATTATTTTTTGCTTATATGATAAAAAGTTCTCTCAAGGGGGAGAACTTTTTATTTTCTGTTGTTTAAAGTATTAAAATACTACGTATTAATAAAAACACGGATGGTTCTTATGTGATTCGGGTACAGTAAAAACGGAGGTGATAGCCGTGGCCATTGGACTTACGAACAAGCAAATCGCGGAACGGCTTTCCGCCGCTTTTACGATCGAAGAAATGAAAGAAGCTGTGCAGGCATTAATGGTGGAGAACAATCGTCTCATTGAACGGCAGTTGCACACAATGTTTCAGGAATATTTAACAGAAAACCATTACGAAATAGACGATGGGATAGAAGACGGGATGCAAATTAGATTTCATTAAAAACGGCGAATGCCCTGCTTTGGGTGTAGAATGTACGACAAAACAAATCCTCCTGCAATTTTCCAGGAGGATTTGTTTTGTGGCGCATCGTCTATCCATCAAGTTTCCTCGCACCAATTGCATTTGTGGCTTTTTTTTGTTTTTGGCTTGTCAGCCAGCTGAAACCGCGGTTTACCAATTGGGCACAAATCGCCGACACAGCGAATGTAACTGCATAGATGCTCAGCATATACAGCGCGGATATAGCTTTGTGATGAAAAATCCATTCAATGGTAAAGTTCGTTTCCATAAACTTGTTAGCGTATATAATAAATGCTGGATGTAGTAAATAGATATAGAATGTTAAACCTTTCTGAAAGCGCAGGTGCAACGCATCCACAATATAATGCAATATCGCCGCGCTGGAGACGAGCAGCGCAAATGTTGCTAAGACAAATATTAGATGGTTAGCTGTATATAGTTTAGATGACATAACGAAAAAGTACATAGTAAATCCGGATAGAACCAATAATCCAATAAGAACAATTTTATGCTTTTCCATAAACATAAACATCGGTTTACGATACCAGTACAGTAAGTGTCCTAAATACAATGTAAAAATCCAAGTCGGTAAAAAATGACGTATACCTAGACCAAACCAGCCATGTGCAATTATATGAATATACATATATTGTATGACAAAGAAAAGGGTGATAACCAACAGAATGTTTTTCTTCATAATTAAGCGGCGGAAAAGATAAGCGAATACATAATACTGGCAAAGCATAAAAATAAAGTACAGGTGCCCTGCGGTTTGACCGGTCAAAACATCCTGCCAGTCTTTTTCGTTTGTCGGTATGCCCTTTTTCATAATAATAAAGTACAGCACACTGGCAAACAGAAAAGGAAAATAGATGTATTTTAGCTTTCCTTTAAAAAAGCGTGTGCCTGAAAATTTTTTTCCATCCAGACTGTGTGCAGTAAAAAAACCAGTAATAATTGCTAAAATCACTGTCCCGTAACGGCTAATCTGGTTCAAAGTTGTCTCCCAGAATGTCCACTCAATGTAATCGTCGACATCCGCAGTGTAATGACCGGCAAGTACAAGAAATGAAGAAAGCAGTTGCATCAAAAACAGTGAAGAGAAAAGTCTTTTATCTGAATACATAAAAATTCCTCCGGATTTTAAGTGCTCTACGCTTATCTATGCTCAGATTATACAAACATTTTATGTTAAGTCAATAAAAAATTCATAAAAGATGGAAAATTATACAATTATACAATGAGAATAATGGCAGGAGGAAAGGACAAGCTATAGAAGGAGGTGGCTATTATGTCCAAAAGAGTGAAATACAATATAACGTTGGATCATAAGCGACAACAAAGCAATCAAGCGACGCCTGGAAAACAGGATAGCGAATTTGCTAGCTATACCGATACTCAGGCGGTACGTCTCGATAAACGGCAGCCAGGCGGTGAGTCGCAAAGCAAATATCCGCGCCATGAATAAAAATGTAAGCTTCAGCTTTATCGGAGCTTTTTGCTGAAAAAGTCATTTTTTGTCGTTAAAAAGGTGGCAAGATCATAGTTTGATCATAATTTTGTAACTCATCTTTAATATGTAGTTTTTACAATATAGATGCATACTTCTTTTGAGAAAGCTATATATTTTGGTTGATATATTGACATTTGTATTGTGGGTTATCCCCTTGGCTTTTCCTTCGAACCGTAAAAGAATACGTATGTATCAATTCTAATGTATATGGCCATATACGGTAGCTGCTTAAGTCATAAATCAAAGGAGGTCGCTGCTGTATGGATTACAATGTTATCGTCATGAGCGGAATGGTGTTTTTGATCGTATGTTTATTGCTTGGAGCGGTTCCCGCCCTATTTTTCTATTTACGAAAAAAGAATGTGAATATATAGGCTTTGACTCCAAAAAATGCGCCTGTTCTTTTCACTTCGGGCGCTTTTTTCGTTCACACATCCTTAGTTTTTATGTGAGAATTCTTGACATAAGTAGTTTCATTCGCTAGATTCAGTGTTTTGAATCCGGTATAATGGAAAGACGAGGCACAAAGGAAAGGATGGAAACGTATGAGTGGCATTGTGGGTTTTTTGGGAAACCGGAGTGCTGTGCCGATTTTGCTGGATTGCTTGGATACGCTCGATTATCGAGGATATGATTCAGCAGGTATTGCGATTTCCAACCAGCAGCATGTCGAGATTCGGAAAACGGTGGGCCGGGTTAAAGATTTGCGCGCGCATTTGCTGCGTGAGCCCGTTATGCACGGTACGATTGGCATCGGCCATACGCGCTGGGCGACGCATGGCAAACCTTCGGAAGCGAACTCCCATCCTTTGACCGGCTGCGATCGCCGTTTCGTGGTCGTACATAACGGTATTATCGAGAACTATCCGCAAGTAAGGCGCTCTCTTATGGCACAGGGGCATACATTTAAAACAGAAACGGACACAGAAGTAATTCCACATTTGCTGGAAGAATACGATACAGGTGACCTAGAGGAGACGGTACGGAAAGTGTTACCTATGCTGAAGGGTTCGTTTGCGCTTGCCATTATGTCCGAAGCGCAGCCGGATACCATTATCGCTGTCTCTCAGGATAATCCGCTCGTGCTCGGAGTGGGCAGGAAGGAAGCGTTTTTGGCTTCGGATATTCCCGCCCTATTGCCGTACACAAGGGAGATTTATCCAATTAAAAACGGAGAAATTGCGATTTTGACACCGGGCAAAGCGACGGTAAAGCGGCTGGACGGAACAGAAGTGACGCCGCACTATTCGCTGGCGGACGAAACGGTTTATGATGTGCTGTTGCACGATTACAAACATTATATGATGAAGGAGATTTTCGATCAGCCGAAAGCATTGGAGGATATGCTGACGGGACGGTTGACGCCGGAAGGGGTGGATCTCCCGGAGCTTGCACAAATATGGACAGTGGAAAAGCTGAAAAATTTGCGTAAAGTTGATATTGTAGCGAGCGGGACATCCAATCATGCGGGAGTTATCGGCAAAAAAGCGCTGGAGCAGTTGCTTGATTTGCCGGTGGAAGTGTCTTATTCATCCGAATTTATCCATGAGCACGGGACGCTTGACGAGCGGAATCTGGTGATTTTGTTGAGTCAGTCAGGTGAGACTGCGGACACGTTATCAGCATTGCGCGAAGCGAAGAAGCATGGTTGCTCGACGCTGGCGATTACAAATACTGCTGGTAGTACGCTCTCTCGGAAGGCAGATTGTACGTTGCTGACGAAAGCGGGGCCGGAGTTTGCGGTCGCATCTACGAAAGCATATACATCACAAATCACGGCGCTTATTCTTTTGGCGATTTGGATGGCGCAAAGGATGGGAAGCGCTAGAAAAGAAGAGGTTTCGGAACTGCTTCAGGCGCTGGAACGCTTGCCGGGTGACGTTGATTCGACGCTCATTATGACGCATGATGCGATTGATCAGTTTGCCCAGCTGACGTATGATCAGGAGCATCTATTTTTAATCGGACGCGGATTGGATTATGTGTTGGCACTGGAAGGAGCGTTGAAATTGCAGGAAGTGGCTTACATTCACGCGGACGCATACGCGGCGGGCGAGATGAAGCATGGAACGATGGCGCTGATTACGCCGGGCGTGCCTGTGATCGCGTTAGCGACACAGGCGCGTGTGTTTGATAAGACGGTGAGCAATATTAAGGAAGTAAAGGCACGGGACGCGTTTGTGGTCGGGATTACAACAGTAGGTGACGATGTGCTCGCAGATGAGGTAGATGAGGTGATGTACATTCCGTCCACGCATTCGTTGTTGTTGCCGATTCTGGCGGCGATTCCGCTGCAACTTCTCGCATACTACGCCGGCACGGTACGTGGTCATGATGTCGACCGCCCTCGGAACCTGGCCAAGAGTTTGACGGTGGAATAGAAGGCAATTAGGGTTATTTGAACTTATGGTTTTGATGTTGTTTGACATTAAAGTCGGTAACCTAACATTAAAGATGGTAACCAATAAAACTCTTTAGTAAGCCAATCACTTAACTTTTTGTATAGGTTGTGCTTAGATAGGGATTTGCAACTAAAAGTTCACCAACAAACGTCGTGTGTGGTTTCGCATACGGCGTTTGTGAAGTGTTGCTCGTAGGAAAAATAATTGAGATGTAGCGGCATAGCATAACTTCGTCTTGATAACTGGGTTCATATGACCATTTACAAATAAGTTTCAACTATTCCGAGTTAACAGAAAGAAAAGAGTGCACCATGGTATTGTAGAAAGACCGATCTCTTAATCGTCGGATATGGTGCACAGTCATTACGTTCAATTCATTCTAGCATTTCAGCCAAATCTTCTTGAGGGTCCCCAATTAACTTTAGATTAAATGTTTTTTGCAAGAAGTTTAATACACCTGGTGTTAAAAATTCCGGAGCCTTCGGACCAATTCGTATATCTGTTATTCCTAAGCTAAATAATCCAAGTAATATGGCAATTGCTTTCTGCTCAAACCAAGACAATACAATACTGACTGGCAACTCGTTGATTTCACATTGGAAAGCGTCAGCCAACGCGCGCGCAATTTTTACAGTGGAAATGGAGTTATTGCATTGCCCCAGATCAATATATCTTGGGATACCTGTATTTCCTACTGTTCCAAAATCAATATCGTTAAAACGAAATTTCCCGCAGGAAGTAGTTAAAATGACAGAATCATTAGGAAGCAACGTAGCTAATTCCCGATAATAATTACCACCCCGTCCGGGAGCATCACAACCGGCGATCACAAAAAATCTCTGAATCTTGCCTTCTTTTACTGCCGAAATAATTTCCGGTGCCAAACCGATCACCGTTTCGTGGTGATAGCCGGTGACCAGTTTCTGATCCGAGTCGATATTTGCCGATGGCAAATGCAAAGCTTTTTCGATGATAGGAGTGAAATCGTTATTTTCAATTTTCGTAACGCCTTCCAGCCCTGCTACTTCATAGGAGAAGAATCGGTCAGAGTAGGTTCCTTTAATCGGCATAACGCAATTGGTTGTTGCCAATATGGCACCAGGGAATTCTTCAAACAATTTTCGTTGATCATACCATGCCTTTCCGATGTTTCCCTTTAAATGAGGATATTTTTTCAATTCAGGATACCCGTGGGCAGGCAACATCTCCGAGTGAGTATAAATATTGATTCCTTTGCCTTCCGTTTGTTTCAGCAATTCTTCTAAGGCAAGTAAATTATGACCGGTTACGACAATACATTTTCCTTCGATTTTATTTTGCGTTACAGTAATCGGTTGAGGTATACCAAATCGTTCTGTATGTGCACGATCCAACAATTCCATCACTTTGATCGCTGCCGAACCAACTTTCATGGCCATATCAATATGTTCTTGCAAATTAAAATTCACATTTGTTAAGGTAAAGTACAGAGCTTCATGGGTAATAGCATCAACTTCGGGATCTGTATAACCCAATTCCCTTGCATGTGTTGCATAAGCAGCAATTCCTTTGAGGGCAAATATAATCGTATCTTGTATGCTTGCTAGATCTTCATTTTTCCCACATACGCCGACTACTTTACAACCGCCAATCGCTGTTTGCTCACATTGATAACAAAACACGGATATTGCCTCCTTACTATTTTAATTCTTTTGGATTTAATTTCTTTTGTGTAATCTTTGTGTCTGTTTCCATTATACTTAAGAAATCATTTGTTCAGATGTGATAAGCATCACACTTTGTGATCTATTTCACAAACTAGACAAAATTTCAGGATCTCGTTATTTACTTTATGAAAGTACAGGTAAATCCTCTCAAAATCTAACATGAAAGAACAACAGGTGTAGTTAGGTGATACCTTTCTCCTTCAATTTTCCGGGATTGGTTACAAGTATAAATTCACGAAAAGGTAAATTGTTACCACTAGGAGCAAGATATGCAGCTTTAATTAGTTCCCCCTGAAAAAGTCAGTCTTCGAAACATTAGGAATTTCTTTAAAAGTGATTAGTTACTCATTTTGAGGATATTTATGGAGAGATGTGGAGGTTCTTGATGCTTTTTGATGGGTTAACTTGTCTTTTTCGTTCGATCTCATTAGCGATCTGTGAGAGACGATGAAGATTGTAGGCGAAAATGGCATAGTCTACTCAAGCTCGGGTCCTCTCTTTTTTTGAGAGGAGGGGCTGTCTTAAAAGTCATAAATGATGATTGAGGCTCACCTCTTTTTTGTCTGCATATCCTATTTATTGGAAATTGAGTTGTGATGTTCGTATGGATTAGTCTGCTTTTGCATTCTGCAGCTTACAGAGGGCTACTTTTTTCAAGAGATTGTAGGCGACGCTAATCAGCGCTTCCGTATCCGGAGTCGACGATGATGTTGGCTGGAAGCGTGTCAAGTCGTTGTTTCGTTTTCTCCAAATGTTCGATCATGCACCACGTATCGGTTCGATCTTGGTGGACGCTGTAACCGACAATAAATTGATCCTCTAGCATCATCAAGATTGCTTGAAATATTTCTTCAATCAAGCCTTTCATTCGTTCGGAGCGAAAACGGTTAATCGTACGGAAATCTGGCGTTTGACGTGCGCTGATTCACATGAATGGAATCTGTTCACGAACGGCTTTGGCGATTTGACGGGACGAGTAGATTTTTTGCGTGTAGGCGTAGATGATAATTTTCGTCATCGTTTTGGGGTGGTAGCTGTGGCGACCGCCGCCTAGATAATATTTTGTGAAGAGGGCATTATCGAGTTGATCGATCGCATCATTGGCTTACACGAACGACGTGACGAGGAGAAATGAGTTCTTCAATATCCATTGGTAAAAAGAATTGATTCATGATATATATAATTTTTAACATAACACGCGAGAAGTCCCCTTCCTCCACGCCTCCGGCGTAGGTGGGGGATGAATCGTGCTTCTTTTTCCCTTCTATTCGTTGTATACTAGGAATGTACGTTCGTATTGAGAAAGAAGGTAATTCGAATGATTCGAACCGCAAAAGTCGCTTTTACCGCATCCCGCTCTACCATAGATGCCCTGTTTGCCTTACATCGCTTCTCGGCAGAGGTGTGGAATACGTGCTTGGCTGAAGCGAAAGTCTACTACCAGCAAACCGGGCAGTGGATCGGTAAAACCGAACTACAAAAACGCTTGAAGCGTCGTTTTCCAATGCACAGCCAGAGCATACAAGCTGTGTGC
>NZ_FNDE01000051.1 GCF_900099925.1 Aneurinibacillus thermoaerophilus | reverse complement strand
AAAGAGTATTGCAGACGCAGGGTGGAATCAACTTGTGCAGTTCACCACTTACAAGGCTGAAAGTGCTGGTAAGCGTGTTGTTCTGGTTGATCCACGAAACACAAGTCAACAATGCTCAAGCTGTGATGAAATCGTAAAGAAAACATTGGCTGTACGGACACATCGTTGCCCTTCTTGTGGATTTGAATGTGACCGTGATGTAAATGCCGCCAAAAACATTCTCAAACGGGCAGTACAACAACTACAAAACGTGTCGTAAGACACGCTAGGCTAGGAACTAGCCTTCGTGGAGAGTGCGACAATAGTCGGCTCGATGAAGCGAGAAGCTCTCCAATTTATTGGAGAGAGGTTCACTTTCTTTCCGTTGTTCTACTTCAAAAGTGATTGGAATGGCTAAGTACCATTTTTTCTTTTTCTTATACAGTTTAGCCGCTCCTTGTTTTGCCGTTCCGTTAATGATTCGATTAAGCCATGCTTGTTGATATGGACGTGCTACAACGGGTACACCTATTATTTTCTCTAATGTTGGAAAAGCAACCGTGTAGAAATCTCCTTTCTTTTCTACTTTTAAGTTTTGATTATTAAAGCAACACCATAGTTTTCTAAACGTCTTTGCCTTCTGATTTTTCTTTTGGGACTTTACTTCTCGAATAGTCTGATTAACGATAGCAGAAGGAAACTTTTGTGACGAAAAGTCTTTAAATATCTTGCTCGTTGCTTTGTTTAATTCAGGATGATGCAATAGCCAATTAGCAAATTCTGTGTTCAATTCTGTCATTCGTTGGTACATTTCCTGTTTGACTTGAGTCGGTTTGTGTAGTTCTAGCCTTAGTGTGATCGTTGGCATCGATTCACCCCCTTTTCTTTTGAGATTCCACATAGCGTTTGATTGTTTCACTTGATACATTCCCTGCTGTACTAACGAAGAAAGAGCGTGTCCAAAGACTTGGCAGATGAGACAGGTGTTTAAATTCCTGTCTTAATCGTCTGGAAGTCACTCCTTTCACTCTTGCCATAATATCTGATGGAGAATCAGAGGGAAGACAATTCAAGAACAAATGGCAATGATCAGGCATCACTTCCATAGCAAGAATGATCCAATCATTCTCTTGGCAAATTTCTTCTACTAACTGCTTGAATCGCTCTTCCACTCTGTTCACTAACACTTTTCTTCGATAACGTGGGCAGAAAACAAAATGATAGTTAATTAAAGATACAGTTGTTTTCGTTCTTCGATATTCTTGTTCCATATTATGGATCGTACCAGTTTAATAGTCATACTGCAACAATTAAAGATAAAAAATTGTTGCTCTAAGCAATCCCATGAAGGGATTATCGAGCAACGCTGTCTTTCACCCCACGATTCAAACCGTGGGCTTTCAGACGGTATTTTCTGTAATAAATGAAAATGTGCTTGGATAAAAAAAGTACCTCTAATTATCGGGCGTTATCTTCTATGCGCCCAATTTTCACATTATGCATATAAAGCGAGATACTAATATAACCATTGCTCTTACTCCACATAGTATGGAATTAGATGCCATGTGAAAAGGGGGGAAGAGAATGGGTCTTTTTGGTAGGAAACGATGTGAAGATGAAGAACAGCGGGAAACACGTAAATCAGCCAAAGGACGGCGTGAACGACGTGAAGAACAGCGGGAAACACGTAAATCAGCGAAGGAACAGCGTGAACCACGCAAAGAACGACGCAGAGAACGACGGGAATCACGTGAATAACACGAAATTAATTTCATGTTTGTTTTTTTATTCTTCTCGTGAGCCTTTCTTGTGCGGGTGAAAACGAACGGGGGATATGAATGAAGAATCCCCCTATTCACCGTGCAGGAAGGACAACCTTTAAGAAATAAAGGATAACAAAATCTAACAGATGCTATTACTGAAAAATCATACGTTCCCTCATTTTTGTACGCTCAAAAGTGGGTTTTTACATAAAGTAATAGGATTGGACAGTAATAAAATCTAAAGTTCCTATGTAGAAATGAACGTCAAATCATATTCCATACAAAAACAATGGCCTGGACTTTTCTCGTGTTCTTTCCTCTTTCTCCTTTTGTACGTTTATAAACTAGGTACATGCCTTATCTCTATTATGCCTTTTTTAACATACAATGAGTATGGGACCCAGCAGTACAAAAGAAAAAGGAGGTGTTTTGTCGTGAAGAAGGGCAGTCCAAACCGGAGAAAAGAGCTGCATGTCATCAACCAGCGATTATTAGGAATTAAAAATACGCTGCGTAAAATAGAAGGTAACATAATCGAGACAAAAGATGACAGGGAAAAACTTGAAAATACGTTGTATAACATTGAAGCTCATATTATGGAGACAAAGGATAATAGAGAAAAACTTGAAAATATCCTGGTAGAACTAGCAGAGGTTAAAAAGTATCTAGCCAAAAGAAACAATAGACAACCAAGAAAGCGGCGCGATAAGAGCAACGCGGAAGTTCAAACTGCCCCGGAAACCGCCCCGAAGAGTAGCCAAACAGCAGACACAGAAAAAAGCAGCCTGGGAAATTTACTTGACAATGTAGACCTTGCCCAGATTATAAAACTTTTGCAAAACCCGGTGGTGCAATCGATGTTAAAAAACATTTTATAGAAACAACTCGGATCAAGGGAGCCAGTATGCATCGAACGAGTATCAGGCCATTTTGCGACAACATGGAATGCAAACGAGCATGAGCCGAAAAAGTATGAGATTGTTAGCGTAAGCTAGCCAACCGCAGGAACTGTTGAGGTTATTCCCGTTTCACACAGGTTGTATTAAGATACATCCATCGTGAACGGAGAGTAGGCCTCTTTTTTGTTGACTATGTTTTGACAATTTCCCACAATTCCTTGATATTTGTTCCGCATTTTTTATTTACAGTAAAAGATATTAAGAACCAATTACTGATCAACAGATATAAAAACGATTCTGAAGCTATAGAAACGATTAGGCAAAATGCAGTGGAGAAAGGAGTCATGCTATGGGCTATTATGATGATAGTTTTTCCAGTCAGCTTAAGAAAGAAAGAAGAGAAGGATCCTCGCTGGTTTTTATTGCTTTTGTTTCAGCGATTATGGGTGGTTTGCTTGTGTTAATGATGATGCCGACGCTGCTAAAATCAGGCTATCTCCCAGGTTGGAATGTGGCACCATCCAGTGCACCATCCGGCGGTGAGATAGCCAATTATTCTGTAAACGTTAATTCGGCTGTTGTCGATGCGGTTAAGAAAGTGGAAAATGCGGTCGTCGGTGTGATTAATATTCAAGAAACAACGAATATTTTTGGACAAGTTGCGCGTGGGGAAGCAGGAACCGGCTCAGGGATCGTATTTCGCAAGGCTGGAGATAAAGCATATGTTGTAACGAATAATCATGTAATCGAAGGAGCGCAGAAAGTTCAGGTATCTCTTGCGAATGGTAAGAAAAACATTGATGCTAAAGTTATAGGTACGGATCCGTGGACTGATCTGGCTGTCCTTGAAATTGATGGCTCGAAAGTTCAACAGGTTGCGGAATTCGGTCATTCATCTGCAGTTAAGGTGGGTGAACCGGCGATTGCCATTGGGAACCCTCTTGGTATGACATTCTCCCGCACAGTTACTCAGGGAATTATCAGTTCAACGGAAAGAACGATACCGGTTGACCTGGATGGAGATGGGGAGCAAGATTTTGAAACGAATGTTCTGCAAACGGATGCGGCGATCAATCCGGGAAATAGCGGTGGCCCACTCGTGAATATTTCCGGTCAGGTGATCGGGATCAATAGCTCTAAAATTGCGAAGACAGGAGTGGAAGGACTAGGCTTTGCCATTCCGATCGATGACGCGAGTAAAATTATTGATGATTTGATTGCGCACAAGTCTGTGCAGCGTCCGAAGTTGGGCATTACGCCGGTCGATTTGCAGGCTGTACCGACAGAGGCATGGCAAGACCCGCTGCAATTGCCTGCCGATGTGGAGAGCGGAGTTGTTGTGAAAGATGTAGAACAGTTCAGCCCTGCCGAGAAGGCGGGATTAAAGCAGTATGATGTCATTGTGCAGCTCGATGATCAAAAAATTGAGAATTCGGTACAATTACGCAAGTATTTATTCCAGAAGCGAGTTGGGGATACAGTGAAAGTAACGTTCTATCGCGACGGAAAGCTGCATAGCGTCAATATTGTACTTACAAAACGAAACATGCCGTAAAGAAACCACCGGAACCGGGGAGTCTATCCCCGGTTTTTTCTGTTCGTCGTATTTGCAATGTTTACGGAAAAAGAACGAGCGCTTACGTCTGCGAGTTTTTCTCATATGTTGCATATCATCCCCTTTTTTCGGTATGTTTAATCCATAAAAATTGTTTGTCACGGGGGTGAAACCATGCCATTTCGTATTTATTTGGTTGAGGATGAGGAGAATGTAAATCAATTGCTTGTTTCTTATTTGCGGAAAGAAGGATGGGATGTTGTTTCTTTTCTAACCGGGGAAGAAGCAAGGCAGGCCATCCATCATCGGCCCGACTTATGGATTTTGGACATTATGTTGCCGGATATTGACGGCTATCAGCTCATTCGGGAAATTAAAGCGGATTCCCCTGAGGTTCCGGTGATTTTTATTTCCGCCCGGGATGCAGAACTGGATCGAGTCATTGGGTTGGAGATGGGAAGCGATGACTATTTGGCTAAACCTTTTTTGCCGCGTGAGCTGGTCATTCGTACACGTAAATTATTGGAGCGTGTATACGGGAAAGCTTCTGTTTCCACCTGTGTAATTTCCCTGCCCCCGTATTCGATAGACGAGTCGAAAAGAATGGTTATGCATCATCAGCAGATCATCGAATTGACATCCAAAGAATTCGATTTTTTACTTTTGTTTGCGAAAAATCAGGGCCAAGCATTTTCACGGGAGCAGATTTTAAAGTATGTATGGGGAGAAGACTATTTTGGTACGGATCGAGTAGTGGATGACATTGTAAGGCGTATTCGCAAAAAAATGCCTGACTTGCGTATCGAGACAATATACGGATATGGGTATAGGGTTGTAAAGCAATGAAAAATAAATCCTTAGCCGTACAAATTTGGCTCGTCTTTACCGGTTTTATGGTAGCGTTGGCCTTGCTTGTCGTTTTGCTGGTTCCATTAACTGTTCGTCCTTTTTTAACCCAGGAGATTTATACGAGAATTGAGGATGCTCAAAATTTGCTTTGGATACATGACATGGAAAACATTCCGCCCGGGGCACGACAGAAGCTTGAAAATATTCGAGTAGTCAAGCATGTTTTTTTGTTAGGGGATAGAGTAGTCATCGTTTCTCCGACTGATCTTCCTTTGTCCTTTTTGCAGGAGGTAAAAAGGGAAGCGTTTGAGCAAGAGAGTGATTCGCAAAGGTATGTAGGAAACATAGCGGGTGAAAAGATTTTTTATGTAATTCGCAAGGGAGAAGTCGATGGACAGGATGTTTATCTTTTCTCTTATGTATGGGAAGAATATGAAAACCGGATCATTCAATCGCTTTTTCAACAGTTAATCGGAGTTTTAGGATTTGTGTTGGTAATAAGTTTTCCTTTTTCCTTTTGGCTAGCGAAATATTTATCACGCCCACTAATCAAGATTGAAAAACATGTAAAACGCATCGCAGATATGGATTGGTCGGAACCTTTGCTTTTGGATAGAAAGGACGAAATCGGAAAGTTAGCGCAATCGGTTGAGAGAATGCGGAAAAAACTTATTCAGCAAGATGAAGCCCAGCGCTCTTTCCTGCAGCATGTTTCCCATGAATTGAAAACGCCGGTTATGGTCATTCGCAGTTATATACAAGCCGTGCAGGACGGAATTTATCCAAAAGGAGATTTGCACGGTACAATGAATGTGATTGAAGGAGAAGCGGAGCGTCTAGAAAAGCAAATAAAAAATTTGCTGTATTTAACAAAACTTGATTATTTATCTGATCAGGAGCAGGTTTTTCAGCCTGTCGATATGGCAGAGTTGGTTCATGAAGTGGTAAATCGTTTGCGTTTTCAGCGTGTGGAACTTGAATGGAAGATGCAGTTGATCCCCGTGGTGGTGCAAGGAAACCGGGAGCAGTTGCAAGTGGCGCTAGAGAACATTTTGGACAATCAAATTCGTTATGCGTCGAAACAAATTATAATTTCAGCGCAAAAAGAAAAAAAGCAGGAACAGACATATATAACCTTGCGAATCTGGAATGATGGAGAGAAGATTTCCCAAGATGCTCTGGAAGCCATTTTTCATCCTTTTTATAAAGGAAAGAAAGGACAATTTGGGCTTGGTTTGGCGATTGTCAGGCGCATCGCCGATCTTCATCAGGCGAAAGTCTGGGCGAGGAATGAAGAGGGGGGTGTAGCTTTTTATTTACAAATTTGTTCGGCTTAACATCTCCATACCTTCACGACAAGAGCGAAAAAGCGGTTGCGATGTTTTGGCGGCCGCTTTTTCGCTTTTGCCTGGTTTGGTACAGAATAGAAAGATAAAAAGGCGCGAAGGAAGGAAAGGTGTATTTTTCACTGCATGTTTTTATGTGGTGAGTATGGATAGTCCTGTTTCTTTCTTAATATGTGGAGCTATAGCGCGCATGTAAATATAGGATTTGGAATGTCCATATACAACGGATTTTCACCCCGTTTTTGAAAGCAGCTGAATAAATTAGCCTTTGCCGGAAGAGTGTCGCTGTGCAGCAGATCATCAATTAATGATTGTAGCTGCGGTGAAGCAGTGGTTATTTTCATCGACTGTAAGAATTCCCGCACCGTTTGCCAGAATAAATACTCATCTTGATGACTATAGCGGGCGAGCGTATGAACAAGGTGCCCCAGATGATTAACGAAAAAGTAATACTTTAGACGGAACCATGCTTGTTCGTTGCTATATAAAACGGGACTAGCAGCAGAAATAATCGTATCAACCCAATTTTGCTTTTTCGCTTGTTCGCGGTCTACGCTAATCCCTTCTAAATCACGAACGTAAAATTTGGATGGAAAACCATCTTTTAGCCGAAGCATGGAATTTTGCACGTGCGCCTCAAGGCTGATCCCTGTTTCAGCGAATAGCTGTAAAATCGGCTGCAAAGAAATAGATAAATATTGTTTTAGCCATTCAAACAAGTTAGGTAACTCGCGCTTCTCATTCTGTCTACGAATCGCATAGAATAAGGCCGGTTCTTTTTCTTTAGGAGGTACCTCGAATAAAGAAGCAATGACATAAGGTGTATTTTCTTCCTGGCACTCTGCGGGTGCTTCGCGCAGAATAGCGGAGAAGCTTGCCATAATTTGCTCGTTTTCCGCATGGGTTGCATACGGAATTGATACCGTCCGAAATCCGTTTTCCAATAAGATGGTGAAATTCTCAGAATTATAACGGTCTTTCACACAATGCACGACCTTGGCCGCATCCAGTGTCCGGTATAATTGTTCGCGGGTATTTTCTCTAATAAAATTTGTCACGCGTATATGTAGAGATAGCTTGTAGAAGCATTGATGCTCTGGCGACCAGACCGTACGAACGGAGGAAGTAGGATATACGTTCTTACCTAATGGACCAAGATCGATCAGTTGTTTTTCTTCTATTAATTTTTTAACCAGCGGCTGCGTGAGAAGATACATAGCTTGCCATGGATGGCATGGAAGCAATACATACGATTCATATTCGGTGTTTAGCTGTTGACGGGCTTGCGTTGCGATTGCTTCTGGAATAAAAGGGTCTGTTTCTTCTTCTTGCTTATTGACCCATCCTTCTATAATGAGTTCGGGAGAAAGGGCAAAATAGTGCAGGGGAAAAGCGGCGCCCATTTCAGGCGCGTATTTCCGCAAGTCTTCTGCTGTAAAGCCTTCTGAACTTTTGGGTGTAGGATGAAACGGATGCCCGTAGTAGAGCGATTGTTCCGAGTATCGAAAATCGAAGCGGGCCGTGGCAAGCCCTTCTCTTGTTGTTGTCTGCTGACTGTATATACGCATATTTTTTAAGCTGTTTTTAATCATACGTATCAATTCTTCCTGTTTCTGTTGCCGCAACGTCTTATCGGGTTCTGAAATAGAGACTTCTTGCATAATGAAAAGAACAATTTGTTCAAAGGACAGGGTCTTTTTTCCTGTCTCTGTTTCTTGAAAGAACGTATCTCCATATGCATGATGGCCGCCAGCGGACCAATAGGTAAGTGTCCCGAGAATTGTATTTTTTGTGTGTGGCAAAAAAATTTTCATGGCGGTTTCCGTGTGAACCGGAAGAGAGAGAGTTTGCACCGCTTGCTGATCCCTTGGATCATGATTGCCTGTTTCGCGAAGATACGCGTTCAAAATTCGCTTGAGCATTTCTTTTTCCGTCAGTTTCATCATCGTTTCCTCTTCTTTGTTTACATGTCCGGCAATCGCAGTCATACTTATGCTCCTTTCTTTGAATCATTAAAAGCGTTTTAGAGTTTGTGATGGACATTAAGATTCCGGTTGCTTGAAAGTAGAGAAGAATACCAGATAATCATAGAAGTGAATGCCAATACGATTCCCATGACAAGAAAGACAAACGGGAAGCCGATGTGGCTACCCAGGAACGATCCGAGGAAGGGACCGGTGATTTGGCCGATCATGAGAAGGCTGTTGGTTGCGCCGATTCGTACGCCCTGATTGTCCATATCAGATGTTCGCAGCACATATAACATGACAGATTGCAGGAGTGCACTGTAAGAAAAGCCTTGCAGAAAGCGGACAATAAGAAGCCATTGCAAACTCAAAGTGTACGTCTGAATAAGCATGCAAACAGAGCAAAAAAAGGCAGCCCAGATGAAAGTATACTCAATACGTTGACAATCATTTTTCTTTCCCCACCATGGTGCGCCAACCAGTTCCCCGAATGAAGTCATAGCTAGAAGAATTCCCGCCCAGATAGCTGTTGCTGATGATTGGATCATTTGTTCTACATAAGGAGTAAAAATCGCAAAGGTAGCGAAATCAGCCACTTTTACTAGAATTCCGGCCAGAATGAATGCTCGCACGGCACGGTGTTGATAGAGGGAAGCAAAAGTTTTCCATATACTATTGTGTATGGATTCTGCTTTCGTCTGGGATCGGGTTTCGGTAAGGAAGATAGCCGCTATGATTGCACAGCAACCCGTTAAGAGACCCATTAGCAAAAGCAATGGACGACAGCCCCAAAATTCCACAAGTATGCCTCCGAGAAATGGGCCTAGTAGAAGGCCAAGCGCTGAGGCATTTTCCATTTTTCCCAACGTATATCCTTGGCGATTTTTTGGAGTTTCAGCGCCGATGAAAGCGCTGCTTGCGTCAGAAATTCCACCGAAGGCTCCTTGACACAAACGAAACAGAAAGAATTGGAAGGGAGTTTGTGCAATCCCCATGAAGAACATGCTTAATGCTAAGCCGGACAGGGCGCGAACCACCATCCATTTCCGGCTCCATCTGTCGCTTACTTTGCCCCACAGGGGTGTCATGATGGCGTAAGATAGGGCAGGGGCAGCGAGAGCCAAACCGCTCCAAAGCAGCCTATTTTCTGTATCACCATCACTGAGTGATTCCATAAAAAAGGGGATAAATGGACTAATTCCGGTTAAGCCTGTACTAACCAGAAAACGTCCGCTCCATAGAATTCGAACATTGGTTTTCCATAAGGCAGAATCCATTTACCTTTCATCACACCCCTCCATAAAAGAAAATGACAATCATTATCAATTAATGTGTACATATTAACAGTATTGATAATCATTGTCAATCAGAAATAAGGCACATTACAAATAATTTAAAATTTTTTCTAATCATTGACATGAGAATGATTATCAATAATAATACTCAATAAGTGATATAGATTATCATTATCACTTTTCTTAAAACCATATCTCTTTCCTGGAGGGGAGATGCTCGTAATGCAAAAGTATACTTCTCAATTGGTAAGTACATCTATACGTGTTGCGGACTCTATTATGGATTGCGTGGGAAACACGCCGCTGGTAAGATTAAGGTCGCTTTTTCCTGATTCAGGTGTTTCTTTATATGCCAAGCTGGAGCTGATGAATCCAGGGGGAAGCATGAAAGATCGGCCGGCCCGCTATATTATTGAACAAGGATTATGTGATGGCACCATCAACCAGCATACCCATCTTATTGAGAGCACATCGGGAAATTTGGGCATTGGGCTTGCCATTGCAGCGAAGCGGTACGGTTTGAAGTTTACCTGCGTCGTTGATCCGAAAATAACAAAAACAAATCTTCGGATTCTTACTTATTTGGGCGCAAACATTGACATGGTTCAAGAACCTGATGAGCAGGGAGGATACTTGCAAACGAGGATTCGGCGGGTTAGAGAACTTGTACAGACCATACCGAACGCGTATTGGATCAATCAATATGCGAATCCTTTGAATTGGCAGGCACATTATCATGGAGCAGGCAGTGAGATTGTAAAACAAATAGATGGTCCGATTGATTATCTGGTCTGCGCAGTAAGCACCACGGGAAGTATACTTGGAATTTCACGCAGGGTTCGCGAGGCTTTTCCACAAGTCAAAGTAGTAGCTGTAGATGCGGTCGGTTCGGTGATCTTTGGCACACCGTCTTTGCCGCGTGAGCTTCCAGGAATTGGCGCAAGTCGCGTGCCGGAGCTATTTTCCCCGGATGAAATTGATCAGGTCATTCATGTAGATGACCGTGAATCTGTCACTGGCTGCCTGGCTCTTTTAGAGCGAGAAGGGATTCTTGCCGGCGGATCATCCGGTTCAATTGTAGCCGCATTAGGAAAGCTATTGCCTACGCTGCCGCCCTCGACAAGAGTTGTTACCGTATTTCCTGACCGCGGCGAACGTTATTTGGACAGCGTGTATAACGAAGAATGGGTACAAAAGCTTCTAAGGCTGCAGATGTCCATCTAATCTTTTATAAGTATTTATAAGTAAATTAATTTGAAAAAAGGGGATTTTTCCATGAATCAACAGCAACCTATTTTATATTTAAGCAAGCAAGATATTATAGCACTGGGTGGGAATACATCCCATCCTTATGTACGCGCGGTGAGGCGTGCGCTTGAATTGCATGCGCAGAAAGATTTTGTTCAGCCTCTTAAACCTTATTTGCGTGCAGATGAAAAAAACGGCCACATTGCGGATCGAATTATTGCGATGCCTGCCTATGTGGGCGGAGATGTTTCTATGAGCGGATTAAAGTGGATCGGGAGTAAGCATGATAATCCCAGCAGGCGAGGGATCGAACGGGCAAGCGGTTTAATTATTCTCAATGATCCGGAAAGCAATTATCCGATTGCCATATTGGAGGCAAGCTTAATTAGCGGGATGCGCACGGCGGCTGTTACTGTGATCGGAGCTCAGCATTTGGCCAAACCGGAATTTACAAAGGTTTCGAGCATTGGTTGCGGTGTAATCGCTAGAATGCAACTTACTTCTCTGTTAGAGCAGTTTGCCGCGATTCGGAATGTATATCTCTTCGATGTAAATGATCAAGCCGCGAACCGGCTTGCGGCTGAATTGCGGGAAACGTTTCCGCATGTGACGGTACAGGTAGCAGAAATGGCAGAAAACGCTGTTCGGCAAGCGGAAGTGCTAGTGACCGCGACGGTTGCAGCGGAGCCATACATTCCGTTCGAGTGGCTTAATAAAGGCACCTTTGTAAGCAATATTTCGATTATGGATTTGCATAAAGAGGTATTCTTGCGCGCGGATAAAGTAGTGGTCGACGATTGGGATCAAGCGAATCGCGAGAAAAAGGTAATTCATCAACTTGTGCTTGAAGGGCGCTTTTCGCGTGAACAGTTGCACGCAGAGCTTGGCGAAATTTTGATTGGGAAAAAGCCGGGACGTGAAGCGGAAGATGAGATTATCATTCTGAATCCTATGGGAATGGCTGTTGAGGACATTGCCAGCGCGGCGGAAATTTACAGGAAAGCGATAGCTAACGATGTCGGAACGAAACTACATTTATAGAACAGGCATAGCTATAAGGAGAACGCGATGAATCATATTATCGATTACATCAAATCCAGGAAAAAAGAACAGCATACCCCTTTTTGCGCCTATATTTATGATCTTTCCGCTTTGCGGGAGCATGTTGCAAAATGCGTTGAAACGTTACCCACAACGTGCCGGCTTTTCTATGCGATTAAGGCGAATTCAGAAGCGGAAATTCTTAAAGCGCTGGCGCCGATTGTCCATGGTTTTGAAGTGGCGTCTCTCGGTGAAATAAAGAAAGTTCGTGCCATTGATGAGAATGTTCCAATTATTTTTGGAGGCCCGGGTAAGACAGACGAGGAGATCGCCGGAGCGATTGAGCATCGGGTAAGCCTTATTCATGTGGAAAGTCTGCATGAACTAAAGAGAGTAAACTACTTGGCAGAAAAATACGGAGCGGTGATTCCTGTTTTATTACGCGTGAATTTGCGCGGCCCTCTACCGAATGCAACGTTAGCAATGGGGGGGCGCCCCACCCAATTTGGAATTGATGAAGCAATGGTTCCGGAGGCGATTTCTTTAGCAAAGCAATTAGATCATATTACCGTTGAAGGATTTCATTTTCATTCGCTATCGAACAATTTGGATGCTGCCCAACATGTACAACTGGTGACCTACTATTGTCAGCTCGTATCTGCGTGGGCAAAGCAATTTGGACAATCTATTCGTTATTTGAACGTCGGCGGCGGAATTGGCGTAAATTATGCTGATTTGCACCGGCAATTCGCATGGGAGCATTTTGTCGAAGAGCTTTCTCCCGTGCTTGAACAGTATTCCTTGCCGGAGATGACAGTATTGTTCGAGTGTGGCCGTTATCTGACCGCTTCTGCCGGTTACTATGCGACAGAAGTGCTTGATATTAAGAAGAATCATGGAAAGAATTACGCGATCGTGCGTGGCGGAACTCATCATTTCCGGCTACCGGTTTCGTGGCAGCATAGTCATCCTTTTGAAGTTATACCTATTGATATCTGGAACTATCCTTTTGAGCGGTATGGATTACAGCAAAGTGATATTACAATTGTCGGTCAGCTATGTACGCCGAAAGATGTGATGGCGAAAGATGTGAAAATAGAACAAGTGAGAATTGGAGATGTCGTTTTGTTTAAATATACGGGTGCTTACGGTTGGGCCATTTCCCATCATGATTTTCTGAGCCACCCTCATCCGGAGCATATTTATTTGTATGAAGGAGGAAGGAGCGATCGTGGATGATATTTTATCATCGTTGCGGTTAATTGATATAAAGAAAATTTGCCTGCATGAGGAGCATGAACATACCCGTCTTGCTCAAACATGTGCCGCTATTTCCACAGATGGCGTACTCCGACATCCACCGCTGGCCATGCAAATGTCAGATGGGCGCTACTTGATCTTGGACGGCGCGCATCGCACAAATGCGTTGCAAAATCTCGGCTGCAAGCGGATCGCCGTACAGATTATAGAGCGTGAGGAAATTCAAATTGGGTCGTGGGATCACGTCATTCCTATGGGAGAATGGCTAGAACAGTTGAAAAACCATCCTTCTATCCGCTGGCAAACGGAACGGGTAAAAAGCGCTCCTATTGTTCAGGTTGTGACAGATACAAACAAATATTATGTGTATGAGGGCGCAGCGGAATCGAGTCCATTGACGAGGCTGGCGATTTGGCACCTTATTGTAAACGCATATAGAAAAGATTATAGCATCAAACGTATTATATCCGGTCATGAGTACCATGTAGAAAAGGGAATGGTACGGCTTTGTTATCCCGCTTACACTCTGCAAGAGATTGAAAGCATTGTTCTTTCTGGAGCCGTCATGCCGGCGGGAGTTACCCGCGTCGTCGTGAATGGCAGGTTATTGAATCTAAATATTCCGCTTTCTTATTTGATGGCTGGTTCATTGAATCAAGCGGAGTGGGAGCAAAAGAAAGAACAGTGGGCGCGCGCGTTGCGATTGTATGCGGAAGCCGTTTATCTTTGCGAAGTATAAGACAGGATTATGGCGCAATATTCACTTGAGGTGAAAAGAATGAATGATATCCTGCTTTCCTTTTTAGATTCAGAACCATTTGTTATGGTAAGACGAAGAATTTTTCGGCAATTAATACAATCCCTGATTTATGAAGGGATGATTCACCCGGAACAACGGTCAGGGAAAGGGGGAGATGTACTGATACTGCCCGGTCGTGACAGGGAGGACAATAGAGTAGAGTATCATTTTCGTGCTACCCGTACATTTAGTTTTGAGCGGATTTGTTTATCATCTGATCCGGTAAAACGGGTCATACATGGAGAAGAAAAAGAGGCAGAGTCTTTGACTACTTTTTTATATGAGATTGCTCCGTTTATTCATGCGTCAGAAGCCAAGCTTTCTTTATTTATAGATGAAATTAATCAAACCTTGCTTAAGGATACGATAGCGCAATGCTATAAACGGGAACAGCCAGCTGAACAAGTGGTAGATTACGATGAGCTGGAAGGAGATATTATGGATGGGCATCTATATCATCCGTGCTATAAATCCAGGATTGGCTTTACATTGAAGGATCATACAGAATTTGGACCGGAGTTTAAACCGCGTCTAACACTCGTATGGGTAGCCATCCAGCGAGAGGAAGCGAGGCTTTCTGTTTCTCATACGTTGGATTATGCTTCTTTTATCCAGCAGGAATTAGGTGCGGATTATGAAAAGTTTATGAAAGTGATTCAAGGCCATGGAAAAAGGCCGGAAGATTATGTGATTGTACCTGTTCACCCATGGCAGTGGAGACACGTAATTATGCACGAATTTTTCGAGCAAATTCAGAGTAAACGGATGATCTGCTTAGGGGAAGGAACGGACGAATATTGCCCGCAACAGTCTATCCGTACATTAGCGAATGCTTCTTCGCGTACCAAGTCATATGTGAAGCTACCGTTAAGCATTACGAATACTTCGACCAGTCGTATCCTGGGTCAGCATACGATTATCAATGCCGCGAGGATTTCTGATTGGTTAGGGAAGATTATGGAAAGTGATTCGTATTTGCGTGAGGAATTGCGACTGGTTTTGCTCAAAGAAGTGATGGGCGTTTCTTATCATCATCAAGGGCTTGTCGATGTCATGGAGCAAAAGGTTTATGGCGTCCTGGGGGCGATCTGGCGCGAAAGTTTATATAAATACTTGGAGCCAGGTGAAACTGCAATTCCATTCAACGCTCTCTGCCATTTGAATGCGGACAAGCGGCCGTTCATCGACTCCTGGATTCAACAGGCAGGGCTTCGTAAGTGGCTAAAGCGGATGTTTGAGATATCGGTTTTACCTCTTATTCATCTCTTATATGCACATGGTGTAGCGATGGAATCACATGCTCAAAATATGATTTTAATTATGCGGGAGGGTATACCTGAGAGAATTGCGCTCAAAGATTTTCATGATGGCATTCGCTACTCGCCTGCTGTTATGTCTACATCAATTGGTTATCCACAAATCGAGTATCCATCTGCAAACCATCCGCGAATCAATCGTAATTCTTTTATCGAGAAAGAGGATCCGTCAGAAATTAAAGATTTTCTGCATGATGCCTTCTTTTTCATTAATTTGTCTGAGTTTGCTTTGTTTTTAAAAAAGCACTATCGTTTATCGGAACAAGATTTTTGGGAGATGGTAGCTGACGTCATCGCGGGGTATCAACAGCGTTTTTCACATTTGCGAGAACGATTTTACCTGTTTGATTTGTTTACGAAAACGATTGAAGTAGAACAGTTGACGAAACGTCGTCTATTTGACGATACAGGGGTTCGAGTACATGCCGTAAAAAATCCTCTTTATATGTTTCAAACAAAGCTAACAGAAATTCGTAAGGAGGTGAAAGCATGATCGAGACAAAGAATGAAACATTTGATGTAGATGTTTTGCTGGAAGAGCAGGCGCTTGTGGTGCAAGAGGCGCTCTCATCACCGCAATATGTAAATGTGCGCCGGCGAATTTTTCGCCAGTTAGTAGAATCCTTATTCTTTGAAGGGATTATCCAGCCCGAGGTTGTAGAAGATACAAAAGAGCAGATTTATTATTTGAGAGGGATAAGTCAAACAGGGGAACCGACTGTTTATTTGTGCCGTGGAAAGCAACATTCTACTTTTGGCCGTATACGCTTGAGCAATCAACCGATTCTTCGTCAGGCGCATGGAGAAGAGAGAGAAGCCGAATCAATTACCCAGTTTCTTCTTGAGGTTTCTGGACAAATCGGCGCCGATGAAACGAGGCTTGCAAATTTTATTCATGAGCTGGAACAAACATTGTTAAAGGATACGTTAGCGCAATACTATCGTTCTCAGGCTCAGGTTATGCTTCGGGAACGTTCTTATGATGAGCTGGAAGGAAACATAATGGATGGCCATCCGTATCATCCAAGTTATAAATCAAGGATTGGATTTAATTATGTTGACAACTACATGTATGGCCCTGAATTTCAAAAGCCGTTTCGCCCTCTTTGGCTAGCTGTACGAAGAGGGAAGGCTCGGTTCTCCATCGCCAAGCATCTGCAATATAAGCGTTTTTTAGATGATGAGCTTGGGGAGGAACAAGTTTATGCTTTTACTGAAAAGGTAAAGGCAACCGGCAATGATCCGAGAGAGTATTTATTTTTGCCTGTTCATCCGTGGCAGTGGAAAACCATCATTGTGTCCGTTTTTCTTGAAGATATACGACGAAATGATATTCTTCTTCTCGGATGCTCGAAAGAGGAATATATTCCGCAGCAGTCCATTCGTACTTTAGCCAATTGTACTTCACGGCAGAAGGCATATCTTAAACTTTCATTAAGTATTATCAATACGTCGACAAGTCGTGTTCTTGCTCCGCATACAGTAGAGAACGCTCCTGTTATTTCTGATTGGCTAAAGCATATCGTAAAGAATGATCCCTTTTTACAAGATGAATTGCGTCTTGTGCTGCTTGGCGAAGTAATGGGTATCTCCTATGATCCGGTGCCGCTCGCGGATTATCTCCAGGAGAAAACGTACGGGGTTCTCAGTTGTATTTGGCGCGAAAGTTTACAGAACTTTATGGATAGTGATGAAGAAGCGATTCCGTTTAACGCGTTGTGTTCTGTTGATCTGGACAATCGGCCATTCATTTCTTCATGGATAGACAGATACGGAGCAGAGCAATGGTTAACGCGATTGCTTACTACAAGCATTCTGCCAATTATTCATTTTCTTTATGTTCATGGGATTGCTCTTGAGTCTCATGCACAAAACATGGTGCTCTTACACAAACAGGGAATGCCGACTCGCGTGGTTCTGAAAGACTTTCATGACGGTATTCGTTTTTCGAGGACGCATGTAGTCGATGCAAAAACGTGCCCGGCTTTATTGCATCCCCCTGAATATCATGCCAGAGTGAACCGGAACTCTTTCATTGAGACGGACGATCCGGAGACTGTGCGTGATTTTGTTCATGATGCCTTTTTCTTCATTAATATAGGTGAACTTGCTTTGTTTATGGAGGAGTATTTTGCATTCAATGAAACGAAATTCTGGTTGCTTGTGCGCGGAATCATTAAAACATATCAACGACGTTTTTTGGAGCATAAAGAACGTTTTTCCCTCTTTAATTTTTTTGCCCCAACGATTGGAGTCGAGCAGTTAACTAAGAGAAGGCTCTTTCCTGATACGGAATTGCGCATTCAGCAGGCCAGGAACCCTTTGTACCGTAAAGATGTTGATTAATCAGGATTTAGGATTGCGGACGGGAATCCTCTGCCTCTTTAGAGAAGAGATGAGAGTCCGCTTTGCCCGAATCCCCCTTGCGGGGATTACAAGGGCAAATTTTTTGTTATTTTCACTGACTATATGTAATTGAAAACGCTCAATATAATACATGTTAAACAGCTTTTTGTGCTATACTATATGTATGAAAAAATCTACCATAAAACATGCTCGAACCTGTGTCTACAATGTTAATTATCACATCGTTTGGTCTGTAAAATACCGAAGAAAAGTACTCACTTCCGAGATAGAAGGCTACTTGAAAGACCTTTTTCAAGAAATCGCACAGGAAAAAGAGTTTGAA
>NZ_FNDE01000049.1 GCF_900099925.1 Aneurinibacillus thermoaerophilus | reverse complement strand
ACCCATGCTGCCATACTTACAGGTGATAGTGACTTCCTCCCAGCAGTTGAAATTGCTAAATCTGAAGGTGTACATATCACTCTTTTCTACTCCGATAAAGAAGGTGTCTTCCTCACGATGAACTATTAGATATGGTAGACGCACGAAGAATAATCAATCAGGAAATGATCGACTCATGGAAAAGATAACATATATCAAGCCCTCTAGGGCTCTTCTTTTTCACCACAAAATAGAACATACGCTCCTATTTATCAACAAGTTTATCCACAATATTCACATAAAGGAGAGGATGAAAAATGAAAGGATACTTCCGCAAACGTGGAACAAAGTGGTCATTTACTATCGATGTAGGCCGTGACCCCGAAACCGGGAAACGGAAACAAAAAACTGTATCAGGGTTTAAGACAAAAAAAGAAGCTGAAAAGGCGTGCGCTGAAATGATTGCACAAGTTGAAAATGGACAATATGTAGTCGAAAGCAAAGAAACTTACGGAGAATATTTATTAAATTACATGAACAACGTAGCACGTCATGCCATGCGCCCTTCTGGATTTACTAATCAAATGTATAAAGTTAAAAAGCATATTTTACCCGCTCTCGGACAAATGAAGCTGAAAGATATAAAACCTATGCACATACAAAAATTTTATTCTCAGAAGCTAAACGAAGGCTTTTCTCCTGCCTCCATCCATTCTTACCATGCCATTATTAGTAAATCATTACGCCAAGCAAAAAACTGGGGATTAATACAGGAGAACGCCGCCTCCTCTGTATCTTTACCGCGTATTCAAAAAAAGCAATTGAAAACTTGGAGTTTGGACGAGATTAATCAATTTCTACATGCTATATCAAAAAGGGATAAGCGATATGAGCCATTTTACATTATTTACGTTTTAGCTATTTACTCCGGTATGCGTAAAGGAGAAATACTGGCCCTACAGTGGAAAGATTGCGATTTAGAAAACGGATATATTCGTGTTCAGAGAACGCTAGCTAAAACGCCTGGGAAACTCTTTTTCCAGGAACCAAAAACTGCACAATCTATTCGTACAATCAAACTCCCGGACTTTGCTCTTCAAGCCTTAAAAGCGCAAAAAATTAAACAAAAAGCATGGCGATTACAACTTGGTGCTGCTTATCAAGATTTAGATTTGGTTGCCTCAGATTTTGATGGCGGTATGATTACACCTTCTGAAGCAGATCATGATTTCAAAAGAGCATGCGAGCATGCTGGAGTGCAAAAAATACGTTTCCATGACTTAAGACATACCCATGCTACCATCTTGCTGCAGCTAGGCGAAAATCCAAAGGTTGTATCAGAAAGATTAGGCCATGGAAATATTACCGTCACACTTACAACATACTCACATGTACTCCCTATCATGCAGGATAATCTTGCTAAAAACTTTGATGATGCACTTAAAAATACATCTAAAAAATCAATATAAAACACAAAAGTGGTCAAAATGTGGTCAATTTATATTTTCCGACTACCTACATCCCTCTTAAATGCAGTAATATCAAGGCTTTTATTCACGGTTTGAAAACTCTGGGCGAAAATAAATTTTTTGCCCGGGCGCATACGCCGGGTTCATGTAGTCGTAAGGATTAGGACTGATAAGTCGTACGATACGCGCTTCGTTTATTCCACACGGCTGTACAAGCATCGTTACACCGTTCACCTGAATTTCCATATTCTCATACGCGACGTTATCTTCATTTTGAAAAATCAATTCGAGAGGCAAAGCCGAGTAAATAATCATTGCATCACCTGCTCCGTTTTCGTCTCGGCCGAACGGCGCTCTTCAATGCGCCTTTTCAGTTCCCGCATCGCATCGCCCAGGCCGCCAATTTCATCGATCAAGCCGAATTCCACCGCTTTTGTACCAACTACATTTGTGCCGACATCGCGGCTTAATTCACCAACTTTGAGCATTAACTCACGAAATTTCTCTTCCTTGATATTAGAATGATGCACAACAAATTTCACGACGCGATCTTGCATTCTTTCAAGATATTCAAAACTTTCCGCGACTCCTATTACAAGCCCGGTTAAACGTACAGGATGAATCGTCATCGTAGCTGTCTCCGCGATAAACGAATAATCGGTCGCAACAGCGATCGGCACACCGATGCTATGTCCGCCGCCAAGTACAAGCGATACGGTCGGCTTGGACATCGACGCGATCATCTCCGCAATCGCAAGTCCTGCTTCCACGTCTCCCCCTACAGTATTTAAAATGACTAACACTCCTTCAATATTCGGATTTTGCTCTGCGGCCACCAGCTGTGGAATGAGATGTTCATATTTTGTTGTCTTGTTCTGCGGCGGCAATTGAATATGCCCTTCAATTTGCCCAATAATCGGCAGACAATAAATGTTGCTATCCGGCACGGAAGGCACATTCGTCTGTCCGAATTGCTGAATCAGTTCGGTTGTTGCTTTGCGCGGATCTACCGGTGGGGGAGCGGCAGGAGCTTCCTTCGGTTTTTCCGGAAGCGGCTGTGGTTGTAACTCGTTCATTTGCTCTCGCACGTCTTCTTCCTCCTTGTTCCTTGGTATCCATAGTATGAATTGTGATAAAAGAAAGCATGCATGAAAGCTTTCCACGAATTAAAGATGGTTCTTTTTACGGAATCATTCGCCATGCAGCAAGCTTTGCCTTGTGAAGGGAGCAGCCTTGCCTGTACAATGGTAAAGAGGAAAACGGTAAGCTGACCAAAAGATAGGAGGAGTCATGGAAGAGTTTATTCGGTCAATATTAATCTTTCTTAGCGATTTGGGCTATTTCGGGATTGCGATTGGCTTAATGCTGGAAGTCATTCCAAGCGAAATCGTACTTTCTTATGGCGGGTTTCTCGTCTCGCAAGAAAAAATTACATTCTGGGGAGCAGTCATCGCTGGTACCATCGGCGGAACCATTGCTCAGCTTTTTTTATACTGGATGGGCTATTACGGCGGACGTCCGTTTCTTAAAAAGTACGGGAAATATTTGTTAATCCGCGAAAAAGAAATCGATAAAGCGGAGGAGTGGTTCAATCGCTATGGTGTAGGTGTGATTTTTACGGCGCGCTTTATTCCGGTTGTCCGGCATGCGATCTCCATTCCCGCGGGCATTGCGCGAATGCCGCTTGCGAAATTTACACTATATACCACGCTGGCAGTTATTCCGTGGTCTATCCTTTTTATATATTTAGGGATGCAATTGGGCGCACGCTGGGAGGACATAAATGAAGCCGCCAAACCATTCATCGAACCCATTATCTGGATCGCAGCTGCATGCCTTGTTCTGTATGTGCTGATCAGTATATGCAAAAAGAAAAAAGCTTCCCGTTTCTTTAGCTAATAAAGGGGGAATGGCATGGAAAAACAAAAAAAGGGAGAACGATTTGTCCGAAGTGCAGGACTTGTCGCAACGGCAGCCCTTCTTTTGCTAACAGGCTGTACAACTAAGGAAAATCTACCTACCGACAACGAGTTATCGGCTAAAATCGCGGAAAAGCAAGAGCAAAAGCGAAAAGAAAAAATCACAAACACTAAAGAAGAACTGGACCGCTACTTCGCGTCCCTCGCTTCCCACACCGAACAGCTTCATGCAGAGCGCGCCGCTTTGCTCAAGGCTTTCGCTGCGCTCAGCGAACAGAAACTTACGGAACAACAAACACGGGCCAAAGTTCACTCGGCCATTTCGGCTTATGAAGCAAAACTCAAGGATTTGCAAGAGATGCAAGTTCCCGCGTATCAAGAAATACAGGATTTCCATCAAGAAATGTATAGCGCCATGAGCCGATACGTTCCTGTGATGAAAAAAGCGGAGAAAGGTCTGCGTACAAAGAACGCATCCCTTCTTAAAGAAGCGGAAAAAGAAATGCATGCGCTTGATGTTAAAGCGAAGCAAGTGATTGAAAAAACAGCAAAACTTCATGTAAAGATCCGTACAAACTAATGCAACCCGGAGCCTTATTCTTTTCCTGACAAGGCTCCGGGCTGTCTTTTTAGTACGGGATAAGCGGTTACTTGATATAGCTTTTCATGGATGTCATACCGGATCGGCAGTTCAATAACAATCCGCTCCCGCGTTCCGGCAAAAATAGCAATAGCCCTCACTTCTACTCTTCCCTCATATTGGCCTGTAGGCGCAACACGCGTAACTTGAAGCTGTTCTACGCGTTCCGCATGCGGCCACGTCATTTTCTTTCCTACAAGGGAAGGCGCAAACTTCTTGTGCATTTCCTCATTCATATCGGAAGCAAGCAACCATTTCCTGCTAAAGTCTATGGCAAACGCTTTCGCCTGAGGAGTGCCGATCGTGCTGATTTTTTGCGAAGGGATCAACGTATTTTCCAAATAGGAGACATTCAATCGAATAAGGCTCGCGGCCCCATTATAAAGCAGCACCAGCGCGGAAGCCAGCCCTACCACTTGGATAAACGTAAGCCATGTGCGATTTTGCGGTTTGTTTTGCCTACGCCATTTCTTAAATGGCGTTACTTTTTTATTCATACGTGTCATGCTCCCGCCTTCACGCCGTTTTTAGCTATTGCACGCTTACTGCTCCATTTATATAAATTGTACCATGAACCAACCGCAGACGTCATTGGCCAGCTTCCATGCAAAGCCTTTCTTATTCCACCGAATAAAAATGCTATTTTTATCACACAATACGTTTTGGAATGCAGCTGCATTCATCCACTTACTATTTGAGGAGGAGTCGTTTGCATGGCAAAACCTGACAATCGTAAAGATAATGTGCGAAAGCTGCAAGAAATGATACAAAATACAATCGGCAACATCGAGGCTGCGGAAGAAACGATGAGCAACACGCATTTGACAGAAGAACAACGACAACAAATCCGCGAGAAAGACGAACGCCGTAGAGCAAGCATTGAAGGAATGCGGAACGAAATCCAGGACGAAGCACGCGCACAAGAAAATCGTTACGAATAAGTGGACAAATCTTTTTTGTTCGCATATTATATAAATCGTGTGCTTGAAGAAAAACGGAAAACAGGAAGTGAAGCAATATCATGAAAACGGTGCAAGAAGCGCTGAAAGCTGGTAAGACGATCGAATTAACCGAGCTATTCGACGATCAGTTTGAGTGGGATCCTTCTTTCAACCTGCTAGAACTGTTGCACAGCGGACAAGTAAAATACAACGGCGCAGAATTAACGAAAGAAGAAAGCGAACAAATTATTAAAGCGCTCAGCATTCTGGTCGCCTAAAATACAAAACGCCCTGCCTGTTCCCGGTAGGGCGTTTTCTTTGTTACTTTTTCTCGAACAATCCATACATAATGCTGCTGACAATCGCCAATACAATCGAGCCAAAGAATGCGGAAAAAAAGCTCTCCACATGAAATCCGGGGACAAGCTTGCTAGTCAATATGAACAACAGCGCGTTAATAACAAGCGCAAATAAACCGAGCGTAAGAACCGTCACTGGCAACGCCAACAATTGCAAAATCGGCCGTAAAATCGCATTGACTAAACCGAGCACGATCGCAGCAACAAACGCGGAACCGACACTATCGAACCAGATCGCGTCAAATAACCACGCCACGATCAAAAGCGAAACAGCCGAAAGCACCCAGTGCCAAAGCCACCGCATTTCTTCCCCTCCTTCCTTTTCATATTTACATTCTTTATTCTCACTCTCCTGCTACTTCTCCTGTTTCTGATTCCCTCCTTCTATTTCTTTCTCGTTTCCGCTTCGTTCCTCCTCTTCCTCCGCTGACTCTGATGGAAGATCTTCCGCGGATACAACTTGTGCCTCAAACGGCCGGCTGTACACGCTCACCGGTTCTTCGGTGATATCCGAACGAACCGTTTCATCCTGTGCCGCCCCACGCATAATTTCCACACTTAGCGGCAAATATTTGAACATATGACGAATTACGGTTTTTTTCGCCATTTCTTCATAATCGGTTACCCACGGCCCGCTTTTATAGGAACGGGAACGTAACCTGCGTTTGTCGATTTCTTCCTTAGACATAAATTCAAATTGGTATCCGCCGTCCGTAAAATGAACAACCGCATACACGCCGATAAATTCCCCGCGACTGTTCATTGCCGGTTTATGCTTTAATGATGGATAGAGGCCGTATTCGTATTCAAACTCGTCGTTTTCATACACTTCGTGAGCATAAATGTTCTTAATGTTACCTGAGCGACGTGCAAGGTCAATCATTCCCTTATATCCGATAATAAATGTTGCTTCGCGCCCGTACGGAACGATATAGCACTGACCCAAAAGCCCTGGTTCCAGGCCAAGCTGAGCCGCCTGCATTACAGCTCCAAGAAGCGATGGAATGGTGCATTCCAAAAGCTGTGGGTTTGTGCGGATCGTCGTCAGGGCAATTCGTAACAATCTATCTACATCCATATGTTTCGGAAGCACACGTTTCACTTCTGGTTCCATCTTTTTCAAATACGCGCCGATCGTTTGCGCCGGTGTCGGCGGAGAACTTCCGGTTTCTCTCGCCTTTGCTTCCAGTTTGCTTTTTAAATCGTCTGCCATCTCAAACTCCTCCTGTTCCTTCATCTATGTAATAATGAAGCGCCGGGATACGGCTGGCCGGGCGAATTGTTCATAAATGTCTGGACGTTGCTCTTTCAGCGCCTTTATATCAAGCGTGCGGCGGGACACATTCTTCCATGTAACACGATGCGCGGATGTGAGGCCGGTTTCATGGCGACCGATAAGCGCCTTTAGCCGGTTCTCGGCCTCTCGTTTGCGCTGTGCGGCTTCCTGTATATCACGCTCCGCTTTTTCCCACTGGGCAATAAGCTCTTCCGCTTCATCCGGAAGTATAAGCGTGCTGTCTACCTCACCTTCCGGGTATATATTGGCAAGCAATGCAGCGGTCGCTTCGCTTCCGTCCGAAAGCGGTGGAACACCTGCCAGCACGTGATGATGCCAGAAATGTTCACAAATTCGGAAGCTGAGCGCAATCAGTTCATCATCGCGCGCCACAACTTGATGCCGGAAAGTATTGCCGCCGATAAGTACTGCAAACGCCCCCCATGTAAGACCGGTAATATATAAATACCACTGAAGCTGTAGCTGGTACGCTTCCGGCACATTACCGTCCTCCCACTCTTTGCGTGCGTATTCGGAAGCCGTTTTGATTTCCAGCACGCCGTTGCCGCGTTCCGCGTCAATAATCAAGCGATCAATATTGCCGATAACCCACTCCTTCTCCGGATGCTGAAGAATTGCATTGCGCCGCTGCAACTTATAGCCTGTCCTGCGGGAGAATTCCTCCGCGACGACCTCTTCCATCATACGTCCGAAATGCATGGCTTCCGTATCCTCGCTTTCGGCCATCTGCCCTGTTTTTTCCAAATATACAGCAAGGGCCGATCTGTAAGGGTCTACGCCACAAATCGCTCCGACATCGCTGCCTGTAATTCCCCGCCTGCGCCAAGCGAGCCATTCCCGGTGTGACAGCTCGTTCGTATTGACCAGTCGTATTGCCTGCATGTTTCCTCCTTCACAGCACGCCGTTTGCTTTATGTCTTTACTTTCTCCATTTTCTCTTAAGAAAAACCGTCCCGTCTTCCCTATCGTAAAAAAGACAAGCATGCCCAACCATTTTTTACTGCTCACCTGTATTCATTTTCCATCTGCCGTCTGGCCCGAACAAAAGCAATAAACTGCTTTTTTTCTTCATCTGAAAGCGTCCGGCCATCTATCGTCAATTTCACTTCCGATGCCATCCGTTCATCCGTTAACTCAATCCACTTTTCTGTTTCTTTTCTCTTTTTAACTGCCTGAAAGTCCGGGTTATCGATTCGGTTCAGCAAATAGTCCACAGACGTCTCCATTACGTCCGCGATCTTCTTAATGGCATCCAATGAAGGCTGGCGGTATCCTGATTCATATCCGGCGTACGTGCTTTTCGCGATTCCGAGCTGATCCGCTATATATTGCAGCGACCACTTTTTTCTTTTTCTGAGTTCATAGAGTCGGTATAAATTCATCGATGTTTCCCCTTTTCCCTTCTCTTTGTCTTTCATTAATTACAATTTAAGAAAGCGGTAACAATATTTATTATAAATAAATGTACGCGATTCGCGTAAAAATGCTTGTCACATTTATGAAAATTATTATAATTAAAATGTATTATTCTCGATACGCGTACTATCATGACGGTGTTACGAGAACAATAGAAATCGCGTAAAAAAAGCTCTTATTTCTTGCTACTGACTACATTTGCATAAAAGAGAGGTGCTGTACTTGAAAAAATTGCTACTTCTTGCCACAGGAGGAACCATTGCTTCAGTGGAGGGGAAAGAGGGGTTAACTCCCGGTATTTCAGCTGATGAACTTTTGCGCTATTTACCCGAGGAACAAGGCGGCTATCACCTCGAAAGCAAAACAGTAATGAACATTGATAGCACAAACATGCAGCCTGAATATTGGGCAAAAATTGCCGAAGCTATCCATGAACATTATGCAGATTATGATGGCTTCGTAATTACTCATGGAACAGATACGATGGGCTATACGGCCGCTGCGCTTTCCTATATGCTGCAAAATTTGGGGAAACCAGTGGTTCTTACAGGCTCACAAGTGCCAATTTATTTTAAGAAAACGGATGCGAAGAAAAACTTTATCGATGCGGTTCGTTTTGCCTGCGAAGACGTTGCTGGAGTATTTGTCGTTTTTGATGGTAGAGTCATTAAAGGAACACGCGCTGTAAAAATGAGAACGCAAAGCTATGATGCGTTCGAAAGTATTAATTTCCCTTACGTTGCTTACATTAACGATACTGATATTACATATAACATGAATGTATCTGCCGTATCAAAACGTCCTTTCACCATTGATACATCATTATGTCCGGATGTGTTGCTTTTAAAGTTGTATCCTGGGATGCAGCCGGAATTATTTGATGCGATTAAGCATCTTTATAAAGGAATTATTATAGAGAGTTTCGGAAATGGGGGAATTCCGCACCAAGAGCGTAATCTTCTTCCTAAAATTAAAGAGCTGATTGATGCAGGAATAGCGGTTGTAATTACCACTCAATGCATAGAAGAAGGGGAGCACCTTACGTTGTATGAAGTAGGACGAAAGGTTGCCCAAAATATGATTATTCATTCTCATGATATGAACACGGAAGCTATTGTTCCGAAGTTAATGTGGGTGCTTGGAAAGACAAACGATTTAACAGAAGTAAAACGAATGATGGAGACCCCTATCTCGGACGATATGTTGGTGAAAAGCGAAATAGAAGAAGAGTAGCGAGCATTGCCAAAATAGTTCTTTTGTAAGCGTTATCGTTGTGCTGTAAAATAAATAAAGTTATAACAACATAGAAAGGAGTGTTTGAAATAATGACTATCTTAGAGAATTTTATTGCAATAAGTAATAATATTTTATGGTCTTATGTTTTAATTGCTATGCTGATTGTTCTTGGCCTTTATTTTACTTTTAGAACGAAATTTGTGCAGTTTAGAATGGTTGGTGAAATGATTCGCTTGCTTGGTGATGGAGTAGGTGATTCCAAAAAGAAGGACTCTGTATCTTCCTTTGGCGCCTTCTGCATCAGCACCGCCTCGCGCGTAGGAACAGGTAACCTTGCCGGGGTTGCACTCGCAATCTCTATCGGGGGACCTGGTGCAGTATTTTGGATGTGGCTGATTGCACTTATCGGTTCTGCTTCTGCTTTCGTTGAGGCAACACTGGCACAAATTTACAAAGTAAAGGACAAAAACGGGTTCCGCGGTGGCCCGGCATATTATATGGAAAAGGCGCTTAATCAACGCTGGATGGGTGTTTTGTTTGCGATTCTGATTACATTATGTTTTGGCCTTGTATTTAACTCCGTTCAGGCAAATACAATTACGCTTTCCCTGCAAACCGCGTATGGGCTGGATCGCACGATGATGGGTCTTGCACTTTCAGCGCTTACAGCATTTATTATCTTTGGTGGTCTCAAACGTATTGTTAAAGTAGCTGAATGGATGGTTCCAGTGATGGCTGGCGGTTATGTATTATTGGCTTTATACATTGTAATCACAAATCTTCCTGTTATGCCTGACGTATTTATGACAATTTTCAAAGGGGCATTTGGCCTGGAGCAGGTAGCAGGTGGAGGAATGGGGGCCGCCCTCATGCAGGGAATTAAGCGCGGCTTGTTCTCTAACGAAGCGGGTATGGGTAGTGCGCCGAACGCTGCGGCAACGGCTGACGTAACACACCCGGTTAAACAAGGTCTGATTCAAGCGCTTGGTGTATTTGTCGATACATTATTGGTTTGTAGTTCAAGTGCCTTTATCGTATTGCTGTCTGATGCCTATAAGCAAGAAGGGCTCGAAGGAATCGCGATCGTTCAGACTGCGCTTAGCTCCCACATTGGTTCCTGGGCAGGAAGCTTTATTGCGATTGCAGTATTCCTGTTTGCGTTTAGCTCAATTGTCGGTAACTATTATTATGGACAAACGAATATTGAGTTTATTGATACAAATAAAACCTGGCTATTGATTTACCGCCTCGCTGTTGTGGCGATGGTGATGTATGGTTCCGTAGAGAGAGTAGCTGTTGTATGGGATATGGCTGACCTGTTCATGGCGCTTATGGCAATAACGAACCTCATTGCAATTGCTCTGCTGGGTAAGATTGCGTTTGCCGCGTTGCAGGATTATACGAAACAAAAAAAGCAGGGCCAAAATCCGGTGTTCTATACCAGTAGTATTGGCGGATTAAAAAACGTAGAATGCTGGCCGGAAAGCGAAACAGATAGCAAAGCAAAACAAGATGCGAACGTAATGTAATTCAGCTGCTCGATAGAGATAGCTATGATAATGATAAATTACGACGTTTCTCCCCTTCACGTAAAAAGGAGGAACGTCGTTTTTTTCATTGCCTATGATAAATACATCGACCTTGCTGGTTTCTCCTGTTACAAAGCGAGCCACCGGTTCAAAGCAATAAAGACGGGAGATGAATCCCCTTTTTAAAAAAACATGCTATCATCAAATTAGTATCATCACCTAAATGTATCGGTCAAACCCGCGGCGAAACATTCATATCAAGGAGGAAGTATATGACCCGCATTCCTGTCATCATATTAAGCGGATTTCTGGGCAGCGGAAAAACAACGCTGTTGCTTCGTCTGCTACATGAAGCAACCGGACGGAATCTGCAACCTGCCGTACTGATGAACGAACTCGGCACAATTGATGTAGATGGACGCCTAATCAACGCTACTATGCAAGAAAATCAGGTGCTCGAAAAACTGCTTGACGGCTGTATCTGCTGTAGCAAAAAAAGCGAAGTGGTAGAAAGTATGGAAAAACTGCTGCACAAGCGGCCAGATGTTATTTTTGTCGAACTGACCGGCGTGGCTAATCCAGAAGAAGTAGTGGATCTGCTTGTAGAACCGCAATTGAAAGAAAAAGTTCGTTTTCACTCGATTCTAACTACAATCGATTCCTATTATTACCTGGAATACACAAGCATCTTCGAAATTGACCGCCAGCTTGTCCGTACGGTCAAACGCCAAGTGAAAGTCGCGGATATGATTATTGTCAACAAGACGGAAGGTATGAAAGAAAATCATAAAAACAAATTGCTAAAAGCGCTGCGCAAACAAAACGACTGCTCTCCCATTTTGTTTACAACATACAGCGATATCGATCTCGCTCCTGTGTTTGACATAATTGAAAGGCAAGAGCCAATAAACACAGCGGATTTGTCTGTCCAAGACCTAGCAGACCTCGAAGTCGCCGCACATGAATCCGGACATCATTATGAAAAAGGGCAGAAACACAGCGAACATGCACATGTCCATCTCCACGCTCATCGCCATGAACAAGAAGATGCAAACGGCTCGTACTCCCGTGTGCAAACATTCACACTGCCAGCTACCGGGACGGTTCAGCAGAAAAAGCTGGAACGTTTCCTAAAATCGTATCACCCCCGCCTACTGCGGGCCAAAGGGTATCTGACCGTCGAAAGCAAAACGGGTATATATCTGATGCAGTATGCGGCGAAGCGAACGGAATGGGAAGCGGTAGAGAATACAGGCGAATGCTATCTCATACTTATCGGCATTGACCTGCCGATGGAAGAAATGCGGCAGAAGTGGAAAGAAATATGCCTGGAAGCGACCGTGCAACAACCATCATTATGAATGAACAGGATGATTGTATGAAAACCGTTCTTATTTTGCTCATCCGGGCATACCAGCGTTTCATTTCTCCACTGCTTCCCCCTTCCTGCCGCTTCTATCCTTCATGTTCCCATTATGGGCTTGAAGCCATTCAACGCTTTGGTGCGCTCAAAGGGGGCTGGCTGACAATCAAACGGTTGGTGAAATGTCATCCGTTCCATCCCGGAGGTATCGATCCTGTGCCGGAGAAAAAGAAAAAAGAACAAGCCGGGGAAACAAGGCACAGAAAATGGAAAAAACATAAAAGGTAAATGCTTCATTTCTGATTCAGAAGTGCTTGATTTTTTTGCATGTTCATGATTAATTTTATGGCAAGTAAAAAATTAACGAAAAATGGAGTGCAATCATGGGAGCGTTGTCGGAAAAGGAAAAACTGGAACAAAAAATTAAAATTTACGAATTCATTTTAAACCGGCTCAATGAAGGTATTCATGTTATTGATGAAGACGGCATCTCAATCATTTACAATGAAAAAATGTCCGAAATCGAGGCGATGAATAAAGAGACGGTGTTAGGCAAACGCCTGCTTGACATATTCACCTTCACCGAAGAACAGGAAAGCACGCTGCTGCGGGCGCTGCATCAGGGCGAAACAACACAAAACGTTAAACAAACGTACTTTAACGCTAAAGGTAAACAAATTACGACTATTAACAATACATTTCCTATTACCGAAAACGGACGTACTATCGCCGCGCTTGAAGTAGCTAACGACATTACCCGCGTAGAGCATATGCTGCGAGAGAACTTCTTGAAAGAGAAAGATACGCGTTATGTTTTCGAAAACATCATCGGGGAAAGCGAGGCCATTCAAGAAGTCATCGAGGTGGCCCGACGCGCGGCGCGCACTTCTTCATCGGTACTTATCGTCGGTGAAACAGGAACCGGGAAAGAACTGTTCGCCCAAAGCTTGCATAACGACAGCGCCCGCGCATCTGGCCCGTTTATTTCGCAAAACTGCGCCGCCCTGCCGGAGCATCTTATCGAAGGCCTTCTGTTCGGTACGAGGCGCGGTGCGTTCACAGGCGCCATTGAACGGCCCGGGTTGTTCGAACAGGCGCGAGGCGGAACCATTTTGCTTGATGAAATCAACTCAATGAGCCCTCCTTTGCAGGCGAAGCTTCTACGCGCACTGCAAGAGAAAAAAATCCGCCGGATCGGCGACACAAAAGATACGGAAATTGATGTGCGCATTATCGCCACAATGAATGAAGATCCGATCGATGCGATCGCAGGGAATCGCCTACGCAAAGACTTATATTACCGCCTTGGCGTCGTAACGCTGTTCATTCCGCCGCTACGCGACCGAAAACAAGACATTGAAATTTTAACGCGCCATTTTATCCAGAAATACAACCGTTTGTTCGATATGAACGTCGAGCGCGTCCATCCGGAAGTTTTGCAGGCGTTTCAGGAGTACGGTTGGCCGGGCAATGTACGTGAGCTTGAACACGCCATCGAAGGAACGATGAATTTTATTACGGATGAACACGAAATTACAATGGAGCATCTGCCGCACCACATCCGGCGCAAATTATTGCATATCACGCGCGAAGATACGGCCCGTCCAGAGCCGGGTGAGCATATGTCCACGCATCCGCTGGCGCCAAAACCGGCAGACCATCCGCACAACATCTTTCCTGATGTGCCGTCAGATTTGAAAAGCCAACTTGCGGCCTTCGAAAAAAAATATATCCGTGCCGTTATCCAAAAAAACAACAATAACATTTCCCGCGCCGCCAAAGAACTCGGAATCAGCCGACAAAGCTTGCAATACCGGATGCGGAAGTACGGCATGGGTTTTACGCTGCGCGATTAAACGTATGAAAGAACTTGCGGACGTATGCCTGCTCAGATCATTGACGAATCCGTCTCTTCTTTCTGTGCTTTTCATTAACTTTTTGCAATAATACAGCATCTGTCCGCAAAACATCTGGGTTTATTAAGCGGAAACAATGGCAGCCGCATACGCAAGCAAACGGGCAGCTTCTTCGTTTCGTTTGCGTTTTGTTAAAAGACCCATGACGACAGCGATATACCGTTTTCCTCCGGATACGAACGTTGCGCACAAACAATATTTCGCCCTTGGTGTGTATCCTGTTTTCAGCCCGTCAACCCCGGGATAAGCGCCAACCAGCGTATTGGTATTACGCAACAAAATGTTGCCTTTGTTCTTCCTTCTCACCACAATACGCTTGCGGGATGTGTAGCGAAAAATTTCTTCATATTGCACCAGCTCCCGCGCAATCAGACACATATCATAAGCGCTTGCACAATGCCCGGAAGCGGACAACCCATGTGGATTAACAAAATAGGTGTTTTCAAGGCCAAGCTCCGCCGCCCGCTCGTTCATCCGCCTGACAAACGCCGGCACGCTTCCGAACGTATATTCTGCAAGCGCCACTGCCGCATCATTGCCTGAAGCGACCATAAGCCCTGCCAACAGCATCCGCACCGCCATCTTCTCTCCGGCACATAAACGCATGGAAGAGCCTCGCATACTGGCTGCCCTGCGGCTAATCTTCACCTGATCCTTCAAAGAAATGCGGCCTTTCTTCACCTCTTCCAGCACAAGCAACGCCGTCATCATTTTTGTCATGCTGGCAGGTGGAAGCGATTCATAGGCATTTTTCTGCAACAAGATCCGACCTGTTCTCGCGTCCAACAGGCAGGCGGCTTTGGCAGTAAGGAAAAACGCGTCTTTCAACGACCTTTCCATGACAGTTGCTTCAACCCCTTAAGCCGGGCCTGTTTCTTAATATAATCAACCGTTTTCTCCAAGCCGATCTTGTGGGAAGCTTTGATAAGAATCGTTGTGTTCGGTTTAAGGCAGGCAACAATGCTTTTGCGCAGCAATTGTTCAGACTCGAACATTTTCACCCGCTCTTTGGAGAACCCGGCCTGAATCGCGGCCAAAGCAATATGGCGTGCTCTTTTTCCGTACGTATACAAATAATCCACGCCTGTGCTGGCAACATAGCGCCCAACCTCCATATGCGCTTTCGTCGAATATTTCCCCATCGCGAGCATCGTACCCAATACGGCAACTTTCGTCTCTCCGCTTACTTTTTTCAGCACATCAAGGGCCGCCCGGACGGCATTTGGATTTGCGCTGCACGAGTCGTCAATGAGCGTAATGTTGCCCGTATAACGAAAAATATTTAACCTTCGTGGCGTCCGCTTATAATAACGGAGGCCCGTTTTCATCTCCTCGGGTGTAAAACCGAGGCGACTTGCAATAGCAATCGCATTCAGCGCGTTGTATACGTTGTGCTCACCGTAAATCGGAATATAAAACGTATGCACCTGGCCGTCCAGCAAAACGTCAAAGCTCATTCCATCAGTTTCATAGCCAACATTTTTCGCCCGAAAATCGGCTTCATTCTTTATGCCTATCCTCACAATCGTCCCCTGGAACCCCTCTGTCTCCAGCAGCTTTGAATTCGGGTCGTCCGCATTGAGTACCAGGTAGCCGGTCTGCTTCATATGCTTAATTAATTCCGATTTCGCTTTCGCAATCCCCTCCACGTTACCGCCCACATTCCCGATATGCGCCGTGCCCACATTCGTAATCACTCCCATATTTGGTTGAATAAACTTGCAATGTTTTTTGATTTGGCCGCGTGCGCCCATGCCAAACTCCAAAACGGCCGCCCGGTGAAACGGGCGAATGCGCTTCGCGTTGCGCGCGGAACACGTATGCTGGTTAAAGCTGCGGTATGACGCAAAAATACGCCACCTGCGTCTCAATACGGACGCGATCATTTCTTTCGTCGTCGTTTTCCCCGCACTGCCGGTCACCGCAATGATCGGCTTAGTCAATATTAATGTTTTGGGCAAGAAAACCTCCTCCTTTTCCTATGCTACGAACCTATTCAACACAATGTATGCAGCAGATAAAGAAAAAGAGCAGGAGGCACAGACTGAGTTTTTATTCATTTTATTTTAAAATGACAGTAAACTGATAAATAAGAAAGGAAGAAGCGAGGTGACATATATGTGGTGGGCCATTGTTGCTATCATCGTTGCTTTTCTCATGGCATATATTAATTTTGCCAAGCCTGTTGAAAAGGGGGAGGAAGGAAGAAAAGAAAAAACGTATAGCCTCGTACATGAGCCGTTCCTATCCAGCGAACATCACAATCCTTATTAGGCCCGATATGGAGAAAAAACAAAAAAGTCCTTTAAAGTCAAGCGACTTCAAAGGACTTTTCTATTTTTTATTTTATACCAAAATATTTTTCCAAATCATCCAGCATTAAGTTGGCTGCTTTTACGCCTCCAGCTGTATTCCAAATGACGTCGTCCACTTTGTACGCTTTGTGTTTTTTCACAACGCTCAAATTTTTCCACAGCGGATCGTTTGTCCATTCTTTTTCGGCTTTTGAAGCTTCTCCGTTCCCTGTCTCATACGTGTAGTAGAACATGATATCCCCGTCCATGTCCGGGATGCGTTCTTTCGTTACATCATCTGCAAAAGCATCTTTATCCTGGGAAGCTGGACGGGCAACACCCAGTTCCTGCAAGATAATTCCAGCAAACGTGTCCTTATAGTAGATACGGATTTTTCCCGGCATGAAACGAACCAGGGAAACCTTGGTCGATAATTTATCGCCCGCTTTTTGTTTGAAATCGGCAATGCGCTTCTCCCAATCCGCTAATACTTTATCGCCTTCCGCTTTTTTGTTCAACGCATCCGCGTATAGCTTAAAGTTGTCCTTCCACTCTCCGCGCAACGTTTCCGAAAATACGGTAGGTGCAATCGCGGATAATTGTTGATAAATTTTTTCGTGACGCATCTTGTTTCCGAGAATAATATCCGGCTTCAGCGCCGCGATTTTCTCCAAGTTCGGCTGCTTTTCTTCGCCGAGCACAGTCACGCCTTCCATTTCTTTTGCAATATGTTTGTAGAATGGATCACCTGTCCAAGACTTCACCGCGCCCACCGGTTTCATACCGAGCGCAAGCACAGCTTCCGTTCCTTCATTCGTCAACACAACAACCCTTTCCGGCTTCTCCGGAACTTGCGTTTCTCCCATCGCGTGTTTTACCGTGCGCGTGTTTTGTTTTTTGCCCGCCTCATCCGTTTTCTCTGAAGCGGTTTGCTGTCCGCCACAGCCGGCAACTACCAGCATGAAAACGAGCAAGAGAATGAATGAAAAGCCCTTCCTTTTTCCCTTAAACATGCTCACCAACAACTCCCTCTTTCTCTACCGCGTTGTACAAGATTTATGAAAATGATTATCATTAACGGCTATAATCATATCCATTTTCTCTTTCTGTGTCAATCATTAATTTTGATAATGAATTTCAAAATCATTGACATAGATATAGAATCTTCGTAAACTTTATCGCAGATAGAAAAACTCGCGTGCTGTACCCGCTTGTCCTTTTGCTGCTGATGTAGCAAAAACGGACGCTTTGCGTCGCTGCGGGCGGTGCACAGCTTTGCAAGTTTTCCTGGCTCTATGCAATCGGAAGGAAAGTAGGATGGCAACATGAAAGGAATACTAACAACTCCCCCACTAAAAATTTTCGGGCTGATCATCGGGTTTGTCTGCATAGTCATGGCTATGTATACAAGCATTGTGTTTGGAGTGATCGATACAAATTGGAAAACGGTGGTCGATGCCTATACCCATTTTAATGGAACAAACGAACATATTGTAATTAAGGAAGTGCGAGTTCCCCGCGCCTTTATCGCGCTGGCGGTTGGCACTTGCCTTGGCATCTCCGGAGTGCTAATCCAAGCTTTGACGCGTAATCCGCTCGCAGACGTGGGAATTCTCGGCATTAACGCCGGCGCTTCTTTGTTTATTGTAATCGCTGTGGCATTCTTTTCTTTCAGTACGCTTGCCTCTCTTACATGGGTCGGCTTTTTTGGAGCCGCGGCAAGCGGACTGTTCGTATATTTTCTTGGATCTCTCGGCCGGGACGGCGCTACGCCCCTGAAATTGACCCTCGCAGGCGCCGCTATATACGCACTCTGTTCTTCGCTTACGCAAGGCGTTCTACTATTTCGAGAATCGGCAATCGAAGAAGTGCTGTTCTGGCTGGAAGGTTCGGTAGCCGGGCGCAAACTCGATGTGCTTGTTTCCGTGTTGCCGTATATGATAGTAGCAATCATCGGTTCGCTGCTTATCGCGAAACCTATCAATACACTCATGCTCGGCGAAGATGTGGCAAAAGGAGTCGGACAGCGGACAGCGCTCGTTAAGGCTATAATGGGAATTCTGCTTGTCATGCTGGCTGGAAGTTCCATTGCCGCAGCCGGGCCTATCAGTTTTGTCGGCCTGATTATTCCACACATCGCCCGCTTTCTCGTCGGAATCGATACGCGCTGGATGGTGCTGTACAGCGCGCAGTTGGGCGCGATTTTGCTGCTGATTGCGGATATTCTGGCACGGTTCGTTGCCATGCCTAAAGAACTTCCCATCGGAGTCATTACAGCTCTCCTGGGCGTGCCATTCTTCATTTATGTGGCCCGAAAGGGGGTTCGCGTATGAAAAATTATGTTCCTATCCGTGGTCAAAAGTTTCCTGTTTCTTTTTTGCTTGACAAGCGCTCACTTTTCTTTAGTCTTTTATTTTTCCTGCTTACGCTTGTGGTGCTCCTTCTAAGCGTTGGCATGGGAGATTTTTTCATTCCACCCGCTGATGTGGTAAAAACGCTGTTGGGCATTGGTTCGAGCGAACATGCGCTTATTATTCAAACGTTTCGTCTACCACGAGCATTAGCGTCGGTTCTGGTTGGAGCTTGCCTCGCCGTTTCCGGGGCTATCCTCCAAGGTATTGTACGCAATCCGCTGGCCTCCCCTGACTTGGTGGGGATTACGGGCGGCGCTTCCGTTACAGCGGTTAGTTTTATTATTCTGTTTCCAACAGCAAGCATCGCATGGCTTCCGCTCTCCGCAATGGTGGGCGCGATAGTCATGACGCTTTTGATTTATATGCTGGCTTGGCGCAAAGGTATCAGTCCGTTCCGGCTGGTACTCATCGGTGTCGGCATTCAGGCGGCGATGGCCGCTTGCACTAAGCTGTTACTTGTCATTAGTCCGATCTATTTGACAAGTGAAGCAATGGTCTGGCTTGCGGGAAGCGTGTATGGCTCAAACTGGAAAGATGTGCTTAGCCTTTTGCCATGGGCGATCGTTCTCATTCCGTGCGCTTTCTTCTTGAGCAGAAGCGTGAACGTACAGCAGCTTGGCGACGACATTGCCACCGGAGTAGGACAAAGGCTAGAGCGAGACCGCTTCATCCTGCTGGCCGTTTGTGCGACGCTGGCAGGCGCGGCGATCGCCATCGGTGGGGCGATCGGATTTGTCGCGCTACTTGCCCCGCATATTGCCCGTAAACTGGTCGGCTCTTCTTTCGGCGGGCTGCTTCCTGTGGCTGCATCGGTGGGAGCGTTCATGGTTACAGGCGCCGATTTAATCGCCCGTACCGCATTCTCGCCGCTCGATTTGCCGGTCGGTATTTTTACATCGGCCATCGGCACTCCGTTTTTCATATATTTGCTTTATAAATACCGGAATCACTGAAAAAGGGGATGGTATGATAATGAAAACGCTGGAAACGGAAAATCTGACGCTCGCATACGGGGAACGGATTATTATTAATGAACTGTAGTTGAGCAATTTTCATTACAATAATTACCATGTAAAAAGAGACAAACGGAGTACCCCTTATGCCACATGAAGCTGTTTTTTAACGACATCAATGGGAATATCTTGTTTCGCTGCATCGTAAATAAACTCCACGAGGCTATGTCCTTTCTTCTTTCGAAGGAAGTCAAGCCCGGTAGAGAAATCGCTGTTGGATTCGACCATACTGTACACATAAGCGAGTTGCACCAAGATCCAATACCGTTTCACCGCCCGACGTTGACGAACGCGGTACCCATCGAGCTTCAGCTGGTCTTT
>NZ_FNDE01000016.1 GCF_900099925.1 Aneurinibacillus thermoaerophilus | reverse complement strand
CATGCATCGGATTGACGACCACAACCGGAATCCTGCGGCTTCGTAAGAAAGCCGCTAAGGTCATCCAATAATGTCCCGTTGGCTCCATTCCCACAATGACCTCTGTTTTTTCGTGTTCTGTCATCAAGCTTTTCATCCAGTGACAAAATGCTTCAAATCCCTGGCGCGTGCTTAAAAAGGAAAAAGCTTTCCCGTACATAAGCCCACGGTCATTTTGTGCGCGTGCTACGTGTTTGTGCTTCGCGATATCTACGCCTACAATCAAGGTCGATTCTGTAATTTGAGAAATGCGTTGGTTTTGGCTATAATTGAGTACCTCCTCTGCTATTTCGAGGTCACGGCCGGTGACACTCTGTATGTTAACAGGAGGTACTTTTTTATCCAAGCGCATTTTCATTCATTACAGGAATGCTCCTTTCTTAATTTATTAAACATTAGACCTTGGGAATTTAATGCTTAGATTAATCGATTAATTATTATAAATAAAACTCATGGTGCTAGATGACGATGGACGATAATTGATCATGTATTTTCTATATGTTGTGATTGCACGGCAAATACGGAAAACACTTGAAAGTAACAGGATTGTGACATTCAACTAGCACCACAGGTTATAAATAAAGTAATTATATTATATCCTAATTGGAAGTATATGTTTATTTTTTATGCGTTCCTTTTATGTTTCTAATTTATTTTTTCTTATAACACATCTATTTATGCGGCCGTTTTTAACAAATCGTATTGTCATCTCAGTTTTGCCCCATAAAACACAATAATAGTAAATGTTTGATTGACTGGAAACTATTTACCTATTACAATATAACTATATTGACCCAGACAATATTTTGGTAGGTGATCAATTGATAGGTTTAGAATACATCCTTGAACTTTATGGTATGCAGCAAATTGAACTGGCCGAAAAGCTTGGAATTAAAAAGCAAAATATTAATCTTTGGATTAAAAGAAAGCAAAAGATCTCCAAAAAACATTTACCTACGTTGGAACAAATTTTTGGCATAGACGCTAAATACTTTTCAAAAGAATTAACTGATTTAGATAAACTGGAGATTCAAAAAGAAAAATTAAAGCGGGATTTACAGCCTATTATCACGATATATGAAGAACAGTTCCTCTTTGGGGAAGAAAATGATCTTGTTGAAGTGCCGGTTTATGACAAAGAGGAATTGAATCAAATTGAACACGATATTGAAAAAGCCAAGCTAATTGAAAAATTTCGGAACATGCTTAATCGTGCTGAACATCAACCTTATTTAGACACATTTAAATTGGTTCTTGAACTTTTAGATAAAGCACAGCATGAACCGGTTTTCCATAAAACAATAGAAGCTTTAGCACATTATTTAGAAGTGTTACCAGATTGGGTGTCAACAGGTCCTGAACAAGATGAATTTGAAAGTGAATTATTCGAAGTATTAGATGATTATAATTACTAGATTTAAAAGGAGACATGATGATGGACACAGCAAAGATTGGTTTTGAGGAAACACTTTGGAAAGCCGCTGACAAATTACGTGGAAGCATGGATGCATCCGAATATAAACACGTAGTCTTAGGATTGATTTTCTTAAAATACATTTCTGATAAGTTTGAAATGAAGTATAACGAGTTAGTTGAAGAAGGAGAAGGTTTTGAAGAAGACCGCGATGAATATACAGCAGAGAATATTTTCTGGGTACCGAAACAGTCACGTTGGAGCTTCATTAAAGACCATGCGAAAGATCCGAAAATCGGTCAATATATTGATGAAGCGATGATTGAAATTGAAAAAGAAAACCCGTCACTTAGAGGTGTGTTAGATAAACGTTATGCCCGCCCTGAGATTGATAAACGCCGTTTAGGAGAACTGATAGACCTCATTTCAACCATTAAATTGCACAGCAAACAAGAAAAAGACTTACTTGGTCGTGTTTATGAATATTTTTTAGGTAAGTTTGCCAGTGCAGAAGGAAAAGGCGGTGGCGAGTTCTATACACCACAAAGTGTTGTCAAAACATTGGTTGAAATGATTGAACCGTATGAAGGGCGAATTTATGACCCTTGTTGTGGTAGCGGCGGCATGTTTGTTCAAAGTGAAAAGTTTGTTGAACGCCATCAAGGAAAAATTGATAATCTCTCTATTTATGGTCAGGAACTCAATTCAACTACTTGGAAGCTTTGTAAAATGAATCTTGCTATCCGTGGAATTGAGGGGAATATCGGCGATCATCATGCGGATACGTTCCATAATGATTTACATAAAACGCTGAAAGCAGATTTCATCCTTGCCAATCCTCCATTCAATGTGAGTGACTGGGGCGGAAATGAATTAGTTGATGATGTTCGTTGGAAATTCGGTACACCACCAGCGAGCAATGCCAACTATGCATGGTTACAGCATATAATCTATCACCTAGCACCAAATGGCGCTGCTGGTATTGTATTAGCCAATGGTTCGCTAAGTTCCAATACATCGAATGAAGGGGAAATTCGTAAAAACATACTCGAAGCGGATTTAGTCGATGCCATTGTTGCTTTGCCTGACAAATTATTCTATTCAACAGGTATTCCAGTTTGTTTATGGATTTTAAACCGTAATAAGAAAAATCATCCTAAATACCGAAGCCGTGAACATGAAATTCTATTTATCGATGCACGAAACATGGGTCAAATGGTTGACCGTCGCCTGCGTGAATTAACGGAAGAAGATATTCAAAAAATTGCAGGAACATACCGAAACTGGCGTAAACCAGATGGGAAATATGAAGACATCAAGGGATTCTGTAAATCAGCGACTTTAGAAGATGTCCGTCAAAATGACTATGTATTAACTCCCGGACGCTATGTTGGAATAAGTGATGTCGAGGATGATGGTATACCATTTGAAGAAAAAATGGAAACCCTCACCAGTGAATTAAGAGAACTATTTGAAAAATCCCACCGATTGGAAGAAGAGATTAGAAAGAATCTAGGGGGGATTGGGTATGAGTTTTAATAAAAAAAAGGATACTCTATTAGGGCAAATTCCTGATGATTGGGAAATTTTTTCAGTACAAGAATTAGTCGATATGGATATTCTTGAAAAACCAATGGATGGAAATCATGGTTCACTTCATCCAGTAAATAAGGACTTCGTTAATAATGGTATTCCATTTATAATGGCATCAGATATAAAGAATGGAAAGATAGATTACTCAAGTTGTAAATTTCTCAGTGAAGAAACATCTAAAAAATTAAAAAAAGGATTTGCAGTGGAAGGCGACGTTTTATTAACCCACAAGGCAACAATAGGTCGCACAGCTATTGTAAAGAATATTTTAACACAATATATTATGCTTACACCTCAAGTAACATATTATCGAGTTAAAAACTTAAGAGAATTGGATAATAAATTTTTGAAGTACTATTTTGATTGGGATAACTTTCAAAACTTATTACATTCATGGTCAAATTCTGGTTCAACTAGGGCATATATAGGAATAACAGCACAAAGAAAACTTCCTATTCTATTACCGAAAATTAAAGACCAAAAATTTATAGTGAATATTCTCTCAACCTTAGACGAAAAAATTGAAACGAACAATCAAATCAACGAAAAGCTTGAAGAAATGGCACAAGCATTGTTTAAACATTGGTTTGTTGACTTTGAATTTCCGAATGAAAATGGCGAGCCATATAAATCAAGTGGCGGCGAAATGGTTGAAAGTGAGCTGGGGATGATACCTAAGGGGTGGAATGTAGTTACTCTGGAAAAAATAGCTGAATTAATCATGGGTTTGTCTCCAAAGAGTAGTACCTATAATGAAGATGGTATTGGTTTACCCTTGTTAAATGGAGCAGCGGATTTTGACAAAAATAATTTGAGACCGAGTAGGTTTACAAGTGATCCTAAAAGAGTATCAAAAAAAGAAGACTGGCTACTATGTATTAGAGGAACTATTGGTAATTTAACATTTTCAGATGGTGACTATGCATTAGGTCGTGGAGTTGCTGCAATTAGAGCAAAGGAATCGATGTATAGAGAAATAATATATTTTAATTTACAAAAGAGTATCAAAGAATTAATATCTTTAGCCTCTGGTAGTGTAATCTCTGGATTGTCAAAACAAGATATTAACAATTTGAAAATTATAACGCCAGATAAGAAAATTCTCACTGTTTTTCATAATTTGATACACAAAATACAGCAGGAACAAATAGATTTAAAAAGTCAAAATAAAGTTTTATCAAAAATACGTGACATTCTTTTACCAAAACTAATGTCTGGAGAAATTCGTGTCCCGCTGGATAATGAAACTTTAGTAGAACAGAGTTAATGGAATATGGCAGGTTCCGATTGCGAAAGGGGAGAGGTGGATGAGTTTTTTAGAAAATTTTACGGAAGATAAGCTGGAGGAAGCGGCAATTGAAATTCTTCAGGAACTTGGCTATGACTATGTCTTTGGACCAGACATTAGTTGTGATGGGGAAAGACCGGAACGCAAAGATTATCGTACCGTTATTTTAGAAGACCGTGTAAAAGATGCTTTGTTTAAACATAATCGCCATTTGCCACAGGAAGCAATAGAAGAAGCATTTCGGCAAATTATAGCTTTTAATAGTCCAAGCTTAGAAGAAAACAACCGTCATTTTCACAAATTAATCACTGAAGGCATTGATGTTTCTTTTCATCAAGATGGAAACAACCAAACAAAGAAAGCTTTTTTGATTGACTTTGAAGAACCATCTAATAACGAATTTCTTGTAGTGAATCAGTTTACGGTCGTTGAAAAAGAAGAACGCCGCCCGGATTTAGTTATTTTTATAAATGGCATCCCATTCGTCGTTATCGAATTAAAATCAGCATCTGATGAAAATGTGAGTATCGATAATGCCTATGCACAAATTCAAACGTATAAACGTGATATTCCATCTTTATTTTATTATAATGCGTTTTGTATTTTATCCGATGGGATTAATGCGAAAGTGGGAACGATTACCGCAAGTCAAGAACGTTTTATGAATTGGCGGACGGTGGATGGGGAAAACATTGAACCACTTGAAGTGCCGCAATATGAAGTGTTGTTAAGAGGGATGCTGGCAAAAGACCGGCTGATCGATATTATTCAAAACTTTATTCTTTTTCAGGAATCGAAAGAAGAAGAACGAGATGAAAATGGGAAGAAAATCGGCGAAAGAAAAACGATTGCGAAAATTCTCGCAGCCTATCACCAATATTTTGCAGTAAAAAAAGCGGTGGAAAAGACAAAAATAGCGACCAGTGAGAATGGAGACCGTAAAATCGGTGTTATATGGCATACACAAGGTTCGGGTAAAAGTTTTTCGATGGTTTTTTATACAGCACAGCTTGTCAAGCAGCTAAATAATCCAACCATTGTGGTGATTACCGACCGCAACGATCTAGATGACCAGTTATTTTCGACATTTTCTAAATCAAAGGATATCTTAAGACAAACACCGAAACAAGCAGATGTCCGCAAATTGAATGAAGAACAGAAAAAACAACAGGCAAATGAAAAATCCAAAGAGATAAACGGATTATATGATCTTCTCAATGATCGAGAATCGGGCGGTATTATTTTTACAACGATTCAAAAATTTAAACCGGAAGAAGGCGAAATGCCGGTTTTAACCCATCGTAAAAATGTGATTGTTATTGCGGATGAAGCTCATCGCAGTCAATATGGTTTTTCTGCAAAGACAGATACGAAAACAGGCGAAGTGAAATATGGATATGCAAAATATCTTCGTGATGCACTTCCGAATGCTTCCTTTATCGGTTTTACAGGAACACCGATTGAGCTGGAAGATAAGTCAACGCCCGCTGTTTTCGGTAATTATATTGACATTTATGATATGACGCGAGCAGTTGAAGATAAAGCAACGGTTAAAATTTATTATGAAAACCGTATTATCCGCTTGGAAGCCAATGAAGAAGAATTAGCTAAGATCGATGAAGAATTTGAAGAGATTACCGAAGATCAGGAAGAATCAGTACGTGAAAAATACAAATCCAAATGGTCTAGGCTCGAAGCCATCGTCGGTTCACCTAACCGGATCAAACAATTAGCCAAAGATATTGTTAATCATTACGAAGAAAAGGCAAAAGCAATTGACGGAAAAGCAATGATTGTTTGTATGAGTCGCCGTATTTGTGTCGCACTTTATAACGAAATTGTCAAATTACGTCCAGATTGGCATTCCGATAATGACGATAAAGGTAAAATTAAAGTCGTCATGACAGGCAGTGCTGGGGATGATGATTTCTTACAGCCACATATTGGTGGAAAAAAACGGCGGGATTTATTGGCAAAAAGAATGAAAGATAATAATGATGAACTAAAAATCGTCATTGTACGTGATATGTGGCTGACTGGATTTGACGTACCTTCGATGCATACGATGTACATCGATAAACCGATGAAGGGTCATAACCTCATGCAGGCAATCGCACGGGTAAACCGTGTATTTAAAGATAAATCAGGTGGAGTAGTTGTAGATTATATTGGGATTTTAGAAAGCTTAAAGAAAGCTTTAAATCAATATACCGAAAGTGATAAGAAAACAACGGGTATCGATACATCGGCTGCAATTGCTGTGATGAAAGAGAAACTTGAAATCCTGCAAGATATGATGCATGGGTTTGATTACTCTGCTTATATGGGTTCATCCCAAGCAGCTCGTATTCGAGCCATCACTGGCGGAATGAATGTCATTTTTGGTAAGAGTGAAAAAGAACAAAAAGAATTCAAAAAGACGGCAACCGAGCTAGCGAAGGCGCATTCACTTTGTGCAGCGACGGATGAAGGAAAAGCAGCAGCTCTTGAAGTCAGTTATTTTAAAGCAGTTAAGGCAAGCCTTAATAAACTTCAAGAAAAACAGCCGAAGCGGAAGACGAAAAAAGAAATCGAAGCACGCGTTAATCAATTACTCGAACGTTCCATTATTTCAGAAGAAGTAGTTGATGTATTTGAAGTAATGGGATTGAAACATCCGGATGTATCCATATTATCAGAAGAATTTCTCGAAGAAGTACGTTCATATGAATATAAAAATTTAGCCTTTGAAATGCTTAAAAAATTGCTTGAAGGCAACATCAAAACAATGGAAAGACGCAACCTTGTCAAATCCCAAAAATACTCGGAAAAACTGAAACAGTCGCTGAACAAATATAAAAACCAAGCCATTACAAACGCCGAAGTAATCGAAGAACTAATTCAAATGGCAAAGGACATGAAAAAAGAACGAGAAGAAGAAAAAGATCTCGGTTTAAATGAAGATGAAATTGCCTTTTACGATGCTTTAACATCTGAGTCTATAGTTAAAGAGTTAATGGAAGATGAAGTCTTACGTAAAATCGCCAATGAACTGACTCAAGCAATTAGACGGAACATGACCATTGACTGGCATGTCCGAAAAAGCGCCCGTGCAGGAATGAGGAGAATTATTAAGCGACTATTGAAGAAGTATGATTATCCACCAGAACAAGCGAAAAAAGCTTTAGACACAGTTATGCGACAAGCAGAGTTAATGGCGGAGCATACTGAAGTAAGAGATTGGAATACGCTGCAGGCTGCGGAGTCTAAAAGTGAATATAGGTTATAAAACATCAAGTGTCAGTCATTTCTAGAGACTTTTTTAGAGGTGACTGACGTTTTCTTTTATTATCAAGAAAATTATTATGCTACGTCAAAGAAAGGAGTTACATAATGACTGTTTGGTTATTTCGTGCAGGAAAACAAGGGGAGTTCGAAAACAAATTTTTAGAAGATGGAAGGGTATATCTTACTTGGGATGATTTAAATATTAATCTAAAAGAGATTACTTCCAAAGAGGATTTATATAAACGACTAATCGAACACTATGATTTAGATAAAGAAAAAACAGCGATCAACTGGGCTTCTCAAATTTGGCCAATTGCACATGCAATGGAGCAAGGAGATTTAGTAGTCTTGCCTTCAAAATTTAATCGCACCATACATATAGGGGAAGTTATCGGTGACTATGTATATGATGAGTCACTTGGCAGTCCGTATTATCATTACCGGAATGTAAATTGGATTGCTAAAGATATACCAAGGGATCGATTTGATCAGGATATATTGTATTCGTTAGGAGCCTTTATGACGGTCTGTAAAATACACAGAAATAATGCTGAAGAGCGTATTAGAGAAATGCGTAAAAATAATTGGCATGTACCAAAAAATAAAAATGTAAAGGAACTAGTAGAGGAAAATGAAGAAACAGTTTCAATAGATTTAGAAGAATATATATACGATCAAATTTCTGAAAGAATTATACAGCGTTTTAAAGGACATAAGATGGAAATTTTAATTGAAGAAATTTTGAAAGCAAAAGGCTTTACTACTTACAGAAGTCCAGAAGGTGCAGATCACGGTGTGGATATATTAGCAGCTTCAGATACGTTAGGTTTTGGAAATCCAAAAATTTGTGTCCAAGTCAAGACATCTGATACTCCTCTTGATAGACCGACATTAGATCAGTTGATAGGTACAATGAGCAATTATAGTGCAGATTTTGGCTTATTAGTATCGTGGAGTGGCTTTAAATCTTCTGTCACTAAGGAAATTCCTAAGCAATTTTTCAAAGTTCGTCTTTGGGATTCTAAAACTATTATTCAACAAATCTTTGAGAACTATGAAAAACTGAGCGATGAAATCAAAAAAGAGATTCCTATTAAAAGAGTTTGGATGTTGGACAGTGAAGTAGAATAGTAAGCTTTAATGGGAATAAAGGAGGGAATAAAAATGTGGAAGGATAGTGAAACGGAGTTAGACTTTTTAGACTTTGATTATTTAATAGAAATACTTAAAGATATCATTGAAGATGAATCGCTTTTACCCTCGAGTATCGGAGTTTACGGTGACTGGGGAAGTGGAAAGTCAAGTTTAATTAGGATGAGTATGAAAGAATTTGAAGCGAAAGATGATACAGTTTGTTTAGTATTTAATGGCTGGCTATTTGAAGGATATGAAGATGCGAAAACGGCATTAATAGGAACAATTTTAGATACAATTCAATCAAAAAGATCTCTAAACGATACTGCGAAAAAGTTTATAACTGGCCTTTATAAGAGTGTGGACAAATTTAAATTATTAAAAAAGACTGCGAAATACGGCGGGGATATATTATTAACTGGTGGTATAGGAACTTTGGCTGACTTCGCTATATCAGATGTTATTGGTAAATTAGGTGAGAGTACTAAGGATATCAATAAGGAAGATGTTATGCAATCCATAAAGGATGAGCTAGATAATAAAGAAATCAGAGAGAATATCAAGGAGTTTCAAAGTAATTTTTCAAAGTTATTAAGTGAAACTAAAATAAAAAGATTGGTTGTATTTATTGATGAATTAGATCGTTGTAGTCCAGATACCATCTTGGATACTTTAGAGGCAATTAGATTATTTTTATTTACTGGTAATTCCGTTTTTATTATAGGTGCTGATGAAAGACATATTGCATATGCAGTAAAGAGAAAATTTAATGAAATAGAAGGACAACAAATAAATATAGGAAAAGAATATCTAGAAAAGATAATTCAGTATCCTATTAGAATTCCTAGATTAAACTCGAGAGAAGTAGAGTTTTATATTACATGCTTATTATTTCAAAAGGATTTAAATAATAGTGAGTTTGAAGAGATAATTGAATATTTAAAGCAAAAAAAGCTAGAAAACTTCCTAGATTTCACAATTACATACCAATTAATTAGTGAAAAGTTTCCTGATATCGCTGATAAAGTTAAAGAAAGCATAAATATTGCTAAACAATTATCTTCAGTTTTGGCAAATGGACTAAATGGCAACCCAAGACATTGTAAACGTTTTTTAAATTCATTAGTAATGAGAGAAAAAATGGCAAGTTATAAAAGTATTATATTGGATAGAAAAATTCTTGCTAAAGTTATGTTGCTTGAATATTTTAAATCCCCGTTATTTAGGAAAATTGCTGAGTTACAAATTAAAGGGAAAGGCAGCTCCCCTGATTTAGAACAATTAGAAAATAATGAAATGGAAGAAAAAAATGAATTAAAGGTTTGGAAGGATGATAAATGGGTTCAAGATTGGTGTAATCTCGAACCTAAACTGGCTAATGTTGATCTTAGACCGTATTTTTATTTTGCAAGAGAATCTTTATCAGAAAAACTCAATTTTGGTGTAGAACAGTTAAGTCCGGATGCAATTCAAATAATTGAAAAATTATTAAGTAAATCAAAAGCTGCAAGAAATGAAGCAATTCAAAGGGCTGTTGAAGTAAATGATTATGAAGCTGTCGAAATACTTCAATCTATTTTTTCAAAAATTATCAGTGAAACTAAAATAGATAAAGAAGTTTTAAAGTCATATCTAGAATGGGGGAAAACAAAAGAGATTTTATACACAAATGTTATAAGTGATTTAAGTTCTTTACATGGGGAGAAAATTAGTTTATCTATGTTACCTTTGATTAAGGATTTTATGGAAAATACAAATAAACATAGCGAAGTCCAAGAAATAGTTGATAAATGGAGTAAGGAAAATAATAGTCTCGCAGCTGCAATTCAAAAGGAATTTAAGAAAAGGGAGTAAGATAGATGGGTACTTCAAGTATTTATAATGGACCTAAAGATAGAAATCCCTTATTACCTGAAGGGTTTGAGGAGGAATATGAGGAATCATTGGACAAAAGTGCTAAGGAAACTCTTGGCTCATGGCAGGAAACTAAGAAAGTAGTGTCACAGTATATAAATGGATCAATAAATAATAGAAGTAGGATATTAAGGAACTATGTTAAGGCCTCTGGTGGAGCAAGAAATTCAGCCAATAGAGCTATTTCTGGAAGAAATTCTAATATTCAACTGGGGCGATTTCTTTCTAGTATTATCTCCGAAGGCATAATTAAAACACTAGAAAGCTTAAAAATCGAATATAAAGGAAAAAGTGTAGAAGCTTTATTATCTGAATTGGTAAATGTGATTTCTCCTAATTCTAATACTAAAGAAGATATTGTTGCTAAAAACGCTACAATTCAAGCTTTATCTCAATTATATGAGTATATTGAAGAAAATAATATGGACATAAATGCTTTAGATAAAATGAACGATGATATATTCAACGAAGTAATGTCTTCATTTGTAAGTAATTATATTTTTGAGAGAATGCTAAATGACTTACAGAGCAGATTTGAAAAATACGCAGAGAATTCCCAGGTTGCTTTAGATAAAGAGAAAGAACTAGAAGAATATATAAAGGAATCTGTAAACATTAAATTAAAAAAAGTTGCTTTTAATAAGTTAAACTATAATGATCCTAGTATTGATTCAATAATTAAACAAATTTATATAGAATGCTATGAAGTATTGGAGGTCTATATATGAGCCAAGTAAAAATTCTTTGCAGAGTCAATGAAGCAGATAGTTTTAAAATAAATGATAATTACATAGATTACAATATAAATCAAAATAATATATTCACATATACATTTTGGAATAAGAAATTACTACACCTCCCCAATTTTTTTACTAAAACAGCTTTGGATATGTTATATATTTCGTTATTTGTTTATGGAGCAGACAGAATTATTCCGAGAGATTCAACAGATGATTGCTGGACAAGAAACTTTAAATTATATATTCCAGTCTTAGATAAGAATGCTTGGGTAAAGAATAAAAATTTATTAGAAGAAATGCTATGTTTTTTAAGTGGTGATTCATGGGAAATAGAGTTTAGACAAAGAGAATTAACTAAGAGAGAAAAAGAATACAAGAATAGTATAGAAGTAAATAAAAATAAAATTGATTTTAATGAAGTTTGTATGTTTTCGGGTGGATTAGATTCATTTATAGGAGCAATTGACTTATTAGAGGACAATTTAGAACGAGATATTTTATTTGTAAGTCATTATGGTGGTGGGAAAGGAGTAAAAGAATTTCAAGATATACTTAGAAATAAGTTAATTAAAAAATATAATTTAATGGAAAATAACTTTTATTCTTTTTATGCTAGTGCTAAAAAGGGAGTTGAAGAAACTACTAGAACTAGATCGTTTATGTTTTTTAGTCATGCGGTCGTTCTTGCTAGTTCTTCAAAAAAAACAGTGAAATTGATAGTTCCAGAAAATGGTTTAATATCGTTAAATATTCCACTTACTAGTTCAAGATTGGGAAGTAGTAGTACAAGAACTACACATCCTTATTACCTATCAATGTTTCAAGAACTTTTAAATAATCTAAAGCTCGATGTAAATATAACGAATCCATATCAGTTTAAAACAAAAGGTGAAATGATAAAAGGGTGTAGTAATATTGAATTTTTACGAAAGAATATTATAAATACAATGTCTTGTTCTCACCCATTTTTGTATGGTGAAACAGATACTTGCCATTGTGGCTACTGTTTACCGTGTGTGATAAGGAGAGCTGCTATATTAAAAGCTGGAATTAAAGATGATACAAGATATAGAGAAGTAGACTTTACAAGTAAAGGCATAGCCAAAGTTAATTATTCATCGTATATGTTAGGGTTAAAAAAGTTCGATAAGAAACGCGCTTTTTTGAATATACAAAAAGCTGGTCCAATAAAAACGGATTTGGAGAAGTTTACTGACTTATATATTAGGGGAATGAATGAATTAAAAACCTTCTTGGAGGATTAGTGTGAAAAAATTTTATTTTGATGTACACATGCATTTGGATTTATATAAGGATACAAAAAATATTATTAATCATATTTTACAATACAAATCATACACTATTGCTGTAACAAATTTACCATATTTGTATGACCGTGCAATGAAAAAGTATGGTGAACATAAATATATTAGGTTTGCACTTGGTTTACATCCTGAATTAATAGAACAATATCCAGAACAAATTCCTCTATTTTTTGACAGGTTGGAGAATTGCAGATATATAGGTGAGATTGGTCTTGACTTCAGTAAAACCACATCTAGATCGAAATTGTTACAAACTGATACTTTTGAAAAGATTATTAGAGCTTGTAATAAGTACGGTAATAAAATTCTAAGTATTCATTCTAGGAAAGCAGAAAAAGAAGTAATAGATATTATTGGTGCTGAATTTAATGGTAAGATTATTTTACATTGGTATAGTGGTAATATGTCTGAGTTGAATCGAGCAATAAAGAACAATTATTATTTTTCTATAAACGGGGATATGTTAACAACTAAAAAAGGAAGGGACATAGTAAATAAAATTCCATTAGACAGAATATTAATTGAAAGTGATGCTCCATTCACAAAGGACACTAGAAATACTTATAGTATAATGTATATTGAAAATATAGTTAGTGAACTATCTTATATAAAAAAATTAGAGAAAAATGAAATGTTTCATATTCTGAAAAGAAATTTTATAAGGTTATTAAAATGAATACTGTAAATGTTTTCTTGGATATAATTAATTTGAAACGCATACATAAATAATCCATTATGTATGGATTTGCTAAAAAGCACTGAGAAATTTGATTCCCAGTGCTAATTTTTTGCCTCTTAAATTACCGCGGTGAACCATATCACAAATGACGCAAATTCCACGAGCAGATGTTGATTTCTTAAGTAAGATTTATATACGTATATAGAATGGTCTTTTCAGTGAAAGAGAAAGCCCTAGTAATTAGGACTTTCTCTTAGTTGTTTCTATTTTTAGTGCTCTATCTGTCACTTTGTACCTGTCAGGTAGAATCGTGGCAGGAGGATCGCCGTGGCACATCTGCGTAAAAAGTAGGTCGGAAATAAAACAACGGGCCTTGTCGAGAGACACTATCTCTGCTGGAGCAACTCGCCCCCGAACTTCTACAGGGAAGCTCTTCACTTTAGTGGAGAGAGGATGTCACTAAATCATAAGAAATCATTGCTGGTTTAGCTGTTCTAGGATCAGTAACAATCACTGTATCGATATTAAACACTTGCTTAAGTACATCTGTAGTCATTACTTTTTCTGGAGTTCCCTGTTTAACAATCTTTCCATTCTTGAGCGCAATCATGTGATGAGCAAAACGAGCAGCATGGTTCAAATCATGAATCACCATAACAATTGTCCGTCCATCTTCTTGATTTAATTTCTCTAGGAGTTGTAAAACTTCTAATTGATGAGCCAAATCTAGATACGTTGTTGGTTCGTCTAAAAGTAATAAATCGGTTTCTTGAGCAATAGCCATCGCAATCCAAGCTCGTTGTCTTTGTCCACCTGATAAAGTATCAACGGACTGGTCTCGGAGATTGGTTAATCCAGTAACGTCAAGCGCCCAATCAATCATTTGGCGATCATGTTTACTTAGTCGTGAAAATCCTGTTTGATAAGGTGTCCGTCCATATGAAATTAATTCATACACTGTCAATCCACTTGGTGCTTCTGGTGACTGAGGTAGAATTGCCAGCTTTTTAGCAACTTCTTTTGTCGGTGTCTTATGAATGATTTTTCCATCTAAATAAATAACACCAGATAATGATGGATGCAGTCGTGCCATTGTCTTTAAAATAGTCGATTTGCCACAACCGTTTGGACCAATAATTGCAGTGATTTGATTCGGTTGAATTTCTAAGTTTAGGTCTTGAACAATTATTCGTTCCTCGTAACCAATGGTTAATTTTTCCGCTGATAGAGTTGTCATAGCTATCCCTTCTTATTACTTTTTCATTAATAAATAAATAAAATATGGAGCACTAACAATTGACACGACAAGCCCAGCCGGAATCTCTGTAGGTGGCATTAAATTTGTTCCGATCGTATCAGCTAACATTAAAATGAGCGATCCTAGAATTGCAGCTATTGGAAGTAACAAATGATGATTTGGTCCAATAAGACGTCGAGCAATATGTGGTGCAATCAAACCTAAAAAAGCAATTCCACCGCCCGCAGCTACTCCAAGACCAGCTAAACCCACCGCTAATATAAGGAGAAGCAGACGTTCACGATCTGTATGTATTCCAAGACCCGTTGCCACTCGACTCCCTAAATTCAAGATATTAAGTATATGTGTTTTATACAATGAGTATGGAATTAGTACGATAAACCAAGGCAATAAAGCCCATACAAACTTCCACTGCGTTGCCCATAAATCTCCAGATAACCAAACCATTGCTTGCATAAAATCGTTTGGTGTCATTCTTAATTGAAGTGCAATCAATATAGCACTAAAACCTGCATTGATTCCGATTCCAACTAAGATTAGGCGAATAGAATGAAATCCGCGTTTCCAAGCAAGACTAATAATCAAACCTGCTGTCAATAAAGCTCCCAAAAAAGAAAAGAGAGGTAAAGCAAAAGTACTGAACGTACCAAGGCTTCCTGTTACTGTTTTGAAAAAAGTAATATAAATGACGACAGCTACCCCCGCACCCGCATTAATGCCCAAAATACCAGGGTCAGCCAATTCATTGCGTGTTATGCTTTGTAAAATTGTACCGGAAACAGCCATACCTGCACCAACGAGGAGAGCTAATACAATTGCGGGTAGACGAATCTCAAACAAGATCAACTGTTGTTGTTTCGTCCCATTACCAATAAATGTTTTGAGCACTTCATCTGGTGAAATGGGTACGACACCAAGATTCAAACTTATTAAACAAGCTAAGAAAAGGAGTACTAGTAATACCAACATCGTCCATTTAAACTTAATAGAGATGCTGTTCATACTAATCTACTCCCTTCATTTCGAACTAAATATAAGAAAAAGGGCACTCCAATTGCTGCTGTGACTACTCCAATAGGTGTTTCAAAAGGAGGATTAATCATTCTTGCTCCGACATCCGCTAAAACAAGCAGTAAGCTACCCAATACTGCTGAAACTGGGAGCAAAAAGCGATAATCTGGTCCAACTAACATTCGGCTAATATGAGGTACAACTAGTCCAACGAAACCAATTGATCCAGCTACAGAAACTGAACTTCCAGTTAATAGCAAAACTGCGGTAACACTAAGGGCTTTGACTAGACTTACATTAATTCCTAGTCCTTGCGTTACTTCCTCACTAAGATTGAGTAACGTTAAAGTATGAGCAATTACAAAGACGATTGGAATCCCCATTAATCCAACAAAACTAAGTATTTTAAGATCATTCCAGTTTGTGTTAGCTAACCCACCAGCATACCAAAAGCTCATCTCTTTTGACACATCAAAATGCAGCGCCACAGTTGAGGTCAATGAGCTCAAAAACATTCCTACCGCTATACCAGCAAGTGCTAATTTAACAGGTGTCGTTCTACCTTTTGAAGTAGCAGCTAACGTAAATACGAAAAGCACTGATAATCCAGCACCAATCATAGAAGCAACAGTTGCTCCAATAGTCGATACGCTCGGAAACAGGGCTATTGTAATAACAAGGGAAAATGCTGCTCCATAAGATACCCCTAAAAGAGAGGGTTCAGCGAGTGAATTTCTTGTTATTGCCTGCATAATGGCTCCGGATAATGCTAAATAAGAACCGATAAATGCAGCTACTAATGTTCGTGGTAGACGAATTTCTAGAAGAATTTGATGTGCTTTGTTATCAGAATTATAATGGAATATTGCTTGCCAAACTGTCGTCAGTTTTATAGTTGTCGTTCCATAAACGAGAGAAATACAAATGGCCAACAAGACAGCACTAATTCCAACAAACAAAATTAAGCCTGTTCTTAATTTACGTCCTTCTGCTATCCAAGTTCGCTGTACTAAATTTGTCACTAGCTGAAAACAACCCTTCTTTGTTATTTCAAAATAGTGATAATCATTATCAACATTAATTAAGTATAAAATTATTCTCTATACCTTTCAACAAAATATTTTATCAAATTAATTGAGAAATATTATCAAAAAAACTAAATTTTTAATTGTTGACGTTTTATTTGATAATGATTATCATCTTTATCGTAATATAAACAAGGGAGGACATAAATGAGATTTCGAAATACGTATTTAGGAATAATCACTGTTTTTATTTGTACTATATTGTTATTAGTAGGTTGTGGTACTAACAACCACGCTAAGGAAGCGAAAGAAAAATCAAAAGATGTGACAGTAACTGATGCAATGGGGCAACAAGTAACGATCCCTGCAAATGCGAAACGCATTCTTGCTCCATACATGGAAGATTCACTCGTAGCACTTGGAGTGACTCCAGTAGCTCAGTGGTCAATTGGAACAACGGTACTTGATTACTTACAATCTTATTTAAAAAATGTGCAAAAAATTGGTTGGGATTTACCATTAGAACAAACGATTAAAGCAAAACCTGACTTAATCATTTTTAGTTCACCAGCGGCTATTCAAAAAGGGAATTATGAAGTTTACAAAAAAGTGGCACCAACATATGTTTTTAAAGATGAAGAGGGCTCCGACTGGCGTAAACAATTGCTAGTAATGGGTAAATTGTTAGGTAAAGATAAACAAGCAAAAAATGCATTGGCTGATTATGACGAAAAAGCTAAACAAGCATCTAAGAAAATTAAAGCAGCAATTGGTGATGAAACAGCAGCCATTTTATGGGTAGCTGGTGATCAATTCTACTTGTTTGAAAACACGCGCTTTGCAGCAAATGTTCTCTATGATGATTTGGGTGTTGCTCAACCTGAAATGATTCAAAAATTACCTGTAGCTGAAGCGACATGGAAGCCGGTTTCACTTGAAGCATTATCTAAACTTGATGCTGATCACCTTTTCCTTGTTAGCAAACCTGGTGAATCTGGATTAGAAACACTAAAAAATAGTTCTGTTTGGAAGGGTATTCCAGCTGTTAAAAAAGGTAATGTATATAATATGGAAGATCCAAGCCATTGGACAATTAGCGGTTTGATAGCTAATAAACTAACCATTGATCAAATTGTTGATTCGTTAACGAAAAAATAAAGTGAAATATCTATTATAGTGTATAGGACTGACGTGAATGTCAGTCCTATTTTTGTATGAGTCTAGTATGTATGTAATCTATCGGATGCAAGTCATGAGCCTCGAAGGAAGTAGTAGGGGAGTGTTCAAGACAAGGGTGTGTCCCTGGGGAAGCGAACTAAAAATAAAAAATTCTCGGATATAACCGTTACGGTGAACCATATCACAAGTGATCGTAAAGCAGAAATTCGAAATTACTATTTATGGGGATGTTTGTAAGGCATGTTAAAACGATACTGTTATTTTATAATGAAGCATAAGGGTGTCGCAAAACGTATATTCTCTGAATAAAGCGTAAAAAAATCCACCTCGTAAGCAAGAATGGTGAGTACCGACAAACCCCATTCTAGCGAGGTGGATACTTACCATGATACCCAACATTACATAAAAGCATGCTACTTTACCTGAAACATCCTTGCTTTGTTTCATCTTTGCTTATACAAGGGTTACAAGTTACATCTGGCAACAACACCGACAGGGATTATTCTTGCACAAGAACTGACAACAGCAAATGTGTACGATAGTGATGCTGTATCCGATTTATTGAGTCAACTTACAGCTAGATTACGAAGATGCAGTGCCTTATTTGTACGGTAAAAGAGCAAATTGAAGGCTTTCAGACGAACACTTCTGTCCAGTATGTGTTCATTGATGAGGCACAGGACTACTCACCATTTCAGTTCGCGTTTATCAGGCGATTGTTTCTACGCAGCAAAATGACGGTGCTTGGTAACCTTAAACCGTGCAATATATACCCATGCGGCTGCCAGTGCAGGATTTGCGGCGTTGTCTTGCGTATATGAAACCAAACAGATCGAAACGTTCATATTGAGGAGCAGTTATCGTTCGATGCGGCAAATTGTTGAGTTTACGCGTGGATTAATTGACGGTGGAGAAGAAATCGAACCGTTCAACTGTGAAGGAAGTAAGCCGACGTTGACGCAAGCGGCCAATGAAAGGGAACTTGTCGCGCAGATTGCTGAACGCCTACAGATGCTTCAGGTTGCTGGATACAAGGACGATCGCTGTTATTTGCAAAACGGCGCAGGAAATCCGGGAGGCGTACGAGATGTTGCAAAACGACTTACCGCTTCGTCTTATCGAAAAAGAGACCAACATATTTTGAGGCAGGTATACTTGTCATTCCTTCTTATCTCGCTAAAGGAATTGAATTCGATGCAGTCATCGTCTACAACGGCTCGCAAGCACAGTATGGGAGAGATTCTGAGCGCAAGCTTTTTTATACCGTTTGTACCAGGGCGATGCATGAATTGCACGTTTATTTCATTGGCGAGATGAGTCCATTTATCTATGACGTTTCCCCCGATATTTATGTATCGGTCAGTTGATGTGATTAACATTAAAGGGACACAAATACATTAGAGATCGTCTGACAGAAAGACATTGACAAAGATGACCATTATTTACGATAATATAATTAATAATGAAAATCATTATCATATCAGTGAAGATACACTATGAATTGAGCAAAGAGGAGGGAAACTGGATATCATATACATGTGGATATAAAAAGGAGGAAGTGAAATGGAGTACAGAATCGAAAAGGATACCTTAGGAGAAATGAGAGTGGCTGCAGATAAATTGTGGGGTGCACAAACCCAGCGCAGCTTCCAGAATTTTAAAATTGGTACGGAAAAAATGCCGCAAGAAATTATTCGGATGTTTGCTGTTCTTAAGAAAAGCGCGGCATTGGTAAATCAAAAACTAGGTAAATTAGAAAACGAAAAGGCAGACGCAATCGTAGCGGCAGCGGATGAAATTTTACAAGGAAAACTGGATGAACATTTCCCGCTCGTCGTATGGCAAACCGGAAGCGGCACCCAGTCAAATATGAACGTGAATGAAGTGATTGCCAAACGTGCCAATCAATTGTTGGAACAAAACGGAAGCCAACTTCGGGTTCATCCCAATGATGATGTCAATAAATCGCAAAGCTCAAATGATACCTTTCCCACAGCTATGCATATGGCCGCTCTCATCGCCATTGAAGACAATGTGTTGCCTGCATTGGTCAAATTAAAAAATACTCTCCACCAAAAGAGTGAGGAGTATAAGGACATCATTAAGATCGGAAGAACACATTTGCAGGATGCAACCCCTCTAACATTGGGACAAGAAATTAGCGGCTGGTACCGTATGCTTGAAAAAAGTGAAAAAATGATTAGAGAAAGCGCAGAATCTCTAAGGGAGCTTGCCATTGGCGGAACGGCCGTGGGAACCGGCATTAATGCCCACCCGAGATTCGGAGAGATGGTAGCGGAAGAGATCAGCAAGTTAACAGGCAAGAAATTCGAGTCTGCGGCCAATAAGTTTCATGCTTTGACCAGCCATGATGAAATTGTTTATGTTCACGGTGCATTAAAAGCGCTTGCCGCCGATCTGATGAAAATTGCTAATGATGTGAGATGGCTGGCCAGCGGGCCACGCTGCGGAATCGGCGAAATTACGATTCCGGCTAATGAACCGGGCAGCTCTATCATGCCTGGAAAAGTCAATCCAACACAAAGCGAAGCATTAACGATGGTCATTTGCCAGGTGATGGGCAATGATGCAGCAATTGGATTTGCTGCCAGTCAAGGAAATTTTGAGTTGAATGTCTTTAAGCCAGTGATCATTTACAATTTCCTGCAATCGTCCCGACTGCTGACTGACGCTATGCTCTCTTTCAATGACAATTGCGCCGTCGGTATTGAGCCCAATCTGAGTGTGATTAAAAACAATCTGGAAAAATCATTGATGCTCGTTACGGCATTGAATCCCCATATCGGTTATGAAAATGCCGCATCAGTCGCTAAATTAGCCCATAAAGAGGGATTAACGCTGAAAGAAGCTGCTATTAAAAGCAATCTGTTGACCGAGGAACAATTTGATCAAATCGTTCGGCCTGAACATATGATTCACCCTAAAGAATAGAAACGAACATTTGAAAAGAACGAAAGGGGGGTTCATTGTGTGGCAGGCTCTCTCTATTTCTCATAATATATTTGGCTTTCAGCTGGAACAAAACTGGGACGAAGCTTGGACAGCTGTCGCTTTGGTAAAAGAAATGCATGACAAATTGGAGATTCGCGTCGATATCCATATTTTTTATGTGAAGAGCAGAGAGGAGTACGAACAGCTTCTGGAAGCTATACGATACTTCGCTAATATGAAAAAGAGAGAAGCAGGGAAGAAGAATTGTGTGATTTACTTTCAATGCAAGGGAATCTTAACGGAAGCCATTGAACTTCCCTTACCCGTTACTCGCTACAAAAATGGACGCATGTTTGTCGATGTGGAATTCTCGGAAGAGTTGGGTAATATTTGAAATGAACACCCCTGAAAGGACAGGGGTTTTTTTATTAAGTCTCCAGGTAAGGTCCATCCCGCCATGGATGACCGCCATTATATGGGCCGTAAGCTGGGAGATGATAGGCTTGTTCAGGGGTCAATTCTTTAAATCTTGAAGCATTCACTAAATCATTACGGATAAAAAATGCATTCACTCCTCTTGAGTCGGTTCCAATTAATGAATATCCCAATTCCTTTCCAAGCTCTGATAATGATGTTAAACTGGCTCCGTAATAAGATGTACCATCCCACATGAAATTCGGATTGTATTTGATCACCATTTTTTGGGGTGGGGGAAAAGACGCATTATATTCAATAACGACAATTCGCGGATTATATTCCGATAAGGCTCTCCATACCCAGTAATCATTGCCATCTATATCGATCGATAATAAATCAAATTCAATGGGAACATGCATCCTTTTAAATATAGATACAATATTTTCCTTAGTAATAAATTGGTGTAAGATTTTTACAGTCGCACGATTGGCAAAGTTTGAATATAAATTTTTGTAATGATTCAAATTCCCTTCAATCATAAGCCCGGACCAATTTTTAAATAAAGCGAGGTAGGCGCTGTTGCATTCCAATCCATCCTGTACTCCAAATTCTACAAAGAATTGGTTCGTTGTGCCGATACGCGAAAATAGTTCCTCAATGATTCCGTCTTCTCCATTCTGAGACATGATTTTTTTTTCGTATGAATGTAGCTGCTCCCGCAAGTTAACTCCCTCCTGCTTTTGCGTCATGTAATAACATATTCGAGATCAAAGGGAGTGATGCTCGATCAACGTCCATTTTGCTATTCGATTTATTATTATGTAGTTTGCGGCAGCCGTTTCTGTAGTGTCTTACGCTGATATAAATTATTGCAAATAAGGGCTGTAATAATCAAAAGGGTGCCTGCTACATCAAACATAGTCGTCGTATATCCTTGTATAATAGAAATAGCAAATGTTGTTACCGGAACAAAATTAATAAATAAGATTCCATTTACTGGTTTCATGTATTTAACCCCGATATTCCAGCTTATGAGTGCCGCTAGCCCGGCTATCAAAATCATAAAAGTCATTTCCCATCGAATCAGAACGAGTGTTTTGAATTTAGGAATCTCCAAATAACCAAGCCATGTCATAACCGCGACGATTATACCCGCCGTGATTGTGCCAAGCACGCAGCTTAGCGTTGAATACCGCAGTGGCGACCAATTACTAAACGAGTTGCCGCCGATTGTATAAACGACCCAGCCGAATACGCCCAAAAAAATGATCAAAACTGGAAGCAGGCTGTTTTTTGCTTCAGAAAAAAAGCCTATGTCTCCTTTAGTAACGACCATGAAGACTCCTGAAAAGGCAACGATCATGCATCCCATCGTAAAACCTGCCGGACGAGCACGCTTATGAATCCATAAAATTAGAATGGAAATAAGGGGCATCATGGCTTCCATAATGGAAGCAAGAATAACACCCGATTTTCCCAGTAAATTTTGTCCTAAAAATATGAAGAAATTATACACGGTAAATGCCATCGTACCGTAAAACCACAGTAACATCGCCCTTCCTTCAAGACGCAGCGCTTTTGTCCCCTCTTTTATTACTAACCAAATGAGAAGGAGCACCGACACGGATGCATACCGCAAAAATGAAAAATAAAACGGATCAATATGCTTCAATGCTTGCTCTGCCACCGGAAACATAGCTCCCCACGCTATACTTGCAATGAGGCAGAGAATAGCACCCTTGATGACTTGAACGCTTCGCATTTTTTCTTTCCTCCATCTCTGTTTCATACATAACCAATCATAGGCCTGTTTCACATATCATGTAAAATGCTTAAAATAGATATAAGCTATCATTATAAATGATAGCTAACTGGCAAATAGTATGGAGGATGCACATGGAGATTCGAGATTTGCGAATTTTTCAAGCTGTTGCGCAGCATGGAAGCATTAGCAAGGCAGCTAAAGAACTGAATTATGTTCAGTCTAATGTAACAGCAAGAATTCAACAGTTGGAAATCAAGCTGCAAACGCCGCTTTTTTATCGTCATAGCCGTGGTATGACACTAAATTCGGAAGGAAAACGGTTATTATCTTACGTAGAAAAAATCTTAGCAATGATGGATGAAATGGTAGAATCATTTCAAGACAAAGATAACCCGCGCGGCACATTGGAAATCGGTTCCGTCGAAACCGTCGTAAAACTTCCTGTCATTTTATCTGCCTATCATCACAAATACTCACAGGTGGATTTATCCCTTATCACGGGAGTTACGAGCCATCTTATTCGCGAAGTAATAAACGGTAAGCTTGACGGCGCATTTGTCACAGGGCCTGTTGAACATCCTCACATTATCCAGGAGCAAGTATTTGAAGAAGAATTGGTTCTCGTGGCAAATGCTCGTTCCTCTTCTTTGGATGATATAAAAACAAAACCGCTTCTTGTATTTGGCCCAGGATGTGGTTACCGGGCCCGATTGAGACGATGGCTGGAATCGGAAGGAATCGTACCGGGGAAAGAGATGGAGTTTGGTACACTTGAAACGATTTTAGGTAGTGTTGTCTCCGGTTTGGGAATTACGCTAATTCCCAAGATGACAGTAAAACATTTGGAAGCGGAAGGGGAAGTAAGATGCTACGCTATCCCAAAAGAATACAGTATCGTTTCTACCGTTTTTGTGTACAGGTCGGGATCGCACATGACAAATGCATTGGCGAAATTTATAGAGACAATTCGCATTGTACGGAATGAACAGAACATAAGAGATAGATAAACAATCTTAAATTCTATGTTTTCCTGAATGCAGCTTAACCCATATTGAATATACAAGAACCGTTCGTCATTTTTCCGAACGGTTCTTGTACAACAGTACTTACTATTTTTTCAAAAGTTCCGGTTCCGACTTGCCAAGTCTAATCGTGGATTCAGACGGGATCCACATGCCAGTATTTTCATCGCGTCCTTGCAGGATGAATTTTGGTTGTTTATTATTCGCAGTTTCTGTAGCACGGGCTGCTGCTTTACCAATATTTCCGTCTTTTACACGGTTGATGATCAAAACTAATTTAGTATCAGGAAATTCGGTCATCATTTCGTAATCCCCGTCACTATCTCCGGCGATAAAGAGAGGCCCATAGCCGCGTTTCTTGGCGATTTCTGACTGGATAACTTCCGTTTTGCCGTGATTTACTGTAATAAACCAATTTTGTTTGTACTTAGGTATAATTTTACCGTCAGAATTTGTCTCTAACCGCATGCCAATCACATTTTCCTTCGGTAGGTTGTAACCATATTTCGGATTCGTGGCAAATACCTCCACTACTTCTTCCATAGAAGCTGAAACAACGTAAACATCGATTCCGTTGGAGCGGAAAGTGTTCATAAGGTTTGCAATTTCCGGAGTAAGACGGATTCCTGTGATGTGTGTAGCCGTTACTACCCCGGCATTACCGGCAAGTGATGTTGGACTTGTCCATGTAACCTTTCTAATGGCATCTCCAAGAGAGTAATCGTTAGAAGCTTCCGCAAGCTTTTGTACTTCCTGGGTTGTCATATTTGTAAAGAATTGCAGAACCCAGGGATAACCTACTTTACTGCCATGAGTACCGATTATCGCTTCGTAAAGGAAGAGCATTTTGCTACGGAAATCTTGAAACTCATCAGTTTTGACAATGTCTTCAAGAGAGTTTTCGCCTTTAAAACCTTTGTAATGATCATATAAGTATTTGTAATCTGATTCGATATCCGAAGCAATCGCTTCAAGTGTTATCGTTTTGCCGTCTGCATTTTTATACTGAGCGGAGAATGCGCCGGCCGGGACATTGGCACGAAGTACTTTGGCAAATTCTTCAGGAGTCATTTTAAAGGCCAGATTGTTTATTTGGTAAACAAATAACGCTTCTTCCGTATCGTGCATAATGCTAGTATTGTCCCAGTCAAAGATGACATAAGGCTTTTTTTCGGGATTGTATGAAGGATTTTTTATTCCATATTGGTCAATAAGAGCTTGAATAGCTTCGTAGTTTTTCGGTGCCCATTTTCCTTGATCAAGCGCTTGAATATTTTGCACGATACGTGATGTAGTTTCCTGTACTGGCTGCGCTGCCAAGACAGGGCCTTGTGACGTTAGTAAAAGAGAGAAGGTCAGTCCCAATCCGAGTAAAAAGTTTTTCTTTTTCATGAATAAATTCCCCCTGTATATTTATAAAATGAATAATTATAAAACATGATCAATCATTTAGATGGAGACATATTATAAAAAATTACAGAGTGTGAATTTTTCACACTTGAAAATTGTCGATCAGTTGGTTTAGTTCTTTGGATAGTTGATGCAATTCCTCGGAAGAGGTTTGCAAAGCTTTCATTGCTGCTAGTTGACGTTCAGATGCAGTGGAAACATTTTGCATATGTGCAGTTGACATTTTTGCAATTTGAGCTGTTTCATCAACAGATGCGGTTACTTCTTCACTAGACGCAGACATTTGTTCAGAAACAGCGGAGTTATCATGAATTTGCTCGGTAATATTTTTAATTTCGCCAAGTATACGTTGAAATGCTTTTCCCGATTCCTGAACCATTTTGATACCATTCGTCACACTTTCACTAACAAAATCCATTGAATCCATCGCTCGGTTTGTCTCACGTTGAATTTCCTGGATAAGAGTAATGATTTTATCGGCCGATTCAGATGATTGTTCCGCAAGTTTTCTTACCTCGTCGGCTACAACCGCAAAACCTCGGCCATGTTCACCGGCACGTGCCGCTTCAATGCTGGCATTCAATGCGAGAAGATTGGTCTGTGAAGAAATATCTGTAATCATATGTACTATACTTACAATTTCGGTTGCACGCTCTTGCAATACTTTGACTACTTTCAGTGAATGGGTCACGGCATCTTCAATTTCATTCATTTGCTGAACAGCTTGTTGAATCGTACCGTTTCCTTTTTCAGCTTCTTTCGATGTTTCCAATGACGATTCTGCAATATTTGAAGTGGATTCGGCAATTCGTTGTATACCGATAGCCATTTCTTCCATTGCTCTGGCACTTTCTTCCGTGCGTTGTAATTGGTTATCGGCACCCGTCGCTACTTCTTGAACAGACGATACAATTTGATTAATTGTCTTCATATTTTGTTCAACATGAGAAGACAATTGTTCCGATGAATCGACTAGTTTCTTTGCCGCATTTATTAGTTGTGCCACCAAATGTTGGATCGATGATTGCATAGATTCAAGAGAGTGGGCTAAAATTCCGACTTCATCTTTCCTATTCAGCAATGCTGATGGAACTTCTTGCGTTAAGTTACCGATGCCAATTTGCTTCATATGGTCAATAATCATAGTAATTGGCTTGGAAAATCTAGAGGAAATAATCATTGCTACGCCCAATGCGATAACTCCAAAGCCTAAGCTTACAAATAGAATGACATAGCCAATATGGTTTGCGCTCTTACTTAATTCTTGCTGCTCAATAAAGGAAATATATTTCCAGCCGGTTTTCTTGGAAGTATAAACGTTGGCAACATAATCCAACCCATCTATATTTACTTCAAAATGTTTTTGTGACACATTGTGAATGGATGCTAACTCATCATTTTTTAAATCTTTAATGTTTTTTGAAATCATGTCAGGACGTTTGGAATGAGCAAGAATCGTTCCATCCTGGGAAAGCATCATGACATAGCCAGAATCTCCAATTTTCATATTTTTTAATACTTCGGTCAAATTCTCTAAGTTAACATCTACTCCTACAACACCCGCAGGTTTTCCATTAGCATCCTTCAGCATGGTAACTTCACTTACCGCAATCGTATTCGTTGCAGACAAAATATATGGATCAGTAATAACTACTTCCCCTGGTTTAGCCATAGCGGCTTTGTACCAAGGACGGTTGCGGGGATCGTAATGAGGCTTCATTTCTTTTACAGGGTATTGGGTGTAACCGCCGTTTACTGTTGCTAAAAAAGCGGCAGATGTATTGGGATGCGATTCCACGTAATGCATAAATTCTTTATAAATTTCAGCCTCAATGCCTCCGTTTTCCAATGGCGTAAGCTTTGTTGTATTGGGCTGATTAATATATGACTTAATCGTTTGATCTGCTTTTTTCACAGTCGCATTATTTGCCATCATGGCAAGATTTTCTCGAATAGCTTCAAAGTAAAGAGAAACTCCATTATCGACCTGGATAACTTCTTTCGTATTTGCTTGAATAAAATCATCAAGAATTTGTTGCTTCATGTTGATATAAACAATGCTGCTAATTACGGTGATTGGTATCGTAATGATCAATAAAAAAGTAATGGCTAACTTGCCCTTTATACTACGTAACATGATTGTTCCTCCTAAGTGATATCCTGTTTATCTTCTGGAGTCTTTCTTTTTCTTCTTATCATTCTTCCTCCTTTCTAACCACGAAAGAATGCCGATATATTAATTACGATTTTATATAGTATCTTTTATTTTAATCGGAATAATTTTAGGTTCCGTTAAGAATTTTATATAAAGTAGTAGGGGATTCATCAGATTATTGATATCATTCCTCCTTAACCAACGATTAAAAATTCAAATAATTCTGTGGATATCTGAGCAAAGGGATTCTATCCGACAAGGATCTGAAAGATTAAGAAAAGAAACTCCGAGCGGTTCTGAGAAGAACACTCGGGGGTTTCTTTTTTATATTCAAGCCTCTGTTGAATTTTATTGTTTATTTTTGACACCAATTGAGTATAAAGGCGATACATATTATGTTTTTATCAAATTTCGAGATAGTCTTTATTGCATTTGATTTTCTATGTTTTCTCTCACTCTTCCATGCTTTCTTTTGCTTGACACAATCCCCCATTGTCCCAGTAAAGTCACTAATACTAGACAACCGGCAGCAAATGGAAGTTGGGAAGGTGCTAATCCAGCTAGCATTACTCCCCCTCCAAGAGCGGACCCTATCGCACTACCTAAATAATTAGCGGAACTATTTAAAGCAACGACAGCTGCGCCGTGATTAGGTTGTAAGCAAAGTAATTCATGTTGTTGCGGGGCTTGCGAGGCCCAACCCATCGCCCCCCATAGAATGAAAGGCAGGAATGATAGTATCGGAAATTGAAGCACGAATGGTAAGCTGAACATGGCTAAAGCCATTATGACTAAAATGCCGGACATGAGTAAACCTGGTCTACTCGCTCGGTCAATCAAAGTACCGATGGAAAAACTCCCGACTACGCCACCAATGCCCCATGCCCAAAGATAGGGTGTGATCATAGGAATGTCTGCCAGGTTATCTAAAATGGTTGCGATATATGTATAGAGACCCAAGCTGGCAATACTGGTCATAAAAGTGATGCCAACAATTGCTGCAACCCGTCCATTGGTCATCATGGCCACACGTTGACGTAGTGAGGGTGGCGCTGAAGCTGGAAAATTTGGAAACCATATTACAATTCCTATCATGGCGATAAGACCTAGTGCAGTGATGAACCAGAGAGTTGCGTGCCAATTTAGATGTTCAGCAATAATCAATCCAAGTGGAACCCCTACGACCGTTCCTGTGCTCATGCCGCCTAGTGTTATGCCAAGAGCACGGCCGCGTTTCTGTTCGGAAACAAGGGATGCAGCAGCTGTAGCGGCCAGCGGGGAATAAAGCCCAGCTCCGATACCTGCAATTGCACGAGCCATAAGCAGCATGGAGAAACTCGAGGCTAGTGCACTAGCCCCATTGCCTAATGAGAATACTGCAAGTGCCACTACTAAAATCCTGCGCATTGGTTTTCCAGCCAACAATGTCGCAAAAATTGGGGCTGCTAGTGCATAAAAAAGGGTGAAGACACTCACTGCTTGTCCTGTTTGTGAGGCGCTTATTTTGAACGTTACCTCTATATTCGGCAACAAACCAGCTATCACATAGGCATCAAACCCAAGAGCGAACATACCTATCGTGAGGAGAAAAACTTTTCGCATGATAACCTCCATTTTCATAGAATCATTCGTTATGGAAGAGATATTCTATTTCCACCTTACAAAACTCATTGTAATATGTCTAATATATATTTATAGAGATATTAATATATAATAAGTATTAAAAAGGGGGTCATATGTTGGAACTGCGTCATTTGAAATATTTCATAACAGTAGCTGAAGAATTACATTTTGGTAAAGCTGCAGCTCGTTTAAATATGGCACAGCCACCATTAAGTCTTCAAATCCGTCAATTAGAAGAAGAAATAGGGGTGCCTCTTTTCCATCGAACGAAAAGAAAGGTAGAATTAACAAAAGAAGGCCAATTGTTTTTAGAAAAAGTTTATCAGATTTTTAAGGATTTAGAGGGAGCAATCGAAACGATAAGAATGGTGAACCGCGGAGAGGCTGGAGAAATAACGATTGGTTTCATAGCTTCAGCAGTCTATGATATTCTTCCAACCATTATAGAGCTCTATCGAAAGGAATACCCTAATATTCATATAGATTTGCAACAGTTAACAACAGCAGAACAAGTAAAAGCTTTACACGAAGGCTATATTGATATAGGAATACTTTGTCATCCTATAAAAATAAAAAATGACACCATTCATGTTGAAGTGATTCGACAAGAACCAATGGTGATTGCTTTACCAAAGGATCATCCTTTAGCTTCTAAAACATCCCCAATAAATCTTGTTGATTTATCTAACGATCCATTCATTTTAACGGGAAGAAAGGCAAATCAAAGTCATTATGATACAGTGATGAACTGTTGTTATCAGGCAGGATTCCATCCAAAGGTAGTACAAGAAGCACAGGAATTACCTACTGTCATATCTCTTGTTTCATCAGGAATGGGAGTAGCTCTCGTACCATCTTTTATACAATATGTATTAAAAACTAAAGTTGTCTATCGTGACATTCGGAATCATCCATTTACCACTACGACGGCCCTTGCTTGGAAAAGTGACAATCTATCGCCAACTGTACATGCGTTTATTGATCTAATGAAAAAATCTGTCATCCCACTCTTTAATCAGTATGATTAGAAATGCTCTCTTTTTACACAGAAAAATGCCAAAGGCACAAGAATCAAGAATCGAGGTTCACATTTGTCGTGGGAATTGGAAACTATTCAGAGTCTAAGGGGAAAGGAGTTAAAAGCAAATATAACTTGAATGCTTTTTTTAAAACTATCATAGTGAAAGCTGATAGATTTTTCAGACAAAGTGGGAGGCGGCGGCAAAGTTTTCTTTTTTGAGGTGGTATAGAATGCTTTGCCGCCACACTTTGTCTAAAAAAGGGAGTATATAATAAATATTTTTTAAACGCTATTTTATATCCAACCGCGTGCTTTCATCGCTTCGGCGATACGTTTCAGGGAAATCATATAGGCGGCTGTACGGAAATCGGTTCGGTATTCGTGTGCGAGCGAACGCACTTCTCGATAAGACTGAACCATCACGTCGCGCAGCTTCTGATTGACTTCTTCCTCGCTCCAATAGAAATTCATCAGATTTTGAACCCATTCGAAGTAAGATACTGTTACGCCGCCAGCATTAGCCAGAATGTCAGGAATGACGAGGATGCCTTTTTGGAACAGTACTTTGTCCGCTTGCGGTGTAGTAGGGCCATTGGCTGCTTCCGCCACGATACGTGCCTTCACTTTGTCTACGTTTTTCAAGGTAATTACGTTTTCAAGCGCAGCTGGAATCAGAATGTCTACGTCGAGCTCCAGAATTTCTTCCGGTCGTTGCAGGTGGTAACACTGGTCATAATTCATAATCGTCGACGAATCTTTTAATTGTTTTACTATGTCAAGGTCAAGTCCCTGTGGATTGTACAGCGCACCTTTGGAATCGCTCACCGCCACGATTTTGCAGCCTTGTGCGGCCAGAAGATTAGCGGCGATTCGTCCCGCGTTGCCGAATCCCTGAATAGCTACCGTAGCGCCTCGCATCTGCCTGCCCGCGTCTTTTAACGCTTCCTCAATGGTGTACACGCAGCCGCGAGCTGTCGCTTCATTGCGTCCTTTGGAGCCACCAACGATCAGCGGTTTGCCGGTAATTACACCTGGATTGAACGATCTTTTCATGCGGCTGAAAGTGTCCATCATCCAGCTCATAATTTGCGGGTTGGTGTATACGTCCGGTGCAGGAATATCTTTGTCCGGGCCGACGATATCCGCAATTGCCTCCATGAATCCCCGGCTGATCCGTTCGATTTCTCCTTGGCTCAAGGTTCGCGGATCGCAGATCACGCCACCCTTTCCGCCGCCGTATGGCAGGCTTACTACGCCGCACTTGAAGGTCATCCACATCGATAGCGCTTTAACTTCATCCATCGTCACTTCAGGATGGAAGCGGATGCCGCCTTTTGTTGGCCCGATTGCGTCATTATGTTGCGAGCGGTATCCCTCAAACACGCGGATGCTGCCATCGTCCATTTTCACCGGGAAAGTAACGCAAAGAACACGCTTGGGCTTTTTTAGAATTTCTACAATGTCGCGCTCAAGTCCGAGAATGGCCGCTGCGTTTTCAATCTGTGTTTGTACGATTTGATATGGATTAAGAACTTCCCTTTCTGTTTGTTGCACTTGTTGTACGGTAGCCATCGTTCTCCCCCCCACCTTTAAAGTAATATACTGAATATTTTGTAATTTTATCGTTCGGTTTATCCAATTAGGCTTTACTTTAGTACCCATTGTTTTTGGAGGATAGCCGAGTTATTTAATTACAGGTGTATTTTATAATTGAAAATTAATCGAAACAATATAAAATTTAGATAATATTAATGCCGATATGAGATGATTAAACAGTGGAGTGATGAGAATGGAATTGAGGCAAATACAGTATTTTATCGAAGTGGCCAAACGAGAACATGTAACTGAGGCGGCACTTGCTTTGCATGTGGCACAATCGGCTGTAAGCCGTCAGATTTTTAACTTAGAATCAGAGTTGGGAGTTGATTTGTTTATTCGGGAGGGGCGGAACGTTAGATTAACCCCGATCGGAAGAAGTTTTTTGGCATACATGCAGCAGGCGATGCAGGTGATCGAAAAAGCGAAGCGGGAAATCGAAGAATTTCTCGACCCGGAACTGGGTACGATTCGTATTGGATTTCCGAGCAGTTTGGCTGCCTATACACTACCTACCGTTATCTCCGCATTTCGCGAAAGTCACCCTCAGGTTAAATTTCAGTTGCGTCAAGGCTCCTACCGCTCTTTGATTGATGCGGTGGCCAAAGGGGAAATCGACCTGGCGCTGCTTGGCCCGGTACCCAAACATGAGAAACAGATTCAGGGCCATATCTTGTTCCTGGAGAATATTGTTGCACTTCTGCCAGCCCATCATCCCCTCGCGGGTCAATCTTCTCTGCAATTGAGTCAACTGCGGGATGATTCGTTTGTGTTGTTTCCTGAAGGATTTATCCTGCGCGAGCTTGTCGTCAATGCTTGCCGGCAGTTTGGTTTTCAGCCTAAAGTTTCATTTGAGGGGGAAGACATTGACGCAATTAAGGGGCTGGTGGCAGCTGGTCTTGGCGTCACGCTGATTCCTGAAATTACATTAGTTGATAGCATACCGCGCGCAACAGTGAAGCTTCCTATCAGTGAGCCGACTGTTACCCGTACCGTGGGCGTGATTATTCCGAGTGACCGTGAGCTGTTGCCTACAGAAAAGCGGTTCTATGAGTTTCTCAAGCAGTTTTTCACGGTATTGAGCGGATTTGAGAAATAATAGTAGTATAACATAGCTCGGACGATAAGAAGGGGGAGTGCTGAATGTCCGTTTTGTCAGTGATTAAATCTGTACAGGATATTATGAGAAAAGACGCCGGGATAGACGGCGACGCCCAGCGTATTTCTCAACTGGTATGGATGGTATTTTTGAAAGTTTTTGACGCAAAAGAAGAAGAATGGGAACGATTGTATGATAATTATGAACCGATCATTCCGGAAGGCTTAAGATGGAGAGACTGGACGGCAGACGACAAAGGCATGACCGACGAAGAATTGCTGGGGTTCGTTAACAACAAGCTATTTAAAGGGTTAAAAGAGCTGCATTTCGATGGAAATAGCCATTCCAAAGCATGTATTGTCAGATCAGTATTTGAGGATTCCTATAACTATATGAAATCGGGAGCTTTACTGCGGCAAGTCATTCGTAAATTAAACGAGATTGATTTTACTACCCAAAAAGATAGGCATATATTTAACGATATTTACGAAACGATTTTAAAGGATTTACAGAGCGCCGGTAACGCGGGGGAATATTACACGCCCCGCCCGGTAACGCAATTTGTAGTGAACATGGTTAATCCCCGGCTGGGAGAAAAAGTGTTAGACTTTGCCTGTGGTACCGGTGGTTATTTACTAAGTGCGCTGGAGCATCTTAGACAACAGATAAAAAGCGTTGATGACAACAGGATTTTGCAGGAAACCATTATCGGGATTGAAAAGAAACCGCTGCCATATATGCTTGCGGTAACAAACATGATTTTGCACGACATCGATATTCCCAAAATATGCCGTGATAACTTTTTGACTAGAAATGTTGAAGAGTACAAACCAGTGGATAAAGTGGATGTCATTATGATCAATCCCCCTTTTGGCGGAAAAGAGGAAGATGGAATTGCTAGCAACTTTCCCCTTCAATTTAGAACGAAAGAAACCGCGGACTTATTCATGGTACTGCTTATGTATTTGCTGAAGGAAAACGGTAGGGCGTGTGTAATTTTGCCAGATAATTTTTTGTTTGAAAAGGATACAGTAAAAATCAATATAAAGAAGAAATTGTTAAGAGAATGGAATGTTCATACCATTGTTCGGCTGCCGAAAGGAGTCTTTGAACCTTATACTGATATTGAGACGAACTTGCTTTTTATTGAAGGCGGAAAATCTACTGAACATATTTGGTATTTTGAACATCCGCTTCCAGACGAGTATAAGAAATATTCCAAAACACGGCCGATTCGATATGAGGAGTTTGAAATAGAACGCAAATGGTGGAACAATAGGAGCGCCAACGAACATGCCTGGTTGGTATCTATTCATGAAATTACTGAGAGAAACTATAACTTGGATATCAAGAACCCTAATAAAAATAAAAACGATGATTGTTTTTCAGCAGATAAGCTTAGAGATGTCATGATAAATACAAGCACAAAGGCAATAAACCTGATGGAAGAACGGAAGAAAAATACAATTGCATTTTTGGATTACGTGCGTTCTATTAATAGAAAAAGAAGAAAGTATAAAATAGGTCAATTGTTAACAAGAATAAAAGATACTTTAATTTTAGATGATGAAACCCAGTATAAAAGGGTTACGATAAAGTTGAATCATGGTGGAATTTATCTAAGGGATATTGTCTATGGAAAGGAAATTGGTACAAAAAGACAGTTTAAAATATCAAGAGGACAATTTTTATTGTCGAGAATAGATGCAAGGAACGGGGCGTTTGGAATTGTTCCGGAGGAGTTGGAAGGTGCGATTATAACGGGGAACTTTTGGACATATGAAGCAAAACATGAGTTGCTCAATATTGATTGGTTCAACTTATTTACTTCGACATCAGAGTTTATGGCGATCGTTAAAGAGTCCAGCTCCGGTACGACAAATAGAAAATATTTAGATGAAAGGAAATTTCTCCAATTTGAAATTAGCCTTCCTGATAAAGCTGAACAAGATAAGTTTATGCAATACTATAGCGCTATGATTGAGAACTATGAAAGTTTAAAAAAGGAACTGGAAAGACAGAATCATATGATGGGTTACATAAAAGATCACTATATAGGATAGTGATATTCGCTCTTTAACAAACGCCGAGGATCTTGGCTTTACGTTTGAGTAGAAGGCTCATTATGTTGTTTCCCTAAAAAGCCACATCCTTGGAAAAAATAAAACTATAGCTGTTTGTAGAGAATAAGGGATGCCGGAACTAGGCATGTTGAACTCTCTATATGCAGACGATATTATGTATAACAAAGGCAAAAACGCTTCGGGGCGTTTTTATTTCAATATAGAAAGGTTGATCGTTTTGGAAAAACCGAGTTCCTCCAACTTTATTAGAAATATCGTTATAGAAGACTTAAAATCCGGGAAGGTAGATACGATCGTCACGCGTTTTCCGCCGGAACCGAATGGCTATTTACATATTGGACACGCTAAATCCATTTGTTTGAACTTTGAGTTAGCGGACGAATTCAACGGTAAAACAAACCTGCGTTTTGATGATACCAACCCATTAAAAGAAGACAGGGAATACGTCAAAGCCATCAAAGAAGACGTGAAATGGCTCGGTTTCGAATGGGATGGGTTGTACTTCGCTTCCGATTATTTTGAGGAAATGTATAACCGGGCTGTACTCCTCATCAAAAAGGGAAAAGCATACGTTTGTGATCTTTCGCCGGAAGAAATTCGCGCAACGCGCGGTACGTTGACTGAACCGGGTGAGGAGAGTCCGTATCGCAATCGCTCTGTGGAAGAGAATCTCGATCTGTTTGAGCGTATGCGTAAGGGCGAATTTAAGGACGGGGAAAAAGTATTGCGTGCCAAAATTGATATGGCTTCTCCGAATATTAATATGCGCGATCCAGTATTGTACCGTATTTCCCATGCTACACATCACAATACTGGGGATAAATGGTGCATCTATCCAATGTATGACTTCGCACATCCTCTGGAAGATGCGATTGAAGGTGTAACCCATTCGCTTTGTACGCTGGAATTCGAAGATCATCGTCCATTGTATGACTGGATTATCCGGGAATGCGAGATGGAGCATACCCCGCGCCAGTACGAATTTGCCCGTTTGAACTTGACAAATACCGTGATGAGTAAGCGTAAGCTGAAGCAGCTTGTGGACGAGCAATATGTGGATGGCTGGGATGACCCGCGTATGCCAACTATCTCTGGTCTGCGTCGAAGGGGATATACGCCGGAAGCGATTCGTGCGTTTTGCCGTGAAATTGGCGTTGCCCGGAGCAACAGTCTGGTTGACGCGAAGATGCTGGAGCACTTTATTCGTGAAGATCTAAAGCTAAAAGCACCGCGAACGATGGGTGTGTTGCGTCCGCTGAAAGTTGTTATTACGAACTATCCGGAAGGTCAGGTGGAAATGCTGGACGCGGAAATTAACCCGGAAAATCCGGAAATGGGCGTGCGCCAAATTCCATTTTCCAGAGAGATTTACATTGAGCAAGACGATTTCATGGAGAATCCGCCAAGCAAGTATCATCGCCTGTATCCGGGCAATGAGGTACGCTTGAAGCACGCGTATTTTATCAAGTGCAATGAAGTGGTTAAGGACGAGAACGGTAACGTAGTGGAGCTACGTTGTACGTATGATCCGGAAACGAAGAGCGGTACCGGTTTTACGGGACGCAAAGTGAAAGGAACGATCCACTGGGTAGAAGCGAAGAATGCGGTACCAGCCGAATTTCGGTTGTACGAGCCTCTTATTCTGGATGAGGAAGCGGGAGAAGAGGAGGAAGGTAAGACATTCCTGGATTATGTAAATCCGAACTCGCTCGAAATCGTACAGGGTTTTGTCGAGCCGAATATGAAAGACGTAAAACCGCATGATAAGTTCCAATTCTTTCGTCACGGGTATTTCAATGTTGATCCGAAGCACACTACGTCAGATAAGCTAGTGTTTAACCGCATCGTTTCGTTGAAAAGTTCGTTCAAAATGCCGAAATGAAATAATAAAGAAATCAAAAAGAAGCGGCATCCCCACAGAGGTAATGCCGCTTCTTTCTTTCCGCATTTTTCTTAATAATATGGTGAAATCATAATGTAAACAAGTACACCGGTAAAGCTAACATAAAGCCAAATCGGCATTGTTATGCGTGCGATTTTACGGTGTTTCTCGACTTGCATATTTAATCCGCGCGCCGTCGATATGAGCGCAAGCGGAACGATGACCGCAGATAATACGATGTGCGTAATTAAAATGAAATAATAAATGAAACGTAAGATGCCTTCCCCGCCATACGGTGTCGACTCTGTAAGTGCATGATACGTTACGTATGAAAGCAAAAAGAGCGTGGTCGTCGTGAACGCTGCAAAAATGTAACGGCGGTGACGTTGAATATTTTTTTGTTTAATCGATACAAGGGCTGCAATGAGGAAAACGAACGTAAAACTGTTTAATACGGCGTTTAAAAACGGCAAAAACGTTAAATCAACGTCGCTTAATCCTTTATATTCCGGCATAAAATACAAAATCGCAACGATTGCATTAATTACAATCGTAAGTGTGACAATGACCGGCGTATAATTACGCTGTTTTACTTGATGAGAATTCACCGAAATCACCCCTTTGTCACTTTACATTTTATAGTACTATTGTTTGTCTATGCTTTATTGTAGCTTATTTTTTACTATTGATACAGTAAAAGTCTGCAACAGATTGTGAAAAAAACATGAATCATTAAATTTTCTATATCGTTTTGTGAACGTGAGCCGATGTTTATAGAGAGAAAAATATACAACAATTCTATAGAATAGATCATGAAATTGTTGCCAATTTATGATGATTCTTGGATATTAACTCCTATTTTGTGGATGGATAGTAAATTTATTCATAGTATGTGGAAACTTTATGAATAAAATTGTGACGAATTGATGAACTTTAAGTGAACCGTTGCGCGTATCTTTTGTACCTCTGATATTATAAAAACGATACTGATAGGTCTTATTCTTTTTTGATTCAATTCACGAAGCAGAAAGGATTTCTGCTGTTAGAACAGGCGGATGGGTAAGAGAGGAGATGAAGCAAAGTGAAGAAACAAAAGCTGCTACGTCGGGTTGTATTCTTCATTATGGCAGCTTTGGCGACAATGTTGTTAGCCGGGTGTGAGAACTATATTGTTCTGAATCCGAAAGGACCGGTTGCTGAAACACAATATCGATTAATTATTATCTCAATCATCTTGTGTCTTGTTGTCGTCATTCCTGTTCTGGCTATGCTCGTGTATGTTGTTTGGCGTTATCGAGATAAGCCAGGTAATAAAGCGCCTTATACTCCGGAATGGGTAGATAGTAAGACGCTTGAAATTGTTTGGTGGGGAATTCCTATTGTTATCATCGCTATTTTGGGCTTTTTCACGGTAAGGGACACATTTGCACTTGCCAAACCTCAAGATCCTGAGACTAAACCGCTGACGATTCAGGTGACTTCACTGGATTGGAAATGGTTGTTCCAGTATCCTGAACAAGGGATTGCAACAGTCAACTATATTGAGATTCCGACAGGAGTTCCTGTTCAGTTCGTAGTGACTTCGGATGCCCCGATGAACTCATTCTGGATTCCGCAGTTAGGCGGACAGACATATACGATGCCTGGAATGGCAATGGGTCTTTCGTTGAAGGCTAATGAACCGGGCGAGTATTTTGGATCGGGTGCGAACTTCACAGGAGAAGGATTTGCTCATATGCAATTCAAAGTCGTTGCAAAATCGCAAGCAGAGTTTGATAAATGGGTACAAAGTGTAAAACAGACAGCGCCTGCTTTAACCAAAGATGGTTATAAAGAGCTGGCAAAACCAGGTATTTCTGATAAGCAATTCTACTCATCCTTCCCGCCGGAATTGTTTAAAGAAATCGTAGATAAAAACGGTGGCCAATATTATAAACAACATGAGCACCATATGAAGATGAATCAGAACACGAATCATGGTGACATGAATCATGATGCAAACCAGCATATGGAGCATGGAGCAAATCAACATGAGATGTCCGGTATGAAGGCGGACAAATAAAGTCAAAGGAAGGGGGAAAACCGTATGTTAGAGAATATCAAAAACTTCGCCTCCCAGTTCTTTGTGACGGGAGATCCATTAATTTATGGTGCGGACGTTTCGATTGTACTCACCACTCTTGCTATTGTCTTTGTTCTTACGTATTTCAAGAAGTGGGGCTGGTTGTGGCGCGAATGGTTAACAACCGTTGACCATAAAAAAATCGGTATTATGTATATCATCGCGTCGTTATTGATGCTGTTCCGTGGCGGGGTGGATGCCCTGTTAATGCGCATACAATTAGCGTTCCCTAATATGCCTTTTCTACACTCCGAACATTACAATGAAATTTTTACAACACACGGAACGATCATGATTTTATTCATGGCGATGCCGTTTATGTTCGGTTTGTTCAATATTGTCGTTCCGCTACAAATCGGAGCGCGTGACGTTGCGTATCCGTTCTTGAACGCTGTAAGTTTCTGGCTGTTCTTCTTGGGAGCAATGCTCTTTAACATATCGTTCGTAATTGGCGGTTCTGCGGATGCAGGCTGGCTTAGCTATCCGCCATTATCTGAAAATCAATTTAGTCCGGGACCGGGTCAGAACTTCTATATCTGGGGTATTCAGATTTCCGGTATCGGTAGTTTGGCGACGGGTATCAACTTTATCGTCACCATTTTAAAAATGCGTGCTCCGGGCATGAAATTGATGGATATGCCGTTGTTTACTTGGTCAGTAATGGCTAGTTGTATCATGATCATTTTCGCGTTCCCGGTGCTGACAGTAACTCTTGCCTTGTTGTTTATTGACCGTTTTGCGGGTGCCCACTTCTTCACCATTGATGGTGGCGGTAACCCGATGATGTATATTAATCTCATCTGGATATGGGGACACCCTGAGGTATATATCGTTGTCTTACCGGCGTTCGGTATTTTCTCTGAAATTGTAAGTACGTTCTCAAGAAAGCCGATCTTTGGTTATACGTCCATGGTATTCGCCATGATGATTATTAGTGTTCTCGGTTACTTTACATGGGTTCACCACTTCTTTACCATGGGTGCCGGTGCTAACGTTAATGCTTTCTTTGCGGTCACGACAATGGCGATTGCTATTCCTACAGGGGTTAAAGTATTTAACTGGCTGTTTACAATGTTCCGAGGAAGGATTCGGATGGAGCAGCCGATGCTGTGGACCATCGCTTTTATCCCGTGCTTCCTTATTGGTGGTGCAACAGGCGTTATGCTGGCAGTTGCTCCGGCGGACTATCAATATCATAACAGCTATTTCCTAATCGCCCACTTCCACCAAGTATTGATTGGTGGCGTAGTTTTCGCTTATGTGGCTGGATTGATTTACTGGTGGCCGAAAATGTTCGGTTTCAAATTGAATGATCGCTTAGGAAAATGGGCGTTCTGGTTCTGGAATATTGGTTTCTATGTATGTTTCATGCCGCAGTACGCATTAGGCTTTATGGGTATGACTCGACGCCTTTATACGTACGGTAACTGGGATTTAGGTTGGGCACCGCTTAACCTGTTGTCTACTATCGGCGCGTTCTTAATGGGTATCGGATTTATTTTCCAAGCATGGCAAATTATTTACAGCATCAAACATGGTGAGCGTGATGTAACAGGAGACCCATGGGATGGACGTACGCTGGAATGGTCAATTCCGTCTCCGGCACCGCATTACAATTTTGCCGTAATTCCTCATGCAGCAGGTAAAGATGTATGGTGGCGGATGAAGGAAGAAATGAAGCAAGGAAAGGCGAAACAAGAAAAGCCGAAACTTGAGCCAATTCATATGCCGAAAAACTCCGGAATTCCATTTGTGATGGCAGTTTTCTGGTTTATCGCTGGATTTGGTTTTACGTTTGCTCCGACTGACATTACGTTCGGTGAAACGAAACTTACGTTTGTCTGGATTTCGATGGCTGTTATCGGCTTGCTTGGCGTAGGTCTTTGCATGCTAGCCCGTTCTTTCCAATACGACACAGATTACTACATCCCGGTTGACGAAGTGAAACGTACCGAAGCATCGTTAGGGAGGGTTGTATAATGGCACAAGCAGTATCCCATCATGAACATCATCATCATGAGGATCACGAGTCCTTAAAAGTTTTGGGATTCTGGATTTTCCTTGTGACGGACTGCCTCTTGTTCGGTACTTTGTTTGCGACTTACGCCGTATTGTACACGCATGCAAACCCTGGGCAGACAGGCAAAGAATTGTTTGAAGTTCCAGTGTTTGTTGCTGAAACGTTTATTCTGTTAACAAGTAGCTTTACGAGTGGCTTGGCAACATTAGCCATGCATAAAGGGAAGCTTAAGAGTCTAATTGGTTGGTTGATCGTTACAGCATTATTGGGTTTAGCGTTTGTAGGCTTAGAAATAGATGAGTTTATTAAGCTGGCTCATGAGGGAGCGACGATTTCAGCCAGCGCTTTTCTCTCAGCATTCTTTACGTTGGTTGGTACGCACGGTCTTCACGTTTCCATCGGTTTGATATGGATGGTAGCGATTATGATCCAATTAGGCCGCTATGGAATTAATGAAGTGACCAAACGAAAAGTAACGATTATTGGATTGTATTGGCACTTCCTTGATGTTGTTTGGATTTTCCTCTTTACGGTTGTTTATCTGCTGGGGGTGATGTAAGATGTCGCAGCAAGAGGCTCATGGTTCAACAAAAGCGTATATTATCGGGTTTATCTTATCGATTGTATTAACCATCATTCCTTTGGTATTGGTACTCAATCATATGATGAGCCGGACTGCACTCTTCGTGACCATTATGGTAATGGCGGTTCTGCAATTTGCAGTGCAGCTGTTCTTCTTCATGCATATCAGAGAAGGAGAGAAGCCAAGATATAATGTGATGGCGTTAGTGCTTGGCATTGTTTTCGTTGTTACAATTGTAGCTGGCTCTATTTGGATTATGACATTTAACTCTCAAGTTCAATTTGCTTAATCATAAGCTTCACAGGACTTGGGAAATATAATTTCTATTAGTGTTTATATCTCTGTGCAGCTTTGGTTGCACAGAGATTTTTTATTTTTGCAAGCACAAAAAAAGCCTTCGTCTTTTCAAGCGAAGGCTTTTTTTGTGCTATTTGGTTGCAACTACCTGCTCTTGTAGATTTTCGTTCTTTCCAGGACCGAACAGGCGGTAACCAGCATGGTTGGTTGGCCCAACGTATTTATTCAGCGGGAATGAGTGGCGGATCGCTTCCGTAATGAATGCTTTAGCCACTTCAATCGCTTCGCGCGGAGATTTGCCTTTTGCTAGCTCAGCGGTAATGGCCGCGGAGTATGTGCATCCCGCACCGTGCGTGTAAGTTGTGCCAATACGATCCGATTCTAGAATTTCGAATGTTTTACCGTCGTACAGTACATCTACGGCAGATTCGTGTTCGAGTTTTCCACCGCCTTTTACAATTACGTATTTTGCGCCTTTCTCATGGATTTTAGCAGCTGCTTCTTTCATTTGCTCGACGGTTTTAATCGGACCAACGCCGCTTAGTTGCCATGCTTCAAACAAGTTCGGTGTAACAACGAGTGCCTTCGGCACGAGCACGTCGCGCAGACATTCATTTGTTTCTGGATGCAAAGCTTCATCCGCGCCTTTACATACCATAACTGGGTCGACGACCACATTTTTAATGGCGTATTTTTCGATTTTGCTGGCTGCCATTTCGATAATATCGATAGAACCGAGCATGCCTGTTTTCAACGCGTCTACGCCGATACCAGCAAGTACGGTCTCGAGCTGTGCTTCCAGCGTTTCAATAGCAATAGGAAACACATTATGAAACCAATTGTTATGCGGATCTTGCGCCACGATAACAGTAAGAGCCGTCATTCCGTATACGCCGCGCTCCTGGAATGTTTTTAGATCGGCTTGCATGCCAGCGCCGCCGCTTGTGTCGGAACCGGCTATGGTTAAAGCTTTGTACATATTCATGTTATGGATATCCCCCTTAAATCTGTATAAATAAAAGGATGTTCTATAATGTTTCCCGCTTGTTCAAAATCTGCGGGAAAAGGCATAACTTGTAAAAGTGTTATGTGTATTTTGAATTTATATTACATAATAAAAGTATAACAATACAAGATAACAATATAACAGTTGTCTTGTTCCACGACTGTTTTGCAGGTTTATCTGTGGAAAATAGACGTTTTCGGCAATGTTTTAGTCTGAAGGTGGCTTAGCGCACAAAATTCGCGCTTTTTGCCCTGAATCTCTATTAAAATCTTGAGGATTGAGGGGAAAGATGGTATGTTTTTTATATAATTAAACAGTGGTCAATTAATGGTGGGGTGATCATTTGGCAGCCAGAAAAGCGGTCGAACAGGAATTGACAAGAGAACGAATTTTAGACGTGGCAAGGGAATTGTTCGTTACGCATGGGTACCGGAACGTTTCCATGCGGCAAATTGCAAGAGAACTAGGCTATAGCCACGGTTCGATTTATTATCATTTTCAGAATAAGGCTGAACTTTTTTATGCGCTTGTAAGAGAGTATTTTTCTTTGCTTGATAAGAAGCTAGAGACGATCATGAGAAAGCCAGGCCATTCTCTGGAGAAGCTAGAGGAAGTATTGCTTGGTTTTATCGAGTTCGGATTTACCCATCAGAGCCATTATGAAATTATGTTTTTGATAAAAGATGATGAAGTGAATCATTATCTGTGTCAGGAACCGACGATAAGCTACAATAAATTTGCGGATTTAGTGCATAAGCTGAGTGATGGCCGTGCGGATAGCACCAAGATTTGGTCGTTGTTTTTGTCATTGCACGGTTTTGTTTCCCATTATTGCAGGTCAGGTCAGACGTTTGCTGATGTAGAAACGATGGCGAAAGCGCATGTCGGTTTTTTGCTCAAAGGCTTGGGATTGTTTTTTAACAATAATTGAACAGTGGTCAATAAAAGGAGGCTAATTTATGAAAAAAGCGCTTGTATTAGGAGCTTCAGGCGGAATGGGGTACGCGCTCGTCCATGAATTGGTGGCTCGGGGAATTGAAACGGTAGCTTTTGCAAGAACAAGGGAAAAGTTAGAAAAGCTGTTCGGACATATGGAACAAGTTACGATTATGTCAGGAGATGTGTATCAGGTGGAAGATGTTAAAGAAGCGGGGAGAGGAGTTGAAGTAATCTTTCACACAGTGAGTGTTCCGTATCATGAGTGGGAAAAAGGACACCCTACCATTATGCGAAATGTCGTGGAAGCAGCTGCTGCTAACTGCTCAAAAATCGTACTGATTGACAATATTTATGCATATGGCCGAGGAAACGGTCAACCGATTACTGAAGAATATCCGAAGCGACCGCATACGAAAAAAGGCAACATTCGCCTGCAAATCGATCACATGGCGAAGGACGCGCATCGTCAGGGAATTCCGGCGTTAATCGTTCATTTTCCTGATTTTTATGGTCCGAATGCTACCAACACTCTCCTTTCCTATACGCTGGAGTCAATGGTTGCTGGAAAAAAGGCTGCATTTGTAGGAAATCAGAACGTAAAGAGAGAATATATTTTCACTCCGGATGGAGCGAAAGCAACGGTAGAACTGGCGCTCAGGGAAGATGCTTACGGGCAAAACTGGAATATTCCAGGGTACGGTGTGATTTCTGGACGCGAAATTATTTCTATTGTGAAAGAGATAACTGGCTATAGCCGGAAGGTCGGCACGATTGGCAGAGGAATGATAACATTGGCCGGTTTATTTAGCAGGATGATGTGGGAAGTAAGAGAAATGATGTATTTAACGGAAGAGCCGGTTGTTTTATCGGGTGCAAAATATGAGAAACATATCGGGCCATTGCCGAAAACTTCCTATGAAGAAGGAATAAGGCAAACATTGAGTTTTATGAAGGGAGTACGAACATAAGCGATGATTTTGATTGGCTTAACCGGTTGGGGGGATCATGATCATTTATACGTTCAGAAAATATTGAGTCGGGATAAGCTGAAGGTATACAGTACTCATTTTCCGATTGTAGAAGTGGACAGTTCATTTTATGCTGTGCAACCAGTTAAGAACTATGTAAAATGGGCGGAAGATACGCCTCAGGGGTTCTCTTTTATCGTAAAGGCGTACCAGGGGATGACTGGACATTTAAGGGGTGAGAATCCGTTTGAAAGCATCGGTGAAATGTTTGACGCGTTTAAAAATTCGATTGTGCCGTTAAGGGAAGCAGGTAAATTAAAAGCGGTACTGTTCCAATACCCTCCATGGTTTGATTGTACCCGCAAAAATGTGGATATTCTCCGGTATACCAAAGATAAGATGGAAGATATTCCGGTAGCGCTTGAGTTCAGGCACCAAAGTTGGTTTGCGCCGAAAATGCGGGAGCGAACGCTCGCATTTATGGAGAAGGACGGCTGGATTCATAGTATCTGTGACGAGCCGCAGGCAGGCGTTGGTTCGGTTCCGACTGTGTTGCATGCTACAGACAGGAATGTAACAATTGTGCGATTTCATGGCCGCAATGCGGCGGGTTGGCATAGTAGCGGACAACCGAATTGGCGGGAGGTGCGATATTTGTACCGTTATAGCACGGAAGAGCTAAAGGAATGGAAAGAAAAACTGGAATTGCTGCAAAAGCAAACGAAGGAAATTTGTGTCATATTCAATAATAATTCCGGCGGCGATGCTGCCGATAATGCGAAAGAACTGATGGAGCTTCTTGGGGTAGAATACGATTGGTTAGGCCCACGCCAGTTAAAGTTTTTTTAAAGATGTTAATTTGAAGGGGTGAAAAATATGGTACATAAACTTGAATTGAGAACGTCACAGCGTGATCAATTTATTGAAATTACGGATCGGGTACGTAAGATTATCGAACAAGAAAATGTACGTGACGGAATGGTGATCGTATATTGTCCACATACGACAGCGGGAATTACAATTAATGAAAATGCAGACCCGGATGTGGTGCATGACATGCTGATGCGCCTTGATGAAGTATATCCGTGGGAACATTCAAAGTATCGGCATGCGGAAGGCAATTCTGCTTCTCATTTGAAAGCGAGCACGATGGGGGCGTCGCAGACTGTGCTGGTGGCGGACGGAAATCTAATACTCGGCACATGGCAAGGTATTTATTTCTGCGAATTTGACGGCCCACGCCGTCGTACTTGTTATGTGAAAGTTCAAAAAGACTGACGGTAGCGCATTTCAGAGTCTGCCTCGCTTTTGAAAGCAGCACCCTTGGCTTATTATAAAAAGAGAAAAAAAGAATTGAACATGGCGCAGAAGAACCTCCGTTTTTCAAACATGGATATCAGCGAATGAGGTGATAAATCGTATGAGTAGCAATACGGACGAGAAACGTTACGAACTTGCGACGTTCGCAGGTGGTTGTTTTTGGTGCATGGTATCGCCATTTGAAGAAATGCCTGGCATTATCAAAGTTGTATCTGGCTATACAGGCGGGCATAAGGAAAATCCGACATATGAAGAGGTATGTTCCGATACAACCGGACACTATGAAGCGGTGCAAATTACGTTTGAACCAGATGTATTTCCGTATGAGAAACTGTTGGATATTTACTGGCGCCAGATTGATCCGACCGATCCGGGCGGCCAGTTCTACGACCGGGGACAGTCGTACCAGACCGCCATCTTTTATCATAACGAAGAACAAAGAAGGAAAGCGGAAGCATCTAGAAAAGCGTTGGAAGAAAGCGGCCGCTTTGATAAGCCGATCGTAACGAAAATTCTTCCGGCTTCGACATTCTATCCGGCGGAGGAATACCATCAAAATTACCATAAGAAAAATCCGTTGCACTACAAAATGTATCGCCGCGGTTCTGGACGTGAAGCGTTTATCGAGAAGCACTGGAGCAAAGAGCGGGATAAAGACCTGTTAAAGAAGCGGTTAACTCCGATGCAGTATGAAGTTACCCAGAACAACGGCACAGAGCCGCCATTCCGCAATGAATACTGGGACAACAAGCGGGAGGGCATCTATGTGGATATCGTATCTGGAGAGCCGCTGTTCAGTTCGCTTGATAAATTCGATTCCGGTTGCGGCTGGCCGAGTTTTACAAAACCGCTACATGAAGAAAATATCGTCGAAAAGCCGGATTACAGTCACTTTATGATTCGCACCGAAGTGCGGAGTAAAGGCGCTGATTCGCACTTGGGCCATGTATTTGATGACGGCCCTGCGCCTACGGGATTACGTTATTGCATTAATTCTGCCGCGCTTCGGTTTATCCCCAAAGAAGAGTTGGTGAAAGAAGGATACGGCCAGTATGTAAGCCTGTTTGAGAAAAAAGAATAGCCGCCCCCCGCAGCACGATACAGTATAATTGCATTGCGCCTTTTGAAGGCGCATTTTTCTTGTGCAAAATAATATAACGAATGTAAATAGTTTTTTCATAAGAAAAATAATTTTGCATAATCACAGTAAGTAAGTAAATTAAAAAAATGAATGTAAAATATTTTTTGAAAAATTTTTCCTGTTTTCCTGTTATTGCATAGTATATTTATTCATAATTTGGCATTATTATTGCTTGAATTTTATATTGACAATAAAAAATTATATTAAATTGGTAATTATATTATTATTTACCAAGAGAGACGGAAAGAGGGGCGATACTGTTTGAAAAGTGTAACGGAAATTATCGGGGCAGTAACGGAATGGATATGGGGTCTACCCATGATTTTGTTGCTGCTGTGCGGCGGGCTTTTTCTCACGTTTCGCTTAGGATTTTTTCAAATTCGTTATTTGCCGCATATTCTGCGACAAACATTTGGAAAGATGTTTAAGAAGAGCGATGAACCAGGCTCAGTGACACCATTTCAAGCCGCAACGTCCGCTTTGGCTTCTACAGTGGGAGCTGCGAATATTGTCGGCGTGCCGGTTGCTATCGTCCTTGGCGGTCCGGGTGCCGTATTTTGGATGTGGATTGTATCGTTTATCGGTATGGCTACGAAATATTCGGAAGTCGTGCTTGGTGTTAAGTACCGGCAAAAAAATGCAGAAGGCGATTGGGTTGGCGGTCCGATGTATTACATTGAAAAAGGGCTTCGCTGGCGATTTGTCGCTTGGTTGTTCGCCTTCGGATTGATGCTGGAAATTGCCGCAAGTACGATGGTGCAGACCAATTCGATTTCTACGCTGGTAAAAAACTCATTTGATGTTCCGTTATGGGCGACGGGAATTGGGGTGATGGCGGTTGTCACGTTAGCCACATACGGAGGGATTAGGAGAATTGGACAAGTTACAGAAAAGCTTGTGCCGCTTATGGTTTCCATTTATTTAATTGGAGCTTTGCTTGTGCTTATTTATAATGCAAAACATATTCCGGAAGCGTTTGCACTAATTTTTACGCACGCTTTTATCCCGATTTCCGCCGTGGGTGGTTTTGCGGGTGCGGGTATCGCTGCCGCTATCCGATGGGGCCTGGCACGCGGCATTTATTCTAATGAAGCGGGAATGGGAACAGCGCCTATCGCTCACGCAAGCGCTAAGACGGATCACCCTGCCAAACAGGGAATGTGGGGCATTTTTGAAGTTATCGTAGATACGATGATTATATGCACGATGACCGCGCTTATCGTATTGACCTCCGGAACGTGGAAAACGTTGAAAGCGGAGCAGGCTTCTTCTATGGTGGCGGAAGCGTTTGGACAAATCTTTGGTCCCTCGCTGGCCAATATGCTTCTTTCCATTGTCCTGTTCCTATTCGTTATCTCAACGGTTATCGTCATTGTATATTATGGTGAGAAGCAAGCGGAATATTTGTTTGGTACCGCATTTTCTAAGATTATGCGCCTTGTATATATCGGTGCGATTATGGTAGGCGCTGTCGGCGGCCTGCAATTTATCTGGCAATTTCTTGATTTGCTACTGGCGCTCATTGTTGTACCGAACCTTATCGCCGTCTTGTTCTTAAGCGGAGAAGTGCGAGCAATTACTAGAGATTATTTTACAAAGTTGAATAGGCCAAGAAATAAGAAAGCGGAAGAAGAGAGACAAATGATAAAGGAAGCGCAATAAACAAAGGAGAGACATCAAATGTATACACAGCTTCGTTCCATGAACATGTTTGATAGAGTTGAAACATTAACCCGGATGCTCGTCGGTATCAAAAGCATTAACGGAACCATTGGAGAAGTAGAGATTGCGGATTTTATCAAAGATGTGTTGTTAAGCTTTCCATACTTCCAGGAGCATCCTGAAAATGTTTGGGAGCAGAAAATCCCGAATGACTCGTTGGGACGCAAAAATATTTTCGCTCTTGTCAGAGGGCTTTCTGATGAAAAACAAACCATTATTTATCATTCGCATATTGATACTGTAGGAATTGAAGATTTCGGGGTGATGAAACAATATGCGTTGAAGCCGGATGAATTGGCCGAGTTTTTTTCTGGATATGAACGGGATAAGGATGTGCAGAAAGATGCGCAATCTGGCGATTGGCTGTTCGGCAGAGGATCGGTGGACATGCAGAGCGGAATCGCTGTCCATCTGGCAAACGTACTGTATTTTACGGAGCACCGCGAAGAACTTTCGGGCAATGTGTTATTGATGCTAAATCCGGACGAGGAAAGCCAACATAAAGGTGTTATAACGGCGATTTCGGAACTGGAGCGCCTTAAGCGGCACCAGGGTCTGGATTTCGTGATGGCCATTAACAATGACTTTATTACGCCATTATATGACGGTGATCATCATCGCTACATTTATACGGGAGCGGCAGGCAAACTGTTGCCAAGCTTTTATATTTACGGGCGGGAGGCGCACGTAGGGGATACCCTTTCCGGTATCGATCCGAATGTAATCGCGGCGGAGATTACACGGCGTATTCACAATAATGTAGAGTTAACCGAGAATATTGAGGGAGAACTCGTATTGCCGCCTTCATGCCTCTATCAACGCGATAATAAGGAGGTATATAACGTACAGACGGCGACTAGCAGTTATCTTTATTTTAACTACTTTATTTATGAGTTAACGGCGAAAGAAGTTATGGACAAGCTAAAAGATATTGCCGTGGAAGCTACTCGTGAAGTGGAGGAGAAATTATCCAGAAATTATAAAGAATTTCTGATCCGTACCGGTCTTCCTGCTAAATCACTATCATGGAATATTGAAGTGACCAGCCTTGCAGAATATATGGAAGAGCTAGCCGAAAAAGGAATGAACCCGGAACAGAAGGCAAGAGAAGTGTGGGAGCAGAATAAGGATATGGAGCCGCGCATGCTATGCTTTAAGATTGTAGAGGCTCTGCAAAACATGGACTCGGAGAAAAAAGCGCGCGTGATTATTTTCTACGCCCCTCCGTATTTGCCGCACAATTATTTGAACACGGACAAAGAGCGGGATCGCGAGTTGCTTGAGGCAGTCCGTGAGGTGTTGAAAGTGGTGGAGAAAGAAACAGGCGAAAAATTCGCACTCAAGAAGTTCTTTCCATATCTTGCAGATGGAAGTTTTCTGTCGTTACATGAGACGGATGAAGAGATTCTTTCGTTGATTAAGAATTTTCCGGAATGGGAGAATATTTATCCGGTACCGGTAAATGAAATTCGCAGCCTTAACATTTCATCCGTCAATATTGGTGTATACGGAAAAGATGGTCACAAATGGACGGAACGTGTATACAAACCTTATACATTTGGCGTTTTGCCTGGTCTTATTCGTGCCGTTACATGCAGGCTGCTAAGCCGCAAAGCGGAACCTGTAGGCAGTGAATAAAATCATTGCGATAGAGCACCCGCCTATTTCAAAAATAGGTGAGTGTTTTTTACAATTTTTTAATGGTTTATTTATTTTAGGATAACAATGCTGTTGTATCTTCTAAAGTAACAAGTAAATAAAGAAAGGTTGGAGTCTTGGAGAAACCTCAAATAGAACTTACGAGAAAGGTCGGCAGATTTGCGACATCGGCATTTCCCCTGTTCTGTAATTCTATTTAAGGTTTTTTTGTTTTGAAAGGAGGCATAGCGTGAACCGAACCGAACTTTACATGAGGCTTTCCAAAGTGAAAAAGATTGCTTCAGTCAAAGAACCAAAATCGCTGGAAAAGGCGTTGCATGCCGATGTGGGTGCTGTCGTTTTGTCTATCGGCGATGTCGGTAATATTGCTCATTATGTACGAATTTACAAAGCGCATAGTATTCCTGTCTTTGTCCATCCGGAGCGCATCGGCGGAATGAGTCAGGATAAGGAAGGGATCGCATTTCTGGCCCGGTGCGTAAAACCTGACGGGATTATTACAACGCGCAATAATCTTGTAAAGCAAGCAAAAAAGCACGGGCTGTTAACCATTCAGCGCCTGTTCTTCGTTGATAGCGATGCGATTAAGTCCGGTTTTTTATCCGTAAAAGAGGCGGAACCGGATGTGGTAGAAATTATGCCTGCGTTATTGCCGGAATTTATTGCTGAATTCCGTAGGAATATTGAAGTTCCCATTATCGCCGGAGGATTGTTGAAGAATAGGGGACAGATGGTACAGGCATTGCGCTGCGGAGCGATTGCCGTTTCTATGGGAAATCATCATTTATGGAAGGAGGAGATAGCTAATGAGCCACTTCCGGTACCTGTTGTTTGACCTGGATGGGACGTTGCTAGACAGTCGCGATCCGATTATTGACGCCGTATATGCTACGGCTGAAGCGTATGTTCCGGGACTATTTACGAGAGAAGAAATATTGGCCAGATTTGGGGAATCGTTCGACGATTTTTTGGATGTGATCGATAAGGCGCTGGGAAGCTTTTATTCCAGGGAGCAGATACTTCAGTATTATTTCAAGCGTATGGACGCTCATCATGATCGGACAGTTCGCTTATTTCCCGGAGTTGCTGAAGGGCTTCAACAGTTGAAGGCATTCGGCTGCAAACTTGGCATTGTAACCAATAAACAGCGCGATTTCACGATGCGCGGATTAAACATAGCGGGTATTTTTCCACTATTTGATTCGATTGTGACTTTGGACGATGTAGCCGCTGGTAAGCCTTCTGCCGAACCGGTTCTACGGGCGGTAGCGGAATTGAGCGCCGATTTACATGAGACGGCTTTTATTGGTGATAGCAAGTATGACCTATTGGCCGCTAGAGCAGCGGGTGTCGCTGCTATTTTTATGAATTGGTATGGTATGGAACACGGAGTAACCGTTTGTCCAGATTATTATTTTTTAAATTTTGGCGATCTTGTAAGCGAGCTTGTGCTGGAAAAAGCGAAATGAAAGGACGTGCGCCGCTATGACACAGGTCATGTTAAAACAGGTTACCAAGCAGTATGAAAGCCAGACAGTTATTGAAAGGCTCAATCTCACAATTCCCGATGGTTCATTTACAGTGCTGGTTGGTCCTTCCGGGTGTGGAAAGTCGACGACGTTGCGTATGATTGCCGGTTTGGAGAGCGTAACGTCGGGAGAAATTTGGATCGGCGATCAAATGGTAAACGATGTGTCGCCCGGCAAGCGGGATATCGCCATGGTTTTTCAAAATTATGCGTTATATCCGACCATGAGCGTGTTTGACAATATCGGCTTTGGTCTTCGCAATCGCGGCGTGTCTCGTACAGAAACAAAAAAGCTGGTTGAAGAAATCGCTGAAGTAGTTGGTTTGACTGAGTATTTAAAGCGCAAACCGTCCCAGCTATCCGGTGGACAGCGGCAGCGAGTTGCGTTGGCGCGGGCGATGGTGAAAAAGCCGAAAGTGTTTTTGATGGATGAACCTTTATCCAATCTGGATGCTAAGCTGCGCCACCAGATGCGCGTAGAATTAACAGCGTTGCATAAGCAAATGGGCACCACGTTTGTTTATGTCACGCACGATCAGGTGGAAGCCATGACGATGGGCGATCAGATTGTCGTTATGAATCAAGGGAAGATCCAGCAGGTGGCTTCACCTATCGATTTATATTCGATGCCGGAAAATTTGTTTGTAGCCCAGTTTATCGGTTCGCCACCTATGAATATTGTGAAAATTCGCAACCATCCTTTCTGCGTGGTTGGTTTTCGTCCGGAAAAAGCAAAAATCGATGTTCAGAACAGGAACGGGCAGGCGACCGTGCTAGATATAGGCTTAACGTTTGAAGGAACGCTCGTTTCGCGTGAGATTCTCGGTTCGGAAATGCTGTATTATGTTCAGGTTAATCAGGAGCGTATTGTAGTGAAAGGGAGCGCGGAGAGCATTATCGAGCTCGGTACAAGTGTGAGAGTATCGGTTGAAGCCAAGCATTTATACTTCTTCCATAAAGAAACCGGTATACGGATGACTGGAGAACAAGTGCGGGGAATTAGAAATGCCCTTGTTGGAGGGATTGCATAGATGCAAAATGAAGCGGTAGCAAAACCGAAAGTTTGGAAGTCGACGGTTCGGGTATTGTCTCCGGTGCGGCAATGGGAAAGATGGTGGCCTTATGTATATTTGACACCTGCCTTTCTGTTTTTTGTAATTTTTTTCTTTTATCCGATTGGCTACATGATCTATTTGAGTTTTCACGACTGGTCGCTATTGAATTTGGAAGAAAAAGAATGGGTAGGATTGGCGAATTTTCAGGACTTGTTTCAGGAGAAAGACTTTCATCAGGTTATTGTAAACACGGCGGTGTTCACTGCGCTTACGGTGATACTCGGGCTTGGGCTTGCCTTTTTGCTGGCATTATGGCTGAACAGGAAAGCGAAAATATACGGCGTGATTCAGGGTGCGATTTTTAGCCCGCATATTATTTCGCTTGTGTCAATTTCCATGCTGTGGATGTGGATGATGGATCCGCAGTATGGACTGTTAAATGCGATGCTGAAAGCGGTAGGGTTGCCTGCTTATACATGGTTGAGCGATACGAAGAGCGCGCTTTTGTCCCTTGTCCTTGTTAGCGTATGGAAAATAGTCGGCTATAACACGATCGTGTTTATCGCCGGTCTGCAAAGCATTCCGAAAGATATTTATGAAGCGGCAGCCCTTGACCGTTCTTCGCGCTTGCAGACGCTGCGGAGAATTACGATTCCGATGCTTTCGCCAACAATTTTCTTCTTGTTCATCATTAACACGATTTCTTCATTTCAGGCGTTTGATACGATCGCTATTATGACGCAGGGAGGACCGGTGAACAGCACGAACATGCTTGTGTTTTATATTTATGAGCAGGGGATGGATTTCTTCAATGGTGGTCTCGCTTCGGCTGCTTCTGTCGTCTTGCTCTTGCTTGTCGGGTTGTTAACATTGCTTCATTTTGCTTTTATGTCCCGGCGGGTTCATTATCGGTAAACCCGGAGGAAAGGGGAGCATAGGGTGTATTCTCTTGGTCTTTATATGCGGAAAATGATTGAATGGATACTTTTGCTTGCAATCGCGCTTGTTTTTGTTTTTCCTTTTCTTTGGATGGCGCTGACCGCTTTTAAAACGTTGCCGGAAGTGTTCCGGTTTCCACCGTCATTTCTGCCGGAGAAATGGCAATTTGTGAACTTTTCCATTGCCTGGAAGTCGGGTCCGTTTCTTACTTATCTGGTAAATAGCCTAATTGTTACGCTTACGATTCTCATCTTTCAGCTATTAACCGCTGTACCGGCCGCCTATGCGTTTGCTAGGTATCGGTTTAAAGGGCGCAACATGTTGTTTGGCCTGACGCTTATTGCGCTCATGATTCCGCCGCAGGTAATTTTTTTACCTATTTATGTGTTTATGAGTGAATGGGACCTTGTAAATACACTTTGGTCGCTCATTCTTCCATATGGGGCGAGCGCATTTGGTATTTTTCTGTTGCGCCAGTCGTTTATGCAGGTGCCGGATGAAATTATTGAAGCAGCCCGTTTGGATAACGCCAGTGAATGGAAAATCATGTGGACAATTATGGTGCCGATGGCTAAGCCGGTGCTTGTTACATTCGGATTGTTTAGCTTCATCTATCACTGGAACGATTATTTTTGGCCGCTCATTATGACCAATAGCGAACAGGCGCGCACGTTGCCCGTCGGCATTTCCATGTTGAAATCGACCGAAGGAGACACCCTGTGGCATATCATTATGGCTGGCAATATGATTCTAGTGATTCCGATTCTTGTTATTTTCTTTTTTGCACAACGCCATATCATTAGCGCGTTTGTATATCAATCCAAATAACTTTACGAATCCGGGAGGAAGTCAGGTATGAAAAAAAGGTGGGCCAGTATTTTTCTGATGTTGCTGTTAAGTATGTCGCTTATACTTGCGGGCTGTTCGGGACAAACTGCTTCAAAAACGGATGGCTCGGCGGAAGGGGAACAGGCTGCCGGTTCCGGTGAAGGCAAACCGGTGGAGATTGATTTCTGGTATGCTCTGGGAGGCAAAAACGGCAAAGTCATTGAAGAGATGGTAAAAGAATTTAACGCTACTCACAAAAATATTGTAGTCAAACCCGCTTACCAAGGGGATTACTATCAAAACCATGCCAAAGTGCTTTCCGCGGTAGCCGCGGGTAACCAGCCTGATGTAACGATGGTAGAAATCGCGTCCGTGGGCGCGTTTGCCGATGCGAAGGTACTGGAAGACTTGACGCCGTACACACAGGGGGTGGAGAAGAAATACATTCCGGGCCTGATGGGGAATTCTTACTGGAAAGATAAGCTGTATGCGATTCCGTTTAACCGTTCGACTCCTCTTTTGTATGTGAACCGTGATATGTTGAAAGCAGCGAACCTTGATCCGTCTGGTCCGAAGACATGGGATGAGCTGGTGAAATACGCGCGTGCTCTCACGAAGAAGGAAGGCGATAAAACAAAGACGTACGGTTTTTCCACTCCGATTGATATTTGGTTCTATGAAGCGTTGGTATTCCAGAACGGAGGCAATATTCTAAGCGAAGATGGCAAAAAGCTTACCATTAACAATGAAGCTGGGAAAGCGCCGCTAAAGCTTTGGAGCGACATGGTGAAAGAAGGAATTATGAAAAATCCTCCGGGAGAAAAGTACAATGCATGGGATGTAGCGAAACAGGATTTCTTAAACAAGCAAGTAGGCATGATTTTTACTTCTACAGGCGATTTGCAAACATTAAAATCCAGCGCTTCGTTTGATGTAGGGGCGGCATTCCTGCCGGCGGCCAAGAGCTACGGCGTGCCCACGGGTGGCGCTAACTTGGTCATGCTGGCGAAATCTTCGGATGAAGAGAAGAAAGCCGCCTGGGAGTTTATCAAGTGGATGAGCGATACACCACAGACGATTAAATGGTCGCTTGCTTCCGGTTATATGCCGGTAACAACGGAAGCGGTGCAATCGCCGGAAATGCAAGAAGCATACAAAAAAGACCCGAATCTGAAAGTAGCAGTCGATCAGCTTGAATATGCGAAGCCGCGTCCGATGGTGCCGGGATACAAAGAGTTGCAAGAGATTATTATGAGCGAACTTCAGCGCGCCATGCTCGGACAAGCAACCGTTGATGAAGCGCTAGAGACGGCTGTGAAGAAAGCACAAAAAACGCTGAAGAAATAAAATGACTAAATGATGCGTAAATACAGGATGGGGAGAGCGAACGAACCCTCCCTATCCTGTATCTATCATTTTGGGTATTTTGATGTTTATATCATAGTAAAAGAAGAGAGGAGAAGAACAAATGAATGTTTGTATTGCTCATCGGGGTTGGTCAGGAAAAGCACCGGAAAATACGATGGCAGCTGTCCGTCTCGCGCTGCAGTATCCTGATATTCAAGCAATTGAAATTGACGTGCAGCTTTCAAAAGACGGGGTACCTGTGCTGATGCATGACTTTGTGTTAGGACGTACAGTAAAAGCTGGGGGTTCGGTTAAAGATTATACATGGGAAGAACTAAAGCAGATGGATGCTGGTCTATGGTTTGACGAATCTTTTAAAGGCGAGCATATTCCTTCGCTCGAGGAGGTGCTTACGGAAGTCCGTGGTAAATTAGAGATAAATATTGAGTTGAAGGCTGCCGGTGATAGATATCCAGGATTGGAAGAAAAAGTGGTAGAGCTTATCTATAAATACGGAATGGAACAGGAAGTGTATATTACTTCTTTTGATCATGACGCAATTAAGCGGGTTCATGCGCTTGCTCCCGCTTTGAAAAAAGGATTGATTTTCGGGGGCAAACCAAGGCTGATACGCGAGCAGCTCGCGGAAACCGGCGCGACTATTCTTTCGATGCCGTATCCGTATGTAACGAAAGATTTCGTAATAGAAATGATTGAAGCAGGATATACCGTCATTGCCTGGACGGTAGATGAACCGGATGACATTCAACATTTGTTAGGATTTCATCCGCAGTTACAGATTTGCACCAATCATCCAGAACGTATGATTGCCTTGAAAAAAACGACGGCCAATTAAAAGAAGCTCTGCGTAGTTTGGACAGAGTCTTAGATTGTTGACAAATATGCCTCTTCTTCCTGGGATTCATTGATTTTCCGCAAGGATGTATTATTTGTCCATACTGCTTCGGTAAAAGCGGCGTCTGCAAAACATCTAATCTGTTTGGAGATGGAGACAGTTGCAGTCGATGTTTTGCGTTTGCTTTCAGCGGTGCTAGGAGGAAAATCAAAAGGGTGTACAGGAAGAAGAGGCGTGTTGTTTATCAATACTTTATCAAAGCTATAAAACATACATAAATAAGAACCAACCTCTCGGAGTTCTGTATCGTTTGCCCCCATTTTTATAAACTTTTATCTTGTAATTCTTCGCGTGACTGCTATAATCTTATATGTGTATTTCGTATAGAAAATATTTGTGAAAGAAATATTTTTATGTGAAAGGAGCCAGACATGCAGAACGCGTCCAAGCAAATTCGTCTACTACTTCGTCAGATTAATCAGATGACCTTTGAGCTTTTGTCGCGCGAAATAGCGGCTTTTAATATAACGGGACCGCAGTTTCTTGTTTTGCGTTGCCTGAAAGATGAGCCGCAGCGTATTTCTGATATTAGTCGGCAACTTTGCCTGTCGAACAGCACGGTCTCTGGTATCGTAGATCGTTTGGAGGAGAACGGATATGTTCGTAGGGTACGGGATGAGAAAGATCGTCGCGTTGTCTGGGTGTTCTTTTCGGAAAAGGTAAAAGCTCTTTGTAGAGAAGTTCCTGCGCTTCGGGACGACTATTTTGACGGAATATTTGCAGGGGTTTCGGAAGACGAGATAAAAAATATTGTTAACGCTCTACAATTATTGGCTGATCGCCTAAAAGAGAAAATAAAAGAAAAAAAATAAAAATTTTTGCAAGGATATTTCGCATCCAAAATATTAGAAAGAGAAATCAAAAGGAAAGAGGGAAAAAAATGAAGCGAAAGATGTTACTATGGATTCTTCTTTTAGCAATGTTGATCAGTGGGGGCGGTATCGGTTATTACTACTGGTACCAGGGAACACACTATGTTAAAACAGAAGATGCGCGCATTCAGGGAGACCAGTATCGAATTATGCCGCAAATTGCCGGGGAAATAATGCGGATTCATGTCGAAGAAGGAGATGTTGTACAAGAAAATGACGCCATTGCGGAGCAAGATCCTGCGAATATGGACCCCAGTATGGTAAGTCGCTCCGTGTTGCGCGCACCGATTAGCGGTGTAGTTGTTAAGGTTTTCGCCAAAGAGCATGAGATGGGAGCTCCCGGCCAGCCAGTAGCGGTGATGATGGATTTCAAACATCTTTATGTATCAGCTAATATTGAGGAAACAGATATCTCTAAAATACATCCTGGACAAAAGGTGGACATTACGCTTGATGCGGCAAATGGCAAAACGATTACAGGAAAAGTAAGAAAAATAGGGAAGGCTTCAAACTCCACATTTGCTTTAATTCCCGCGACGAACGCAAGCGGTAATTTCAATAAAGTAACACAGCGAATTCCGGTTGAAATCAGTATTGATAAGCCTGATGCCGTAGAACTCATACCGGGAACGAACGTGGAGATCAAAGTTCATATTACATAACGGGGAGGGGGAATAAATGTGAGTACGCAGGGTTCTGCCGCTCCTTCAGCCGAATCATCCGGTACGAATTGGGTTGCTTTTATTGCCATTATTGTTGCGGCGTTCGTTGCTATTTTGAACAATAGTCTCATTAATGTGGCCATTCCTAAGTTGACGAACGATCTCGGTTCGACGACAGAACGAATCCAATGGGTATTAACAGGCTATATGCTGGCGTCCGGTGTGATCATTCCGATTAGCGGATATATGGGAGACAGGCTTGGCTACAAGAAGTTTTTTATCATTTCGCTAAGCGTGTTTACCGCCGGAACATTGTTTTGCGCACTGGCCTGGAGCGATACGTCATTAATTGCTGGACGTGTGATTGCAGGACTTGGCGGCGGTGTGATTATGCCGCTTAGCATGTCGATCATTTATAAAATCATTCCGCGTAACCAAATTGGCATGGCGCTTGGACTGTGGGGGATTTCCGCCATGGTAGCTCCTGCGGTCGGCCCGACATTGAGTGGATATTTAATCGAGTGGTTCAATTGGCGCTCTTTATTCATTGTTAATATTCCAGTGGCGCTTCTGGCGATTTTTCTCATATCTGTTTTGTTACAGGAGACAGAAAAAGTCGAAGGCAAATCCTTTGATACGCTCGGTTTTGTACTTACAGCGATTTCAGCAGGAACACTGCTATATGCGCTCAGTAACGGTCAGACGAAAGGTTGGACTTCATTTGAAATTGTGGCTTTGATGTTTATTTCTTTTTGGGCGCTTGTCTTCTTACTGTGGGTTGAGACCGGAAAAGAAGATCCGATCATCGATTTAAGTTTATTTAAAAATTTTACGTATACGCTGAGTGTAATTTCTGCTAGCCTTGTAACTATCGGATTATTTGGCGGCGTGTTTTTGACCCCAATTTTCCTGCAAAACATTCAGGGGATATCCGCTATTGATACAGGAATTTTGCTCATTCCACAATCGATCGCGATGGCGGTCATGATGCCTATAGCCGGAAAATTATTTGATAAAGTCGGAGTCATTCCCTTAGGATTTGTCGGTCTTACGATTTTGAGCGTAATGACGTACGAGCTTCATCGTTTAACTGTCAACACGCCGCAAGAATGGCTTGAGACTGTGCTTACCATTCGCGGCATTGGCATTGGGCTTTGTATGATGCCGCTTTCCACTGCCGGAATGAATGCCGTAGCTCCGCATCAGGTTGGGAATGCATCCGCAGTTTCCAATCTTATTAGGCAAGTAGCGGCTTCACTTGGAATTGCGGTATTGACAGCTATTATGCAACATAAAGCAGCCGAGCATGCCGAGCATATTACCGAATCTATCAATACGGTAGCGTTTCAAACCGCACAGGAAAGCCTCGGTGTAAATAGTATTCCGACACTTGTAGGGATTATACAGCGTGAAGCGACAGCGTGGAGTATTGCTGATACGTTTTTGATTTCTTCTATACCTCTGTTTATTGCTATTCCGCTTGTATTTTTGTTTAAACAAAAAAAGAAGTTGCCACAGGCGCAGATGACAAAACAAGGATAACAAAGAAAGGGAGAAGGGATGAAAAAAATGAGACGAACAAAGGCAGTAGCCTGCCTGTTGCTTGGAGCGTTCGCGCTGGCGGGATGCACAACCAGCGCGAAAGAAGCTGTAAGCCCGGAAACCGTAGTCCCGGTGAAAGTGGCGCAAGCGCAGGAAGGTGTGCTTGGTACAGGAGAGATATTCACAGGTACTGTGCTTCCGGAGCAGCAAGTTAATATCGTACCGAAAATCGCGGGGAAAATTGCTGAGATGCCGGTAGAACTTGGCATGCGGGTCAAAAAGGGCCAGGTACTGTTTAAATTGGAAGATAAAGAGTTACGAAACGCTGTACGGAAAGCGGAAGCTGCTGTATCAGCGGCGGAAGCAGGGATTCAAACGGCGGAGATGGCGCAAAAATCAGGTGTGGTTCAGGCAACAGGCGGTGCTGTACAGTCGAAAAACGGAATGTTACAGGCGAAAAACGGCATGATTCAGGCGCAGGGAGCTGTTACACAGGCTAAAAGTGCGTTGGAGCAGACCGCTAACGCGGTAAAAGATGCGGACGCTTCGTTCATTAAAGCAGAGCAAGCTCTGCATGATGCGAAGGCAAACCGTGACCGCATTGCTCAATTGTTCGAACAAGGGGCTGTATCCAAAGCGCAGCTGGAACAAGCGGAAACATCGCTTGTCAATGCGGAAGCGGCGCATCGGAGCGCAGAAATTGCACGCGCGAATGCTAGAGAGAAATTGGGAGCAGCCCAAAAAGCGCTGGCCACTGCGCAGAAGGCATATGACAATGCAACAGCAAGTTATCAAAATGCAATCAGCGGCTATGAAAATGCCCAAAAACAGGTTGATGTAGCGCAAAGTGAAGCGGGAATTGAAGCAAGCCGTCAGGCGTTGAAGCAGGCGCAAGTCGCGGCTGCTTCAGCACGCGACATGCTTGACGACGCGACTGTCGTTTCGCCGATCGACGGAATTATCGGTGCGAAAAAAGCAGAAATCGGTGAGATGGTCTCCCCGCAGGCGCCTGTGCTTGTCGTGGCCAATCTGTCCGAAGTTCGGATTCTGACATATTTCCCGGCTGATCAGATAAACCGTATACAGCCGGGAAGCCAGGTTCAGGTAAAGGCAAAGGCGTTTAATTTCCAAACGATAGGCACGGTGAAGAATATTAGCCCACTTGATGAAAAAGGAAAAGGATATCCTGTAGAGATTACGGTACCGAATCCGGATGTGAAGCTGAAAGCGGGCATGCTCGCTGACGTTCGCTTAATTGCTCCCGGCTCGCAAAAAGGCATTGTTATCCCATCCTCTGCTATTGTAAAAGAAAATGGAAAAACCTATGTGTACGTAGCAGAAGGCGATAAGGCAAAACGAGTGGAAGTGAAGGAAGGGGCTGAAAAGGGAGCGGAAGCGCTGATTACGTCCGGTTTACGGAAAAATGACACAGTGATCGTTAATAATGTGGCGCTTTTGGCCGATCAAACCAAAATTGAAATACAGCATTAAATATGTAAAAAGACCCAATCTTTTCCTTGCGGATTGGGTCTTTTTATTTGTATTAATATTCTATTTACAACATTTTTATACAAAAATATAATAGAGTCATATTTTGAGAGGGGTAGGAGGGGGAAAGATGATCAAAAAGCAATTTGTTCTTCTATGTTGTTTGATACTTGTATTTATTTCGTTTGTTCCGCTGGCAACGGCAAAATCGAAGACAGAACCAGGTACTATCGCTGCCGATCATATCTTTAACCTGGCGACGCAAATTGGCGATAGGGTAGCTGGCACGGAAGATGAGAAGCGGGCGGCACAGTATATTGTAGAAGTGTTGAGAAAGTTAGGCTTGCATCCAGAAATTCAAACATTTACAACAACGAACAGAGCGGGGGAAACGATTGTTTCGCAGAATATTATTGCGAAAAAAATAGGGGAATCAGATAGGCAAATCATTGTAGGAGCTCACTACGATACGGTAAAAGGCGTACAGGGAGTCGATGATAATGGTTCCGGCGTGGGCGTAATATTGGAAGCCATTGAGAGTTTTCAACATAAGAAAATGCCTTACACGCTAACGTTTGTTTTCTTCGGGGCTGAAGAAATCGGCACGAAAGGTTCTGAGTATTACACTTCTCAAATGACGCCGAAAGAAATACAAAATACGGTAGCCATGGTGAATTTGGATAGTTTGATCGCTGGGGATAAGATGTATGTATACGGGGATGAAGGCGAAGACGGTTGGGTGCGCGATCAGGCGCTGGACCTTGCAAAGAAAAAGAAACTGAACGTGGAAACCAATCCGGGTCTTAATCCTGAATATCCGAAAGGTTCGACGGGTGATTGGAGCGACCATGCGGCATTTAAGAAACTAGGAATCCCGTTCGCTTATTTTGAAGCGACAAACTGGGCGCTGGGTGATCAGGATGGTTATGTTCAAACGGAAAAGCATGGGGCTATATGGCATAATCCTGAGAAAGATAGCTTGAATTTTATCCGTTCACAGTTCCCAGGTAGAATGGAGGAGCGTCTGCACACATTTTCGATTCTCTTAATCGAGTTGCTCACGCATATAAAAGAACCGAAAAAATAATGTGAGACAGTGTGGGAAAAGATTAGCAAGCGTAGGTGTAAAAAGTTTTGTGTGCAAACATTGACTATTTTCTGACATATTTATATATTAGTATAGTAGCAGATCGTTATAGTTAGTGAGTGGTGAAGACGTGTCTTTACGTATTGAGCATCGCATCGGCAAGATGGCAATGCAGTTGGCGTTGCTGGAAGAAGACGAGTTTGAAGCAGAAGATTTTTCCCTTGCCAGGTTAGAGAAGTTAGGTTATCAGTATTGTAGGGGAAAAGTTGGTTCTATGGACGCTCATAAAGTGGTGGCCGCTATTGAAACTGCCGCCAAAAAGGAGCAGATTATCGACGGCTCGTTTTACCGTGAGGCACATGCGCTATACCATGCCATCATCGAAGCGATGCAGGGCGTTACCCGTGGCCAGGTCCAGCTTGGCACTGTACTTCGGACTGTAGGATTAAATTTTGCGATTGTACGGGGATGTCCGTATGATAGTGAGCGAGAAGGTGAGTGGATCGCCGTGGCGCTGTACGGCACGATCGGTGCACCGGTTCGCGGACTGGAGCACGAGACGCTGGGACTTGGAATCAATCACATTTGAATAAGAATTTAGAAAGCCCATAGCAAACAGATAATAGGGGGCTGCATATTGCTTAAGAAGAAGCGGTTTTATCGCTTTATTTAGGCATATGTGGCTCCCTTTTTGTTTATTTTGAAAAGGAGAGTGAAGCGTATGGTCAAATTGAACGGCTATTCTTTAACACTAGCCCAGGCGCAACGTATTCTGTATGAGTTTGAACAGGTAGAAGTGTCGCCGGAAAGCTTGCAGCGGGTGGAAGCGAGTCGACGTGCGGTGGAAAAAATCGTGGCAGAAAATAAAATTGCCTATGGTATTAACACGGGATTTGGCAAGTTAAGCGACGTGTTGATTGATCCGAAAAATGTGGAGAAATTGCAGCTAAATCTCATTCGTAGCCATGCGTGTGGAACTGGCGAACCATTTCCGGAAGTGGTATCACGGGCGATGCTCTTGCTGCGGGCGAACGCACTTTTAAAGGGGTACTCTGGCGTGCGTCGGGAAGTGATTGACAGCTTGCTTGCCTTTCTCAACCGTAGAATCCATCCGGTTATTCCACAACAAGGTTCGCTTGGCGCGAGCGGCGACCTGGCTCCATTATCCCATTTGGCACTTGCGCTCATTGGGGAAGGTGACGTGTTTTACAAAGGGCAAATCGTTCCCGCTTCCGTAGCCCTTAAGGCAGAAAACATTCAGCCGCTTGTTTTGACAGCCAAAGAAGGGCTGGCGCTAATTAATGGAACGCAAGCTATGACGGCCATGGGTATAGTTGCTTATCTCGAAGCGGAACAGCTTGCCTATCAGGTGGAACTTATTGCCGCCGTAACGATGGAAGGACTGCGTGGTATCATGGACGCGTTTGCCGAAGAAGTGCATGTCGCGCGTGGGTATCCGGAACAGGTAGCGGTTGCGGCGCGGATGCGTGACTATCTTGCGGATAGCAAACTAACGACAAGACAAGGTCAATTGCGCGTGCAGGATGCGTATTCATTGCGCTGCATCCCACAGGTTCACGGCGCTTCTTGGCAGGTGCTTGGGTATGTGAAAGAAAAGTTAGAAATTGAAATGAACGCCGCCACGGACAATCCGCTCGTCTTTCAAGACGGGGAGCAGGTGATTTCTGGAGGGAACTTTCATGGGCAACCGATTGCGCTGGCGATGGATTTTCTAAAAATGGCTGTCGCGGAGCTGGCTAATATTTCCGAACGCCGGATTGAGCGGATGGTTAATCCACAATTAAGCGGCTTGCCAGCTTTTTTAAGTCCGCAACCCGGACTGCAATCAGGTGCGATGATTTTGCAATACTGTGCTGCTTCACTTGTTTCGGAAAACAAAACGCTGGCACACCCGGCGAGCGTCGATTCTATTCCGTCTTCGGCCAACCAGGAAGATCATGTTAGTATGGGGACAATTGCAGCATGCCATGCTTATCAGATTATACAAAACTGCCGCCGGGTGCTTGCGATTGAATTAATCTGCGCATTGCAGGCAGCCGAATATCATGGGGTTGAGAAGATGGCAACGAAAACCAGAAAATTTCATGCCATGGCCCGCGCAGTTACGGCGCCAATTAGTGAAGATCGCGTATTTGCGCAAGACATCGAAGCAGTGACTAATTTTTTGCTTCAGACACCCGTACAAACTATGGTGGGAACGACATTTTTTATATAAGTAGCGAGAAGTCTCCTTCCTCTATAGGTGGGGGATGAATCGCTTTTTCTCTTGTATTTATGTTCTTTGTTTATCTATAAATTAAAAAATTAAGGATATTGAAGTCTATTTTCCTAAATATTAAGGGTCTAAATGATGAATGTTAATTAATTAATAAAATATTTGCAATTATCAATTAATTATAGTATGATCAAATTAGGACAGCCAATATTATCCAACATAAACTAGGAGTTTACGGAGGTACATAGTGATCGAGTTTCGCCATGTAGATAAGTACTATGGCAATTTTCATGTGCTGCGGGATATTAACTTGAAGATTTCCGAAGGGGAAGTGGTTGTGATTATTGGTCCTTCCGGATCAGGAAAGTCGACGTTGCTTCGCTGCATCAATCATTTGGAGAAAATCTCAAGTGGGGAGCTCATTGTTGATAACGTAAATGTTCATGACAAAAAAACAAATCTAAATGCGTTGCGGCAGGAAATTGGCATGGTATTTCAGCACTTTAATTTGTATCCGCACATGACTGTGTTGGAGAATATTACGCTTGCTCCGATGAAGGTGCGCAAAATTTCGCGTGAAGAAGCAGAAAAGACGGCCCGTTATTACTTGGAGAAGGTTGGGCTTTTACACAAAGCGGATGCTTACCCTTCAGCCCTTTCTGGCGGTCAGCAGCAGCGGGTGGCAATCGCGCGGGGACTTGCAATGCAGCCGAAGATTATGCTGTTTGATGAACCGACATCCGCGCTTGACCCGGAAATGATCGGCGAAGTGCTGGAAGTGATGAAAAGCTTGGCAAGAGAGGGCATGACTATGGTAGTCGTGACCCACGAAATGGGATTCGCCAAGGAAGTAGCCGATCGTGTGGTGTTTATGGATCACGGGCAAATTGTAGAAGTTGGCGAGCCGAAAGAGTTCTTCGCAAATCCGAAGGAAGAACGAGCGCGCATCTTCTTGAGTCGCCTGTTGAACCATTAATTTATGCAATTTATAAAGGGGGTTTTACATGGTGAAGCAAAAAATATCGATTTTAAGCCTTATTTTTATGCTGGTCATGTCTGTTATGCTTGCGGCTTGCGGCGGTAAGCAGGAAGCGGGCAAACCAGCGGATGCGGGTTCGGCGGCAAGCGACGGGAGCGCAGAAAAAAGCGCAGTAGCCGCGGCGAAAGAACGTGGCAAGCTGATCGTAGGTGTAAAGTATGACACGAACCTGTTCGGCAAGAAAGATCCGGTTGATGGTCAAGTAAAAGGATTTGATATTGACATAGCGAAAGCGCTAGCAAAAAAAATCACGGGTGATGAGACGAAGATTGAACTGAAAGAAGTAACGTCTAAGACGCGTATTCCAATGCTGAAAAATGGTGATATTGATGCGATTATCGCGACTATGACCATTACGGAAGAACGTAAGAAAACGGTTGACTTCTCCGATGTGTATTTTGAAGCAGGCCAGTCCTTGCTCGTTCCGAAAAATTCTCCGATTACAGGCATACAGGATTTGAATGGCAAGACGGTTATCGCGGTGAAAGGTTCCACTTCTGCGAAAAATATTCGCCAAAAAGCTCCGCAGGCGAAAGTAGCTGAGTATGAGAATTATGCAGAAGCGTTTACGGCGCTGAAATCGAAAAAAGGCGACGCTCTTACAACGGATAACTCCATTCTGCTTGGTATGCAGAAAGAAGATCCGAATTTCAAACTGGTGGGAGGCCTATTTACGGATGAACCATACGGTATTGCAGTTCGCAAAGGCGACACCGAGATGCTGAAAACGATCAATGAAATGCTCGCGGAACTGAAGTCTTCCGGTGAGTATGACAAGATTTACGAAAAATGGTTTGGCGAAAAGCCGCAGAAAAAATAGGGGAAGAAGGGGCCTGACGGCGCGGTGGCCGCAGGCCCTTTTCATCTTTCCGGAGGAAAGGAACAGAACGTATGCTGCAAACAATATTTGAAATCTTGTCTGAATACCGAACTGAGTATATTAGCGGTCTGATCACAACGTTGAAAGTTAGTTTCATCTCATTGATCGCGAGCTTAGCGTTGGGCACTATGCTCGCCATTTTTTGCATCTCGCCTTTTCGCATTCTGGTTATTATCGGGCGGTGTTATGTTGAATTCATTCGTAATACTCCTTTATTAATTCAAGTATTCTTCTTTTTCTTTGGTTTGCCTTCGCTCGGCATTCAAATTGGCGCATTCACCGCAGGCACACTTGGCCTTACAGTTTACACGGCCGCTTTTATTTCGGAAGCTATCCGAGCCGGAATTCATTCAATTTCGAAAGGCCAAATGGAAGCTGCTCGTGCTTCCGGTCTGACCTATATTCAGGCGATGCGTTACGTTATTTTGCCACAGGCTTTTAGAATTGTTATCCCTCCGCTTGGTAACCAGTTTATTAACCTTGTTAAAAACTCATCTATCCTAGGTGTTATTGCGGGAATGGACTTGATGTATCATGCGGATATTGTCGCTTCCAATACGCTTAATGTTTTCGATACGTATATTCTTGTCGGCTTTTTCTATCTAACCATTACGGTACCACTTTCTATTCTGGTGAATTGGTTGGAGCGTCGCCTGAAGCATGCCTGAATGTAGTGGAGAGGAAAAGGAGTGAAGTTTATGGATTTTGCTGGTGCGTACAGTTGGCCGAATTTGCGTTATTTGCTGGAAGGATTTCTGGTAACGCTTGAAGTAGCAGCGCTGGCAATTTTGCTTTCATTTGTGATTGCAATTATTGTGGCGATTATTCGATATACAAAAATCCCGGTGTTATCGCAACTGTTATTTGTATGGGTGGAAATGATTAGGAATCTGCCATTGCTTTTAATTATTTTCTTTGTATATTTTGCCTTGCGTGATGTCGGAATTAAACTGGGGGTATTCAGCGCGGCAGTAGTAGGGCTAACAATTTTCGAATCGGCGATGATTTCCGAGGTTGTCCGAAGCGGTCTGATGTCGGTGGATAAAGGACAAATTGAGGCTGCGCGTGCGTCTGGTTTAACGTACGGGCAAGCCCTTCGCTACATTATCTTACCACAGGCATTGCGTCGTATGATTCCACCGATCGTTAGTCAGTTTATTTCGCTGTTGAAGGATACTTCGCTGGCAATTATCATTGCTCTTCCGGAATTGATGCACAATGGACAGGTTATTTACAATACTAATTATTCATATGTTATCCCGATTCTGCTGTTAATCGCTTTATTGTATTTCGTCGTTAACTTCAGCCTGTCGCTTATTGCGCGGCGGTTGGAACATTCTCGTTAAGGCAAAAAACGAGGGGATGGATGCACTTGCCCGAAGGGGTGCCGTAGCATCTGTGCCGCCTCGTTTTCTTATGTGTATGTATCCGTTGCAATGCCTGCCCAGGCGTACAGCCCAACTTCGGCAAATAGACGTCAGCGGGCGAGAAATAATAGGAGGCTTATTTAAGTCTGTGTATTGTCAAATGATTCTGGAACAAAAAATTACAGGCCCAGCGCTAGGCCTGTAATTTTTGGATTAGAAACTGTGGAAGCTGGAAACAAGCGTCGAGAATATTTTTATTAAAGTATTTCGTATCTTGCTGGAAAGCATGTTCTACCGGTTTTTCATATACTTTTGATCCCATTGTAAACGTCCACATCCCTCCCGGATATGTCGGGACAACGGCAGTGTACAGTTTGGTTAACGGGAAGAGATCGCTGATATGCTTATATGATTGCTGTAGAACATCAAAGTGGAAAATCGGCGACTGACTTTGGCAAACCATAATGCCATCCTCTTTGAGAGCGCGGTGGATATTTCTATAGAAATCCAACTCAAACAATTGTTTCGCCGGCCCGATCGGATCAGACGAATCCACAATAATAACATCGTAGTGATTTTCAATGTCTTTGACAAAGGCGACGCCATCATTGTAAATAAAACGAACGCGCGGGTCAGAGAGATTCCCGGAAACTTCCTGCAAGTGTTCTTTGCAGAATTTGACTACCAGTTCGTCCAACTCAACCATGTCGATTTGTTCCACATTTTTGTACTTTGTCACTTCGCGCGCTGCGCCACAATCGCCGCCCCCGATAATAAGAACGCGTTTAGGGTTCGGGTGGAAATGCAACGGCACATGGGTAATCATTTCATTGTATATAAACCCGTCAATTGAAGTCGTCTGTACAACGCCGTCAAGCACCAGCATTCTACCGAAATCATATGAGTCAAGGATCATCACATGTTGGAAAGGAGAAGATTCCGAGGCGACGATTTCTTTAATGCGGTAGCTTATTTTCAAATTTTCGCGCTCATCTTCCGTAAGCCATAATACATCATCTTTTTTCTCAATGTAGTTCGGTGTTTGCTTCATTTCTACCTCCTTGTATGATCTTCGCAAAAAAGTAATGTATTTCACATGATGTCATTAATATAAACAAAAAGAGACACAGAGTTCCTTTCCTCAAGGTTTAAGTCCCCGGGAGAAAACAGCAATGTCCCTCTTTTAGGGTATCATAACGGAAAAGCGCAGACAATTCAAAGGTTTTTACTTTTCCTATCATCATAGAGCTTGGTTCGTGTTTTCTTTTCTCGGTTTTGCTTCGGAAGCAAGAAATCGTCGGGTCTCAGCTACAACTACTGCGCTTAATCCAATCAGACCGATAAGATTTGGAATAGCCATTAAGCCGTTAGCAATATCGGAAAACGTCCAGACAATATGAAGCTTAAGCGCCGAACCAAAGGCGATAACGATAATGAAAATAGCTTGGTAATAACATACGGCTTTGCGGCCCAGAAGGTATTCGATACATTTGGTGCCGTAATACGCCCAACCAAGAATCGTGGAGTAAGCGAATAGAATAATCGAAACTGCTAAAATGACGCTTCCGGTACTGCCGAACACGCTACGGAACGCAAGCGTTGTCGCTTCTACGCCTGTTTTGCCCATTTCCCAGACGCCGGTTGTAACAAGCGCTAGTCCGGTAATTGAACAGACGATAATCGTATCAATAAACGTTCCTGTCATTGAAACAAGCGCCTGTTTTGCGGGCGAATCGGTTTTTGCCGCGGCCGCGGCGATTGGAGCGCTGCCAAGACCAGCTTCATTCGAGAAAACGCCGCGTGCAACCCCCATTTGAATCGCTTGGGCTACTGTCGCACCGAGGAAACCTCCAGCAGCCGCTGTACCGTTAAAAGCGCCGGACAAAATGGCAGCGATCGCGTCAGGGACGTGCTCAATATGAACAAGTATGATCACAACTCCTGCTGTAATATAAAAGATAGCCATAAAAGGAACCAGCACGCCTGTTACCTGCCCGATTTTCTGCACGCCGCCGAGAATGACAAAGGCAGTGAGAACGGCAAGTGCAATACCGGTAATGACTGGGGGAACCGAGAAGTTTATTTTTACCGCTTCCGCGACGGAATTAGCCTGCACCATATTGCCGATGCCGAAGGAAGCGCAAATTCCGAAAAGAGAAAATAGCACAGCCAGCCATTTTTTTCCTAGTCCATGTTCCAGATAGTACATGGGACCGCCTGAGTATCCCCCGTTTTTTCCTTTTACTCGGTATTTGACGGCTAGAATGGCTTCTGAGTATTTGGTCGCCATACCGAACAGGGCTGTAAGCCACATCCAAAAAATTGCACCAGGCCCTCCGGTGGTAATTGCCGTGGCTACACCCGCGATGTTTCCTATTCCGATTGTAGCGGCAAGAGCCGTCATAAGCGCTTGGAAATGGTTAATATCCCCTTCTGATGTTTTGTCCTGTTTTCTGCCAAAAGCTAGGCTTAGTGCATATCCAAGTTTCGTGAATTGGAGGCCACGCAGACGCACAGTGAGCAGAAGGCCTGTTCCGGCCAAGAGAATGAGCGTAGGCATTCCCCATACGTATCCGTTGATTTTGTCAAGTAGTTTTGCTAGAGCATCCATTTGCCGTTCCCTTTCCTTTTTAGAAATAAAAAAACCATTTTATCCTGTGGATAAAATGGTCTCTGGAGATATGGCAAGGTAGAGAATAAATGGTGAAAGAACGCCTTTCCATAAAATAAAGTAAAGATTGGCCTTTTTTTCTTTTTTGTAATCCCTGTCCTTTTACCTGAGAGATTATCTGCGCGGTGGCGCAGACTTGCTCCTTCGGTGCCCTTTTTCCTCCGTTTCATTAGTGTGGAAGCGGAGGGGGTCTCTCCAGAGTTTCGTCCCCATACAGTTCTACTTGATCCCAAGACCTGAGAGTTTCGAAGCTTTTGCTTCTTGCCCCGTCGGTAGACAAACCAGTGAATCACGGTTCATCTTCTCCTGCATGGTTCATCCGAAATATATATTTGATTAATAAGTTAAATTATAGGAAATAAAAATGAGAAATCAAGAGGTTAAATGAAATTTAAATTGATTGAAAATATTTTTGGTAAAAGGTTTTAATGGGAGAATGACGGATAAAGAAAATGATAGGTGCTTATATTAAATACAGAAAAAATGTGAGCAGGAGGCAATCACATGGATAATCAACAATCCAGCATACAGACGCAAAACCCGATTTCTCAGGCGCAAAACGCGGTAGAGCAGGCAAAGAATGCTGTGGCTCAGATGCAATCCCACCCTACCCAGCAAGCGCTTGAAGGCGCTCAAAATGCTATTGAACAGGCAGAACGTGCAATCGCACAAGCGAATACAAGCGAAAATCAGCGCGCTGTCGCTGAGATGGTGGAGCAATTGGAGGAAGTACGCAGACGTGTAGCGCAGATGCAGCAGCCACAGAATTAGGAAGGTACAGTATATATAGTTTTGAGGGAAAAAATGGCCTTTTAAAAGCGGCCATTTTTTGGTGCGCTCGGCATGGGGGTCATCTATAGGGTTCAAGTCCTGAATGGCGAAGGCAGTAGTAGCCATTAACTTAAGACAAGGATGTCGACTTCGAGGTCGAATCTGAAGGAAGTCGGCGGCAAACCTTTGGCCTGAGGAATACGAAACGAACCTCATAGGAGGCCAACGTTCTTTGGATGAGTTTACCAAACAAAACAAAGTCCATACTGTAGCCAACAGAGGCCATAGTACATGCTATGTAACGACATGAAATGAAAAGACCGATTGTCTCCACTCGATTTGCATTTTATATCGAAGGTGTGATAAAATGAAAACTATCGCTGTAACAAATTAAAAACTTTGCATCAACTAATCCTTTTTGTTATAATAAAAGGTTGTTGCCAAGCACAGTGAAGAATTAGAATAAAAAACAAAAAAAGTTGTTGACAAAAATCTTAGGTTATAATAAGATGAAAAAGTCGCCGCTGGAACGCGGTGAAAATGAAAAAGAAGTTCCTTGAAAACTGAACAGTGACACTCGTTTGTGTGCGAGTTAAATATCCCATGAAAGTGAAGGTCAGCTTCAAAGTTGATTTCAGGCACTTTTATGGGGCCCGAAAAACATTCTTTACTTTATGAGCTAGCTTACGAGCTTGCGTATCAATCTTCAACTTTTTTGGAGAGTTTGATCCTGGCTCAGGACGAACGCTGGCGGCGTGCCTAATACATGCAAGTCGAGCGAACCGATGGAGTGCTTGCATTCCTGAGGTTAGCGGCGGACGGGTGAGTAACACGTAGGCAACCTGCCTGTACGACCG
>NZ_FNDE01000048.1 GCF_900099925.1 Aneurinibacillus thermoaerophilus | reverse complement strand
AACTTGTACAGTTCACCACTTACAAGGCTGAAAGTGCTGGTAAGCGTGTTGTTCTGGTTGATCCACGAAACACAAGTCAACAATGCTCAAGCTGCGATGAAATCGTAAAGAAAACATTGGCTGTACGGACACATCATTGCCCTTCTTGTGGATTTGAATGTGACCGTGATGTAAATGCCGCCAAAAACATTCTCAAACGGGCAGTACAACAACTACAAAACGTGTCGTAAGACACGCTAGGCTAGGAACTAGCCTTCGTGGAGAGTGCGACAATAGTCGGCTCGATGAAGCGAGAAGCTCTCCAATTTATTGGAGAGAGGTTCACCTATAGTCAGGATAGTACTAGAAAGTAAATGGTTTTTTTGTTTATGGGAGATATACTTGTAGTCCAAAATAATATCGACTTCTTCAGGGATGATTTCTAAAAAGTCTAATACTGTATTGATATCAGCGTTTAATGAGTTTAAATCGGATAAATCACTATCATCTAAACGAAGGCAGACGCCACGTTTATATTTTTTAATTACCTTTTTTATAGCATCGTGAAATTGCTGATAGCGGTAAATTCCTGTAACCGGAATTGCTGGTGTTCCATTTGATTCTATAGAATCAATTACGAATTCTACAGGATGTTGTCCATTTTGAAGGGTTTGTTCATCAAAATCCTCATTATCGTATAAAGTGTTAACTTCAACAAAAATAGGTCGATTTTGATTCCATGAATCTTTTACTTGTGTACCAACATCTTTAAGGTGCTCATCGACTGTTTTTTTAAAGTCGCTTTTTTGGTGATCATAAGGTACCGGCTGAATCTCAATTAAAGGTGTCATACCTGCTTTATGAGACATATTTAATTTTTCTAGAGCTTTTTGTTCACCTCTTTTCCACTTTAAAATAGGTACATAATGCGTGTGATCAAACAATGTGGTACAGCCTCCTTCTTAAATTTTATAAGATAGACCGGTTGTACTTCATGCTGTTGACCTAATTATACGGGTTTTTTAGTAAAAAAGTTTCACGTTTTAAGTAAAAAATTCCAAGTCACTCTTCGGAGTGGCTTTTTATTTTGCCTTGGAGGTGGGTGGTGATGTAGATGGCAAAGAAGATGAAGCGGTCATGCTCTTTTCCTATGTGTCCGAATACCACAACTGACAGGTATTGTGAGGAACATAGGAAAAAGGCAAGGCGGTTGTATGACAAAGACAGGGGATCAGCTTCTCAGCGCGGCTATGATGCTAGGTGGAGAAAAGCAAGGCAGATGTATCTGGTACGCAATCCACTATGCAGAGAGTGCCAGAAAGAAGGTAAAACGGTAGCGGCGGATGTAGTTGACCACATCGCACCACATAAAGGTAACTAGGAACTATTTTGGAATGAAGATAACTGGCAGCCACTTTGTAAAATGCATCATGATATCAAGACTGCCAAAGAAGATGGAGGGTTTAAGAATGGAAACTTTGGAATTCTTTAAGAAACTCAGGGATACATCAGGAGAGATAGTAACAGCTATGGAAAATGAGGATGAGGCGCAGTTAGAACAAGCAATGGGAAAGTTCGTAGTGCTAATGTTAAAAGCGGATGCGTTGAAGGGATAGGGGGGTCAAAAAGCTAGAAAAAATTTTCTAGGGACCGCGCCGGCCGTCTTCTTCGTACCGCCGCGAAATTCGCTAAGGGGGGTAACCCCGAAAGGAGGGATTTGTATGGCTGGACCGGGACGTCCGCCGAAGCCGACGAGCCTAAAAGTGATTCAGGGAAACCCGGGCAAACGGCCATTGAATAAGAATGAACCAAAGCCGAAAGCAGTCGCTCCGAAATGTCCGACCTTTCTTGATTCAGAAGCAAAGCGAGAATGGAAGAGAGTAGCGCCTGAACTGGAAAGGCTTGGGCTTCTGACAATTGTTGATGGTGCAACACTAGCAGCATATTGCCAGGCATACTCACTCTGGGTCACGGCGACAAAGAAAATTAACGAACACCTGAAAAAGTATGGGAAGCTGACATACGAATATACAAACAAGAATGGTAGTACCAACGAAATTGTCATCCCTGAAATCGCGATACAGGAAAAGGCGCTAAAACAAATTAAGATGTTCTGCACCGAATTCGGCTTTACCCCATCGTCAAGGACGCGTATGACTCTTCCATCAGAGGAAGAGCAAGATGATTTTGAGGATTTCCTAAAACGTGGCAAGAAAAAAACATGACGTAACCAAATATGCCGAATCGGTTGTGAAAGGAAAAGTTCTTGCATGCCAGTTTGTAATTCAAGCATGCCAGCGCCATCTAGATGATTTGAAAACAGCAAAGAAACGAGGGTACTACTTTGATGAAGAAGCAGCTGACCATGCAATTGAATTCTTTGATTATCTGAAACATAGCAAAGGAGAATGGGCGGGACGGTCTTTTTGGCTTGAACCGTGGCAGAAGTTCATTGTCGGATCTATATTTGGTTGGAAGCAGAAAAAAGATGGTATGCGTCGGTTTCGCACAGCCTACATTGAAATTCCACGGAAGAATGGGAAGAGTACGTTCAGTTCCGGAATTGGATTATATCTTCTAGTGGCTGATGATGAGCCAGGTGCGGAGATTTATACTGCAGCAACGAAGCGCGACCAAGCAAAAATCACACATGGCGAGTCTACAAGGATGGTCCGTTCATCACCGGCACTGCGTAAGCGGGTAGGAATCTTCAAAGACAACCTTCATGTCTTGAAAACCAACTCATTTTATGTTCCGCTCGGTGCTGATGCTGACACGTCGGACGGTCTTAATGTTCATGGGGCTATCGTTGACGAGCTGCACGCCCACAAAACCCGTGATTTATGGGATGTGTTGGAGACAGCTACGGGTGCAAGACGGCAGCCTTTGATGTTGGCCATTACAACAGCTGGATTTAACCAGACTTCTATTTGCTACGAACAGCATGAATATGCTGAAAAGATTTTGAACGGCACGATAGAGGACGACACATACTTTACCTTCATCTCGACGATTGATAAAGATGATGATTGGACAGACCCTATCGCATGGAAAAAGGCAAATCCTAATTTCGGGATCTCAATCAAAGAAGACGACTTGGCGAGGTTGTGTAAAAAAGCGCAGGAATTGCCGACTGCGCAGAACAATTTCCTTACAAAACGCCTGAATGTCTGGACACAACAAGCTAATCGCTGGATAAATCTAAAATTGTGGGATGAAAATGGCGGCGTGGTTGACGAAAGCGCATTGGCTGGCCGCAAATGCTACGGTGGACTCGACCTTTCTTCTGTGTCTGACATTACAGCATGGGTTATGGCGTTTCCGGATGAAAAAGATCAGGAGAAAATTGATATTGTTGCTCGCTTCTGGTGCCCAGAATCTCGATTGTACGACAGAGAAAACCGTTATCATGCTCAGTATCAAGCGTGGGAAAAGCAAGGTCTTCTATATGCTACGCCGGGCGATGCAATCGATTATGAATTCATCAAAGAACAAATCTTCAAAGACGCTCGAACGTTCAAGTTAATCGATATGAACGTTGATAGACTATTTCAGGGCTATCAAATTGCAATGGAAATCGAAGAAGAAGGTATAACAATCGTTCCGATGGGACAAGGTTTTATGAGTTATGCCGTTCCTATGAAAGAATTTGAACGCAGATTATTAAAGAAAAAAATAAATCATGGCGGAAATCCCATTTTGCGTTGGATGGCAGACAATCTTGCGGTCAAAATGGACCCTGCCGGAAACATAAAACCAAGTAAAGCTGACTCTCAAGGGAAGATTGACGGCATTGTAGCGCTTGTGATGGCTCTGGATCGGGCAATGAGACATGAAGATCGCACCTCTATCTACGAGCATCAAGACATACGGACGATTTAAGGGGGTGAAACACTTGAAGTTTCCGAGTTTATCGAGAATATTTAAACCGTTTCTTTCGGTTCGAAGCTCCATTTCCGATTGGGCAAGGGGACAGGATGCTGCCGAAATTATTACAGCTAACGAAAATAACTCCATGCAAATAGCAGCGGTATATGCTTGCGTGCGTATTCTGTCTGAAACAATCGCTTCCTTACCGCTGAATGTGTACAGGCATCTGGATTATGGCAAAGAAAAGGCAAAAGACCACCCATTATATGATGTTCTGCACAATGTAGCAAACGAAGAAATGACTGCCTTTACCTATCGAGAAACAATACAGGCCCATATTTTGTTATGGGGGAATGGATATTCTGAGATTGAGTATGATAAAGGCGGTCGCATACGCGGTTTATGGCCGTTGCTTCCGGATCGAACCAAACCGGTACGCGAACCTGGAACAAAAAAGCTGTATTATGAAACGACGATTGGTGGACAAAAGATACGATTGCCATCGGATCGAGTACTTCATATCCCAGGCTTTGGCTTCGATGGCTTAGTAGGGTATTCTCCAATTCAGTTGGCAAAGAAATCATTCGAACTAGCCATGTATGCTGAAAAGTTCGGGACGGACTTCTTTAAAAATGGGACAAATGTTGGCGCTGTGGTGACGCATCCGGGGAAACTTGGCGATGATGCGTTTAATCGACTAAAGAAATCACTGGAAGAAAAGTACGAAGGACTGGGCAAAGCACATCGTATGATGTTACTCGAAGAGGGAATGACGTTCGCAAAGAACATGATTCCACCAAATGATGCTCAGTTTTTGGAAACGCGCAAGTTTCAGATATCTGAAATCGCGCGTTTTTTTCGTGTTCCACCACATATGCTTGCTGATTTGGAGCGAGCCACTTTCTCTAACATCGAGCATCAGTCTATCGAATTCGTAACTCATACCATTCGTCCATGGCTCGTGCGCTGGGAACAGCAGATGCAGAAGGACTTGTTTACAGAAGAAGAGAGAAAGAGCTTTTTCGTCAGTCATGTGATTGACGGTCTGCTTCGAGGGGATATCAAGAGTCGATACGAAGCTTATTCCATTGGTAGACAGAATGGCTGGCTGAGTGCTGACGATATCAGAGAACTCGAAGATATGAATCCTCTGCCGGATGGACAAGGGAAAGTGTATCTGCTTCCTCTGAACATGGTGCCAGCACAGTATGTCATTGATGGGCCAGATACGCAGATCGACGATCCAAATGGAGCGCAGGAAGAACGGTCGCAGCGAATAAAACATGAAGCTCAATTGCGTCGGTTACGACAGCGGAAAATTCATGAGATACGCAGTCGATCGAAAAAAAACTATCAAAAGATGTTTGCTCGAGCTTACAAGCGAATTGCTGAAAAAGAAGCGGACGACATTCTCCATAAAGCAAAAGAGTCATTCCAACAGCGAAACATTGACCTGTTCAACCTATGGCTTGGCGAATACTACGAGGATTTCCAAGGTTACTTTGAAGAAGAAATGATGCCGGTCGTCTTGTCATTCGCAGATATCATTGTGCAGAGCGTTGCAGATGAGCTGGAAGTAGAAGAAGAAGTTTCCCTTCAAACATTTATTGCTGCAATTGTCGCTTCTATGGCCCTACGCTATATCGCAAAGTCCCAAAAGCGAATCGCAAAAACGATCGACGATGGATTAGCCAATAGTATGGATCTTGTAGAAGCCATTGAAAAAGAAACTAAACGTTGGAAAGAAAAGCGGCCAGAACAGGAAGCAAAGCGAGAATCAACCCGGGCGGCTAATGCTATCGCAAAAGCAGCATACAAGAAATACGGCGTGCGTGAACTCGTGTGGGTGACCTCAAGCGGGGAAGTTTGCGACTTCTGTAAGCGTTTGGATGGAAAAGTCATCGGTATTGATCAGGCTTTTGTGGCTGCAGGCGAGGATGTAGTTGGTCATCCTGATGAAATGCCGCTTAAACCAAAGACAAACATTACGCATCCACCTCTTCACGATGGATGCGAATGTGATATTGTAGCAAATCGATAATGTGAAAGGAGGTGACACCATGGACGAAAAACTTGAACAGCGAACGTTTACTCTCTCTAATATTGAGGTGCGAGCAGAAGGAGACAATGTCACAGTTACTGGTGACGTCGTGATGTTCGAACAGCTATCCGTTCCGCTCTGGGGATTCCGTGAGAAAGTGCGGAAAGGAGCTTTTGAAAAGTCGCTACGCAAATCTGTAGTCAAAGCATTATGGAATCACAATTCTGATCTTGTTCTCGGTAGCACAAAGAACCGCACATTGCGTCTCTGGGAAGATGATATGGCCCTTCGCTTTGAACTTGACTTACCAAACACAACATGGGGAAGAGATGCAGCCGAGTCGATTCGGCGCGGAGATGTAGACGGGGTGAGTTTCGGGTTTGAGGTTGTTCGCGATGAGTGGGATTACGATGATCCATCAGATGTTATCCGTACTCTGATCGAAGTGAATTTATATGAAATTTCACCGACACCATTCCCGGCGTACCCGGATAGCTCTGTTGATGTGCGCAGTGCCAAACGTGCATATGAAAAATTTGTTGCTTCTCGCGATACTGAGAAGCAGAAAGCAGCAGAAGAAGAACAAAGAAAACGTAAATTTGAAGCCATGCGGAAACAATTAGCACTGGCGGAAATGGAGGCATAAATGAAAAAGATTCGTGATATGCGTCAAAAACGCGCGTCATTGATTCAGGAAGCACGCCAATTGATTGATGGTGCAGAACAAGAAAACCGCAGCATGACAGCAGAAGAAGAAGAACAGTATGACAGAATTATGCAAGAGGTTGACCAACTGAAGAAGGACATCGACCGTGAAGAACGTCAACTGGAGCTGGAGCGTGAACTCGAACAGCGTGAAAAAGAACCAGAACGTAACCCTCCCGGTGCAATTCCTGGTGTCGATACAGAAAATCGTGATGATCCACGCGCTACGCAAGAATATCGTGATGTTTTCATGCGCTATGTGATGGGAGGTCGTGAAGCTGTAAGCAGCGACGAACTCCGTTCCCTCATGGCAGGCAACGACACGAAGGGCGGCTATATTGTTGCTCCGAAACAGTTCGTAAATGAGCTATTGAAGAAGGTTGACGACTCTGTTGTTGTGCGTCAGTTGGCTCGTATTATTCAGCTAAAGTCAGCGAAAAGTTTGGGTGTTCCAACGCTTGAAGAAGATATGAATGATGCAGAATGGACATCAGAGCTGAGAGTTGGAAACGAAGGTTCAATCGGATTCGGTCAGCGTGAACTGACACCGCATCCTCTTGCTAAGTGGGTGAAAATTTCCAATAAGCTGCTAAGTACATCAGCTATCAACGTAGAAGACCTGATTAATGCTCGTCTAGCATACAAATTCGCTGTCACAATGGAGAAGGCGTACATGACAGGGGATGGCGACAAAAAGCCACTGGGTTTATTCACTGCTTCCAGAGATGGTATCGATACGGATCGTGACGTTTCCGGCGGTAATACAGCTACGGCTATTAAGGCTGACAGCTTGATTGAGGCTAAATACAGTTTGAAACCGCAATATCAACCACGCGCGAAATGGATTTTCCACCGTGACATCATCAAGGAAATTCGCAAGTTGAAGGACAACAATGGTCAGTATATCTGGCAGGCAGGTATTACAAACGGAGCGCCAGATCGTATCCTTGAAATTCCGTACTTGATGAGCGAATACGCACCAAATGAAATCGCTGGAGGAAAATATATCGGTATTCTCGGTGACTTCCAGTTCTACTGGATTGCTGATGCGCTTGATTTCCAAATGCAGCGTCTACTTGAGCTGTTTGCTACATCAAATCAGACTGGATTTATCGGTCGCATGGAAAGTGATGGTATGCCGGTTATGCCAGAAGCATTTGTTCGCTTGAAAATGGGTTGATCCAAATGAATCGGATCGCCCATTTTTTAATTTCAAAAAGAGGTGAGGGTATTGAACCTTTCTACAGAAGTGAAAATTGTAAAGTTGTCCTCGTCCACTACATCTACAACTGGAACGGTTGAATCAAATCCGGTGGACACTACAGGCTATGAAGGGTGTCTGTTCTTGACAAGCATCAAAGTGGCAGACCCGACGAACATTTTAAGAGTCCAACAGGGCGGGAAAGACCTGGAGGGCGCCACAGTCGTTACCCAGCATAATGGACAAGCGGTATTTGTAGAAGTTCACTTACCGCAAACCATTCAAGGAAAAGAACTGCGTGTTGTAGTAGAACGCGGTGTAGCTACATCCGTAGGTGATATTTACGCCATTCTGTACAGTGGCCGTCGTCGTCCAGAAATAAATTTTGTTGACGCTCCGGATGGAATCACTGGTAAAATCCTTGTCAGTCCGGATGTAGTATAAAACAGAAACTGAGGTGAGGAATGGTGCGGTTAGTCATCCCTCCTCTGGCAGAGCCTCTCTCACTTGAAGAGGCAAAAATGCACTTGCGTGTAGAATATGACGATGAAGACGCTATGATTCAAAGTTTGATTCGTGCTGCACGCGAGTACTGCGAAAACTTTCAACGGCGCGCCTATGTTTCGCAAGTTTGGGAGCTGTATCTCGATACATTCCCAGCTCAAATCGAATTACCAAGGCCGCCGTTGCTTTCTGTTGAAGCGATTACGTATCGTGATGCAAAGGGTGAACAACACACTTTGAGTCCAGATGCGTACATCATTGATGCTGCAACTGAGCCAGGGCGAGTTTTTATCACATCGGCTCCAAAGATCGCCCTTTTCCCGGCATCTCCGGTCACGATTCGCTTTGTGGCCGGATATGAACCGGTGATAACAGATGGAAATACAGATTATGCCGCTGGGGTACCGGATGCGGTAAAACAAGCCATGCGCCTACTCATCGGACACTGGTATGAAAATCGGGAAGCTGTCACAATCGGACAAATGCCGACGGCTGTACCGTTTTCGGTAGAGGCGCTACTATGGCAGGATCGAGTGTTTTGATTATGCGAATCGGAAAAATGAACAAACGAATTACTATCCAGCGCCTGCAAACGACCGTCGCTGGGGCACGATTGCAGGAGACGTGGACGGATGTGGCAACCAGATGGGCTTATTTTGATAACAGGCAATCTCTTCGCATTGTTATTCGTTATTTAAGTGGTATTGAATCCGGTATGCGGGTTCTGTACGGAAACAAAATCTTCGACGTAGAAGAAGTTAAGGATATCGAGGAACGAAGTAAAGAGGTCCATCTCATTGTAAAAGAGGTGGATATGCACCGGTTTGATGTTACCGTTCAAATCTATCGCATTACCGAACAAAAAGGGAGCTATAATCTGGTAAGTGCCAGCAAACAGTTGATAGCCACGGTGCTAGGAAAACCACTTTTTACGGATCCGACTCGATCCGATACAGATGGAAAACCGATCGAATTCAAAGTAGCGAAAAAAATCGCGGTTCCTCTGGATACAGACATACGGTTGGGGGATGAAATTCATCTCGGCGGCCGACAGTACCTTGTAAAAGAAGTGGTGTCTTGCCGTCATTGGTTGGACGTTTCATTTGAGGCGGAGGTGCTTGGTCATGACCATCATTGATTTTGATGGGTTTGCCAAAAAGCTGACGAAGCTCCAGCGCGATCATCTACCGCGCATTATCCAGGAAGTTATTCTTTCTCTTGGCGATGAGATGTTGAATGAAATCGTATCTGAAATTCAAAGTCAGGACTTGATTCGTACTGAAATGATGCAGGAATCCTTTCAAAAAGGCGGCTACAAAAACATCTGGCGTTGGGATGTAGACCGAAATGCCATTACATTGGAAGTCGGATCAGAGCTTTTCTACACAACATTCGTCAATGATGGATATAAAATCAAAAAAACAAAAGACCGACGTGGCCGACGAATCAAGCCTCGTACCTTTATGGGTCGCAAATTCGTGGACGTCTCGCTTAACCGGTTCGAAGGTGGTATGAACGCGTTGATTATGCAGAAGCTGGAGAAGGAGTTGAGCGGCGTTCTATGAGTGAAATATCAAAATTGGTGTGGGCGGAGCTGTTGTATCAGCTTTATCCAGAGATTCCGATTATCCAAGACGATGAATTATGGATGAACGGACATGTGAATCCGCCTGTGATTTTGTTGGAAACGGACATTGTATCAGAAAAGATGCACACGTCTCAGTCAGCGCGAATCATTGAGGATGTCGGGCTTATCTTTCGATTTAAAAAAATAGAAGATCCGAGCGTTGGACAACCTTATGTCAAAATCGACGTAGAGATGCTTCGTTCTTATCTGCGCAAGCATCGGTACTGTATTGCTTCCAAAGCTCATAAAACTATGCTTGTCTTGCAAGAGCCTTCCATTCAATCGTTCAAAGACCGAATTGAATTTGAATGCCGGTACTCTTATCTATTGAGTACCAACATAGAATTACCTGGTGAGAAAAAGCCAGAGAAAATTAATCACTTTTATGTCGAAGTAAATGGGGAGGAGGTAGAGGCATGAGTGAAAAACGGGTAAAGAAACCTCCTGCTGCAGCGCAGGATGAGATGAACAAACGAACCAAACAAGAATGGATTGAGAGCGCAAGTGCTGTATTCAAAGTGGAACGCTTTGAAATGGCCGGCGTTCTTTTTGATTGCAAGAACGGGGATGAACTCTCCCGGCAGGAAGTAAAACAAAAACTGGATGCCTACCTGCATCCGAAGGAGAAGGAGGAAGTAAATGTCGATTCAACGGATTAGAAGCGGAGCGTACGTGGAGCTGCTGACCAAAGCAAAAGCGCGTGTGTTACCTTCCACTGGGCGTGTGCTTGTTCCCTATCAGGCCGAATGGGGGCAGCCTAACTTTGCTGTAGATATGGCCGATACAGCAGAACGATTGAAAGAAACGGGCTTGTTAGTGGATGAAATCGAACTTGCCGCTGAGAACGGGGCTACTGTTGTAGGCTACCGTGTAACAAATGAGCAGGAAAAAGCAGCTTTTCATACTGTAACGGACAGTTACACTATCGAAGCCAGATACCCAGGAAAACGCGGCGAAGATTTCGAATACATGATTCGTCCGAATCTTATTGATGCGACGAAAAAGGAAATTATCGTCCGGGATACTAAGATGATTTATGACACTGAGACATATGTAGTCGCAGATAAGGTCGAAGCGGAAGAAAAGTTGAAGAAATCAAATATGGTTCGCTTTAAGAGTGCCGGAAGTGCGGACCTGGCGGATATCGCCTATACAAAATTGACCGGGGCTGTAACAGGGACCGCTGCGATTACTGCCAATCAGTGGAGTAGCATCTTTAACCGGGTAGATGGACTTGAATTCGATGTTTTCTATCTGCCTTCGGCGGATCCAGCCGTACAAGCAGCATGCAAGCAGTGGCTGTTAGATCGTCGAAGTAAGGCTCGTAAGTTGGCGCAATTGGTTGTTGCTGGGCCTGCAGCAACAGATGATGATATCGAAGCGCATAACGAACGTTCTCGTGCTATGAATGCCCGGTTTGTCATTAATAACTCTATCGCCGGTCAGCATGTAAACGGGAAAGAATATAATTCCATCCAGTGGGCCGCTTGGGTAGCAGGCTTAGTGGCAGGTACACCGGCCAATAAGTCCTTTACGGGCGTGAAAGTACCTCTGAAGTTAGCGAAGGTAGATTGGAGTCATAGTGAAGTCTTGAAGGGACTGGCAGAAGGTACACTTATGGCAACTCGTGACGGATACGATTACATTATCGAGTCTGCGATAAACACTTTAACGACGCTTGGACCCGGCGAGCGAGAGGACTTCGGGAAAATTAGGGTATCCATGACAATGGATCAGTTGCTAAACGATATCTATTTTGCCGGGAAGAAATATCGCGCACAGCTGGATAATGACCCTGATGGTCGTGCCATCTTTGTCGGAGCAGTTCTTGAGTACCTGAAAATTCGAGCGCAACAAAAAGCGATTGCAGCAGATTATACATTCGGAGAGCATCCAGATAAAGTCAGCGACTTTGACTTTGCTTATTTCGGACTCTTTGCGAAGCCGCTCGATGCAATCGAAGTATTCTTCATTGATTGGGAGGTGGCGTAATCCATGGAACGCGAACTTATTGGGCGGAATCTTTCTATACAGGATGATAACGGCGATCCGATCCAAACGATTAAGGAAGTTGAAGTCATTCTGAAGCCGGAAACACTCGATATTATCCGTGCGCGGCGCATGTCTAAAACAAAACAGATTGTGGGCTATGAAATTCCGGTCAAGCTCGTTATGTCGAAGTTGGAATCACGCCTTCGGTATCGAATGCTCGACTTGTTTAAGGCAGGGAAAACCATGTTTCTTGAACGAATTACCGGAAGTCTGGAAGATATCATGACTGGCAATACTGAGCGCGTGCTGATTACCGGTATTCATATTCATGATGACATCGATATCCTGGTTGCCAAAATCGATGAAAACAAGGGCATCGATATCACACTGAGCGGAACGGCAACGGACTTTGATTTTGTTGGTAAGTTTCCTGATTATATGGCATAAGAGGGCGGCAGCCCTCTTTTTTTACTACAAGTCACCAATAAATAAACCATTCCAAGGAGGAAGAACAATGAGCGATAAATTGCAAAAGTATTTGGAGAAAGCAAAGGGCGGACGCCGAGACGATATTATTAAGGTGAAAGCAGACGGGGAAGAGTGGTCGGTGCGCCGCCTGACTACGATGGAAACACGTCGTTCCATTGAACAGGCTATCAACGAAGACGGCTCTCCAAAAGAAACGTACAACGAGATCGACGTCATGATTGTGAAAGCGACAGAACACGAGTTCGATTGGAACAATGCTGAACTGCTGAAGGCCTATAACTGCATCGAGAAATTCGAGTTGCCGCCGCGAGTGCTGGACAATCCGGATGATTACGCTGTTCTGAGTAAGGCTGTCCGTAATTTCACCGATACGAAGGAAGCGTTGATTAAAGAAGCAAAAAACTCATCCGGCGAGACGGAGAAGCAAGCTGGGTAGCTTCCTTTTGGATTAATCAGAAACGCTTGCCAGAAGAAGTCTTGCCATACGAAGTGGATAAGGAACGTCAATATTACTTCTGTATCGCAGCCAGTATGATTGCAGAGGAAGAGATGAAGCGGGCGATGAGGAAATAAATGAGGGAAAGGCGCATTCAAAGGAGTGCGCCTTATTTCCATCCATCATATGTAGCGCAACCATAAAATAAAAAGCCCATAAGAACAAATAAAATAAGATTCAAAACACATTTAAAGAACGAAGGATATTTTGATGTGTCCATTCCTTTCATTAGGGCAATAGGATGCAGAACCATACAAATAGCAGTAAAAACCACACCTAAAGCACATACAACAGTGACTATCCAAGAAACAACAACATACGGATGCATTTTATCCACCTCCTCATGGCTAAATGATAAGGCAGGTGAAAAATAATGGCAACAATGCCTGTAACAATTACCTTCCAGGGAAAAGATTTAATTTCCGGAAGTTTAAGCAAAATGAGTACTGTTTCGCGTAGGGTAGCAACCGATATAGGCGGATTGCGACGCACTGCCGATACCATGTATGACACTTTCGTTTCTGGTAGTAGAAAGGCCAGAGAATCGGTACAAGATTTAGGCAGACAAGTTGGTTCTGCTGCAGATGAGGTACGGGGGCTAGCCAGAACCAAAGTCGATGACCTTTTTAGTCATGCAAAACGAGGTGCTGAACACTTTCGAGAAGCAGCAAGTCGTGCAGGTGCAGAGGTTAAAAGCCTAAGTGATGCTCGGATTCATATCCAAGCTCGCGATGAAGTTAGCCCAGTGCTTGACGGAATTCATTCTAAATTATCTGTTATAGCGGCTACAGCTGGCGGTCTTGTTATCGGTGGAGGTATTAAGGATTCATTATTTGGTGGCATTACCGAATATACGCATGAGGCAGCACGAACCGCAGCATATCTATCACCAGTAGACAGGAAAAGCGCACTCAGTAAAGCGGATGCCCTATATAGCAAAGGGTTCTTTGAATCGAGGGCAGAGGCAGCCAAACAGGTAGCTGATATAGCCCCTGTCGTAAGTGACCGATCACAAATCGCAGCCTTCATTGAATCATCAGCAAAAATGAAATACATTACGCCAGATGCCAGTTGGGAAGAAATCAACCGCGCTCTTGGACAAGCAACCAATACGTTTAAGGAAACGCCAAAGCAAGTCAGCGACAGCATGATGTACGCTTATAGACAAGTAGGTGACAGACAACAGGACTTATATGACACGTTCTGGGAATATAGCGGGTATTTCAAGAAGACCGGTGCAACCTCGGCTCAAATGTCTAACTTTCTCGTCAAAAGTGTGCAGGAAGGTAGCTTCAACTTTGACAAGCCCGCAGATTTCTTCAAAGAGACGTTTGGCGTTAAAGCATTGGATGCTGGTGATATGGCCAAATACTTCGAGTTGCGTGGAGCTGGAAAGGATGAAGCAGAAAGACAAGCCAATGACTTTGTGTCTGACATTAATTCCGGGGATATTCAAAAGGCAAAAGGTGCCCTTATGGCTTTGGTTGGTGATCTAGCTAGTCAAAAGCCAGATGAGTTGAAAGCATCTCTTGTAGCGTTGGGTTCTGCTACTGCTGAAGATAATGGCGATGCCATTCTCAAAACCTATAAAACAGCTTTTGAAAAACCACCTGTCGATATTGCTGGTACGACTGATCGCATGGTAAATGCTCAAAAATCGGCAGATCCTATGCAAGAAATGATCGAAGCCAGACGCCAGATGGATTTGCTAATGCAAGAGTTAGGTGGAAATATCGCGGTTACTGTATTGCCTACCATGCAGGAATTCAATAGTTTACTTGTGCAAAACAAAGACGAAATACAGAGCTTATTCGGCTTTTTTACTACTACGATTACAAAAGCAACAGGTTTTTATAAAGAGCACTTTACTACAGTAAACGATCTAATAATCGGCCTTGTGAGTGCGTTCGCCATTAAGAAAATGGTTGATTTCGGAAGAGGAGCAGTCAATTTCGGCAAAGATATAGTCGGTGCTGGTATACGTACTGGCACCGCTATTAGTAGAGGTGCAAGTGCTGTAAAAGGTTGGGTCACCGGTTCAAAAAATGAAGATATGGTTTCAGAACGAAGACGGTTCACTTTAAGAGGAAACAAGGACATGGACTCACTTCGCTCTCTCTCATCTATGACCGTTCATGCTACTCGTGTCTATATTAATGGACCGATATCAGGAATGGATCGTGGAAGGAATGCTCGAGATGAACTTGGTAGACGAAGAAGAGAGAGTGAAGACCTGACTCCTACACGCCGGACACGGACCGTATCACGCGATCGCGCACAAGACCTTATTCGCAGTCAACGACCAGAACCCGAACCTGAGAAGAAAAGGTTATGGGGTCGAGTAAAAGATTCCGGCCTATTCAGTCGAACCAAAGGATTGGCGAAAGGGGCTGGTGTTGTTGGTGCAGCAGCAGCGGCCGGTGTCGGGGCTTACGAGTTGTATCAGACGGCAAAGCAGGAAGGATGGAGGGAAGCGATTTCGACCCGTGGCGGTTCCGTGGCTGGTGGTGTTGTGGGTGGCGCGATCGGCGGTGCTGCGGGCTCTTTGCTTGGACCTGCAGGAACGATGGCAGGCGCGGCAGCTGGTAACTGGGTAGGTGAAAAAATCGGCAAATTAGCCGATACTAGCGGTCTGACCGCCAGCATAGTTAAGCAAGTTGATTCACTGAAAGAAACTTTTAGTTCGTGGAAAGACAAAGCAACCAACTGGTGGAACGGAACGGATGCTAAAAAAGCTCAGGATGATATAAAAGCTGTTGGTGGTGCAGCAAAGAGTGGTGGAGAGCAGGTGACCCGGGCAACACAACATGCAGGGCAGAACGTAAAAAAATTAGGAACCACTTCTGCGCAAAGCACTCAGCAAATTAGTTCTGGGTTGAAACAAGCAGGAAATAGTTTTCATAATGTTAGTTCAGCGGCCGGTTCAGCAGCAAGTCAAACAAGGGCTCATCTTGAATCATTACGTAACATTTCGAGTCAGGGAAGTAGTTGGGGCAGTAACCTGATTTCTATGTTTGTATCTGGTATTCGGAGCAAATTCCCGGCATTAACCTCTGCTGTTACCAGTGCTGCAAACGTTGTGAAAAATTTCCTCGGATTTTCTTCACCGACAAAAGAAGGTCCAGCTAGCAAGTCAGATAGATGGGCTGGAAACTTCGTCTCCATGTTTGCTGGTGGTTTGGATGAAGGGCCTATCAGACAGAAAATGAACTTGATTGCTGGAACCATGAACCGTCCACTTCGCGGACGAGCTTCCATCGATATCATGCCACGCAGCCAATCTACTACAGGCGGCGGAATTCCGATCGCTAAGATGCTGAATCAAACGCCGCGTGTAGCTGGTGGTGTTACCATTCAAAACATTACGATGGACTTTGGCGAACTAGCGAAGCAGGTCACGGACTTCTCCGCCTTTGCGCAAATGATGACCAGTCCGCAAGGGCGTGCCCTTATCCGAAAAGTCTTTGGCGAAGAGTTGTATTATGCATTGGAGAATGGAGGATAATGTATGCTGGCCTTAGCACAAATCGATAACCGGTTTACGTTTCCTCTGACTCCTCCGGAGATTCAGATTCAATCCGGAAATGAAATCGAAACATTTACCGTAATCACTGGTGATGAACGTACAAGTAAACCCGTTTCTAAAGCGAAGCGGGTTTCTTTTACGGCCATTTTTCCACGTTTCTGGCAAGAAATCTGGGAAACCGGGACGGAAACGATTAAATATGAATCGCCTGAGCAGGCATTAAAGCTGCTGGAACAGTGGAAATTCAAACCGGTAGTCGTGATTTTTGATACACTGTTCAGTCAAACGATGTGGATGGAGAACATTGAACCAACGTACAAGGATGGGCAGGCGAATCTTCATATTAATTTTACTTTTGTAGAATACAAGCCGGTTAAAATTGTGACCTACTCTAATACAAAGCAGCTTTTGAAGCCTGGCGTTATCATTACGAAACCGTCAAAGAGCCGACCGAACACCACTAGTAAGACAACAAAGAAGAAGGAAACGAAAAAAACGACGACAAACAACAAAAAGAAGGAGGATCCAAACAAAAAAGGCGCCTTCGACTATACTGCCCAAAGGAATAGAATCAGCGCTACTAATAACAGGGTGAAAGGAGGAAAATAGGTGCAAGATTTCGCTGTCGTCTATGGAAAACAAAATATCCGTCATGTGTTAACAGATGCATTGGTTGATTTATCCTGGTCGTCCAATCGAGATGAAATCACAAGGAGCATGACGGCGCGGCTGCGGAACGCACCTTCTATCCAGGAAGCCGGCATGCTGATGTGCTTTGCCAAGCGGACACAAAATCCACTTCTCAATGCAAAAAATCAATTTTTCCACGGTCCGATCATCGCGTATGAGGAGAACGAGTTCACAAACGAATGGGAGCTGCAAGCCAGGGAATTAGGCTGGTATCTAGCTAAAAACAAAGGAATGCGGCCATATTTGAAAGGAGAGGCAGGTGCAGAGTTACAGAAGTATATCAAAAGCACTGGCGTTGATTTTCGTTGCCCAACACTTGGCTTTTCTATCGATGAACGGTATGGAACTATCTTTCATTCAGAAATCGTCCTCGATGTGCTTCAAAAAGCGTATGAGCATACCGGCTATCGCTTCTATCTTGAATACCTTCGCACCGACCAGAGCTACTATATTGTCGTCGCACGAGAAGGCACCAATACCAGGGTGCCGATTTTTATTCGGGAACAAATGGAGGCCAGCAGTCGGGGCGGGTCCATAGAGGACGTCTATACCGTCGTTACGGCACAGAAATGGAAGGACGATAAACTGGTATCTTCTGTAACGAAAGTGAATACTGGCGCGGTCAATAATCTGGGACGTATGGAAGAAATTATTGAAGTAGAAGAAAACGAAAATCCGACGACCGTCGCTACCCAAAAGCTCATAGAACTTTCTAATCCCAAGCAGACCAAAAAAATTACCGTCAAACATACCGATCATACATTGAGTGGTTTGCGCGCCGGGTGGCTTGTACTCATACAGGAGACAAATTATAAATCCAAATGGGTAGTCGTCAGTGAACAAACGACATTCAGAAACGGAATGTATACCGTGCAGCTTAACTTAGAAAGGCGGCAATAATCATGCTTAGGGAAGCGTTAGGGCTTTGGAAAGAGAAAATAACAGGGCATATCGATGCGAGAGATACGGAACGCGGTACACTGCTCAGCTGGCCGGATAATCCGAAGGTGCTTGTTGACGGTGACCCGAACCCGTATGAAAAGGAAAGGCTTATTTTTGCTGAGTATTTGCAGGATCGTAAAGTCGAAGCGTACTTTGAAATTGGACAATACATGGAAGGGGAAGAAGTAAAAGGAAGCGTGACAGGTGTGCTGGCTAATGGTGTGGAGTATGAGAGCGGCGCAACATATGAACAGGTTCCCCGTTCCTTTCTACAGGGTACAATCGTCATTCCTAGCCCGTTAAAAGCGGGCGACCGGCTGATCGTTTCCCGACTGACCGGACAGCGATATTACGTCCATGGAAAGGATGTGATGAACAGTGGCGGATGATACAGTACCTTTGTTTCCTCAAATGGACTTTTCTGATTTGGAAGAAGTTGAATTGTACGAGGATATACCTTCAGAACAGAAATGGACATACGTAATGGATTTTAAAGCTCGGCAATTTTTAAAAGAAGAAGATGGACGATATCGAAGAACAAAAACATATGCAGAATATCTGGTACAAACCGCTATGCGCATATTGAATACAGAAAGGTTTCAGTATGCTGTGAACGGAGATGATATTGGTGTTGAAAAATCGGAATGGCCAGCCTGGGAAGACATCGAAATCAAGCGCGATATAGAAGAGGCATTAGAGGTTCATTCCGAAATCGATCGAGCAGAAGTACTATCTATGGAACGCTCAAAAAATGAATTACATGTGCGGATTCGGCTTGTTGGATTGGCCGGAACAGTAGAGATGGACGAGGTGATTGATGTATGAACCTTTTAGCATTGCCAAAACTTCCTTCAATGCCAATTCTCGAAGAAACAGCAGAAGAGATATATCAGCGCTTTGTGAATCGAGCGATTGAATTGGCGAAGAAAAACGGGACTCCTCCACCTCCTACAGGGGAAGGGGAAGACTTTCATTACATGTGGTTTCCTCTCGCTCAAGAATGGGCGGAACAACAAGAACTTTTAACATACGCATTTATTCAAGGATTCCCTGTATGGGCAGACGGAGAGTTTTTACAAGCACATGCCTGGGCAGAGGGAGTGGAACCGAAGGATGGGGAGGATGATGAATTACTCCGCCTTCGTATATTGGACCATGCTTTTCTCGAGGAAGGAACCGGGCGAAGAAAAGATTATGAAGCCTGGGCCAAAGAAATTCCGGGTGTGGGCGGCGCCATAGCCGTTGAAAAAGAGCGGCATGACAATTCTATCGATTTATACTTGACCGATATGAACGGCCAGCCCGTAACGCCAGAATTCGCGGAGCAAGTCAAAGAAGCAATGTGGGAAGAAAAACGAATTGCTGGTCATGATTTACAAGCCCATCCAGCGCCTGTATTCACCTTGCGCGTGGAAGCTACCCTGAATACTACAAGCGATCCTGCTTCTCTGGCTGATTTAATCAAGAATCGAATTGTAGAATACGCAAAAGGACGTTCTACTTTGGTGTATAACTATATAGCCGCGCTCCTTCTTGTCGATACGGTGGAGAATTATTCGAATTTCACTTTAAACGGAGACACAGAAGATATTATCGTCCCTGATAAATCTATACTACGCATAGAGATGGTGCTGTCATGATTCCATTGCGATATCGAGAGGTACTGCCGCCATATTGGTATGAGAATGAGATGGCTGAAACGCATTTTGGCACCATGGAAGAAGTCATGGATGACCGCCAAAAGACAATTGAAGAACTGGGAAATCAATTCATTCTGCGGCGGGCCACATATGGACTGGATATATGGGACTGGATTTACTTCCGTAAGAAGCAGCCAGGAAGCTATGAGGAACGGCGAGAAGCCATCCGGAAGAAGAAGTGGGCAAAGCGCCCGTTTAAACTGCCTGTGCTGCGAATGTTAGGTGCTCAACATGGAAAGTTACTTGCAGTCAAGGAAGACTTTCTCGCAAAAGAAATTCATTTTGAGTATGCGGCGAGTCAAGCTATTGATTTGTTTCGGCTTCATCAGGACTTTGAATATATTCGTCCGATTCATATTAATCGTGCATTACCTATCGCAAAAACAGCAGAGAAGCCTATCCTTATCAAAGGAGTAGCCTATCAGCATAGCGTTGATTTCCCTATCTGTGGGTTAGAAGTGCCGACGACAGCTTCAGTATCAGGGCAAATCGTTAGCCAGGGGCTATCCGTTTCCGGGACGGAATATCACCATCGTGTCGATGCACCAATTACCGGCTTTGAAGTGCCGATGGGAGAGGGGGAATAAGTTGTGGTCGACATTATTCAGCCGCTTTTGCTTGATTATGTAGTCCAGGATATGAGTGCTCGTTTTGATCATGCACTGGTGAACATCGCGGGGGAGCTTGTTCAGTATCCGATACACAATACAATCATTTCTGGCCGCTCTGTACGAAAATATGTATATGTTCCAGAAACGGAGGCCGTGGGAAAGCAAATCCTGGGCGCTTCCTTGATGGATACGGCCGGCAATACGCTGGCAAACAATGCCCTTAACGTTATAAAAAACGATAAGGGTTTTTTAATTGGGTTTGAATTTTTTGTCGAGGTGAAGGCGAATGACATATAAAAAACAAAGCTGGCTCGATGAAATCCCCGATTTAACCAAGCCAATTTTAGACCCAAAAACAGGGAAACAGAAGACGGACCCCCAAACGGGGCGACCGCTATATGAATTGGTACAAGAGGGGACGCGCATCACAGCCGACCGGCTAAACCATATGGAAGATGGAATTACAGAAGCGCATTTACTTGTTGAAAACTTGGCCAAAGAATGGGGAGGGAATTTTGTCGCTTCTCCCAACGGAACAGCGGGATTGCAATTCTCGCATGATGGCCTGACTGTTTCTTGGACCGCAGGTATTGCGTATGTAAACGGCCGCCGCTTTGAAGTTCCGGC
>NZ_FNDE01000073.1 GCF_900099925.1 Aneurinibacillus thermoaerophilus | reverse complement strand
ACCATAGCTCCTCTCAGATGTCTATGGTTCTTATTGTAGGTTGGGGAATTTTATTCCGGCTATATTGGGGATTTTATCATCGGCTTTAACATAATAAACAAGATAATTTTTTAGAGCACATCGAAGACTCTTCTTTGTATCACATCTTAACTACATTGAGCAAACGGCAGCTCGAAATTCTAGAATTATCCTTTCTGGACAATCTCACTCATAAACAAATCGCAAAAATCTTAGGTATTACACCTCAAGCTGTGTCTAAATCATATAGACAAGCAGTAAAGAAGCTAGCAGAAGCATACAAAATGAGGGATTCTTATGGAACAGTTTGACTGGGTAGGGGTGATTTCTAATGTAGGCTTTCCCATTTTTATTACGATTTATTTATTGGCTCGCTTAGAAAAAAGTTTTCAGCAATTGGAGAATATAGTGAAAGAACTAATTGACGAAATAAAGAAGAGGGAAACAAAATGAAAAAATTGTATGAACTGGTTGACAATATTCATGATAAAGAAACAATGTTAAAAATTATTAGATTGTTTGAGCCGAAAATTAAAAAATCAAGTCGTTTTATTACCTATTCCGAACAAGAAGATATAGAACAAGAACTACGGATTGAAATGATAAAGGCGATTCAACGATTTGATACATCTAATATACCTGGATTTTTTGAGTTTTTAGAGAGAGCGAATAGTGAAAAGTAAATAGAAATGCAAAAAGAACCTTCCTTCCATAAAAGGTTCTTTTTTTGGTTGTTTTCTTTATCACCTATTCCCTTTTAAGACATAGAAGCCAGCACCTAATCATTCGTTCACCTAAAGTATGGAATAAAAGCGATTATAGTAAAGGGAGTACTAGAGTTATTCCAAAATTCTATTTTTTTAAAGTGGTTGTTATTTTACACCTTGATTCCCTTTTCTATAGTAGAACTTCACAAAAGAGCTAAAGGAGGGAAAATATCATGAGTTCTCCAGAGAAATTGTTTCGCTGTTTCCAAGAAGCAAGGCGAAGTCAAGCACAATACTCTAAATGCTTGCAAGACATATGCTCAGATGGAGAGGAAAAACTTTTTCAGGAGTTAGCTATGGATGCTGCAAAACAAGTAAAGAAAATTAAAGATTTTTACAGAACTTACTATGGGACAAACCTCACATCTTGTCATTGTCGAAAGGAAAGGGGTGATTTATCTAAAAAATTTTTTGGCGGTATAGCCAAGTGGTAAGGCAAAGATCTGCAAAACCTTAATCCTTGGTTCGAATCCGAGTACCGCCTCCACCAAATTTTTAATAAGGAGAGTGTAACTTATGAAACAGTTTGTATCCGATGTTCAGGAGCAACAGTTGGTTGAGCAAGCGAAAAAAAATAAAGACTTTAATATCCTTTTGAAAGGATTAATTAAAGACAACATCTTATTAGCAAAAACCACAGCTTTTACATTAAAAAAAGGGAAACTATTGTAAATGTTTTGGAGGTCAAATTAGGGAACATAAAAGTTCTTTTTACTGAGTCTGAAGTAGAATCAGTTTTTGGGAGTAAAATTGAAAAGAAAGGAGATATAATCGAAACTACTGGTTATAAAGTTATTGACAACCAAGTTAGTATTGTATATAACAAACAACATACTGAAAATGAGTTTCAAGAAATCCAAGAAATAATGAACGAAAAAATTAATCAAATTGATAGTCTTGATAATAAAACAGAATTAATGGATCTTCCATGTATTTATGGAAATTATTGCGGTCCTAAGTGTGGGTCTGGAACACCAATTAGTCCTGTTGACTGGTGCTGTAAGCATCACGATGATTGTTATGCGAATAATGGTTATTTTAATTGTGAATGCGATAGAAAGTTAATTCATTGTTTAGCACCTTACGTATATGAAGGAAGCGAATGGGCAATTATTATAAATGCTTATTTCCTTAAGCAGTATGAATATAATTGTACTTAAAAAGGTAATTAGAATCATTACAGAAGTAGTGTATTAAACACTACTTCTTTTTTTTGGATAAAATTCCTTGAATTATGATATATAATAAATTTAAATCTAATGATTGAGGTGTTGTTATGAATCAAATTAAATCTCCATGTAATATTGTAGGTTTGGTTTCTTTTTTGTTTTTAGTTTTTTCTATAATAGCCTTTTTTAGTGGTTTTCGCTTATTTGGATCTGAATGGGTGTTGTTTTATGGAAGTAATATAATAGGTTTACTAATTGGAATATCTGCCTTTTTCTTTGAAAAAAATAAACAAATGAACTATTTAAGTAAGTTAGGACTTTGGGGTAATTTAGCCATGGCTATTTTGTTTTTTCCGCCTTTTTACTTTATTTGGGGCACTATTCTTTTTGGTCCTTAAAGTTTTTGATATAGTCAATAATTTGGGGTCCCACCACATCGCCACCAAGCTAGTGAAAAGGAAAAGTTGAGAATCGAAAAACTTGATCATTTTTCCTTCCCAACTATCATATGATCCAGTCGCTCCAATTCTTTTTCCGGGTTTCAAGCTGCTGTAGCCAAGAGCAGGTATGAGCAAAAAGCAATTCGGAGGCAGAAATGGTAGAGAACGTATGATCAGCCCCTTCAAGCGTGATCGCACGACATTCCCCTGTAATCTGCTGCCGCAATACGCCTTCATACAAATAGCAGGCGTCAACCGGAATGACTTCGTCGCGTGTCCCGTGCAAAATAAGTGCATCATCAAGAAAACCAGCGCCAGATACAAGCGGTTGTGCTTCTGCAAGTGAAATGAAGAATTCTTTTTTAAGACGGTAGCCACTGTATTCCGTTTCGCCGTTTCGCATTGCTTCTTCATATGCATCGTTGCCGATGATGCGGGTAATATCCGCGAACGGATGGGCTACCGGTGCCCAAAGAATCAGCGCATTTACCCGCGTATCTCGTTCTGCAGTCAAGCGGGCAATGGCACCGCCCAAACTATGGCCGAGCAAGAACACACGTGTTTTATCAATACAATCGATGCTTAGTACATAATCAAGTACATAACGCGTTTGCTCAATAAAACTATCGATGCCGTAAGAACCGTATTCGCCATTGCTTTCTCCGCATCCAGCATAATCGAAGCGCAGAACAAAATAGCCTTCCGCTGCCAGTCTGCGCGCCGCTTTAACAAATAAGCGGTTAACCCCAATCCGATTACCGACAAATCCATGGCAGATAATAATTACAGGCCAGCATTTCTCCTTTTGTTTCCTTTTTTCTGCGCATGGATAATGCACACTGGCGACAAGTTCAAGACTTTGATACACGATGGTAATACTGCGTTCCATATTATTTCCTCCTTCAATAAATAAAAAGCTTTCTTCTGAAGAGAAGAAAGGAGGAGAAGAAAAGATCCTTTCTTATCTTTCAGAACAAAATGTCCTGTAGGATGTAGCACCTTGCGAATGCATCCGCCGGTTGCTGGGTTTCATTGGGCCTAATCCCTCCACCACTCTTGATAAGAACAAGAAAACCAAGTATAAAGATGTGATATATTACCTTAAAGTATAGCTACAGATGCTATTGACGTCAATAAAAACTTAAATTCAAACCTGTATAGTTGGTATTATTTCTTTTGCCAAAAACACGCATAACTAAAGAAAGCAGCCTTTAAAGGCTGCTTTCTTTAGTTCTCTAGATTTAATGAATGTTGCGGTATACCCCGATTACTTTGCCAAGAATGGTAACTGCAGGAAGCAAAATCGGCTCCATCGTCGGATTCTCTGGCTGCAAGCGAATGTGATTTTTTTCTTTGAAAAAACGTTTAACGGTTGCCTCATTTTCTTCTGTCATCGCCACGACAATGTCCCCATTGTTGGCGGTTTGTTGTTGGCGAACAATGACGTAATCCCCGTCTAAAATACC
>NZ_FNDE01000027.1 GCF_900099925.1 Aneurinibacillus thermoaerophilus | reverse complement strand
CAGTTCACCACTTACAAGGCTGAAAGTGCTGGTAAGCGTGTTGTTCTGGTTGATCCACGAAACACAAGTCAACAATGCTCAAGCTGTGATGAAATCGTAAAGAAAACATTGGCTGTACGGACACATCATTGCCCTTCTTGTGGATTTGAATGTGACCGTGATGTAAATGCCGCCAAAAACATTCTCAAACGGGCAGTACAACAACTACAAAACGTGTCGTAAGACACGCTAGGCTAGGAACTAGCCTTCGTGGAGAGTGCGACAATAGTCGGCTCGATGAAGCGAGAAGCTCTCCAATTTATTGGAGAGAGGTTCACGTAGGATAAACATATGCCTTTTGATTTTCTTCTACGTAGCGCTGAAGGCAAAAGCAAGAAAGCGGCCGCAATCATCTCTATCTTTGAGTTGCCAGATGTTTTGCGGCCGCTGCTTTTGTCGAAGCGATGCAGACAGATCATGCTTCTTTGTAGAAAATGAACGAAAGCCTAGGAAGAAGAGGAACATTTTCCAATATCTAGAGCAGAATGCTATTTTTGCTCCCGAATCAACAAGTATATTAAGTAGGGGACGCCGATGATGGCAGTGACAATCCCGCAAGGAATTTCAATCGGCGCGAACAGAGTTTTGCCGATCAAATCGGATAGCATAACGAGCAGTCCGCCAACTAACGCTGCTGTAATTAGGAGAACCCTATGTGATGAGCCAACGAGACGACGGGAAATATGGGGCGCCATAAGCCCAACGAAGCTAATAACACCGGCAGCGGCAACAGATGCCCCTGCAAGAGCAATGCTTATAAGCAATAGCCATCCCCGCTGCCACTCCACTCTGCTTCCCACCCCACGGGCAATGTCGTCGCCGAGCTGAAGGATATCCAAGTGGCGCGCGAGGCCAAACGTCACACAGAAGAGAAGGAAAATCCAAGGGAATAAGGACCAAACATGTTCCCATCCCCGCGCGTACACGCTGCCGACCAGCCAGATGGTTGCTTTCGTTACCAATTGAATCTTGCCGTGGGTCTGGATCAGCAAGATAAATGCTTGGGCGATGGCGGCAATTCCGATCCCGATAAGTACAAGACGCAGCGGTGAGTCTCCATTTTTCCAAGCGAGAAGGTAGACAAGCGCTCCGGCAATGAAAGCGCCGGCAAAGGCAGCGAATGGGACGAAAAAGATAGACACAGCAGGAAAGAGGATAATCATAATGGACGCTCCTAGTCCAGCTCCAGCATTAAGTCCGATCACGCTGGGAGAAGCCAGCGGATTCCGGGTTAATGCCTGAAGAATGGTTCCAGAAACAGCAAGTCCTATTCCCACAAGAAAAGCAACCAGCGTACGGGGCAGGCGCAGTGTGTAGATGACAAATTCATATTTTTTTTCGCCGTATCCTGCCAGCGTTTTTATCACATCCGCAAACGGGATACGGAACTCGCCGATCCCAATCGTAATCCAAGCAACCACCAGGTTGCATAGAAGCAGAACGAGCAAAACAAGCAAATACCGACTGCTTATTATGGGGAAGAATGCGGTTCTTAAAAAATGAAAATTTGTCGTACGGTTCATAGCTTCCAATCCTTTTTTCGGACGATATAAATAAAAAAGGGTGCTCCGAGTATAGCTGTCATAATTCCGACAGGGAGATCCTGCGGATAAATAACGAATCGCGCGGCGGTGTCAGCCAGCAGCAGCAATGTCGCGCCCAATACTGCCGAATAGATGAAAATCCAGCGGAAATTCGCCCCTGCCAACGAACGCGCTAGGTGAGGAACCGCCAAGCCGATAAAGCTAATCGGGCCCGCGATGGAAACAGCGCTGCCAGCCAGCAACACGACAGCAAACATAGCTGTGACTTTAACCCATGCCGTTCTCTGGCCCAGGCCGGTAGCGATCTCTTCGCCAAAAACGAGCACTTCGATTTTTTTTGCGATAAATAAAGCAATAATAAGCCCGAAAAGCATAAAAGGAAGAATATCTAAAAATAGCTCGATACTGCGCCCGGACACCGAACCTGCCAGCCAGAAACGCATCTCGTCAAAGGAGCGCTCGCTTAAAATTAAAAGAGCCTGTGTGATCGAGACAAGCAGAGTGGTTAAAGATGCGCCAGCAAGTGTAAGCTTTACCGGTGTCATACCATTTTTGCCGATGGTGCTGAAGATATAGACCAGGCATGCTGCAAGGCCTGCCCCTAGAAAAGCAAACCAAATATGGTTTAGTGTTGAAGAAGCAGGAAAAAAAAGAAGGCTGCTCACCACTCCCAACGCTGCGCCGTGATTCATGCCTAGCAGTTCGGGAGAAGCCAGCGGATTTCTTGTTAATGCTTGCATGATCGCTCCGCTTACGCCCAGACAGGCGCCGACCGCCAGAGCGATGAGCGCGCGGGGTAAGCGCACAGCTTGAATAATTACATGATCTTCGGAGTCATTGTTGAAGGCAACAAAGGACGAATAAATAGTCGGATAGGAAATCGGCTTTGTTCCGTATACGATGCTTGCGAAAAAGCAAACAAGCAGCAGAAGAAGAAAAAAGGTAAACCGAAAACCGGGAAATATACGGGCAAACAAGCTCACAATACCCTCCATGTAAAATTTGGATTGACAGAAAAAGACAAAATAGTATACCCTTTAACTGAAAATGATAATTTATATCAATTATAAATTTGACAATTCTTATTTTAAGGGAGGAACCTGTAAATGGCAAGGAAAAAGCGTTCATATTATTTTTTATGTATTTGGCTGATAGCCATTGTACTATTGATGACGGCATGCGGCGGTCAGACAGCATCAGCTCCAGAAAAAGCTGAATCTTCCGGCTCTTCTGAGCAGGTGATTAAGCATGCTATGGGAGAAACCAAATTGACGAAGAAACCAGAACGGGTCGTTACGCTTGATAATGGCGCGTTGGACAATGTGTTGGCATTGGGAGTAAAGCCTGTGGGGGCGGCTACGGTGTTCGCGGATCATCCGTTCCCGTCGTATCTCAAAGGAGTAGAAGGAATCGAAAAGGTGGGAACCATTAATCAGCCGAACTTGGAGACGATCGCTGCTTTGCAACCTGATTTGATTCTAGGTTCAAAAGATACGCACGAAGCGATTTATGAGAAGCTAAGTCAAATTGCTCCAACTGTGTTTGTTGAGACATTGGGGGCTACATGGAAAGAAAATCTTAAGTTGCAGGCGGAAGCGTTAGGTAAAACGAAAGAGGCAGAAAAATTGTTGAATGATTACAATAACCGTATTGAAGAGTTCAAAGTAAAGATGGGTGATCGTCTCACAAAAACTCATGTCTCTATTTTGCGCCCACGCAAAGATAATGTCACTGTTTATTTAAGAGATAATTTTAGCGGCAGCATTATTCAAGATGCCGGTCTTCCGCGCCCTGCCGCACAGGATAAAAATGAATTCAGCGTAAAGCTTAACGAAGAACGCGTTGCGGACATGGAGGGGGATGCTATCTTCTGGTTTACACGTGACGAAGAAAATCTTTTAACAAGCAAAATTATGTCCAATCCTACATGGAAACAATTCAAAGCAGTAAAAGAAAATAAAGTATACCGGGTGTCCGATGAGACATGGTTAAGTGGTCTGGGCTATCAGGCAGCTAACCGCGTGGTAGATGATTTGTTTGCTAATCTTGCGAAGTAGTTATAAACAAGCTCTATTAAGTGTTTAATGAAATATCTTTGGATAGGAGAGAAGAAAAGAGTTCAGTCCGAAAAAAGATACGCTGCTTTTCTCTCTCCTTTATTTCATAACTGTGTATTTATATTGTTTCGTATATGATTTTTCCTGTTTCCGATAGCTCATACCCTCCGATTGCTTTCATGTCATTTTTAAACGAAGGAGAATGTAAAGTATCACATAGTATTTCGATGAACGGTTCGTTTTCTGGAGTTTTTAAAATGACAAGGTCATAACGTTCTTTAATTAGCGGAACGAAGTCCACCCCTACAATAGAAGCCGCTTTTTCACTGCCGATTCCCACGTCGGCGTCGCCGTTGGCGATAGCTCCTGCAACCCCTAAATGGCTAGATTCTTCCACTGTATACCCCTTAATGTTCTGGCCGATGATTTGACGGAGCCGCAATTGTTCGTCAAGCAGCACGCGAATACCTGACCCTTTTTCACGGTTGACAATTTTTATTGTCGGCCTGGTTAAATCTTCCCAGGTTTGAATTTGTTTCGGATTCCCCTTTTTTACGTAAAATCCAGCCCAACGTGACACGAGGTTTACTACGAGAAAGCGGTGGCCGACCAGAATTTTTTTGATGTACGGAATATTATACTCTCCCGTATCTCCGTCCCACAGGTGGGTGCTGACAATATCCGCCTCTCCCTTATACATGGAAATAAGACCGTTCAGGCTACCTGTGTACGAACGCAAGGGACGATACAGGGAAGAACGTTTTTCTAAATGCTTTACGAGTATATCAAGGCTTAAATCCTGACCGCTAATGATGATCGGGCGACTGGGCGATGGAGAGTGCAAAGCAGTATTTTTTTCGGAAACGAGAGAAGAAGTCGGTTGGGACGAATGGGGCGGGGGATAGATTTCGCCTTTTGCCTTTGCTTTATAGGTTTCCAGATCTTGAGCATCGACACGCATTTGCCTTCCGACGCGATAGGCCCGAATTTCCCCCTTTTTAATCAGATCGTATACAGTTAATTTGGATACTTTTAGGATATTAGCGATTTCTTCGGTTGTATAAGAGATATTACTCATGTTTCCACCATCCAATTTTGTAACTTAAATTCAACCCTATTATTTATAACTATTTATATTTATTTATAATTAGATATAATTGGATATATCGCTTTTGATATTTCGACTTATTTTCTCTCTCCTTCAATCACGAGAGAATGTCGATAGATCAAACGTGATTTATATAAAAATAAAATAAAGGAGAGGCGTATATTGAAGCAGGTTTTATCGTTGTTGTTAGTATTATTATTGTTTGTTTTAGCAGGGTGCACGAACAGTGGCTCATCTTCCAAGAGCGAAGAGTTGTCCGCACCTGCTGAAAAAGTTGAACTTACTATTTCTGCGGCGGCGAGTTTGACAGATGCCCTAAAGGAAATAAAAGCCGCTTTTGAGAAGGAAAATCCCAATACTATTGTAACATATACGTTTGGAAGCTCAGGCAGGCTTGCCAAGCAAATTGAACAGGGAGCCCCGATCGATGCTTTTTTATCCGCCAGCAAAAAAGATATGGATACATTACAGGATAAAAACTTGATTGCAGCAGATACGCGTGTCGATTTTGCCGCGAATGAGCTTGTGTTAGTGGCACCAAAGGACAGTTCTTTACATATTGATTCATTTGACAAATTGTCACCTGAACACATAAAACAACTGGCTGTTGGGGAGCCAGAGAGTGTTCCGGCGGGAAGATATACAAAAGAAACATTGGAAAAGATTGGATTGTGGAACAAGTTACAGGACAAGCTTGTATTAGGAAAAGATGTACGTCAAGTGCTTACGTATGTAGAATCGGGTAATGCAGATGTTGGAGTGGTGTATGCAAGCGATGCTAGAATTTCCAAAAAAGTGAAATTGCTGGCTATCGCCAAATCGGAATGGCACAAGCCGATTGTCTATCCTGGCGCGGTAACGGCGAACACGCAACATGCTGACCAGGCTAAAGCATTTTTGAAATATCTGGCGAGTAAAAAAGGCAAAGAAATATTAGAAAAATATGGATTTAAATAAACAAGGTTGATACTTTATGGCTGACATGACAATGGGGCCGCTGTTTTTGTCTTTAAAAGTGGCCGGGATATCTACGCTTATCGTCTTTATAACCGGAGTATTGATTGCGTTTGTGCTTGCTCGTAAGAATTTTCCAGGAAAAAGTGTGATCGAATCACTATTCCTGTTACCGCTTGTCCTGCCGCCCACCGTTGTCGGATTCGGGCTTCTTATCTTATTTGGAAAGAACGGATGGGTAGGTCGCTGGCTGTTGGAATGGTTCGATGTACAAATTGTGTTTACATGGATCGGGGCGGTGATTGCTTCTGTGGTCGTTTCTTTCCCTTTGATGTATCAGTCTTCTGCCGCCGCTTTTCAATCTTTGGATAAAAAACTGGAACAAGCCGCGCGCACGATGGGGGCATCGGAATGGCGAGTGTTTTGGACGGTTTCGTTTCCTCTGGCATGGCCCGGAATATTGGCAGGATTGGTGCTTGCTTTTGCTCGCGGGCTTGGAGAATTTGGAGCGACGCTCATGCTTGCCGGATATATTCCGGGAAAAACGGACACCATTCCGCTGGCGATCTATTTTGCGGTAGAAGCAGGGCAAATAGAGAAAGCTACGTATTGGGTGATCGTGATTGTGGCGCTCGGATTTAGTACGATGATGTGGCTCAATTGGTGGAGCCGCAGGAATCTGCGCCGTTTCGCCGAAAGCAAAGAGGGTGAATGAAAGATGTTAAGCGTTGAGATATGCAAAAAGTTACCGCACTTTCTTCTGGATGTTCAATTTGAAGCTGAAGATGAAATTATTATTTTATTCGGTCCTTCCGGCTCTGGAAAAACCACGATTTTAAATAGCATCGCTGGAATTGTTCAGCCTGATGCCGGGCTGATTCAGCTCAATGGTTTGGTGTTTTTTGACGGAAAGGCCAAGCCGTTACCTACAAGAGCGCGACGGATCGGGTATTTGTTCCAGGATTATGCCCTTTTTCCGCATATGACCGTGGAGAAAAATATTTTGTATGGAGTAAGAAATAAACGTGATCATAAGAAGCGCGCTTTAATCGAGAAATTGTTGGATGTCCTTAAGATTTCACATCTTTTGCCCAAATATCCTCATCAAATTTCCGGTGGAGAAAAACAACGGACAGCGCTGGCACGGGCGCTGGCGACAGAGCCAGAGTTGTTGCTTCTGGATGAACCTTTTTCCGCGCTGGATAAGGACACGCGTTTGCAATGTCAGAATGAGCTTCTGGAATTACATCGTATGTGGAGGATTCCCGTGCTGCTTGTTACACACGATGAAGAAGAGGCGAAGAAGCTTGGAAATCGGGTGTTATTCCTTAAGCAAGGGAAAATACGATAAAAAAGCTGTACCGAATAGATGGTACAGCTCTTTTTAACACTTTTTATGATTTGTATCTTGGTAACAGAACCTGGTTATTTTTATTAGCCATGATTTGTATAAATATGATATAATCAAATTATCAAAATAAATTTATAAAGAAAGGGTTCGAAACCATGTTGCCTGCCAGGCAGATATGGAAGCGGTTTGATCTCTCATATATTTAGCGCCGTAGTCAGGTTGTTATGAACATAGGTCAAAACAACTAACTACGGATGGGAGATTATGCGAACAAAACAATCGTATAGAACCTCTGCCGTAGTTAGTTGTTATTACACTACTACGGAAAGAGGCTTCTTATATGAGGAAACAAAGTATTCGCTCGGTTTTGATGATTTTGTTAGGAACGTTTATTTTGGCTTTTGGCTATTACCACATTAATTTCCAAAACAATTTATTAGAAGGTGGTTTTGTCGGTCTTTCTCTTCTGCTTAAGTACGTATTTGACTTTTCACCTGCAATCACAATACTTCTATTTGATCTCCCGTTTTTCATCCTGATTCTTTTCAAAAAAAGTCCGCAGTTTATCTTAAAGACGGCTCTAGGCACGTTTGCTTTTTCCTTATTTTATGAGTTGTGCGAATTGTATTCACCGTTGATTTTTGATTTTAGCCATATGATGGTGCTGGCTTCCGTTCTTTCGGGGATTATCACCGGTTATGGTGCCGGACTTGTCCTGCGCTATGGCGGAACAACGGGTGGAGAGGATTTGCTCTGTCTTTTTATCAGTAAAGGTACCGGTATATCGATAGGAACCGTGTTTCTCATTTTAGACTTAATCGTATTAGGTTTATCTTCATTCTTTTTGCCTTTAGATAAACTTTTTTATACGATTCTGGCGGTTATTGTTGCCGGAAAAGTGATTACCTGGACTGTGCATTTTGGGGAAGAAAAAGAGGGAGAGCAGCAATTGTCTGAGCAGATGATTTGAATGGATAATTTGGTTAGCGAAAAACCCCTGTGCAGGGGTTTTTCGTATGGCTGACATTTAGCAGTAAGATATACACAATAGGGTTGTTCCTACTGTTTTAGACTGGATAACCTTCTTTTGTTTTTGCCATGATATACTTGATGCTTCTTTCTTTTTGTCTTTTCAGGAACTTATGTTACTCTTATCTTAATGAATATGCGGAGCTTCTCAGGATGAAGTGGTTGAACATATAAAGGAGGCTTCATTTTTATGTGGGCGTTAATGGAACTTATAGGGTTTGCGGGACTCATTTTATTTGGGACGTTAGCAATTGTTTCCGTTATGCGAAACAGAGATCCGAAAAACTACATGAAATTAGCCAGTATTTTTTTTGTTATTCTTATTATTGCAATTATACTGGATAGGCAGTTAGAAACACCATTACAGACTCTCCTTCTGTAGTCACTCAACATAAAATCAAATAAAGAAAGCGAACAGACGGCTCAGAATCGGGCCGTCTATTTGTTTTTTTATTGGTTTGAGTTCGCCTATTGAAAGGCTTATCTGACCGTCTATATATGATGTAAGTATATGAAATTAATTACAAAAAGAGGCTTCATATCCACATTTATTATAATGAAATCGTATTCTATGTACGTTATGGTATACATGAAACAAAACATATGCCTAATCCAATTTTGATACACGTTGGAACGGGGGAACCAATGATTTGGGGTGAAACCGCGCATGCGCGGTCGGGCGTCTTTCGACCGAACCCGTCAGCTAACCTCGTCGGCAGATAAGAGAGGGAATCATGAAAAAAAATTTCAAAGCAGTAACAGCAAGTCTATTAACAGCAGGAATTTTGCTTGGGGGAATGGCTGCACCCATGCAGGCAGAAGCTGCAGATATTTCTGCAAAATACGGAAGTACTTTGAATATCAGTAACGAAAGTCGTGTGATTGACAATATTATCAATACTGGCAAAGGCCTGATTGGCAAAGCAAAGTACAGACATGCCTATGTGCCTGGAAAATATATGGATTGTTCCGGTTTTATTTATTATATATTCAAAAAGAACGGAATTAACATAAATACGCTGGATGATGACAAACAGGTAAAGCTTGGCTCATACGTTCCAAAAAACCAGCTAAAAAAAGGAGATTTAGTATTTTTTAGCACTAAGAAAAACAAATGGGATATTACTCATGTTGGTATATATATCGGGAGTGGAAAAATTCTGCATATGGCCAACACGAAATATAATGTTACGATCAGCAGTTTGAACAGTTCTTGGTATAAAAAGTATTATGTAACTGCCCGTCGTGTTGTAAAATAGAAAATATGACTAAGATAAAAACCAGTCTATGTCGATAGGCTGGTTTTTATCTTGATGATTAGGAAAAACTTGCGAAGCATTTGTCCGCGAGTTTTTTCTATCTGGAAAACATATCTAGAACAAAAATGAAGTGGAGTGGATGAGACATGGGAAGAAAGGCGAGCTTGTCTATCATATGGTTTATTTGCGTATGGATACTTGCTGCCTGTAGCACAGGTTCCCAGGACAGTTTTCAAGAAACAAAGGCAGTCGTAAATGTTAACGAGCAGCAACTGCAGAAGGCAAAAGTGGTTAGAGTCGTGGATGGAGACACATTTGTGGTAAATGTGAAGGGAAAAGAACGGAAGATACGGTTGATTCTTGTTGATACGCCGGAATCGAAAGCACCAAACCGGCCGAAAGGATATCTCGGAGAAGAAGCAAAGCAATATACGACGAGGCGTCTAGAAGGCAAGGAAGTTTGGCTTGAAAAAGATGTCCAGTCCACGGATCGGTACGGACGGTGGCTGCGTTATGTATATCTTGATGTGAAAGACGGTAAAGGGGAATTTTTCAATGGTACGCTTGTTAGAAGTGGTCTGGCGCGCCTGGCGACGTTTCCGCCGAATGTAAAATACGTCGACCAGATCCGCGAATGGCAAACGGAAGCGCGGGAAGCGGAGCGCGGCGTATGGAAGAACATTAAGGAAGCATTTCCGGATCGCAAAGTGGAAAAATAGCTGAAACTTTTATAATGTTGCCACGTATAGCATACACGGATAGAAGAATAAGGTTATGCTGTATAACGGATAACAATTATAGCCAGGTATTTTTTGCATAAAATCTCAGGATAGTTAGAATCATTCGGTAAGGAAGGGAGTCGTTGAGATGTTCAAAAAGATGATGGCGAAGCTGGGATTCGGGTCGGCCAGAGTAGATCTGGTACTTCGCAATAGCGAGTTTATACTTGGCGATACAGTCGAAGGAGAGCTTGTGATTCAGGGTGGTGCCGTCGAACAATACATAAAAAAAATCGACGTTCAGTTTATGATGGCCATTCGCACGAAGCAAAACGAATACAGGCAGGCTATTGCTACCATTCCGTTTGCCTGCAATTTTAATATTGGGGCGGAAGAAAGAAAGGTGTTTCCGTTTCGGTATGAATTGCCGAAAGATCTGCTGATTTCAAGCCATACGGTAGCATATTATTTTGTGACCAATCTCGATATTGCAGCGGGGGTAGACAATCAGGACCGCGACTACATTCGCGTTAATCCGCCGCAGCGCTTCCAAAACATTATTGCTGCTTTTGAGCAGTTAGGCTTTCGCGAAAAACATGATTCCCGCAAGTTCAACGGCTACGCACAGGAGTTTGAGTTTTTCCCGACCACATTTTTGCGGGACAGGGTAAAAGAAGTAGAGTTTATCGCTGCTATCGAAGAGGAGCAAATCCGCCTGTTGCTTGAATTGGATCTGCCTTCCTTTGGACATGAGGTGGAAATCAAACACGAAGTTGCGCTTTCCAACGAGCTGCTTGCTGATCCTGCAAGTGTGGCAGACTATTTGCGCGGTGTGATGGAAGAAATGGTAGACAATCCGCACGCGTATCTCCATCAACGCTCAATGATGGAACATGACCATCATCACCACCGTCATGGTGGCTTTGCCGGGGCGATGGGCGGCTTTGCTGCCGGTTTGCTTGGCGGTATGATTTTGTCTGAGATTATGGATGAAGTGATGGACGGTGTAGGAGGGGGAGACGCAATCGAAAGCGCGTTTGACGGCGGGGACGACGGAGGCGGTTTCGGTGACTTCTTCGGTGATATGTTTGACGGTGGAGACGAATAATCATACATGGAAAACGGAAGCCCCGGAACAAATTCGGGGCTTCTTCTCATGCTTTAACTTTTATTTCAGAAAGCGCTCGCCTATGTCCGGGGGCGGTAGCATACATGTTTCTCGCTTTCCAAACCAGCGATAGCGATTGCGAGCAACCCAATTATATATTATATCTCGAAGCGGACGGGGAACCATGATGAATACATACAACAGGGACCAAATTCCGCCTAGTTTACGTGCCACACGGAGCGCTGCGGATGATTTGGTATATGCTTTGCCATTGTCTAGCAGTATGACACTGTTGAGTGTATCGCTAGGCAGACCGTATTGTTGCAGTAAGCGCTGGCCTGTATTCGATTGTAAGGAAGCGAAACGAAAGTTTCTCTGCGGATCGCGTGGAATGATAAACTTTACCGCCTGATTGCAGAGATTGCATACTCCGTCAAAAAGCAGAATGGTATTATGGGAAGAAACGCCCATGAGAAAAAGCCTCCTGTTTTATTGTATAGAGCAAGGGCGAACACTAAAAACAGAAAAACGACAGGAAGCCGCGAAGCGGCTTTTCTGCCGTTGCTTGTTCATATAATATGTAAAATCTCTTCCACTGGTTTGCGCGGCAATTTCGCCGGAGTTTCGGCCGGATATCCAAGCGCGATAACCATGTTAATTTGTTTTTCTGACCCGATTTGTAAATAGTCACGCAACCGCTCTTGAGCTAGCAATACAGGGCCTGTCATTGGGCAAGTTGCCATTCCCATCGCGTGAGCGGCAAGCATGAGATTCTGCGCCGCAAGGCAACTGCTTTTAATTCCTTCTTCTTCCCATACGGAGGATGAGATCATTCCAAGCGGCTCAAAAATTTTGTCTCGGAACTTGGAAGTATAAGGCGTAGCCAAGCAAACAATGAGTGCAGGCGCACCGGTAAATGCGGTGGCGTATGGCCCGAACGATCTTGTAAGCAAGCGACCTTCCTTCTGCAGCCCTCGTTTTTGTGCTTCATTCGCAATTTTATGCAATTCTTCCCATGTCATATCGGAAATTTCTTGAATCTTTTGTTTATCTAAAATCGCGATAAATTCCCATGTTTGTGAGTTGGTATCGCTTGGCGCGTATCTGGCGCAGTCAATCAGTTCTTTCACTTGCTCCGCGCTAACGGGCTGTTCTGTAAACTTCCGGACGCTTCGCCGTCCCAGCACAATCTCTTTAAATTCATTGTATTCCATTGTTTGGTTTCACCCGCTTTTTTTCTTATCTCAAACAAGCAGTATTATTATATCATAAAGTATTGACACCTGATAATAAATATTAACGCGAAAATAGAGCGGACAAAAAGTGCCGCTCTATTTTTATTGGATTTGATGACTTTTACGAAGCTTTCCACGAAAGATATTGTGTAAGCACGCGAATGGCGACTTCAATCGCACTTTCATTCGGCTCGATTTTCGCGTGGTGCAGTCCGTATGGCGTATCGACACCGAGCCAGAAGAGAAAACCTGGAATTTCGGCGAGGAAGTAGCCGAAGTCCTCACCGGTCATCGCAGTTTTACATTCGATAAGGGCGGCGACACCCGTATCTTTTACCCAGTTCATAAACTCGTGGGTCAGCGTTTCATCATTGTATACCTGGCAGTAGTTCGCTCCATAGTCAATCGCAGCTTGGCATTCAAAGCCAGCTTCTGTACCGCGGACGAGCGCTTCGATGCGCGACTTTACTTTTTGCATTGATTCCATTGAAAGGGTGCGGATCGTTCCTTCAAGGCGGGCTTTCTCAGCGATAATGTTTTGTTTTGTGCCACCTTCGATTTTTCCGATTGTAACAACTGCGGAGTCGAGCGGATCAATATTGCGGGAGACGATGCTTTGCAGTTGGGTTGCCAGATGGGCCGCCGCAATGACCATATCGTTGGCTGTATGCGGGAACGCCGCATGACCGCCCTTGCCGTATAAATCGATGAACAGCTCGGATGTATTGGCGAACAGGATGCCCGGTTTTAGCGCTATCGTACCCACCGGATATTCTGGCGCGATGTGCAGGGCAAAAATAGCATCCGGGCGCCATTCATTGAATTCTTCGCTTGCGAGCATCGGCTGCGCGCCTCCCGGGCCTTCTTCCGCAGGTTGAAAAATAAAAATTAAATCGTCTTTCACCTGATTTTCCACAAAGTATGTCAGTACACCAAGCGCAATAGCCATGTGCATATCGTGGCCGCAGGCGTGCATATAGCCCGGATGTGTAGACTTGAATGCATAGGATGTTTCTTCTGGGATGGGCAACCCGTCCATATCGGCCCTGTATCCAAGTCGTTTAGTAGGATTTGCCCCTTTTACCTTGATGAGAATGCCAGTGCGCCATGTTTTAATTTCCATTCGTTCCTGTGGAAGTGTGGCCAAATAGTCTAGCAAAAAGCGTTGGGTTTTAAACTCCGCAAATCCCGGTTCCGGGATCTTGTGAAGTTCACGGCGAATCGCAATGAAGGGCTGCGCGTTCATGGTGATGTTCCTCTCACCTCCTACTGCTACCTCATGGGTACATTACAGCTGGCGAAGTTCTTGTTTGATCTCTGTTTTTGCCTTTGTTTTTTCATCAATCTGTTTGATGACGCGCGCCGGTGTGCCGCCTACCACCGTGTATGGCGGCACGTCTTCAATGACGACTGCGCCAGCCGCAACAACTGCGCCTTTTCCGACACGTACACCTTCAAGAATTACAGCATTCGCACCGACAACGACATCATCTTCAATAACAACTGGTGTTGCGGATGGCGGCTCGATCACGCCTGCGATGACTGCGCCGGCACCGATATGGCAATTCTTTCCGATGGTGCCGCGGCCGCCGACAACAGCGTTCATGTCAATCATTGTTCCTTCGCCGATAACCGCGCCGATGTTAATCATGGCGCCCATCATGATTACGGCGTTGTTGCCGATTTCTACTTGATCACGAATAATCGCGCCCGGTTCAATGCGCGCTTGGATGTTTTTCATATCAAGTAGAGGAATGGCGGAATTGCGGCGGTCGTTTTCCACTACGTAGTCCTCGATTTTGTCTTTGTTAGCTTCAAGTGCCGGCTGGATGTCTTTCCAGTCACCGAACAGTACGCCTACATTGCCTGTAATGAAAGATTTAGTATTTGCCCCGAAGTCGATTCCATCAATATTACCTTTAATATGTACTTTAACCGGAGTTTTCTTTTCACTTTTTTGGATAAATTCGATAATTTGCTGAGCGTTCATTTCTTTCATGAATGCTTTCTCTCCCTTCTTGCCTGTTTCAAAGAATAAAAATGCAATGAGCTGTTTGTTTCTCATTGCATTATACCATCTTGGTTTAAGAAGTTAAACGACTAAAGACGAAAAGTTCTGCATCTGGATGGATCGCCTTTTATGATTACATCACGTAGGATTGCCCCGCTATTGTGCTATATATTGTACCGTTTTTGTCGCAGCCAAGCGAGAAGTAACAGCACTATGTTAGCTTTTCCGCTTAAGGAAAGGGTATGCTTTTGTTTTTTTCCTTCATACTAAAAGAGAGAACCGTAACGTGAGGTGAAAAGTATGTATCAGCCATTTGATATTACGCTGGCGCATAGGCTTGCCGATCAGTTGATCGAATGTGCGACAAGCCTAAAGGAAAAGACACAGTCACCGGAGCAAGTACAGCAGCATCTTGTCCGGCTTACTTCCATTATAAATAGTTTGCATTCACTGGCAAACGGAGCGGAGGAAGCGGGTATGAATCCGATTTATAACCGTGGAGACATAAGATAAAGTACGGTACGAATTTTGCAAAAATGCTTCCGGTCTTTTCTTTTTCCGAGATTTAAGGTTAAAATAAACTGTTGTATTATTGTTCACAATCTCGTCATTTTTCAGCATTGGCGGGAAAAGGAGGAGACTATGAAGCCATTTACATCTTTAGGAACGAGTATTATTTTGCGCCTGGAAATGGATGCGCGCAAGGTAAACTTCGTGGATATTGCGACAGCGGTAAGCAAAGCGAACGGCGACATTGTGGCAATGGACGTTGTTCACTCGTCCAATGAAGATACGGTGCGTGACTATACAATTAATACGAAAAGCAGAGCTCAGGTGAGCGAAGTCATCAAAAGTATCGAGATGTTGCCTGGCGTGAAAATTGTAAGCGTATCGGATCGGACGTTTTTGAGCCATATCGGTGGTAAAATCGAAATAAAACCGAAGATCCCCATTCAAAACCGGGAAGATCTGTCCCGCGTATATACGCCGGGTGTGGCGAACGTGTGTGAAGCGATTGCAGAAGATCCGTATAAAGCGTACAAGCTGACCATTAAGCGCAATACGGTAGCGATTGTAAGCGACGGTACCGCCGTTCTCGGTCTTGGTGACATTGGCCCTTATGCGGCGATGCCGGTAATGGAAGGAAAAGCGATGCTGTTTAAACAATTGGCAAACGTGGATGGATTCCCGATTTGCCTTGATACGAAAGACACGAATGAAATTATCGAAACGATCGCCCGCATGGCACCAGCATTTGGCGGAATTAATCTGGAAGATATCTCCGCGCCGCGTTGCTTTGAAATCGAAAAAGCGCTGCGCGAGCGCCTGGATATTCCGGTATTTCATGATGACCAGCATGGTACGGCGGTTGTCATTCTGGCCGGCCTATTGAACGCGCTGAAAATCGTTGGCAAAGATATTGAAAACGTAAAAATTGTTGTAACAGGCATGGGAGCAGCAGGTGTAGCGTGCACGAAGATTTTGCTCAACGCTGGCGCCAAGCAGGTTATTGGCGTAGACCGCGATGGTATTTTGTCCCGCTCCGTTTCTTATGAGAACCCTGTGTGGGAAGAGATCGCGCAAATGACAAATCCTGATAATATGCAGGGACAATTGGCGGATGCGCTCGTAGGTGCGGATGTATTTATTGGGGTATCGCGTGGTAACATTCTTACCAAAGAGATGGTACAGACAATGGCAAAAGATCCGATTGTGTTTGCTATGGCCAACCCGCAGCCGGAGATTGATCCGGAAGAAGCAGCAGGCGTCGTACGTGTACTTGCGACCGGGCGTTCTGATTATCCGAACCAAATTAACAACGTGCTTTGCTTCCCGGGCGTTTTCCGTGGTGCTTTTGATTGCCGCGCGACAGACATTAACGAAGAGATGAAAGTCGCGGCGGCGCACGCTATTGCATCGATTATCAGCGATGAAGAATTGAACGAGCAATACATTATCCCAAGCGTATTTAATGAAAAAGTTGTAAAGAAAGTGCGGGATGCCGTAGTGGATGCGGCCATTAAGACAGGTGTCGCCCGCAAAATTCCACGGGACAAGCGCACGAAAGAAACAGTATAATCGAGGTCGACAACGACAGCAGGCAAAAGCGTTTCGGCACAATAACCGAAGCGCTTTTGTTTGTACCTTGTATGTGGTATTCCACTACTTTTTGATTTGTAAAACGATTTTTCCGGTGTTTTTGTTGCTTTCCATATACTCGTGCGCTTCTTGCGCCTGCTCCCAATCCCAGACAGAATCGATGATCGGTTTTAAGCGGCCGTCTTGGAAGCGCGGCATAGCGAACGATGTGAATTCTTTTGTGAGCGCGATTTTATCCGCGACTGAACGGGAGCGGAGCGCGGTTCCGATGACTTGCAGGCGCCGGCGCAGGAGTTGTCCGAGATCGAGTGCTGGCACTTTGCTACCGCCCATGATACCAATGATAATGAGGCGCCCGTCTATGGCGAGAGAGGAAAGGTTTTGTTCCCAGTACGGCGCACCGATAAAGTCAAGAATAATATTGACGCCTTTGCCATTTGTCGCTTCTTTCACTGCTGGTGCGAAAGGGCCGGCTTTATAATCGAGCGCGAGACTGGCCCCTAGCTCCAGGCATGTTGTTCGCTTTGTTTCTGTCCCAGCAGTGACAATAGAAATTGCTCCTGCTTCCCGTACAAGCTGGATGGCGGCTGTGCCAACGCCACTTGCACCCGCGTGAATCAGCACGGTATGCCCCGCCTTAAGGCCACCCAGCCAGAATAAGTTAAGATAGGCGGTTAAAAATACTTCCGGAATGGCGGCCGCCTCTTCAAAAGAGAAAGAATCCGGAATACGGATGGCCATTTCGGCGGGAATGACCACTTTTTCCGCATAACCGCCGCCAGGCAAAAGCGAACACACACGATCTCCCGGCTTCCAGCCAGTTACATGTTTTCCCACTTTTTCAACAACTCCGGCCATTTCCAGTCCCAGGATGTCCGTTGTACCTGGAGGCGGGGGATAGAGACCACGTTTTTGTACGAGATCGGCACGGTTCAGTGCGGTGGCATATACGCTGACGAGCAGTTCGTCTTCTTTCGGAACAGGATCTTCAGCTTCCCCGATATAAAGACGCCGCGTTTTTTCTTCAACAAGCACTGCTTTCATGTGACTTCCTCCTTATGTACATATCGTTCAAACTAGAAGCTAACCACTATTTTATGATATCGTATTAAAGAAGATAAAGGAAAGGACAGGGAAAGATGAGCACGTCTTTGCGCGCTAAGAAAGTCATTATGTCGGAAGAACTTGAAGAGCGACTGGAAAATGTACAGGAGCTTAGGAAAGAGGAATACGAAACATATGTTTTGGTGAAGGATCGTACGACGGGAGAACATTATGTCCGTTATACGCAGCGTCATTTGAACATCATGGAGGGCGGAGTTGAAGATGTATTCGATCATTTGTTGCCCGTAAGCACGGACGATGTGCTGGCGATTGTTTTCGGAGAGCAGGATTATACGTATCCTACAGAATGGAAGCAAAAATATCTCCGCGGCAGCAATGTAGATCCGTACGTATGGTTTGATCCGACCGATCTCCCGGCGGATCCGAACGACGATTCGCTTGGCAAAGAGATTTACGGGATGCTTGAGACATTTAAAGCAAAGAAAAATTTCGATGATCAAGCGATTGCAAAGCTGTTCAAACAAATTGATGATATGCTTGAGAATAAAGATAAAAAGTAAAAAGATGGGGTTGCCTATCATAAAGGGGGAACCCCACATCGTCATCAAGCTGCAATCAAACGGCTACTTCTGGCATCCCAAATTTTCATGGTGCATCCGTTGCCTCATGTTACTCGAATGACTTTAGTAACATGTTTTCTGTTTACATTAGAAAATGATGTTTTGTTATTCGACAAATTTTGGGTGTCTATTTCTTGAGTCGCTACAACGTATGCTTTGTTTAATGATACTAATAATTCTTCCATAAACGGAAGACCTGGCGCGTAAATAAAACTTCCTTCAATTTTTAGCGATTCTAGAATTTCCATATACTTTTTTGCGTATAATTCAAACTTTCCGTGGACTCTTAAATGATGATGCATAAACTGGTTTGAAAAAGCCATATGAGAAATAACAGTCCCCCAAGTATTTGGTGTAAAAGTGTATTCAAGCCAGTTCGCTTTATATAAGTAATTCATTGTATGTACATTTCTATCTATTCCAAACGCTTCAATCCCGTTCTTTCTGAGGAAACGGACTAAATTTGCTTGTGAACCGCAACCGATATCCAAGACGGGTTGCTTAATTGTATCTAAATGAATGTTTAATAATTTCATTTGGAACTCAGGAGTATATTCAGCGCATTTTATTGTGAACAAATAGGGACTTTCTTTATACTTTTTAAAGATTTCAGTCCCGTTCGATTCTAATAAGAAAATTTTCAAATTTTGGTAATGTAAATGAAACAAACACTCCACTTCTTTATTAGACATTTGCTCTTTTTGATTACCTATAACATAAATTTGTTCAAATAAATCCCCATAGATTTTTTGAAGCTTACGGTGATCTTCATGATTAAAATCCAAATATTGATTCGCTTGTATAAATAATCTGATAACTTTGTCTGCAATATCCTCTAGCAATTGTTGATATGTACCCTCTGACTTTGTCGCTCTTATAAATTGCGCGACTTCTTTCAGGTTTCTTTTGAATAACCTGGTCGTTTCTTCGGAAGCGTTCAATCCCGTTCTGCCATTTGTTAACGTGTAAAAAAGACTCTTGTTTTGATTGTAGAGTAACTGCTGCTCTGTTATACGATAGAAGTCTGAGACTGTAAGCATATTTTCCCTCCTTTTTTCATCAGAATTGATAAAAGGATTATATAAATGATTTTAATCACAATATATATCCAGTAACATATTTTTTATACAATTTTTTTGAACTGATGGGTTTTCCATAAAAAAAAGAAGAGGGGAAGAACCCTCCTCTTTTGTAGATGGACGGAATTATACTTCAGCTTTTGCTTCTTTTGCGATTTGACGCAGAACGGTTTGCAGGATACCACCGTTGCGGTAGTATTCGATGTCAACCGCACTGTCCAGACGTACGCGTACATCAAACTCGAATGTTGAGCCGTCTTGGCGGGTTGCTGTTACTTTAATGATCTGACCCGGTTTAATGTTATCATTCAGATCAGTAATATCGAATGTTTCCGTACCTGTGATACCTAGTGTTTCCGCGTTTGTGCCTTCCGCGAATTGCAGCGGCAGTACGCCCATGCCTACCAGGTTGCTGCGGTGTATACGCTCGAAGCTTTCCGCGATTACCGCTTTTACGCCAAGCAAGAATGTTCCTTTGGCAGCCCAGTCACGGGAGCTTCCGGTACCGTACTCTTTGCCCGCGATAACAACCAGCGGAGTGCCGGATTCCTTATATTTCATAGCGGCATCGTAGATCGGCATAACTTCACCGGTCGGCAGGTACGTTGTTACGCCGCCTTCGGTGCCCGGTGCCATTTTGTTGCGGATACGGATGTTTGCGAATGTACCGCGCATCATTACTTCATGGTTACCGCGACGGGAACCGTAAGAGTTGAAATCTTTGCGCTCTACGCCGCGTTCAGACAGATAGATACCAGCCGGGCTTGTTGGAGCGATGTTACCGGCAGGCGAGATATGGTCCGTCGTTACGGAGTCGCCAAGGAAGGCAAGCGCTCGTGCGCCCACGATTTCTTTGATTTCGCCCGCTTCGGAACTCAAGCCGGAGAAGAACGGCGGATGCGCGATGTACGTGGAGTTTTCATCCCACTCATACAGTTGTCCTTCCGGATATTCGATTTCGTTCCAACGCGGATTTGCTTTAAATACGTTGCTGTATTCTTCTTCAAACATTTCCGGTTGAACAGCGGAATGAATCGCTTCCTTGATTTCGTCATTTGTCGGCCAAATATCCTTCAGATATACCGGCTGACCGTCTTTGCCCGTTCCGATCGGTTCAGCAGACAAATCGATGTCAACCGTACCTGCGAGCGCGTATGCCACAACAAGCGGCGGAGAAGCGAGGTAGTTCGCTTTTACTTGGGCATGCACCCGGCCTTCGAAGTTACGGTTACCGGAAAGCACAGCGGCTACTGTTAGGTCATTTTCCGCGATGGCGTTGCTAACTTCTTCCGGCAGCGGGCCGCTGTTACCGATACAGGTTGCACAACCGTAACCTGCGATGTAGAAACCAACTTTTTCAAGGTATGGCAGGAGCCCTGCTTTTTCAAGATACTTCGTAACAACACGGGAACCAGGTGTTAAGCTTGTTTTTACGTATTCAGGTTTTACAAGCCCTTTCTCAACAGCTTTCTTTGCTACAAGACCTGCACCCAGCATTACGCTCGGGTTGGATGTGTTCGTACAGCTTGTAATAGCCGCAATCACAACCGCGCCTGTACTGAGTTCAGAAGTTTTGCCGTTTTTATGTGTAATCGTAACTTTCTTTTCGATTTGTTTGTCGTCCAGACCGAAGCCGCCTTTGTCAATTGGTGTACGCAGCGCATTGTTGAACGCTTCTTTCATTGCTGTCAGTTCAATGCGGTCTTGTGGACGTTTCGGGCCGGCAAGGGTCGGGACGATAGAGCCGAGGTCGAGTTCAAGCGTTTCAGAGAATACCGGATCCGGAGTGTCATCCGTACGGAAAAGCCCTTGCTCTTTGTAATACGCTTCAACCAGCGCGACTTGCTCTTCGCTGCGGCCAGTGGAACGCAGGAAATTGAGCGTTTCTTCATCCACTGGGAAGAAGCCCATTGTTGCGCCGTACTCAGGGGCCATGTTCGCAACGGTTGCCCGGTCTGCCAGGCTGATGTTGCTTAAGCCAGGGCCGTAGAACTCAACAAATTTGCCGACTACTCCTTTTTTGCGCAGAATGTTAACAATAGTCAGCGCCAGGTCGGTAGCTGTTGCGCCTTCAGCTAGGCTTCCTGTCAGCTTGAAACCGACAACTTCAGGTGTTACGAAGTACAGCGGCTGACCAAGCATGCCCGCTTCTGCTTCGATACCACCGACGCCCCAGCCTACTACGCCGAGACCATTGATCATGGTTGTATGGGAGTCTGTACCTACGAGAGAATCCGGGAAGACTTCTACTTCGCCGTCCACTTCTTTTGTAGCAGCTACAGACGCAAGATATTCAAGGTTTACTTGGTGAACGATACCGGTTGCCGGAGGAACCGCACGGAAGTTGTTGAATGCGGTTTGTGCCCAGCGCAAGAAGCGGTAACGCTCAGCGTTGCGTTCGAATTCAAGTTTCATGTTGTTTTCCAGCGCTTCCGGGTTTCCGAAGTCGTCTACCATTACGGAGTGGTCGATAACGAGATCAACCGGAACGAGCGGATTAATGCGTTCAGGATCGCCACCCATTTCTTTCATTGCCAGACGCATTGCAGCGAGGTCAACCACTGCCGGTACGCCGGTGAAGTCCTGCAAAACAATACGCGCAGGAGTGAACGGAACTTCCTGATTTGGGTCGCGCTCTTCTGTCCAAGTTGCCAGCTTTTTTACGTGTTCTTCCGTAATGGCTACGCCGTCGAATTGGCGGACAGCCGCTTCAAGAAGAACCTTTATAGAAAAAGGAAGTTTTGAAATCGGACCAAGCCCTTGGTCTTCTAACGCTTTAAGGGAATAGTAGGCGTATTTCTTGTTGCCTACTTGCAAAGTCGAACGCACAGAGTAAGCATCTTTCTTTGCCAAGTTAATAACCTCCTTCATAAGATTTGTCTTGTGTTTCACTGAATGAAACTGAGTTTCTGTTTCCGATAACATTATACTTCTTTTTTTCGTAAACGTACACTATATTTTTCGATTTTTTTTTTGAAACGGGCTCATAGTTTACGAGGGAACGGGCAATAAGGTATAATGTCATATATTGCAACACGGTTTCGTCAAATGAAACTTTAGCAGGAAGGTGAACAGGATGGATGCTTCCGAAAATAAGATGACGGTGCGGGCGGCTGACCGCGCCCTTGATATATTGCTTTGTTTTATTGATGAAAAAGAACTGACGCTTACGGAAATTGCCCGCAAAGTCGAACTTAACAAAAGTACGGTATACCGCCTATTAGGTTCATTGGAGAATAAAGGGTTTTTGACGCGTAACCTTGATACGGAAAAATATCAACTGGGATTCCGCATCTGGCAGCTGTCGGCTAATTTGCCGCAGGAAGATGATCCGGCCAAGATTTTGTTGCCTGAAATGATTAGGTTGCGTGATCAGGTTGGTGAGACGATCAGCCTATATGTTCGCAACGAGAATGAACGAATCCGCGTGCAGGCGGTAGAAAGCAACGAAACGATCCGTCGGGTGGCTCCTATTGGGGCACATTTGCCACTTTCGGTCGGCGCTTCTAGCAAAGTGTTGGTTGCCTATTCTTCCCCTGAAGTTCAACAGAAAGTTCTGGCGGATCCATCCTGGCCTTCTTCGATTGATAAAAAAGCTTATATGGAGCAATTGGAGGAGATCAGGAAGAGAGGATATGCCACAAGCTATGAGGAACGGGAGAAAGGAGCGGCAGCGGTGGCGGTGCCGTTGTTTAACAGAAGAGGTGAACTGGTAGCGGCACTATCTGTATCAGGACCTTCGAATCGCCTGACGCTTGAGCGGATGATGGAAAATTTGCCCTATGTTATGGTGGCGGCCAAACGAATGGGGTCTATGCTAAAATGAAAACGGAAAGCACACTCAAACAGAAACGAGGAGGCAAACATGGAACAGACGTATCGGTTGAACCTGACTCCATTGCAGGTGGAAGTGCTGCTGGATACGACGCGCGGTTTTGTGGATAACAAGAAGTTATTGCATGTACCGACGGCGAATGGAGAATTGGCCGGCCTACCGCTGACGGAAGCGGCACTGAGCTGGCTGCTTGATCGATATCGTGAGGCAAATGAAGAGAAAGGAGAAGTGCTTGTCACGCTGTGCTCGGCAGATGTAAAAAACACAGCCGTGACCATTACATATTCGTCACAGCAAAAGACATTGGCTTATGATGTCAATCTTGCTGAATTTGATGAACAATAGAATATTATTGCGCGGATTATCAAAGGTCAATATTCAGTTTTTTTTCTTACGTGTAGCTATAGTATAACAGCGCAGGTTTTGAATATTCATTTGATTTCGTTGCTTTTGGGTAGCTGGATCGGTGTACGAAATGCGAACGGCAACATTCCAGGTCCTTATTTTTTGAATTAATGAAACTTTTGTAAAAAAATTACGTACATGTAAGTAACGGAGCTGGAAGGAGGGTGGGAAATGGAGTGGCTGGTAAGTCAATTATCAGTATGGATGATGTGGTTTCTTCTTGCATTTGGACTCCTTATTGCTGAATTTACTTTATCAGGATTTGTGGCCCTTTTCTTTGCATTAGGGGCAGGTCTAGCAGGGATCGTCGCCATTTTTACCCCGAACTTAGTGATACAAGTGACCGTTATGCTCATCGCTTCTATCATTGGCATTATATTAGGAAGGGAAGTTCTTATAGACAGGTTTGGAGTGAATGACGATGTTATTCGTACTAATGTGGATGCGATGATCGGAAATAAGGCGATCGTTACAAAGACAATTTCTCCAACTGAAAAAGGAATCGTTAAGTATGGAGGACAATCATGGACAGCGGCCAGCGTCGGAAACCAAACGTTTACTGAAGGGGAAACGGTCGTTATTTATGAGGTTCAAGGAGTTACTTTGTTTGTAGATAAACAATAAATAAAAGGAAGGAGAGGGAGAAAAATGATAGTAGAGAATTTGTTTCCGGTATTGTTTGCTATCATTATTATTGGTGTTGTCGTTTCCCTTGCTTTTTCATCCGTTCAACTTGTTCGTCAGTCAGAAGTGCGTATTGTTGAGCGTCTTGGTAAATTTCAGCGGGAATTGGGATCCGGCCTGTATTTTATCGTGCCGATTTTAGATCGTGTAGTAGCCCGTTGGGATATGAGAACACAAATCATTAACTCCATGCCGCAACCGGTAATTACAAAAGATAATGTAACAATGAAGATTGATACACTCATTTATTACCGAATTACTGATGCGAAAGCAGCAACATATGAAATTAACGGATTAAAAGAAGGAATTGCTAACCTTGCAGTGACTGCGCTGCGTAATGAGATCGGAAATATGAACCTTGATGAGACGCTAAACTCCCGGGATAAAATTAATGCAGCGCTGCAAATCAAAATGGATGAAGCAACGAATAACTGGGGAGTAAAAGTCGAGCGCGTAGAAATGAAAGAAATTATTCCTCCTCACGATATTGAAGAAGCGATGAAGCAAGAAATGACAGCAGAACGTGAGAAACGGGCAAAAATCCTGAAAGCGGAAGGGGATCGCGAATCCGCCATCAAGAACGCGGAAGGAAATAAGCAAAAACAAATCCTTGAAGCAGAAGGGGAAATGGAATCCCGCATTCGCCGTGCAGAAGGGGAAGCGAAAGCGATTGAATTGGTTGCTGCAGCCCAGAAAAAGCAAATTTATGAAGTGTTCTCTGCTTTGAAAGAAGTGAAGGCCGACGATAGCGTGATTGCGCTACGCTATATTGAAGCCTTAGAAAAATTGGCTGAAAGCGACAATAAAGTGTTTATTCCATATGAGGCTACCGGCCTTATGGGAAGTGTAGGAGCGGTTAAAGATTTACTGCAATCATCACAGAGTAATATGAGGGTGGATAAATAGAAAACCACATAGCTATGAGTTATAACTCTGACATGAAAGCAATAGACATAAGCGTCAGTCAATGTAGTGAGATATTAAGAGAAAGTAGAAAAAGATGATAAACAATCGGGTGAAGGAAAAAGCAGGAAAAAACGAATGCTTTTTCCTTCTTTTTTTAGCTGTTTGTAGGAAGAATTTGCGGCTTGCTCGTCGTTGCTTTCTTCCAGGAAGAGCGTATAGAACGAATATCATCAAGCTCAAAAAAATTTATGCGTTTTCATAAATCTATTATCTTAAAACCATTTTCCTGTGATAAAATTTAATCAGAACAAAAATAAGCATAAATACCTATGAAAATTAAGAAAGTAGGGTTTGTTCGTGAAAAAAGTGCATATTCGTTCTGTAAAACCGGGGGATAAAATTGCAAAGACAATTTTATCGGAAGCAGGACAGGTGTTGTTGGCCGCCGGACTTGAATTAAGCCAACGTTACATTGACCGGTTAAAAGCGCTAGGCATAGATACGGTATATATTGAAGATGAGCATACGGACGATATTGTACCGGAGGATGTGCTCAGTGATACGACGCGCAAAAAAGCGGTGGAGACTGTATACAAAATGATGACAGGGCTTATGGATCAACCAAAGGTAACAGGACGGATAGCGATGCCAGATATGGGCAAGGTATTCCGGAATGTTTTTGGCAACATACTAGGAGATTTAAGCGGAAGAAAGGATATTATGGTAAATCTTGTAAATCTTCATTCGCTGGGTGGTTACCTGTTTCATCATTCGGTCAATGTGGCGGTACTGGCTGGAATTATTGGGTTGGCCAAAGGGTACAATCGGGAGCAGCTCATGGATCTTGGCGTGGGAGCGTTGCTGTTCGACATAGGTATGATTATGTTACCGAAGGATCTGTGGAATAAGAAGACGATGCTAACTGAGGAAGAGCGGGCGTATATTGAAAACCATACAGAAGACGGATTTAATATTTTGCGTTACCAGTACGATATGTCCCTTCTTTCCGCTCATTGTGCGCTGCAACATCATGAACGGTATAACGGGTCCGGTTATCCGCGCAAACTGGAGAAAGATCAAATTCATGAATACGCGCAAATTGTCGGTATAGCCGATGTGTATGATGCGCTTACTTCCCATCGCTCACATCGTCAGCATTATACACCTAATGAAGCGCTGGAATACTTGTTTGCTTCCGGAAATACCCTGTTTGACCTAGAATTGGTGAAATTGTTCGTAAAACATATTGCCGCCTATCCTATAGCGTCTACCGTCGTATTGAATACAGGACAAATTGGGGTCGTATCTCATGTTCATCCGAATGCTGTGCATAGACCAATCGTTCGGATTGTGCAAGAACGTGATGGTACGGTAGTAAAGGCTCCGTATGAAATTGATCTAAAAACCCATACTAATATTGTGATTACACGTACGTTATGAAAGAAATCACGAGATGTATAAAAATTTCTATTGACTCTTTTCAGATATTGATTAATAATTAGTTAAAAGTTAGTTAGAAAAGTGAAAATAAAAACGATTCTTATCCAGAGTAGGCTGAGGGACTGGCCCAATGACGCCCGGCAACCGGTATATTATATACACGGTGCCAATTCCAGCAGGATTCGTTTCCTGAAAGATAAGGATTTCGCGTTTTGATGAAGATGCAGAGACCTCCCTTCTTTCAGGAGGTCTTTTTTATTTTGTACGTGAGCGAATTTGTGTCAGAAAAGGGGACGATGATGATGAGCGGAGTGACAGCAGTAAAAACGAAACCGGCACTTGAAAATCAACTTCAGAAAAAAATTTTGATTATTGATGGAGCGATGGGCACGATGCTGCAACAGGCGGGGCTCGGGCCGGAAGACTTTGGCGGTGAGCAGTATGAAGGATGCAATGAAATACTGAACCTAACGCGCCCGGACGTGATTCGTAACATTCACGAAACTTATTTGGAAGCAGGAGCGGACATCATTGAGACCAACACATTTGGCGCCACATCCATTGTGCTTGCGGAGTACGATTTACAGCACTGTGCCCGGGAAATTAACCTGGCAGCAGCTCGGCTGGCACGGGAGGCGGCAGATAAATACTCTACGCTGGAATGGCCTCGTTATGCCGCCGGCTCGATCGGGCCGACCACTAAAACCTTATCCGTTACCGGCGGTGTAACCTTTGAAGAACTGGTGGAAGCATACTATGAGCAGGCGCTGGCTTTGATTGAAGGCGGGGTGGATGTGCTACTGCTGGAGACGGTTCAAGATACGTTGAATGTAAAAGCGGGCGGTATTGGCGTACAGCGGGCGTTCGAAGCGGCGGGACGTAAGCTCCCTATTATGATTTCAGGCACAATTGAGCCGATGGGTACTACGCTTGCTGGTCAGAATATTGAGGCTTTTTATATTTCTTTAGAGCATTTGCAACCCGTGTCTATTGGATTGAATTGCGCGACAGGCCCGGAATTTATGCGTGATCATATTCGAACGTTATCCGCCATGGCGAATTGCGCGGTCAGCTGTTATCCAAATGCTGGCCTTCCGGACGAGAACGGGCATTACCACGAGTCCCCGCAGGCGTTGGCGACCAAATTGGCCGGATTCGCCGAGCAAGGTTGGATTAACGTGGCGGGTGGCTGTTGTGGCACGACGCCTGATCATATTCGTGCCATCGCGGAAGCGCTCAAAGATTATCAACCGCGCAGACCGCAGGGACTAAGCACGCACGCGGTTTCCGGCATTGAACCTGTATATCTGGAACAGGACAATCGCCCGCTTTTTGTGGGAGAACGGACGAATGTAATCGGCTCGAAGAAATTTCGCGATTTGATCAAAGAAGGGAAGTATGAAGAAGCTTCAGAAATTGCTCGTGCACAGGTAAAGCGGGGCGCGCATGTTATTGATATCTGTCTGGCCGATCCGGATCGCGATGAAGCGGCCGATATGGAGGCTTTTTTGAAATTTGTTGTACGTAAAGTTAAGGTTCCGCTCATGATCGATTCCACAGACCCTAAAGTTGTCGCTTTGGCGCTGAAGTATTCCCAGGGAAAAGCAATTATTAACTCTATCAATCTGGAAGACGGTGAAGAACGTTTCGCTGAAGTAGCGCCTTTATTGAAGAAGTTTGGCGGAGCGGTGGTCGTTGGCACGATCGATGAGAAAGGAATGGCAGTGTCGCGTGACCGCAAGCTGGAAGTAGCCGAGCGTTCGTATCATCTACTGGTAAATAAATATGGCCTGAACCCGCGGGATTTAATTTTCGATCCGCTCGTGTTTCCAGTTGGCACGGGCGATGAAGCATACATCGGTTCTGCGCGCGAGACGATTGAAGGTATTCGCCTGATTAAAGAAAAATATCCGGAATGCCAGACCATTCTGGGCGTAAGCAATGTGTCATTCGGCTTGCCGCCCGCGGGTCGGGAAGTACTGAACGCCGTGTATTTATATCACTGCACGAAAGCGGGACTTGATTATGCTATCGTCAACACGGAGAAATTGCAGCGCTTCGCTTCCATTCCGGAAGAAGAGCGTGAGCTGGCGGAAGCGTTACTGTTCGAGACAACAGATGAGTCGCTGGCGAAGTTTACGGATTTTTACCGCGCGAAAAAAGTGGAAAAGAACGAGGAAAAGTCTAACCTGACGCTGGAAGAACGACTGGCACGTTATGTAGTGGAAGGAACGAAAGAAGGATTGATTCCGGATTTGGAAGAGGCGCTGAAAAAGTATGCCCCACTGGATATTATTAATGGGCCGCTGATGAACGGCATGGATGAAGTAGGGCGCTTGTTCAATGATAACCAGCTTATTGTCGCCGAAGTGTTGCAGAGCGCGGAAGTAATGAAGGCGGCGGTGGCGTATTTGGAGCCGTTTATGGAAAAAACAGAGACGTCCATCAAGGGAACGGTGTTGCTCGCAACAGTAAAAGGTGATGTGCATGACATTGGAAAAAACCTGGTCGAAATTATTCTCGGCAACAACGGCTATAAAATCGTCAATCTGGGAATTAAAGTGCCGCCGGAACGGCTGATTGAAGCCTGCCGTCAGGAGATGCCTGATATTATCGGACTGTCCGGACTGCTGGTGAAGTCAGCGCAACAGATGGTGACAACCGCGCAAGACCTAAAAACAGCCGGTATCAATGTTCCGATTCTTGTCGGTGGCGCGGCGCTGACGCGGAAGTTCACCGAGACTCGGATTGCACCTGAGTACGATGGTCTTGTGCTGTATTCTAAAGACGCGATGAACGGATTGGAACTGGCCAATAAGCTCATGAATCCAAAGGAGTATGCTGTTCTGGAAAAAGCGGCCAAGGCGAAAGGACAGGAGCAGGTGGCTGCGACGACGGAAGTGAAAGAAGTCATGGTGGACATCAGCGCGCCCAAGCGTTCGGATGTCAGCGTGAATGCGCCGGTATTTATTCCGCCGGATTTCGAGCGCCACGTATTGCGCGACTATCCACTTACGCACCTGCAACCGTACGTAAACTTGCGCATGTTGCTTGGTAAGCATCTTGGCGTCCGCGGCAATGTGGAGAAGCTGCTGGCGGAAGGTGACCCGAAGACAGTGGAAGTAAAACAAATTGTCGACGAATTATTGGCGGAAGCGAAAAAAACCGGGCTCATAAAAGCGCAGGGCGTATACCGTTTTTTCCCGGCGCAGTCGAAAGGCGAAGAAATCCATATTTACGACCCGAATGATTCCAGCAACGTGCTGAAAACATTCCGATTCCCACGGCAGAAAAAGGCACCGTACCTTTGTTTGGCTGATTTCGTTAAACCGACAGAGAGCGGCGTCATGGATTATGTGGCATTTCTTGTAGTCACCGCCGGCGAAGGGATTCGCGAGAAGGCGGAAGAGTGGAAAGAGAAAGGCGATTATCTCCGCTCTCATGTTTTACAGGCACTGGCGCTGGAGCTGGCGGAAGCGTTCGCGGAACGTTTGCATCATATTTTGCGCGACGTGTGGGGCTTTCCGGACCCGGCTAATATGACGATGCAGGAGCGTTTCGGTGCCCGTTATCAGGGGCTCCGCGTTTCCTTCGGCTATCCGGCATGCCCGGATTTGGAAGATCAAAAGTTGCTGTTTGATTTGTTACGTCCGGAAGACATCGGTGTTCAATTGACGGACGGTTGCATGATGGAACCGGAAGCTTCCGTCTCGGCCATGGTGTTCTCTCACCCGGAAGCCCGTTATTTTAATGCTGATGAATAAACAAAGGAAAGGGGAGAGGATGACCATGCCAAAAGAAAGCTTGAAAACATACCTTAAGGATCATTTGCTTATCGGGGACGGCGCGATGGCGACCTGGCTGTACCAATTGGGCATTCCGATTGGCGTGTGTTATGAGGAATTGAATTTATCCAATCCAGAGCTTATTCGCGCGGTTCACCGCTCGTATTATGAGGCGGGCGCACGATTTATTCAAACTAACACATACGGAGCGCACCGGGACGCGCTGGCGCGCCATGGTTTGCAGGACAAAGTGACACGGATCAATCGGGTGGCAGTGCAGGTGGCGCGAGAAGCGGTTAAAGATGACGCGTATGTGGTCGGGGGTATCGGCTCTATTAACGCAGGACGTGTGCGAGATGTGCGTATGCAAAATTATCGCGAACAATTTGAGGAGCAGGCAGCGGCGCTTTTAATGGGCGGTGTGGATGCGATTTTGCTGGAAACATTTCTTGATCTGGATGAATTGCTGCTGGCGCTGGATGTGATTCGTCCGTTAACCGATGTGCCGATCGTGGCTCAACTGGCCACGATTGAGGTCGGACGGACGCGAGATGGTCACACGCTAACTCGGGCGTTTGCCGAGTTGAAAAAAGCGGGCGCGGATGTTGTCGGGTTAAACTGCCGGCTTGGACCGGCGGAAATCTTACGTTCGATTGAAAATGCAGTGGTTCCGGAGGACACGCCGCTGTCCGTCTTTCCGAACGCCGGGCGGTTGGCTATGTCAGATGGCCAGTATTCATACGCGTCTGTGCCACAATATTTCGGGGAAAACGCGCTTCGTTTCCGTGCTCAGGGCGCACGCTTGATTGGGGGCTGTTGTGGAACAACACCGGAACATATCCGGGTAATGGCGCAGGTGCTGGCGGAACGAGAGCCGTTGCCGCGCGTGAATCCTGTTGTAGACACGCAAGAAGAAGCGGAGCCGCTGATTCGCATCGCTCCTCCGGCCCGGAAACAGGGAATTGTGGAAACGGTGGCGCATCGGCATACGGTGATTGTTGAGTTAGACCCGCCACGCGATTTAGATACAGAAAAGTTTTTACGGGGCACGGCGGCATTGCAGGACGCTGGGGCGGACGCGATTACGCTCGCTGACAATTCGCTGGCGACGACGCGGATGAGCAATATGGCTCTTGGTTCGATTATGAAGGCGAAATTCGGCGCTGAGCCACTGTTGCACATTGCCTGTCGCGACCGCAACCTGATCGGCCAGCAATCGCATCTAATGGGTTTGCATGCGCTCGGTATTAACCAGGTGCTTGTTGTTACAGGAGATCCGGCCCGTTTCGGCGATCTGCCGGGAGCAAGCTCCGTGTTCGATGTTTCATCATTTGATTTAATTCGGATGATTAAACAGTTGAACGAGGGATATTCTTTCTCAGGGAAGCCGTTGAAGCAGCGGGCGAATTTCGTGGTCGGTGCTGCATTTAATCCGCATGTGCGCCAGTTTGACGCCGCGCTGCGCCGGCTGGAAAAGAAAGTGGAAGCGGGCGCGGATTTTATTATGACCCAGCCGTTGTATGACCGGGAGAGCATTGAGCGGATTTATGAAGGAACCAGGCATCTCGATATCCCGATTTTTATCGGTATTATGCCGCTGACCAGTTCGCGCAATGCCGAATTTTTGCATAACGAAGTACCGGGTATTAGGCTATCAGACGAGGCGCGCACCCGCATGCGCCGGTATGAACCGGGGGAAGAAGCGCGCCGTGAAGGGGTAGCGATCGCCCGTGAGCTGGTAGATATCGCAATGGAGTACTTTAAAGGCATTTATCTGATTACACCGTTTTTCTACTATGAGATGACAGTGGAGTTAACCCGGTATATACGGGACAGATCACGGGTTGTGTTGCAGAAGTAATTTGTGCATTACTTTAACAACCGTTTTGAAAAGCCGGTTTCCTGTATGTTCAGGATGGCCGGCTTTTTATTTTGGTTTATGATGATGATATTGAGACGGTATCAAGCTGAATTCATTCTTAATAATAGGTCAAAACGAGTATAGGAATGGACATCCAGTCCCTACACTTCTTATAAGTTCTTACTTAAAATGGAGAAAGCACAATATACAAGATTTACTAAAACATGTATAGCGTTTTTGGCGATAGATTCAGATTAATAGGAGTTGCGTAGAATGAGCTATCAAATTCAAGCAACACAACAAACCCCGGCATATATTATTTACCTGCTGGATATTAGTGCATCGATGAATCTGTTGATGGATGCCGGGGGAGAAAAAAAGAGGAGGATGGATGTTGTAACGACAGCGTTGAACGCTGCAATCCGACAAATGGTTTTTCGTTCCACAAAGGGGAGTCGGCTTAGTCCGCGTTATAAGCTATCAATTCTCGCGTATAGTGATAACGTGTTTGACGTTTTGGGAGGAGTGAAAGGGATTGATGAAGTGGCACGAATGAGACCGCTGGAAAACGTACAGACCCAGCGGTTGACGAACACAGCCAAAGCGTTTGCTGTAGCTGAGAAGATGCTTCATCAGGAATTGCCGAACCTCAGGGACTGTCCGGCTCCCCTTATCTGTCACATGACGGATGGCGCTTTTACCGGGGAAGACCCTGAGCCGATTGTAAAGCGAATTATGGATATCAAAATCCCGGACGGAAATGTATTAGTCGAAAACATTTTCATTTCCGATGAAATCCTGAAAACCCCTATTGAAAATTCAAAAAAGTGGGCAGGAATCATGCCGGATACCCTGCTCGATGATGAGTATGGAGAGAAGCTGAAAAGGCTTTCCAGCCCGCTGCCTGAAAGTTATCGGGAGATGATGATGGAAACAGGATATAGAATTGAGCCTGGGGCATTAATGCTGCTTCCGGGTACGAATGCTGACCTTGTGTCGCTGGGCTTTCAAATGTCCGCTGCGACCCCGGTTCGGTAATAAAGAGAGGTGTCACATGTTTTCATTTACAAGTGATCAAAAGCTGGAAACACCCATTACCCATATTTATCAGGAGCCATTTTCGTTTCGCTATGGTTATGCTCGTGCCGGCGAGACACAGGAGGCTAATGACCTGGGCCAGGATTATTTGGTTTTTCGTGTAGAGAACAAAAAGTTTACTTTTGTGCTTTGTGACGGGGTAAGCTTATCCTTTTGCGGAAATATAGCAGCACAGTTTTTAGCCACCAAGCTAATAGAGTGGCTTTGTGGAATCCCAAAAGAAGAGATTCAGCAAAAAAACGATATGACAGCAGCGCTGGATAGATATTTGGAGCAGTTAATTAACGAAGCGACAGAAGTTGTAGAAAAGCATGAGCTGCCTCGTCCGCTTTCTCCGCTACTGAGAGATGTGCTGGAAGAAAAAAGGAGAAATGGAAGTGAAACGATGTTTGTCTGCGGCAGAGTCGATATTTTGGAGGAATGGTCCAATCAAGCCCATGTCTTTTTGGCCTGGTCGGGTGATTTGCGTATCCGACTGTGGGACGGATGGACGGAAATCACCCATTTTTCTGGCTTTTCCGTGAATACACAGCAGCGCTGGTCAACGAAGAACGGGTTGATTCATGGTGGGGTGAATGTCATGACATCAAGAGAAGTAAACCGGCCATTAGATCGTTTGACGCTGTACTCTGACGGCTTTTTTGTACTCGATTCTCTTGATGTTCTTCCATCTACTGACCGTCTTCAGGAGATGATGTGCCAAAGTTTTTCTTCCCCTACAAGTGACGATATTTCCTTTTTGGATGTTGCCTGGTAGAAAAAGGAGTGAAAAACGTGGAAGAAATTATTGTTACCTTTATTCATCATCATCAGGAGAGCGATTTACGCCTGCCAAATCAGGTGGAGAGCGAGAAGCTGGTTATCGCCTTAAATGAATGGCTCGGATATGAATATGATTGGACACAAGGAATACACGATCTGGAATATTCGTTTGACCAAAAGCATTGGTTCCGGCTCGAAAAACAGCAATCGCTGGAACGCGCCGGGATTTGGGACGGCGCGTTTTTGCGTTTCAGCAAAGAGCCAGCTTCCACCCTACCAACGGAGAGTGCATACGAAAAGATGTATCCTAGCAATCAGGAAACAACTACCGAAGCTGATGAAGTAGAGCAGCTTGATTACGTATGGAAGATTATTGAGTAAAGAAGGGAAACAGAAGAGGAGAAGATATGAGGAAATCACCATACTTTACACGATCACCGCGGGTAAAGCTTGCGCTACCGACAGGAAAGATTATGGTTCATCGGCCAAAGTCGGAGCCGATGGAGCCGAGGTTTTCTTTTGAAACGATGATTATTCCTATTTTCCTAACCATTGCCACGGTAGGGATTATGTATTATCTGTCTAAAACGATGTATAACAGTGCTGCCTATGCCATCTTCATGCTGGCCATGAGCATCCCGATGTTAGGTTCTTACATTGCCACTATCATTTTGTACTTTAGAAGAAAGAAAAAGCATCGCGAAGAGGTAGTGCAACTTCATGAAGAATATCTCGCACAGTTAGAGAATCATAGAAAAGAGATAGAAGAAATTCGTGAGCAGCAAACTAAATTTTTACGAGAAAAAGATCCGAATCCGGAAGAATGCGTCCGTAGAATTTACGAACGGCAAAGCTCATTGTGGGAGCGTGCGACAGATTCGGAGGATTTTCTTCATTTGCGAATTGGACTCGGCATACGTCCTTTCGTCATTACGATTCAGCTTCCGACACAGGATGGTTATGACATCCATCCTTTAATTGCAGAGGCGCAGAAGCTGGGCGCCGATTATAGTGAGCTGACGAACGTACCTGTTTCGATTTCGCTGCGGGAAAAAAGAGTGGTTGGTTTGGTAGGGGAGCGAAAGGATATTTTAGAACTGGCACGCGTGCTGACCCTGCAGCTTGTTACTCACCATTCTCCTGAAGAAGTCAAGCTTGTCTGCGTTTACTCTGAGCAGGAAAAAGAGGAATGGAACTGGATGAGATGGCTTCCGCATATATGGGACAACGAACGTGAATCCCGGTATATAGCGGAAGGACAACATATGGCGCGGGCGTTGTCCGAAAAACTTTATAGCACATTAAACTTTCGAAAACTCAAAAAAGGGGGAGAGAAGAACAAAGAGTATGATGTTCCTGAATATGTATTCTTTTTGCCCAGCCTTTCCCTGTTTGAGAATGATGCCCTATTGCCCTTAATTCTCAAGGAAGGCGATACGGTGGGAGCCTGCGCATTTCTTATGTCATCCAGGAAAGAAAGCCTGCCGATGGAATGTGAAGTTATTATCGAGGTAAAGGACGGTATCGCTCGTCTTTATGAAACTTTTTCAGCCGATGACCAGACTCGATCGTTTACTGGTCAGGAAAAAGTTGCACTCGATCGGTTTACTTTACCGGAAGCGAAGGAGATGGCCCGTGCTCTCGCTCCGCTGCGGGTAAAGCAGTCAACTGCTGGAGTCATTCCCCGGGTTCTTACCTTTCTTGAGATGTATGGGGTGAATCGGGTAGAAGAACTGGATGTGATCTCCAGATGGGAACAAAACCGCTACCCGCTTACGCTTCCTGTTCCGATAGGCGTACGTGAAGGGGGAAAGGTCGTTGAGTTAAACATTCATGACAAAATCGAAAGAAACGGCCATGGGCCGCACGGATTGATGGCTGGTACTACTGGATCCGGTAAGAGTGAAGTGATTCAATCTATTATTTTGTCGCTGGCGGTTACCTATCATCCGCATGAACTGGTTTTTATGCTTATTGACTATAAGGGTGGAGGAATGTCAAATACTTTTCAGGGCCTACCGCATGTAGTGGCGACCATTACTAATCTGGAGAACCCGAATCTGATTAATCGTGCCAAAGTCTCTTTGCGGGCAGAGCTGGAAAGAAGGCAGAAGATATTTAACATGGCGGGCAACATACAGCATATTGATGAATATTTCCGCTCGGAATGGCGTTTTAAAGAGCCGCTGCCGCATCTTTTTATCATTATTGATGAATTTGCACAATTAAAAAAGGATCAGCCCGAATTTATGGATGAATTAATCAGCATAGCGGCGATTGGTCGTACGCTGGGAGTTCATTTGCTGCTGGCCACACAAAAGCCGGCGGGAGTTGTGGATGAAAAAATATGGAGTAACTCCCGTTTTCGCATTTGCCTGCGTGTTCAGGATGACAGCGATAGTCGTGAAATGATTCAAATCCCAAATGCTTCTACCATCAATGTCCCTGGACGGGCCTATTTCCAAGTTGGTAACAATGAAGTGCTCGAATACTTCCAATCTGCCTGGAGCGGCGCGGATTATTGTCCTAAAGAAGAAACAGAGGCAGAGCACATTGAAATTGCGGAGGTTAAGCTAGACGGCTCCATAGTGCGGAAAAAAGCCGTAAAAGCGGATGAGAACAATAAGCGCAAGGAAATCCAGGTGCTCATTGATTATATAAAAGAAGAAGCGCAAAAGCATGCGATTCATCCGCTTCCAGGACCATGGCTGGAGCCTCTTCCTGAACAGTTGCCAATTTCGCAGATGATTGACATTGATAACTGGACACCGGCAGACTGGAGCAGCGTGGAGAAATGGCTCCAGCCGACAGTAGGAATCGTTGATGATATAAGCAATCAAGCCCAGTATCCTCTGCGGCTCGATTTGAGCGAAGGGCATCTTATTGCTTATGGTATGCCAGGCTCCGGGAAGACCACGTTTATTCAGTCTACGCTGCTTTCATTGTTTTTCGATCTTGCACCTGCTGATTTGCATGTATATATTATTGATTTTAGCCGTCAGATGAAAGAGTTGGCCAGATTCCCTCATGTAGGCGGAGTGGTGCATGAAGAAGAGACAGAAAAGATGCGGAGGCTCTTCCGCTTTTTGCTAAAAGAACTGGCATTGCGTAAAGAGTTGTTTTCCAATGAAGGGGTAAGCTCGCTCCAAAATTACCGTACCGTTACTAATCAACGTTTACCGGCCCTTATGCTGATTATTGACGGATACCAGCAGTTTCGGACAAATTTTATAAATGAAAATGAACAGCTTGAGGTACTGTTGCGGGAGGGGGCAGCATACGGCATTATTGTGATGGCGACAGCCCACCAGACAAGTGATATGTATGATCGATACCGCAATACTTTTGCTTCGGCCGTTTCCTTCGAACTTGCGGATCAGACCGATTACTACTTTGCAGTAGGAAGACCCGGCTTTACTGTGTCAAACCTTCCGGAGGGACGCGGTTTTGTAAAAGGGCATAACCCGCCGTATGTGTTTCAGTGTATGCTGCCATACGATGGATCGAATGAATGGGAAAGGACTGCCTTCCTCCGGCACTGGGCCAGCAAAATGCAGGAGGAATGGAAGGGGAAACCAGCGAAAGAAATTGCGATGTTACCGAAGGAAATCAGATTAGAACAACTGATGGATCAATTTCCGCCGCAGGCAACGAGGGAGCTTCCATACGGGATTGATACTGAAGAGCTGGCTCTGCAATCCATTCGTCTGGAGGAAGTCGATCATGTTCTGGTAACAGGGCGTGTAGAATCGGGTAAAACGTCCCTTTTACAGACTTTGATATTGTCTATGGAGCACCAATACGCTGCTGATGAAATTGATATCTTCTTTATTGAATTAGAGCCGAAGCGTACAGGAATTATGAACCTTGCTCATTTGCCTCAGGTCAAAGGATACGCCACAAACCTCCTAGAAGCGAAAAAGCTCCTGCAAGAAGTAGTAGCTATTACCGAGGAAAGAAAGCAAACAAGTTCAATCTTTGGCTGGGGAAATAATGAGGAAGAGGGCATGTACAATCCGATCGTCATTATTATTGACGATGTAGAAAACTTCATGCAGCAAATGAACATGGATTTTGAAATAAAGAACGATCTTGAAAAGCTGACAAAAGAAGCACGGCAAAAAAATATTCATTTTATCATGGCTGGATTACTGGCAAGCATGAACAGCTATTTGCATGAAGCATGGTTTATTAACATTAAGAAGAAGTTTGTTGGATTTTTGCTGGGTTCAACTTTAAACAGTGATTTATACTTTTTTAATATGAGGCTTCCTCATGCGGAAACAGATAAAGAGCTGCCGGCCGGTGACGGCTTTGTGATTAAGGGGAAAAATATGAAAGTAAAAATTGCTAGGCCTTATGAAAAGGTAAATAATAGATAAAAATACATGGTGAGAAAGTAGCGATTAACTTTTCATTATACAAATATAGTAGTTCCTGGGAATGATAATGATTACAGGACTGTACGATACGGAAAATTTGTAATATATTGACTTTGTCCAAAGAAAAGAAAGGAAGTGTAAGCCAATGTCAATGAGAATTCTTGTTACGCCGGAAGAGTTAGAAGGAATTGCCCAGCAGTTTAGAAACGGATCAGATGCAAGCCGCCAGCAAACCAACCAGCTCTATCAAGCACTTCAATCTTTAGAAGGCAAGTGGGATGGTGCAACGAAGAAGCGTTTCTTCGATCAGTTCGAACAATCTCGCCGTCATATGGAAGCTTACGTTCAACTTCTTGATTCTATTGATCAGGAACTTCGTGCTATTGCTACGCGTTTCCGTCAGGCAGATGCTCAATAATCATATTTTAGTATGAAGTATAAAAGAGTAGAAAAAAGACTAGTCATAACAGCTGACTGGTCTTTTGTACATTGTGAAAGTTTTAGAACAGGGGTTCATAAGTATGAATTTTCAGCCGGAAGTTGGAGAAACGATTCGTTTGTTTGGCAGAAAATATACCTTCTCCAAACATCCAGCGGTAGAGGGGATTGATATCCCATACGGGCAAGAGGGGAGACAGGGGACTGTTTATCAACTGGTTGATGAACAGGCGAGAACTCTCCACCGCTATGTGGCTTTTAAAGTGTTTAGGGAACGATTCAAAAGTGAGCGTCAGATAGAGTTGGCGAAAAAATTCCAAAAATATGCAGGAGGATATGGTCTTTCCGCTTGCTTGCGCTCCGTTATTGAACAGCAGAGTCATGAGAAGCTCGTCAGTCAATATGAAGATTTGCAGTACTCTGTTCTTATGCCTTGGATCGAAGGACCAACCTGGGCAGATATCCTACTGGAGGAAAGGGCTCTTACTCGTGAAGAATGCTTACAAATCGCGTGCACGTTTGCTTATATCATGAAGGAGATGGAAGAAGCAGGTCTTGCTCACTGTGATCTTTCATCAAGCAACGTTCTTATTCCCTACTTGAGCAAAGAGAAAGTAGATCATTCTTTTGCTGATATTGAACTGGTAGATATTGAAGAGCTATATGCACCTGATGTAAGGAAGCCGCCTGTTCTGCCGGGAGGATCGCCTGGTTATGCTGCGGATTATGTGCGGGATGGAGTGTGGACGGCGAATGCCGACCGCTTTGCAGGCGCTGTGCTGCTGGCAGAAATGATAGCGTGGCATCATGACAGCATCCGGATAGAAAAAGCCGATGATATGAGCTATTTTGCAGCTGAAGAAATGCAAAAAAAATCGGAACGTTACCGGAAAATAAAGGTAGTTGTTCAAGACACGCTTGGAGAAGCGGCGGCGGAGCTTTTTACACGGGCGTGGGAAAGCCGAAACTTAAAGGAATGTCCTTCGTTTGCTGAATGGTTTTCTGTTTTTCCCCGGTCGATAAAAGAAGTGGTTATCAATCGAAAGCAGGCATTTTTTCAGGCAAAAAAACAGCCTACCTCCTCTCTCTTGAGCGTAGAGTCCCTGTTAGACATTGCTTCAACGTTTGAAGGACTTGGCAACAAAGTTGCCGCTCAAAGAGAGTATCGTTATATTGTTTCGCACTTCCCTGAGAAGAAAGCGGTCGTGGAAGAAATTAAATTGCTGCTCTCTGAGGGAAAAGTAAACATGGAACCACAGAGGTGGGATCTGGCGGATTATCTTGAAGCGGCCAACCAGATGGAGAAGCTGGAAGAATGGGAGAAGGCGCTATTGTTCTATGCAAGAGGAGCCCAGCTTCCTTCCATTGATTTTGCTACAAAAGAAGAGTTAGAAATTATCGTAGAAGAACTGAGAGAGAAAATCCGGGCCAGGCAGCAAGTGATAACCACTGAAGCCGCCTTGCAAAAAATACTTGATGAAAAACAAAAAAAGCCAGAAGCCCCGGCCTGTGTTCCGAATTTTTCCGGTAAAACAAAAAAACAAGGGCCTTTCCTTATGGAACGTGTGTGGCAGTTCTCGGTGAAAAGATGGAAGCTGTTGTTATCTCTTAGCTGTGCCTTCCTAATTGGTGGCCTGCTCATCTGGCTTTATAACTATACAGCAGAAAAGAAATGGCGGGAACTGATCCAGAAGGGAACGGAAGCTTTTACCAGACAGAACTATATTGAAGCGGAAGGATTCATCCGAAAAGCGATGGATCAGAAGCCAACCGAAGATTTATATACCAAAATGGCAACGATTTATATCAGCAGAGGTTATCATGAACAGGCGATCCGGTATTTGGAAGATTTATTCTATGAGAAGAAGCTGTCCGAAAAAAATCAAGAAGCTCACTATTTAATAGGTCGCGCCTATTTTTTGCTGAATGACTTCTCGAATGCTATTCCATATTTTGAGAAAGCAAGAAAAGGGGAGAAAAGCATTTATGAGCAAGATGTAATCCGCGATCTGGTTGTCTCTTACGCCCGCACCAATCAGTATGCAAAGGCGAACAATATGGTACATCAGCTGAAAGCTGGTGATTTAGTTTCTAAAGCTTTTATTGCTAATTTGAAGGGAGAGCTCTTTGAATTGCAGGGGAAAGATAGCGAAGCAATCGAAGAGTTTAAGAATGCTGTGGCTTTACATAAAGGCAATGAGCGGTACATCAAAAACCTAGTCGATCTCTATATTAAAAAAAATAAAACGAACCAGGTCGATGACACAACGAAGGCAAGGACGTATGAAGAAGCTATTTCTTTAATGAATGAATTATTAAAAGAGGATTTTACTAACATTGACTATTTAAACCGATTAGGACAGGCATATTATGATTATGGGCTTTACTATGAGGCTAAAGGAAATCGGAGATATATCAATCTTTTTCAGCAATCGTTAATCTCTTATAACCAGATTATAGATTTGGGCATCCGGAATGAGGAGATTCTCCTCAACATAGGCATTTTATATGACAAGCTTAATCAAAAGGTTAAGGCCGAAAGTATCTACAAGCAAGTGTTAAAAGAGTACCCGAATAGCGGGCATGCCTATTTCGTTTATGGCCTGTTTAAATTGAAGGAGAAGAAGTATAAAGAAGCGTTGACTATGCTGCAAAAAGTGGTGCAATTGAACCAAAATCCGTCGGAAGCAGCGATTGCAAAAGAGCGTATGAAAGAGATGAAAGCCAAAAAGTTGATATAAGTAGGATGAAGTGAGGGGGAGTACAGTTGGCACCTGAAAATCAGCAAGACAAAAATAGTGCAAAAGCTCGGCAGGTCGTCCTGCCTGTTTCACTTAGTTTGCTGGTCGCTGCTGGCGGAGTCGCTACTTATCAGTGGAGTCAGCATGACGCACCTGTAAGCGGCAAGCGGGCTGAACATGCAAACACGAAAAGTAAGGAAAAAAAGCCAGGGGAAGCGATTCGTCTCAATACTGACGACAATCAGGTGAAGAATACAGCTATTAACCAGTTTAAGGAAAATAGGGGCAAACGGATAGAAGTACCTGTCAAGCACAGTGCGGAAGAGTCTGGGAAAAAGATTCGCTCATCGTTGGAAAAGGAGGAAGCTTTGCTTGCTTTTTCCCTAAAAAATGATGTGGATTGGGAAGTTTATGACGATGCGGTTTATCTAGTAGATAGCTCTAATAAGGGAGCTCCGATTGCAGGCCTGGCAGTGGATCAGAGTGATATCATTTTGCCAGAGCCGCCGTTACTCATTGAAGATATTCCCCTTTTACCAGTTGATGACTTGCTATCAGGTGAGGAAGAAACAACAGACGGGGATTTAAACAATGAGCAAAATCGGTCGGAAAATGTAGGCGATCAGAAGACAGACAATAATAGTAAAGACGACGCTATTGATAGTGGCCCTGTGTTAGTACCTGGCTCTTTATATAATAGCATTTATGACTATGTCATAATGAATGATTCCTACAATGTTGTTTATTATGGACAAAATGTTAGAACGGATGATAAACGCTATAATACCATCATGAAATGGCTTGTAGAATCAGCGGATCGTCTTAAAGGGGAGGCCTATGCAAGTCCCTCACTTTCTTACCAGGGGCAGGCAAATTTACAGCTCATTCATTCACTAAAGATAAATCAGCCGGAAATTCAGAGCTTGCAAGAAGAAATCCAAAAAAATATGTTCATGAAGTATGTGGATGAGGAAATCAATGCATATGCAGCTGATAAGGAACGCCATTCTAAGGATGCCAAACATATTGTTTATTTTATTGGTAAGTACAATGAACAGGCGAATAAGTCGCTGAACCCGAGTGAATATGGGAATGCTGACCGTAATTTAATGAAGTCCGCTGATCAAGATGCCCGAAATTCTAGCAGCGTGGTGGAGGCACTGAACAAATATCAGATTGCAAGCCAGTATGCGCCAGATGTTGCCGAGGAATTACGCACACAAAAAAAGGATTTGCTATTGCAGGTGAAGGAAGTTTCACAAACGGATATAAGTAAGGCTGTCATTCTGGCTGCTGAAGCTGTTGAAAACGGTAATCATGCTCCGGAAGCGAGGGAAGAATTGCACAGATTAGCGGAGAAATTGCTCGAAGCCGCGGAGGAATTTGAGCCAGATGCGGAAGAGCAGGCTTATGAAATTTTAAGTACAAGAGCGAGTATTGATAAGACGATTGCTCATACCGCTACCAATCGAAAAAAAGCCTTCGCATATGCGAAAAAAGCAGAAGGTTTGTTAAGCGCTGAAAAGTATGCAGAAGCTCTGTATTATGCTAGTGAATCCAAACGTTTATACGATAAAAGTGATTTGAACGACAGGGTGATAAAGCGGGCGGTCGAACAGATGTTAAAAGAAGCAAAAGAAAAAGATCTGGATACTCAGCTGGCGATATATAGAAGTATTACCAGCGCAAACGGCGTACCTTATGAGTATGCACAGCAAGCGACTTTCCTGCAAAAAGCGATCGACGACTATAGAAAAGCGATGAATCAGTCAAATCTTGAACAGGCTGTTCAAGATTTAAGTTCCGCCTGGCAACATTCAAATTTGCAGAAATTGGTAGAACCTCTATTAAAAGAAAAAAGTCGCACGCTGTTTGAGCAGGCCAACGCGATACGAAATGAGAATCCTAAACAAGCCGCCCGTTATTTTAGAACACTGGCACAGACACCTGGAGTCGATGTTGAGATAAAGGAACGCGCGAAAAGCATGCTAGATGAAAGCAACCAAAAAAACATGAAGATTGGAGGATAACAATGGACTCTCACCGAGTATTGGCATTAGCCAATCGTTATCGTCAGGCCGCTAATCAGGTTATGGAAATTCAAGGAAGAATAAAAGGTACAGTCGAGTGGAACGGAGCGGAGTGGAAAGGCAAGCGAAGGGAACGATTTAATTCTGATTACCAGGAGACGATCCAGGCATTTCAGCGTTATGTACGGGACTTGCAAATCACAAGTGATGAATTGGAAAAGGCCGCAGTCCGGATTGAAGAGCTCAAAAAGGAATTGGCGAAACAGCAACAAAAGGGATAATCTGTAGTTTGCAAAAGAAAGGAGCAGTGCAATGGCAAACGAGATTTCAATGGATATAAATAAAGGGCGCACGATGGCAGACGATTTTGTCCGGGAAATTTCTGTCCTGGAGAATCTCACCAATGAATTGAACGAACAGATGCAACAGTTATTGTCCGATATATCGTACGGGGACCCGCGCTATATAAATTGCATAACAGGCGTAGTCGCAAATGATTTTACGAAAGGGTCAGGCGAGCGTCTGATAAATCAGCTCTCTGAGAACGAGATTTACATTCGCTCCACCGTTGACCGCCTCGAGGAGGAGGATAATGTCATTGGAAACTTGTTTGAATTGCACGGCTATTGGAATGGGGTGTTACAAGCGGCCGGGCATTCGCTCTTTGGCGTTGCTTTTGCTCTAACCGGTCTGACGAGGTTTGAGTTCGCAAATGGGGCATGGCGGGTTCGCTATCTTTCTAGGTATGCACACTTGACGAGGGCTATCGATAACTCGAAGTTGCGCACGGTGGCCAGATATCTGCTTGGGCCGAAATACCTTGTGCGATATATGGATAAGCCACTCAGACAAGTTATGTACAGGGCCGGAGTGGGTTTCTTCCCAGGCCATGTTGCTTCGTTCGATAGCGGTTTGGCTAGATTACGGGAGGCAGCCAGAAATGCCGATACGTTCAAAGGTGCATTCGGTGCGGTGAAAAGCCATGCCGGCGATTTGCTCAAAGCAAGCAAAGGGTTTTTGAAAACCAACTTTGTGACCGCCTTCATAGCGTCAGGGGTTGAGGAATCAATCGGATTGGGCATGAACATCCTGAATAATTACAAAGAATATGGAAACAACGAAGCGGTATTAAAACGTGAGAACGCAAAAGCAGTGGGTCGGGCCGTATATAATACGGGAGTAAAAACGGCTACCGCAGGGGTCGGTGGTGTTATTGGAGGCGCGATTGGTTCTATGATCCTACCGGGTGTGGGAACTGTTGTCGGCGCCGCTGCCGGCGGATTTATCGGCAGTATAGTCGGCGATAAAATCGCGAAGCATACACCGGCCTGGGTAGACGAAGCGGCGCTCCATTTAAAAGATGAGATACATGCCGGCATTGAAAAGGTCGGGGACGGCCTGAGAGCGGTCGGAAAAGGAATGAAGAAAGCGGAAGAAGGCATCAAGGCGGGATTCAAGGAAGTAAAGGATACAGCCGACCAATTGCTGAAAAATGCGGGAGAATTCTTCTCTAAAAAATTCTCTTTCACATAAGGAGGGATAGCACATGACAGTAACATTGAGCGTTGAAGAACTTATCTATTGCTTTTACAGTGAGGGACTGTTTGAACAGGGATTGGGACTGAAGCAAGTCTATTTCCAGGATTTGTCGGATGAACAGATGAACCTTATCTTTCAGGCTGCCTGCCGCTCTCTCCTGTCCAAAGATTACCTTATATATGAACAGCGGCGCTTTACCCTGAAAAAGGAAATTGCCCGTATTATTTCCTGCTTAAACGGTTCATCGTTTACATTGAAAGCTTCCAAGTTCTTGGATGATGGATATCAGGATACAATGTCTGTACATTTCTCTGAGGAAGGAACGTACGAGCATTCGCTCCGCTATGAAGGACAGGTGCATGTTTTTCGTACGATTTCTCCGGAAGAATCCTATGCCACCATCGGCAGCTATTTGGGGGTATCAATCCAAGGGAAGGATGAAGGGGTTGTGCTGCCATTAAACCAATCGGAATTCGAATCGATGCTAACACTCATCGATGAAAATTCGGATCGTGTAGCCGATTATGTCCGAACCATGGGGGGAGACACTGAAAACATCCAGGCATTTGCGAGTGATATGGTAAAGAATAAAGGGATGATGGACAATATTCTGTTTTTGGAGTATGACAAGAATCGAGAGCCGGTATTGTTGGATATTATCTTCGTGGTGAACGGAGAGAGGGATACTTGGATCATAACCAGACCGGAGGAAGGGCGGTATGAAGTCAGGAAGTGTAATCTGTCCAGTTTGGCCGTCCTCATGAAAAAAACAAGCCATGCCGTTACCGCAGCATTGAAGTCGGTATAGTGACATCTAGGAATTTACACGTAGCAGAGGAGTTTTCTATTATGAAATCTTTAAAGAAGACAGACCATGGGGTTCAGGTTGTGTACACCAATATGGATGCCGGTTGCATGACCGTCTTGCCGGGAATTATGGTTGCTGTAAGTCTCCTTATCTTTTATTTTCTTCCTGAGCTTGGCATTATTAAAGGACTGATCGGGCTCATTATCGGGATTATGGCCTTTCTTCTCTTTGGCGGTATACTTTTGAGGATTCTGATGATTATAAGGAGAAAAAATCCGGTTCTGATCGAAGTCCGCGATGGATACCTGATGGACCGTAAGAAGAAGGTGCCGATATCGGAAATCAATGAAGTCTCATTCGGCTGGAATCAAGGACGGCTCGGCGGGATCATATTTCCCGATTTGGCGGTTCAAACGATCCATAATAAGCGATATTACTTTTGCTACTATAACCTAATCTCAGAGAGGGCCATAAAGGAATTGGTGGAGCAATACATCCTTCCTTTTGCGACTCCGCAATGCAAAAGCAAGTGGGAAAAGCATTTCTGGCGTAAAAATAAAGCTCAATAAAAAATTTTTTCGGACAATAAAATAGAAAATGTAGGTCTATCCCCTTAAAATAATAGCGGGATAGACTTTTTTGTTATTGATGGGGGACATATCTGCGAATTTTACTCTATATAAATCACACTTGATACATGGACATCCTTGTGTAGTTGGAAGGAAGAGGAAAGAACATCCAGAGAAAAGAAAGGAGAAGCCCCCTGTGTAAAAGAATAAGGGCAGATGGTTTGCCATTCCCTTTCTTCTGGACTGTGGGCAGGGCCCATCAACGCTTCCTCTCTCCTCTTCCTATCCTTCTCCCACCATCCAAATGTCGAAACATCAAAGACGATGTATATAAGTCATAAACTAAAAAGACTTTATGTAGCTATCTTTTATATGAGGAGGAATAAAATTGACCAGCCGAAGTCAGCAACTCATTCGTTTGGCGCAAGAATTTGTAAGCGAAGTACCATTCAATGTGGTGTATGCTAGTGTAGGCGGCTCAACGGGCAGAGGGGAAGCGGATCAATACAGCGATTTGGACATTGTTATTTATACGGATGATATTTCGTTGACCGACGCAAAAAATGTTATGTACAAAGATGAAATTATCCAATTAGAAATTGAACATTGCAGAGAATTCCCGAAACAAAAAAATATCATAGACAATCCGTGGGATTACAGGTTTTTACAAGAAATTTGCATTATTTACGATAGTGATGGGGAGTTTAAAAAAATTAAGAATTGGGCGATACAGTATTTTTCTTCCGCAAAAGGGACAAAACGAATAAGCGAACAAGTTTTGGGCATTGTAGAGGAAAGAAAAAATTGGGCTCTACACTGTATGAATCAAGGCAATATGTATTCTGCTACGCATGCCGCGCTGGGAGCATGGACAGAAGCAGCTTTTTTATATTTATTTTTGACGCAAGGCTCACTATCAACCAATGCTCTCATTCCTTCTATTCAAAAATTAGAGCGCCATTTTGCGGCATTTAAAACTGCTTGTCCTTTTACTTTGAATGGACAATGGTCAGAGATTCCCGCTATTTTAAAGCGTTTTCGGAGTTATTTGCGAAAACAGGGATTTTCGTTTGAGTTCGGGCTCTCTCCTATTCAAGACCTATTATACGAAAAAAAAGCAGCCCGTTTGTTAGAGTCAAAAGAATATATGAGTTTGTTATGGCAATGTTATGGGGAAGCGTTTTGTCTATATGCAGAAACGTCCGAAAACGATTGGTTTGAAGACTATTTTTATGAACTGCCCGAATCTTTGCAACAAGATTTACGTAAAATCGGTTTTGTCCCTCTACCCTCACATAAAATCCAGACGATATGCACTTTAAGTGATGAGCTTATTAACTTAGTCTATCACGAAAAAAATAAGAAAAATATATCGCTCTACTGAGAGAATTGTTTGACTTTTAAAATTTTTAGAAGCCTCACCTCTAAGCAAAGCGGAGGTGGAGGAGTTTATCGATTTGATCGTTGGAAGGAAGACAGGATGTAGGAGGAGTTGTTTTTGATGAAGAAAAAACAAATCATGATTTTACTTATTCTGGGAATATAATAGGTGGATTCTTTTATATAATTAATATTTCTACATTTGAACCGCATATGACTGGTGGAAATGGTAATCCTGCCTTGCTATTTATGATACCTACAGTTCCCTTGTATGTTTACTTCTCCATTCTACTGTATACTACTTTTTACTATTTTTTAGTAAAAATAGTAAAAATAAGATCGTAATTTACACTTTGTTTTCTCTGTTTGCTTTTGTCTGTGCAATGATTGGTGAGTATTGCTATGTTTAGGAAAAACGAGTTGAGTTAGGAAATCCGTATTATCCTAATACAAGGGTTAGCAGAATTACCCCACTTGGTCCATTTATAAACAAAACAATTGGTTTTTTAATGGTTATACTTATTTTTTTCTTCCGTTATTCGTCGTAATAATTAGTGGAACAAAATGTATTCTCTCACGCTCACGACAAAACTAAACGCCTATTTTGGATTTATTCCCCGCTTCAAAAATCGTAAACTTTTAAGTGGTGAGAGTGTTCAAATGAATCACTGTCATCGTCTATGTCGTCGACTTAGCTCCGGTTGCCGGTGAATTGGAAAACGCATATGTGTTTATAGCTTACCTATGAGGAATTGAAACAAAGCAAGAAAAGTAATGGTAAATACCGTTTTGTTTGTTTGTAGCCTACCTATCAGTGTCCAGACGGCGATACGCTCGGATATGGCATTCATCTTGCGACAACAATACGGTATTCTCATCTCTGTATGCTGTTCTTCAGACAAATACGGCTTGTTTCCTGGCGGAAAATCACGATGGAGCAGCTCAATCAGTCCGCTGCGGTTGAACATTTTTACGTACGTAGAGACCGATTGACGACAAATTCCTAAGATATTTCCGGCCTCTGTGGCCGAGTGTCCTTCCATAACCAGTCGCACTACAGTAAGGCGTTGCTTAAAAAATGCGTCTTGTAATTTCGTTCTTCGATACGTAAGCTTTCCGTTGTAAAACCATGTGTTTGTGTTACTGTAAGTTTTCCCACCGATTCCGACTCCTTCGAGGTTTTCTTAGGAATCAGTATGGTCAAATTTTTTCTAGTTAAGACATCAACTTAGATTTATATAGATACAGTAGTTATGCCATCTGTGCTAGAATCCCTATGATTGTTAAAGCCGATAATAAAATCCCCAATATAGCCGGAACAAAATTCCCCAACCTATATAGCTACCGATTAAGGGTTTAACAAACGGTTATTTGGCAATACTGGCTCCTAT
>NZ_FNDE01000047.1 GCF_900099925.1 Aneurinibacillus thermoaerophilus | reverse complement strand
GTGCGATTTCTTGAAAAAGGTCTTTCAAGTAGCCTTCTATCTCGGAAGTGAGTACTTTTCTTCGGTATTTTACAGACCAAACGATGTGATAATTAACATTGTAGACACAGGTTCGAGCATGTTTTATGGTAGATTTTTTCATACATATAGTATAGCACAAAAAGCTGTTTAACATGTATTATATTGAGCGTTTTCAATTACATATAGTCAGTGAAAATAACAAAAAATTTGCCCTTGTAATCCCCGCAAGGGGGATTACAAGGGCAAAGCGGACTCTCATCTCTCCTCTAAAGAGGCAGAGGATTCCCGTCCGCAATCCTAAAATAAAATAAAGCATAAAGTTTCCAAACGGAAATTTTATGCTTTATGTCACATAATTACTAATAAAAACTCCACACTATGTATGGTGGAGGCGGTGGGAATCGAACCCACGTCCGAAGACTCCGACCACATGAGCTTCTCCGAGCGCAGTCACCTGTGAGCATTTCACCTACCAGGCTGCCAGATGACCCACTACCCGATAGGCTAGTCTGATTGTTCTCTTCCCTCGGCTGCAGACGGAAGCCTTGGGCGTAGCCCGCTAAGGTTGGCCCTTAGTCACCCCACACGGGCGATGGAGCGATAAGGGTTAGCCGCAATTAGGCAGCTAAAGCGTAAGATTCTTTTTTAGCGTTTATATTTACGCTTGCGTTGTTGACGGTTTCGCAACCCACCGGCTCGCTACTCATGCTCGAACCATCCCCGTCGAATCCAGAACGCCCCCGTGAAAAAGGGTCGCTCCTGGGAAGCAGAGCAATCATAACTTATCGCTATCAAATGCTATAATGAGTATAGCATATCTCAATATATAAAGCAACATGTATGCCAAAAAATTCCTGAAATTATCTGTTTCGGGCACGTAACGCGCGTTGCATTTCCCGTTGTGCGTCGCGTTGTTTTATCGATTCGCGCTTATCGTATTTCTTCTTGCCTTTTGCCAGCCCGATTTCCACTTTACAAAACCCACGTTTGAGATACAGACGCAAAGGAATTAAAGAATAGCCTTCCATTTTCGTCTGACCGAGCAACTTGTTAATCTCGGAACGATGCAAAAGCAACTTGCGCGTACGAAGCGGATCATGGTTGTAACGGTTACCCTGCTCGTATTCGCTAATATGCACATTATACAGCCACGCTTCTCCATTTCTAATCCGCGCGAAACCGTCTCGCAAGTTTACTCGCCCTTTGCGAATGGATTTAATTTCCGTTCCGGTAAGGGCAATCCCCGCTTCATACGTTTCTTCAATAAAATAATCGTGACGCGCTTTTTTGTTTTGCGCCAACACCTTGATTCCTTCGTTACTCATCGCCCAAACCTTCCTCCACCAGCATTTTCTCGTATTTATACATAGTACCACAAAAACTGTCTTTTGAAAAAGTCATATGGACGGTCGACACACCGCGCAACCACATGCTCCTTCGGAAAGAAATGGGCGGCGAGATACGTCCTACAAGCTTTTGATTGCTTGCAATGCCTAGGAAGAAGAAACGTATTTGTTAATCTTCCCGTTTACGCACTCCTACTTCTTCTTCTTTTTCTTTTTTATGGATTTCGGGACGCTGGTTTTCTTCTTTTTCTTCTTCTCTATAAATTCCATCCAGAACGGATTTTCCTTGCCCTGGGCAGGCTTACCTTTGCCCCGGTGTTTGCGTTCGCTGCCTGTAGCGGTGATGACTTTTACTTTGTCTTTCCCGCCGCGGCCTGGCGATTTGCTTCTTTTCAGTCCTACGACCTCAAAATCAATCGTATGTTCGTCTACATCCACGTTTACAACTCGCACACGCACTTCGTCCCCGATGCGGAACATGCGTCCGGTTCGCTGACCGATCAACGCATATTGCTTTTCATGAAAATCATAATAATCATCTGTAAGGTAGCTAATATGTACCATGCCTTCGATCGTATTCGGCAATTCAACGAACATACCGAACGAAGCAACGCTGCTGACGATGCCATCAAATTCTTCGCCCATGTGCTGCAACATGTATTCCGCTTTCTTCAAATCATCCGTCTCCCGCTCAGCGTCCACCGCATTGCGCTCGCGCTCGGACGACTGTTCTGCAATGGAAGGCATCTTCATATGCCATTCTGCAATGCGCTCCGGCGTAAATCCGCCCAGCTTCAGCGATTCACGAATCATGCGGTGCACAACTAAGTCCGGATAACGGCGAATCGGCGAAGTAAAATGAGTATAAAACTCAGCCGCCAGACCAAAATGACCGCGGTTTTCCGCGTCGTATTTCGCCTGTTTCATAGAACGCAACATCACCTTGGAAATGATCGTTTCTTCCGGCGTATCTTTGGCCTGGTCAAGCAATGTTTGAAGCGCACGCGGATGGATATTATTGGCTTTTCCGCGTACAAAATAACCGAAGTTGGTCACAAATTCAAGGAATGTTTGCAGACGATCTGCGTCCGGTTCCTCGTGAACCCGGTAAATAAACGGCACATTCATCCAGTGGAAATGCTCGGCTACCGTCTCATTCGCCTTCAACATAAACTCTTCAATTATCCGCTCAGCAATTGTCCGGTCACGCAGTCGCACTTCCGTCGGATTTCCCTCCGGATCTACCAGAATTTTTGCTTCCCCGAAATCAAAGTCGATCGCGCCACGCTCCATACGATAGCGACGCAGGCGCAGCGCAAGCTCTTTCATCGCTTCAAAATGCGGGATCAATTCCTTGTATCGTTCCTTTAATTCTTGATCATCTTCCTCAAGAATCTTATACACATCAGAGTAGGTCATTCTTTCGTTTGTGCGGATGACGCTTTCGTATATTTCATAGGTAACCACATTTCCTTCGTCGTCAATTTCCATATCGCATGTTAACGTAAGCCGATCCACCTTCGGGTTTAAGCTACAAATACCGTTCGACAGTCGATGCGGCAGCATAGGAATGACGCGGTCAACCAAATATACGCTCGTACCCCGGCGGAACGCTTCCATATCCAGCTCAGAATTTTCTTTCACATAATAGCTTACATCAGCAATATGAACACCAAGACGATAGTTCCCGTTTTCGAGAATCTCCACTGACACCGCATCATCCAAGTCTTTGGCATCCGCGCCGTCAATCGTGACCATAACCCGATCACGCAGGTCGCGCCGTCCCTTCATTTCCTCTTCGCTAATCGTATCCGGCACAGCTTCCGCTTCCCGCATAACCGCTTCCGGAAACGCTTCAGGGAGCCCGTACTTGCGAATAATAGAAAGAATATCGACACCTGGATCATTTTTGTGCCCTAGAATTTCAATGACTCTTCCTTCCGGGTTCCCTCGCCCGGTCTCCGGATAACGCACGATTTCCACAACGACTTTGTGTCCATCTACCGCACCCATGGATTCGCCTTTCGGAATGAAAATATCTTTCGTAATCCGCTTATCATCCGTCATCACAAAACCGTAGTGTTTTTCATCCTGATAGGTGCCAACCACCGTATGATTGGCCCGTTCTACAATCCGTACAATCTCGCCTTCCAATCGCGGTCCCCTCGTATTTTGGTTCAGACGCGCCAGCACTACATCCCCATTCATCGCACCATTCATATCGTTGGCATGAATATAAATGTCAGGCATGCCCTCTTCTTCTGGCAGTACAAACCCGAATCCTTTGGCGTGCGCCTGCAGGCGACCGCGGATCAGGTTCATTTTCTCCGGTACACCGTAACGATTCGTGCGCGTGCGAATAATCTGTCCGGTATCTTCAAGGTGGTTTAGCGTTTTGATAAATTCTTTAAAATCACTGGCCGACGTAACGCCCAGCGCTTCTTCCAACTCATGAACCGTCATGGGACGAGTCGCTCGTTCGCGCATAAACTGTAAAATATCTGCTTCTATTGCCACATCCATCCTCTCCTTTACTTAAGATAAACGTTCCTCTTCATTCTTTGTTCAAAATCTTTTGCAAAAAATCAGACACGCTCTGAAAAACACGCTCCCGCTCTTTATCCAGTGTAATAATATGTCCGGATTTATGGTAATGTTTTATTTCTTTATATTTTGAACCAATATGGGAATAAATATAATCCCCGCTCACTGGCTCGATCGTCTCGTCGTTCGTCGACTGAATCACAAGTGTCGGAGCCGTTACCCTTCTCAACTCTTTTTTCACCAGCATCATAAATTCCCAAAGGCTAGCGATGCAGACAACCGGACTTCTTTCATAAGGGAATAATTCGGATTCAATATGCGCTTCTTTCGCTTCGGAACGAGGAATATAGGGGCGTACATAGTGGACGTACTTAGCCCAGCGAATCCGTTTGTCCCGTACATCAACCGGAGCATTTAACGAAACAACGGCCTGCAAAGGACGATAATACGAAAGCCTAAGCGCGAGAAGCCCTCCCATGGACAAACCGGCTACCACAATCTGCCTGCATCCTTCCCGAACAAGTCGTTCATATCCGTCTACCGCGCTTTGCCACCAGTCCGGCCAACGTGTTTTTGCCATCTGCTCGGGTGTGGTTCCATGCCCAGCCAAAAGCGGGGCGTAAACCGTATAACCAAAACGCTGGAAATAGCGTCCCATCGGCTGCATTTCGGCGGTACTTCCAGTAAATCCATGCAACAAAAGCAATCCTGCCTCACCGCCCGGATATAAGAATGTTTCCGGAGAACGGGGTTTAGCTTTCACTTTTTATCTCTCCTTCATGCTCGTGATGACCCGGATCTAAAAAATTATCAATAAGCGAAAGCAATTGTTCCTGTTCGCAATCATGACAAATAATATGTTTCGATTCAGGGAGAATATGCAGGTACTTCTCCTCAGAACGAATGGTGCTGTATATATACTCGGCGCTGCGCGGCTCTACCAGATCATCCTTCCCCCCCTGGATAATGAGAGTGGGAACAGTAACATGCGGAAGCTCCTGTTTCAATATTTTGACCAAATGACGAAAGTGAATCACTGCACGCGGCGGCGTGGAAGTCGCTTTACGCAAATATCGGCGATACACCTCCTTCGCGTCAGCGCCCGTTGTAAAATGTTGTTTGATAATATTGGCCGCGTCTTTAAAAAGCTGGCGCGGGTTAATATAAAACAGGCTGGCGCTCAGCAGCACCAGTTTATCGACTGGATAACGAGCTGCAAGATGGGCCGCGATAAGTCCTCCCATAGAAAAACCCACCACATAAACGCTGCGACACGTCAAGAGCATATCCTGTAGCACTTCTTCAGCGGAACGAATCCAATCCTGCCATGTGACCTGCCGCAACGACAATTCGTGACCATCATGCCCTGCCAACACCGGCGCTTCAATCCGCCAGCCGCGGCCTTCAAAATGCCGGGCGATCGGTTCTACTTCGTACGGACTTCCAGTAAAACCATGAATTAACAAGCACCCAATCATGCTTATCGTCCTCCCCTGTAGATAAAGAAAAACAGCAAGTATGCTACTTGCTGTTTCCCCCTGTATCATGTTACCTGTCCACTTATTCCCAATATGCAGACTAACGCAAAAAATACGCGACCACAATCGCAAGAATCATAAACAATGTTGCCAATATTACGGTTAATTTATTCAACAAGGCGTCAATGCCCCGCGCTTTCGCTTTACCTATAATCTGTTCAGCCCCACCCGCAATCGAACCGGACAAACCGGCGCTTTTTCCAGATTGAAGCAACACGACCGCGATAAGCAAAATCGAGATAACTACAAGTAAAACCTTTAAGAATACTGTCATTCTTCTTCCTCCCAAAAACGGAGCAATCCATTTTATAATTGTTTATCATTTCATAATGTACCATAAAGGAATGCCGTCTTCAAGGCTTGCCTTTGTTCTGCGCGCGACAAGCAGGACAAACACCCTCAAGCATCACCCGTGACTCTATCGGGGAAAACTCTTCTTCAACTTCCGGCGTTACTTGTAGTGAAATCTTATCAGGACTTATGTCGATCAGCTTATCGCATTTTATACAGTGAAAGTGATGATGCGCTTCTTCAGTAATTTCAAAACGGGAACGCTCATCTTGATAATGTTCATGTACAACACCAAGCTCTTTTAACGATTTTAGCGTATTATAAACAGTGGTAAACGACAGGGTCGGAAAGTCATCGCGCATGAAATGATATATCTCTTCTGCCGTCGGATGGTTCAGGCGCATAAGAACATTGATAATCGCCAAACGCTGCACGGTCACCCGTCCGCCCCGTTCCTTAATGCGGGCAATGACCGTGTCGATGATATTCGAGTTCATCGTCCGCTCCTCCTTTATTTTTTATTATAATATACTATCTGTAAAAAATCATTACAAATAGACAATTCTGAAGATCATATAATTAAGAAAAACCAAAAAAACCTGTCACCGTCCTCCCCACAGGGAAATCCGGATGACAGGTCTCTTTTATTACGCGTTAATACCGATTATTTCTTGAGATTGTAAAACGCTGCACGGCCGGCATACTTACTAATATACGCTAATTCGTCTTCGATGCGAAGCAACTGGTTGTATTTCGCTACGCGGTCTGTGCGGGAAGGCGCGCCAGTTTTGATTTGACCAGCGTTTGTAGCCACGGCGATATCGGCGATGATGGAATCTTCCGTCTCGCCGGAACGATGGGAGATAACTGCCGTATAGCCTGCGCGCTTCGCCATTTCGATCGCGTCGAACGTTTCGGTCAACGTACCGATTTGGTTTACCTTAATCAAAATAGAGTTGGCTGTCCCCTGTTCAATACCTTGAGACAAACGATTTGTATTCGTTACGAACAAGTCGTCGCCGACCAGCTGTACACGATCGCCCAGACGTTGTGTCAGCTTGTTCCAGCCATCCCAGTCGTCTTCAGCCAGACCATCTTCGATCGAGATGATCGGATATTTGTTAACAAGCATCTCCAAATAGTCGATCATTTCATCCGTCGTTTTTGTAATGCCTTCGCCAGCCAACTCATACTTGCCGTCTTTGTACACCTCAGTGGAAGCGACATCCAGCGCCAGCATAATGTCTTCACCTGGTTTATAACCCGCTTTTTCAATAGCGGCGATGATAGTTTGTAGCGCTTCTTCGTTTGAAGACAAGTTAGGAGCGAAACCGCCCTCATCGCCTACAGCTGTATTCAATCCCTTTTCTTTTAACACAGCTTTCAGATTATGAAATACTTCCGCGCCCATACGCAATGCATGCACAAAATTATCTGCGCCCACAGGCATAATCATAAATTCTTGAATATCCACATTGTTGTCCGCGTGTGCGCCGCCATTCAAAATATTCATCATCGGCACCGGCAAGGTCTTAGCATTAAACCCGCCCAAGTATGCATACAGCGGAACGCCCAACGCATCGGCTGCGGCACGCGCCACTGCCATGGATACGCCCAAAATAGCATTTGCGCCTAATTTGCCTTTGTTGTCTGTGCCGTCAAGCTCAATCAGCAGGTTGTCAATATCCACTTGAGCCAGTGCGTCAAAGCCCTCAAGTTCAGGAGCAATGATATTGTTTACGTTATCTACTGCTTTTAATACGCCCTTACCAAGATAACGCGTTTTCTCACCATCACGCAACTCTACAGCTTCATGCGCACCGGTGGAAGCGCCGGATGGAACCATCGCACGGCCCATCGCACCGGATTCAAGATACACTTCGACTTCTACCGTCGGGTTACCACGGGAGTCCAACACTTCACGTGCGTAAATATCTGAAATAATGGTCATTTGTTTCATCTCCTTCAATGTATGTATATCTTAATATAAAGGTTTTCCCGTCATTTCTTTAGGTTGTTCAATACCCAATAATTTTAAAATGGTCGGCGAAATATCGGCAAGAACGCCGCCTTCACGCAATTCCACGCCTTTTTTCGTCAGGATAAATGGTACCGGATACGTGCTGTGCGAAGTCACCGGATTGCCTTCCTCATCCAGCATCAAATCCGCGTTGCCGTGATCGGCAGTCACAAGCGCTACCCCGCCTTTTGCAAGGACGGCTTCCACAACCCTGCCCATGCATTCGTCCACGGTTTCGACCGCTTTAATAGTCGGCTCCATCATGCCAGAGTGACCAACCATATCACAGTTGGCAAAGTTCAAAATAATGACATCATGCGTATCCGCCTCAATCTCCTTCAAAAGGGCTTCGGTCACTTCATACGCGCTCATCTCCGGCTTTAAATCGTATGTCGCCACTTTTGGCGAGTTAATCAAAATTCGCTTTTCACCTTCGAACTCGGCTTCGCGCCCACCGCTGAAGAAGAATGTAACATGTGGGTATTTCTCCGTCTCAGCGATACGCAATTGGCGCAGATTATGCTGCGACAGTACTTCGCCCAGCGTATTATCCAGATCAGTCGGCTTGTAGGCCACATAACCGCCCACCGTCTCGCTGAATTTTGTCATGCAGACGTAGAACAAATTCTTCGGTCGCTTGTCACCACGATCAAATCCGCGAAAATCTTCGTTGGTAAAGACTTGCGACAGCTGAATGGCCCGATCCGGGCGGAAATTAAAGAAAATCACACTGTCATTGTCTTTCACTGTCGCCACTGGCGTACCGTCAGCATTAGTAATAACGGTTGGCATGACAAATTCATCGTATACGCTTCGCTCATAAGATTCTTGCACCGCTTCAATCGGATCGGTATATTTCGGACCTTCCGCATATACCATAGCACGGTATGATTTCTCCGTACGCTCCCAGCGTCTATCGCGATCCATTGCGTAATAGCGCCCTTGTACCGTCGCAATGCGGCCTACGCCGTATTCTTTGATTTTGTCCTGAAGCTGCTGGATATACATCACTGCGCTGTCAGGGGCCACATCGCGTCCATCCAGGAACGCATGAATATAAACGCGATCCAAATTTTCTTGTTTCGCCATTCTCAATAATGCAAACAGGTGCTCAATATGACTGTGTACGCCGCCATCTGACACAAGACCGTACAGATGCAGGTCGGTGTTATTCTCTTTGGCGTGTTGAATAGCTTTCAATAATGTTTCATTTTTGAAAAATTGTCCTTCTTGAATATCTTTCGTTACGCGTGTTAAATCCTGATACACGACACGACCTGCGCCAAGATTAAGGTGTCCGACTTCCGAGTTTCCCATTTGTCCTTCCGGAAGCCCGACCGCAAGGCCACTTGCACCAAGCAATGTATGTGGATATTCATTCCAGTATTTATCAAAGTTTGGAGTGTTCGCCTGCTTGATAGCGTTTCCGTACTCCTCTTCCCTGTATCCGAACCCGTCCATAATGATAAGCGCTACTGGTTTCGGTCGATTCATATTCCTCATTGCCTCCTAACCGCTTCTACCAATTGCAGGAATGAATCCGGAGCTAGACTTGCGCCTCCAACGAGCGCGCCATCAATATCCGGCTGTTCCAAATAGGCCATAATGTTGTCAGGCTTTACCGAGCCCCCATACTGAATGCGTACTTGCGAGGCGACTTGACTGTCAAACGCATCCTCTACCATGCTGCGGATAAAAGCGATCACTTCCTGTGCGTCTTCTGCTGAAGAAGATTTGCCGGTGCCAATCGCCCAAACCGGTTCATACGCGATGACAAGTTGCTTCGCCTGTTCGCTCGACAGTCCTTCAACCGCACGGATAACCTGATCGCGCACCAGTTCCTTCGTTTTTCCGCTTTCGCGCTGTTCCAAGTTTTCCCCAACGCAAACAATAGGAAGTAAACCATGGGCAAACGCGGCTTTTGCTTTCCGGTTTACCGTCTCATCCGTTTCAGCAAAATATTCCCGGCGCTCTGAATGCCCGATAATCACATACTTCACTCCAATTTCGACAAGCATACCAGGACTTATTTCTCCGGTATAAGCACCGGACTCTTCCCAGTGAACATTCTGCGCCCCGATTGCGGCCGGATAATTGTGCAATTCTTCCACCAGCGCGGCCAATGCAGTGAACGGAGCGCAAATAACCGTTTCCACTTTTCCTCCCGGCAGAAAAGAGCGTACCGCACGGGCGAAATCGCGCGCCTCCTGTATCGTTTTATGCATTTTCCAGTTCCCAGCAATAATAGGGGTTCTTTGCATGAGTGTGTCAACTCCTTACTTATCAGCCAGCACAGCTACGCCCGGAAGTTCTTTGCCTTCCATGAATTCAAGCGAAGCTCCGCCGCCTGTTGAAATATGAGTCATCGCTTCCGTCACGCCCGCCTTTTCTACCGCGGCCACAGAATCACCGCCGCCAATAATCGTCGTTCCGTTCACTTCTTTCAGCGCGCGGGCGATCGCGTTTGTTCCTTCCGCGAACGTATTCATTTCGAATACACCCATCGGGCCGTTCCATACGACCGTCTTGGATCCGAGAATTGCTTCTCTGTAGCGTTCTATCGTTTTCGGTCCGATATCAAGCGCCTGCCATCCCTCCGGAATCGCGTCTACATCTACGATTTTCGTGTTAGCATCGTTTGCGAATGCATCCGCTACTACAACATCGACCGGAATCAGAAATGTAACGCCCTTTTGCTCAGCCTGCTCCATGAAAGACTTCGCAAGCTCTACTTTTTCTTCTTCAAGAAGCGAGCTTCCGACATCGTACCCTTTTGCTTTAATAAATGTGTTGGATAGGCCGCCACCTACAATTAAATTATCTACTTTCTCCAGTAAGTTTTCAATGACGCCGATCTTATCCTTCACTTTCGCCCCGCCGATAATCGCGGTAAACGGGCGTTCCGGCTGGGAAATCGCTTTGCCTAAGAATTCAATCTCTTTTTCCATGAGAAAACCGGCTACACCTTCAATGTAATTGGCGACGCCTGCTGTCGAAGCGTGTGCACGGTGCGCCGTGCCGAATGCGTCATTGACAAATAAATCTGCCAGCGATGCAAATTGCCTGGACAGTTCTTCGTCATTTTTCTCTTCGCCCGGATGAAAGCGAACGTTCTCAAGCAGCATAACTTCACCGTCATTCAAATTTTCGGCTTCCGCTTTCACAGCCTCGCTATAAACCTCATCCATTTTTTTAACCGGCTGGCCAAGCAGTTGAGACAGGCGCTCTGCCACAGCGTTTAAACGCAATTCTTCCACTACTTTTCCTTTCGGGCGGCCGAGATGGCTTGCCATAATAATGCGTGCGCCGTTTTGCACAAGGTACTCAATCGTCGGCAATGCCGCACGAATTCTTGTATCATCCGTAATCCTTCCCTCTTCCATCGGAACATTGAAATCAAAACGGCAGAACACACGCTTCCCTCTTACATCAACGTCGCGAACGGACTTCTTATTCATATACAGTACCCTCCTCTTTTCCATCAAACCCAATGATATCTGTATATTTTTCGCTATTTATCTTTTCTTAGCCGTTAAGAAAAAAGGAGGAGAATATCCACCTATTCCCTCCCCCTTTTCATAACCGATTATATTTTAGCCGCTAGGCACCTTTTTTTGCAACACAATTCACAAAATCAAACATACTTTTTATCTTTTAAAATCCTTTTTGGGCAACATAATTCACTAAATCAACCACACGGTTTGAATAGCCCCATTCATTGTCATACCAAGATACTACTTTGACCATATTGTCCTCGATTACCATCGTGGACAACGCGTCGATGATGGAAGAGCGTGGATCACCGTTGTAATCACGCGACACGAGCGGCTCTTCAGAATAACCAAGGATACCTTCCAGTTCGTTTTCGGAAGCGGCTTTCAGCGCTTGATTCACTTCTTCCACTGTTACATTTTTATCAAGCTCAGCCACAAGGTCTACTACAGATACGTTCGGAGTGGGCACACGCATCGCAAAACCATTTAATTTGCCTTTCAGTTCAGGCAACACAAGCGCAACGGCACGCGCGGCGCCAGTCGTTGTCGGAATGATGGACATGCCGGCAGCGCGGGCACGGCGCATATCTTTATGCGGCAAATCAAGAATTTGCTGATCGTTTGTGTAAGAATGTACTGTAGTCATTAGACCGCGTCGAATGCCGAACTTTCTGTGCAATACTTTCGCGAGCGGAGCCAAACAGTTCGTAGTGCAAGACGCATTAGAGATTACATGATGTTTTTCCGGATCGTATGTTCCTTCATTTACACCCAGCACAATGGTAATATCCTCGTTTTTCGCAGGGGCGGAAATTATGACTTTTTTCGCGCCGGCTTCTAGGTGCTTTGCTGCATCTTCACGCTTTGTAAAGCGGCCGGTCGATTCTACAACAATATCCACGCCCCACTCTTTCCACGGCAACTTTGCCGGATCACGTTCAGCGGATACTTTTATGCTATGATCACCGATAACAATAGCATTATCTTCTGCCCGTACATTCTGATGATACGTTCCATGCACGGAATCGTACTTAAAAAGATGAGCTAACGTTGCAGCATCTGTTAAGTCATTAATCCCTACAACTTCCACTTCAGGGTTTTGCAAGGCTACCCGCAATACGTTACGTCCAATGCGTCCAAAACCATTAATCCCTATTTTCACCATACTTTATCCTCCTTGTCATATTTCAAGCGCCTTCTAAAGAAAACGCTTATTCCTCTTTTCCCAAAAGAATAAACATCTCTCTCGCTGCCGCCTCATCGGTAACAAGCAAATAATTGCTGCGCTTTCTTATATACGACAGAATCGCTTTTGCCTTACTTTTACCGCCAGCGATCGCAAGCACCGTATCCAGTTTGTTCACATTCTCCATCCGCATGCCTACAGTGTTCATGCGGTACACCATCTCACCTGGGCCATTAAAATAATATCCGAACACTTCGGATACAGCCTTTCGTTCTTTTAGTATACGAACAATTTCTTCATCCAAACCGCGCCGGCGCGCCATTTCTTCTGCTGCTCCAATCCCATGCACAAGAATGCTTGCCCTGTGAATTAAATCAAGTACGTCTGAAATCACGGGATCGCGCTGTACATTCTGGAGCGTCTCCTGCTGTATAATATCTGGCAAATAAAGCAAACGATAGGAAGCTCCCAGATTGCGCGCCATTTGTGCGGTTACAGTATTCGACTCCAACTCCACCTCTTCGCCCAGTGCGCCGCGCGCAGGAACAAGAATAACATTTTCAGTGTGGGTAGGTTGCACATGGCGGGCCACCCGCGCCATCGTACTTCCTCCCGCGACCGCTACAATCTTATCGTCATCAAGAAGGCGAATCAGTTCTTGCGCAGCCTGTCGGGCCAGATCATCTTTAACCCAATCGCTTTCATCCGCATCGCCAGGCACGATAACAACTTGGCGTACCGCTAAACGATGCGCCGCCGCCATTTCCAGTTGGTTGATTCCGCCTACTTCTTTCCAGAATGACTGAAACCCTTCAATCATGCTTTCGCCATCCGGAGTTACAAACATGCCGGCACGGTTCAAATCAATTAAACGTTGCTCGCGAAGAAATTCCACTTCACGCCGGATTATCCTTTCCGTGCTCTGCATGACTTCGGCAAGCGCACGCCTTCCGACCGGCTGCAAAAGCCGAATTTGACGTAAAATTTTGTATCGGTTCTCAACGATGACCATTGCCTCGGGGGCCATCCGTTGAAGCAGAGAAGGCCAATTCGTCTCTATCACGCTTTCCACCTTTAGATTATAGGGACAAAAAATGTCCCTAATAGATATTTTTCGTCCCACAAATGTTATAAAAGAATGCCTGTCAATGCACAGGCATTTTTTATTCAACTTCATTTTATCAAAACTTTCCTTCTCTTTCAAGCATGCTTTGTGGAACGAAGTGCCAGTTCCCGACGTAACCATAACTCCGTTACTTTGGAAACAAAGACCTTTTCCCCGTTGATATGTACCACAGGGATCAACTGGCCATATGTTTCTTCGAGAGCCGGATTATCTGCAATGTCCACCATCTCAAGTTCGATGGGATAATCTCTCGCCACTCGCTCAACCTTCTCTTTTGCCTTATCACATCTTTCGCAGCCTTCTCTCGTGTAAATCGTAATGCGAAAAGGTGTTTCCATCCCCATATCCCTTACTCCTTTGCCAGCAAACGCTCCCATCGCCAGAAGCGAAGAAATTCTGGCGCAAGATTTGTTAAAAACGCTTTCTTTTCGATGAAGAATCAATATTCATCTCTTCGCGGTATTTTGCCACGGTACGACGTGAGATTTCAATTCCTTCCTTCACGAGAATATCGGTAATCTTCTGGTCAGAGAGCGGCTTTTTCTTGTCTTCTGCGTCAATCAAAGCCTTGATTTTTTCTTTAATACTGAGAACAGAAGAAGCTGCTCCTCCATCCACCCTGTTCAGGCCAGTGGTAAAGAAATACTTTAGCTCGAACAGCCCGCGCGGCGTTTGCACATATTTGTTGCTGGTTGCGCGGCTGATGGTCGACTCATGCAGTCCGACCTTCTCCGCGATGTCGCGCAACGTCATCGGTTTCAGTCCGGACGGCCCTTTTTCGAAAAAGTCTCGCTGCTCTTCAACAATGGCCTGTGTGACTTTGTACAATGTCATGCGCCGTTGCTCGATGCTACGAATCAACCAAAGTGCGGAATTTAGCTTATCCTGGATATAGCGCTGCACTGTGTCTACTTCATCTTTTTGCAGCATCCGCTGATAAAAGCGGTTAATCGTCAAATTCGGGGTGCTGCTTTCATTAACCATGACCACATACTCATCTTCGACTTTCTCTACCGTTACGTCCGGCACGATATAACGGGGTGTCCCCTGAGCGAATTCCGCACCTGGGCGCGGATTCAACGTGCGCAAATAGTCTGCCGCCTGCTGTACCTCTTGCGGTGTAACCTTCAGGGAAGAAGCAATTTTCTGATAGCGCTTTTCTGCCAAATCTTCAAGATGGTGTTCTACGATAGCCATTGCCAGCGTATTCTCTTCCGGCTTTGCCTTTAACTGAAGCAATAAACATTCCGCAAGTGAGCGCGCACCTATACCAACAGGTTCCAACGTTTGCAAAAGCGAGATCATTTCTTCAATCTTTTCGACATTCGTATTAAGAATGTCCGCTGCCTCCGCCTCTGAAATCGTTAAGTAACCGCTTTCATTAAGGTTACCAATTAAAAAATTCAAAATCCGTTTTTCGACTGGCGTCACATCTTTAAGCATTGCCACTTGCTCAAGCAAGTTCTCCTCCAGCGTAGTTCCGCCTGCCGAAATAAAATTAAACGGATCATAGTCCTGTGCTGTTCCCATACTTTTTTGGTAATACGTCTCGTCTCCTGTTGCATTGGCACGAGCATAATCTTTCCAATCAATATCATCATGATTATTTTTCTTTTTCTCTATAGCTATGTCCGTCGTCGTTAGTTCCCGGTGCCGTTCCGACATGTCAAGAATCGGGTTCTCTGTAACCTGTTGCCGCAGGAATTCAAGCAAATCGACAGCCGAGTACTGAAGAATGGTTATTGCCTGACGCAACTCAGGCGTCATGACTAACTTCAACGTCTGTTGCTGATACAAACCGAACCCCATTTGCATCTGGCATCACCTTCTTTTCTGTGAAACTTTTTCTCTTATTCATTATTATATAACAATTCTCAACAAATTTCGCTAGCAAAAATCCTGCCAATTACAAAAATGGGGCGCGGGGCATATTTCCTCTTTATCTTCCTTACTTATATGGCAATTATGTTGACTGCTTCATAACATAAGTATACAAAGAAAAAGAGCGCAAAGCTTTGCGCTCCCGCTCTTTTAGATATTTCATCACGTTCTCGGATGTTTTTCGTTCTTTATTATTTGCCACTCTTCTTTGCAACCATATCGTGGTTGCTCTGTGCCGTTCAATGAAGCGAACGCTTATAAGCACAAGAACGATCACAACCCTCTTTTTGGCATGCCATCATTTGCTCCAGGCTACACTCCAGATGGCTGACAGAGCGTTTCGCAAACACGATCGGGACGTTCCGTTTCTTGGCGTCCGCTTTTACCCGTTTAGCCAAGTTATGGTTTATGTAATCGGTAAATACAATCACTCCCTTGACCATTTGCGGCAATGAATAGGCTTGGTCCTTTTTCTTTCTTCCTGAAACATGAATCAATTCCCCATCCAGTTTCTCTTCTAGTAAAGCATTAATATTTCCAAGTCGATCCGCTCCAATTACAACGTACGCCATCTTCTGTCCCTCCTCCTGTTATGAACACTTCTGTTTTTTTTATCATAATATATTTGATAAAGATTATCAATATCAATTAAGTTTATTTAAGGAAAAAACGAGACGGCTCCCCTTTGCCGTCTCGTCTTATTATCTTCCGCTGTTATAAATGCTCTTTAAAGAATTTCGTTGTAACATCAAGTGCTTCAAGAAACTGCGGAGTATCCTCTTTATGTGGATGCACCATATTGAACGTATGCCCAGCACCTTCTATCCAATGAAGCGTTGCGTTTTTTGCATGCTTTTTCAGACTGTATGCTCCTTTGACAAGATGGTCGAAATCTTCTCGCCCCTGCACGATAAGCAGCGGTATGTCAAGATGAGCCACGCAATTGAGTAAGTCATACTGGCGAGCGTTCACTTCAATATCGTCCAGTACCACTTTTTCAATTGGCATCTGCTGGCCTGTTCTTCCGTTAATGACATAACCTACTCCTTTTTCTTCCACTTGTTTTCGCACTTCAGGGCCAAAAATATCAACATGAGCGATCCCGTTCCATGTCACAATAACCTGCACATTCTCCGGATGAGCAGACGCATATAAAATCGTATCACCGCCACCTTTGCTGTGGCCCATGATGCCTATACGGCGCGGGTTCATATGCTCGGCTAGCGGAAGCGTACCCCGCTTCACCTGCTGAACGAGAAAATCAAGATCGTTCAGTTCCTGTTGATACGTATTACGCCCAAATTTTTCAAGCTCGGTAAAATTCACCAGATCCTTGCCTATACCGTTTCCAGAAAAGTTAAACGTAATGGCGACAAATCCCTGAGCGGCGAAATACTCGCCCATACGCGGGAACATCCCCCAGTCTTTAAATCCTTTAAAGCCATGACAAATAATAACAACCGGCTTTTTGTCAAATTCTTTTGTTTCATCGCTGATAAAAACATCGCCGCGAATCGTTAAATTTTCTTCCCGTATCAGCGTAAACGATTGTTTCAACGCGCTCTCCTCCCACATTTCGCTTTCTGAATAGTTAAGCGAAGTTATCTGGAGCGATTTCCGGAGCGGTAAAAGCAGGTGGCGTGCTTACTTCCTTAATATCGAGCACATGCCGATTATACACGATAAGCTGTCTCCCTTCTTCCGCCGTTTCGAAGACGAAAGCACGATTTTTCAGAGTATAAAGAATATGACCGACCACACACACCAACTCTCCGTCCAAATCGCTATATGTTAATTGTATCATTTTTCCAATATATTTATCATATTGCATCATAAATATAACTCCTTTCAAGATGTATAACTTGAAACTATGATATGAATTTGTTGTATAAACATCACCTTCCATCTATCCTGCTCTCTCATAAATAAACACAAACAGATACATATGCAAAATTTTATTTATTATCACACATTTTATTATAATATGTCTCCTTTTCGACAAAAGTTCCCTAAAGATTACACAAATCCCCCCTTACATTCAATCGTGTTCTACCCTTCAGAATCCCCTCAAACTTTCCCCTCTTCCCGTAAACTCGGTTGCCAGCGGCATTTCCTTCTAAACTGAAATATTTATAAATCATCCGTTTATGTTGATTAAATTCCAGAAAAAAAGCATATAACTGAAGAGAAGAGTATAGTACCAAGGTTTTTATTTGACCTTTTTTGACCTTTATTGTACTATATATTTATAGAATGAAGAGAGGAGGAAGTACCAGTGAACTTAATTCCTACAGTTATCGAGCAGACGAATCGTGGTGAAAGAGCATATGATATTTATTCTCGTCTTTTGAAAGACCGGATTATTTTCCTTGGCACTCCAATCAACGATCAGGTAGCGAATAGCGTCGTGGCCCAGCTTCTCTTCTTGGCCGCTGAAGACCCTGATAAAGATATTAGCCTGTATATTAATAGCCCAGGTGGTTCCATTACCGCCGGCATGGCGATTTATGACACCATGCAATACATTAAACCAGATGTATCTACCATCTGCGTGGGAATGGCAGCTTCTATGGGCGCCTTCCTTCTCACAGCTGGTGCTCCGGGCAAACGCTTCGCCCTCCCGAATAGTGAAGTGATGATTCATCAACCACTAGGCGGCGCGCAAGGTCAGGCTTCTGACATTCAGATCGCCGCTACCCGCATCCTGAAGATGCGCGATCGTTTGAACCAAATTATCTCCGAGCGTTCTGGCCAACCGCTGGAGCGTGTAGAAAAGGATACAGATCGCGACTTCTTCATGTCTGCCGAAGAGGCAAAGGAATATGGTCTCATCGACGATGTTATCGACAGCATCGGAAAGAAAGAGCCTAACCTATCCTAAATATAAGGTAAGGAAAAAAGCCAGAAGCATCTCCTGACAAGATGCTTCTGGCTTTTTTCAGTCAAACTTTATACTATTCTTCACGTTGTACCATCTGCACAAGGCTTTTCACTGCTTCTTCCGCATCAGAACCTTCGGCACTAATGGTGATTTCTGCGCCACTTCCAACCGCAAGACTCATTACGCCCATAATGCTCTTCGCATTTACCTTTTTATTATCCCGTTCGATAAATATGTCTGCAGCGTAACGGTTTGCTTCCTGAACGAAAAAAGCAGCGGGTCGTGCTTGAAGTCCTGTTTTTAATTTAACTACAACGCTTTGCTGAGCGTGCATAGTATGATTCCTCACCCTCTATCAAACTGAATTTGTTTTATTATACCATGATCACTAAGGTTATTCTTATAGTTTTGCTTCATTTTCTCTTAATTTAGCTGCGATTTCATTAATTTTTCGTAAACGATGGTTAATACCGGATTTGCTTACTTTGCCACTCGGAACCATTTCGCCCAATTCGGCCAGGTTCATATCCCGATATTTAAGGCGGAGTTCTGCCACTTCGCGCAGCCTGTCCGGCAAATTTTCAATACCAATATACTTATCAATAAGCATAATATTTTCAATTTGCTGCATAGCTGCCGCCACCGTTTTGTTTAAATTCGCCATATCGCAATTGTTTAATCGGTTCGCGGAGTTTTTCATTTCCTTGACAATGCGCACGTCTTCAAAGAAAAACAGTGCTTGTTGCGCTTCAATAATACGTAAGAAGTCGGCGATTTTTTCGCCCTCTTTAATATACATAATATACCCTTTTTTCCGCTCAATACTCCGCGCGTTCAATCCGAAATAATTCGCCAGCTTAACCAAATCTTCGCAATGCTCTTGATGAGCCGAAAAAATCTCAAGATGGTAGCTCGACGCTTCCGGATGATTCACCGAACCTCCGGCTAAAAAAGCGCCGCGTAAATATGCACGTTTACAACACTCATGTTTTATAATGTCGGGTGAAATACCGTAGTGAAACGTGCCGTCGACCATAATGCCGAGTTCTTCGAGAATCTCCCGCGCTCGCTGCGGAATCCGGACGATATAAACATTGTTTTTTTTCAGTCTCATCTTTTTTCGAACTAACAACTCCGCATGAATATGAAACATCTTTTTGACAAGCGAATAAATGCGGCGCGCAATCGCCGCATTTTCTGTAGATACATCAAGCACAAAGCGCTTTCCGCCAAACTGCAACGAACCATTCATTCGGATTAAAGCGGTCAGCTCCGCTCTGTTGCAACAATCATAACCTTCCAATTGTGTTAATTCTTTCTTCGCTTGTGCAGCAAAAGACATGCCGCCACCACCTCATTTCTTCACACCGATTACGTTCATAATAATTTTGCTGAGCTTAGCAGCATTATGGCGCAAAAATTTGTCGTATACAAGCAGATTGTCGGCGATAACGCGGTATCCTTTGGCAGTCAGCTTTTCTTCCGAGTAAATGACCGGTGCGGCACCCTTCTCCGCGTACATGGCCAGTACTTCATCACTAACTTTTCCATTATTCACAATAATATACTGGAATAAAGAATTGCCGACATGATCATGAATCGCCTGAATATGATCCTCCGCTGTATAGCCATCCGTTTCTCCTGGCTGAGTCATTACATTGCAAATGTAAGCCTTTATGGCTCGGCTTTCACGGATAGCTTCCACAATTCCCGGCACCAGTAAATTTGGCAATACGCTCGTATACAAGCTACCAGGTCCAATAATAATCGCATCCGCCTCCTTTAGCGCCTGAATCGCCTCCGGAAGCGGTTTTGCGCCTTCATCAATAAATACGCGTTTAATTCGCTTCCCTGCTTTGGGAATAATGGATTCACCAGATACAACCGTTCCGTCCTGCATTTCGGCGTGAAGCACAATGGAATGGTTAGCAGTCGGAAGTACCCGGCCACGCACTGCAAGCACTTTGCTTAGTTGTTCAATTGCGCTTACAAAATCGCCTCCGCTAATTTCGGTAAGCGCCGCGATGAGCAGATTACCGATTGAATGTCCGGCGAGTCCGTTTCCATTCACGAATCGATGCTGCAGTAAACTTTCCAGCAATGGCTCCGTATCCGCCAGCGCGATTAACACATTCCGTACATCTCCTGGCGGAGGCATTCTGAGTTCAGAGCGCAGCCGGCCCGAGCTTCCTCCATCATCCGCCACCGTCACAATAGCGGTAATATCAACCGGTTGATTTTTTAAGCCGCGGAGCAGAACGGGCAGTCCTGTTCCTCCCCCAATCACTACTACACGGGGTTTTTCTTTATGTTTTTTCATTCTACACCTCTATGAGCGACCTCTCTCTATATCCCGATGATTTACACGGACATTATATTGATCCTGGTAACGCTGGCCCAAGTACTCGGCAATAGCCACAGAACGGTGCTTGCCCCCGGTACATCCTATGCCGATGACAAGCTGGCTTTTTCCTTCTTGCTGGTAGTGCGGAAGCGTAAAGTCAAGAAAATCGGTCAATTTCGTCAAAAAATCTTGCGAAACATCCCACTTAAACACGTAATCCGATACTTCCGCATATTTTCCTGTTTTCGGCCGCAACGTTTCCACATAGTGCGGGTTAGGCAAAAAACGAACATCGAATACGAGATCGGCATCGATTGGAATCCCAAATTTAAAACCAAAAGACTGGATAATGATCGTCAAATTCCGGCTTATCTGGCTAAAAATTTGGCTTATTTTTTCCTTCAATAATACAGGTTTTAAATATGTTGTATCAATAACCAAATTTGCAAGCCCTTTAATCTCTTCTAACAGGCGACGTTCTGCTTGGATGCCGTCCAGCGGCAAACCATTCGGCGCAAGCGGGTGGTTACGACGCGTTTCTTTATAGCGCTGCACAAGCGTCTGGTCACTTGCATCCAAAAAGATGATTTGATATGTTATATTCTCCATTTCCTGAATACGTTCTAACGATTCAGCAAGCGCATCGAAAAATTCCCGTCCGCGCAGATCGATAACAAGAGCCACCTTCTGGATACGGCCACCGGATTGATCAATCAGCTCGGCGAATTTCGGAAGGAGCACCGGCGGCAAATTATCAACACAAAAAAAACCTAAATCCTCCAGCCTTTGAATGGCTACCGTTTTTCCCGCACCAGACATGCCAGTAATAATCAGCAAGTTGATCTCATGCCCTTTCACTTGTTTTTCCATTCTGCTATTCACATCCTACCCACAAGTTATCCTTTACTGTATAGTCGCCTTTTTCTTTAAGTGAACTACCCGCCACCTACGCTTCATTTAGAGGTGGGGCTTCTAAGGTAATCGTACCTAACGGTACGAAATTTACTTAGCTATCAAGCCTGTTCCATGCTCTATTTATAGTTATGCTAACAGTCGCAATCCTTCATTTTTGATATTGGTAGCAGCATTCCAGTCCCTGTTTGCCACAAAACCACATTCACAGCGAAAGGTGCGCTCAGACAGAGATAGAGATTCCTTTACTTGACCGCAACAAGAGCATGTTTTGGATGATGGAAACCACTTATCTATTTTGATAAGCTTCTTTCCTTGATCCTCTAACTTATATTGGAGAAATGTCGTAAACATCCCCCATGCATTGTCCGCAACGCTTTTGCCGAAATTCAGGGCTTGTGACATTCCTTTCATGTTGAGGTCTTCGATAACCACGCAGTCATACCGTTTCGCTAATTTATGTGATTCCTTATGAAGAAAGTCCTTACGTTGGTTTGCAATCTTTTCGTGTAGCTTCGCTACCTTCAATCGTTGTCTGTTCCAACGATTAGACCCTTTCTTCCTGCGTGACAAGACATGCTGTTCCTTGGCTAATTTTTCCAAGGCTTGGCAATAGAAACGAGGGTAATTGGCTGTCTTACCTTCTTCGCTATCGACAAATAAGCCATTCATAGAAAAATCTAAACCAACAACAGCTTTTATTTCTTTTTGCACAGGTTGATGTTCATATTCTGTAAGAATAGAAACATAGTATTTTCCTGTTTTTGTTCGAGAAACGGTGCATGACTTGATAACGTGATGGGATGGAATATCTCGATGTTGTTTGATTTTGACAAGTTTGAGTTTCGGTAATTTGATATAGCCATCCAACAGCATGATGTTTCCGTTGACTACATTCGTTGTATAGGACTGTCTCGCCTTACGGCTTTTGAACTTAGGAAATTCAGCACGACCAAAGAAAAAGTTTTGGTATGCCTTTTGCAAATTGAGTTGAGCATTTGCTAACGCAAGGCTATCGACTTCTTTGAGCCATGCAAACTCCTCTTTGTACTTAGCAGGAGTGGGGAATTTTTGCTTTTTCAAGGCTTCTTTGTCATCCTTGAATTGTTCATATGTTTCCTTCCATTCAGCCAACATTTTATTGTAGACGAAGCGGACACAACCGAAGGTTTTTGCAAGAAGTTGTTCTTGTTCTTGCGTTGGGTACAGACGAAATTTATATGCTTTGTTTGCCATATCGAATCACCTCACTTCATCCCTTGATTTTCTATATACTGCTTTATCATTTCAATGGGCGCACCACCCGTTGTAAGCAAGCAAAAGCTTCTTGACCAAAAATACTCTTTCCAAAGTTTTCTTTTTACTTGTGGAAAATGCTTTTTGATAAGTCGAGAACTTGCGCTTTTATAAGCGTTGATGAACTTTGACATTTCAGTATTTGGATGTGCTTTGAACAAAATATGCACATGGTCAATATCATGATTCCATTCAACTAAGGAAATATTATAATTTTCACCCAA
>NZ_FNDE01000050.1 GCF_900099925.1 Aneurinibacillus thermoaerophilus | reverse complement strand
ATCAACTTTGAAGCTGACCTTCACTTTCATGGGATATTTACCTCGCACACAAACGAGTGTCACTGTTCAGTTTTCAAGGAACTTCTTTTTCATTTTCACCGCATTTCAGCGGCGACTTTTTTATTTTATTACAACTAAGATTCCTTGTCAACAACTTTTTTAATTAATTTGTTATGTTTTGCCTATTCATTCATCAAGCAATTTTCTCTACAGAAACGAACCTTTTAAATATATCACGACATTATTTTTTTAGCAATAGAAATTTTATACACATAAATTATTTTACAGCAAAAAATCTGTAATGGTCTTCCTCAAAAAAAACAAAAGCAGGACAGGCAAAAGCCTGTCCTAATCCGTAGCATGCTCTTATACTTCTTCTCCCATTTCCTCACCCATCGTTTCCTCATCTGTGTTTTGTTCTCCAGTTGAACGCTCACGCATCAGCGGGAAAAGCAATACATCGCGGATCGATGGAGAATCTGTCAGCAGCATTACAAGCCGGTCAATTCCGATTCCAAGACCACCTGTTGGCGGCATGCCATACTCAAGAGCCTCTAAGAAGTCTTCATCCATCATATGTGCTTCATCATTTCCTGCTTCCCGTTCACGAAGCTGAGCTTCAAAGCGTTGCCGCTGGTCAATCGGATCGTTCAACTCGGTAAACGCGTTCGCATGCTCACGACCCACGATAAACAGTTCGAAGCGATCCGTAAACCGTGGATCTTCTTCGTTTTTCTTCGCAAGCGGAGAAATTTCAACCGGATGTCCGTACACGAATGTTGGCTGGATTAACGTCTCTTCGACAAACTGCTCAAAGAATTCGTTGACGATATGACCATACTTAGCTCCCGGAGGCACAGGAACATTATGCTTCTTCGCCAATTCAATCGCCTCTTCATCGCTCATCTGCGGCCAGAAATCAACACCGGTTATCTCCTTGATAGCATCAACCATATGGATCCTCTTCCATTGCGGCTGCAAGTCCACTTCATGTCCCTGATAATGGAATACCGTCGTGCCGAATACATCTTTCGCGATATGAGCAATTAAATCTTCCGTTAAGCACATAATATCTTTATAATCAACGTACGCTTCATATAACTCGATCGAAGTAAATTCCGGGTTGTGACGGGTAGAAATTCCCTCGTTACGAAAAATACGTCCGATTTCGTATACTTTCTCCAAACCGCCTACAATTAAACGCTTCAGATGCAGCTCAGTAGCGATACGCATATAAAGGCGCATATCAAGCGCGTTATGATAAGTAATAAAAGGACGCGCAGCTGCACCGCCTGGAATGCTATGCATCGTTGGCGTTTCCACTTCCAGATATCCACGTTCGTCAAGATACCGGCGCATGGACTGCAAAATCAAGCTGCGGGCGATAAATGTATCTTTTACGTTTGGATTCATGATCAAATCCAAGTAACGTTTGCGGTAGCGAGTTTCTACATCTTTCAAACCGTGGAACTTCTCTGGTAAAGGGCGCAGGGATTTGCTCAAAAGCGTAACTTCCTTCGCTTTCACGCTCGTCTCGCCAGTTTTCGTTTTGAAAATAACGCCTTTCACACCCAGAATATCACCAATATCGCAAAGCTTAAACATATCATACATTTTCTCTCCAACCTGATCCTGACGTACATAAATCTGGATGCGGCCGCTTTGATCCTGCAAATGTGCGAAACCTGCTTTTCCCTGACCACGTTTCGCCATCATCCGCCCTGCAATCGACACTTCAATTGCTTTCTCGTCCAGGACTTCTTTTTCCAAATTACCATATTGATCAAGAATTTGTTTAGCAGAATGAGAACGCTCATACTTCTTGCCAAACGGATCAATTCCGTTTTCGCGCAATGTATGCAACTTCTCTCGCCGAATTTGCTCTAGTTCGCTTAATTCTTCGTGTCGGGACATTCCTGCGTTCAACTCCTCGAAACCTTTTACTTTCATCTATAGCCTAAAACCAGCTAAAAGCTCCCACGAAATCGAAGGAGCTTGGCAAACACAACATTAATCGACTTTAATATCAAGAATCTCATAGCGTACAACGCCTGCGGGAACATTTACGTCAACAATGGAGCCTTTGGATTTACCCAACAGCGCCAGCCCCACGGGAGATTCATTAGAAATTTTGTTCTGCGTCGGATCGGATTCCGCGGAACCAACAATTTTAAACTCCATAATTTCATCAAATTCAAGATCTCTTACTTTTACGGTAGAACCGACATTAACAATACCGGTATCCAATTCATCGCCGGAGATTACGCGGGCATTGCGAAGCATTTTTTCAAGCGTAATGATACGCCCTTCAATAAAAGCCTGTTCATTTTTCGCTTCCTCATACTCGGAGTTCTCAGAGAGATCCCCATAGCTGATTGCCTCCTTGATGCGTTGCGCAACTTCACGTCGTTTTACCGTTTTCAATTGTTCCAATTCCTCTTCAAGCTTTTGCAAACCCGCAGCTGTTAGGATTACTTCTTTTTCCGACATCTTGGCATTCCCCCATACTTCTATTCTTTTCCTATAGCTAATGTATCGTAGAGTGTATGATAAAACTGTATTTTTTATGCAAATGGTTGATATATTATGAAACTGCCAGTGAAACACTGGCAGTCCGGTATGCAGATATGAAGGTATTATATGGTAGTCCCCTGCGAATGTCAAATTACATTTAGTGAACTGCTTCTACCTTCTCTTCCTGCTGTTTCGCCGCACGTTCGGCGACTCTCGCCTCAATTCGTTCCAGATAGGATAATAAGACATTCGCCATTCCTTCACGTGTTTCCTGCACGTTGACTTCATCGCGAACCTGCGCCGATGCTGGCAAGCCTTTTAAATACCAAGCTGCATGTTTACGCATCTCCAGCACACCAACTTTTTCACCTTTAACCTTAATGAGACGATCAAGGTGCAGAAGCGCAATATTAATTTTCTCGCGCGGTGTCGGCTCAGGCGGCAGCTCGCCTTTGGTCAAGTATTCCACCGTCCGGTAAAGCATCCACGGATTCCCCAGCGCCGCACGACCAATCATAACACCGTCACAGCCTGTTTCGTCAATCATCCGCTTCGCGTCCTCCGGAGTCATAACATCTCCGTTTCCGATCACCGGAATGCTGACCGCTTCCTTGGCCTGACGGATATAATCCCAGTTTGCCTTGCCCTGATACATCTGCACGCGCGTTCTACCATGTATGGTAATGGCTTTACCTCCACCGCGCTCTACCGCTTTCGCATTTTCTACCACATAAATATGATCTTCGTCCCAGCCGATGCGCATTTTAACCGTTACCGGCTTCGAAACGCTTTCCACGACGGCGGAAACCATCTCTTCTATCTTATTCGGATTTAGCAGCCAACGTGCTCCCGCATCACAGTTTACGATTTTAGGAACTGGGCATCCCATGTTTATATCAATAATATCGGCGTTCGTATGTTTATCGACATACTTGGCCGCTTCTACTAGCGTGTCTTTGTCCCCGCCAAAAATTTGCAGGCTTAACGGCTTTTCCCTCTCATCTACGTACAACATCTCCATCGTCTTCTTATTGCCATGAACAATCCCTTTATCGCTAACCATCTCAGCACATACAAGTCCCGCACCGAACTCTTTGGCAATCAGGCGAAATGCCGGATTGCATACGCCGGCCATGGGGGCAAGCACTACGTTGTTCTTGAGTTCGACATTACCAATTCTAAGGTTAGCCATACTTCCACCTTCCACATATACTTTGTATAAAAAACATAACCCGTTCTCCTACATAGGAAAAAACGCCGTTAATTATTCCACTATTTTATCATAGGCTCATTTGATTTCAACTGTTTTCATCTTTCCAGTTAATTTATATCTTTTTCCAACCGAGCCTTTTCAACTTCCGAACGCCCTCCCTACCCTGCGTATAAGGTTCAACTTCTTTTACTTGAAAAAACCGAATACACTCATCCTGCTTATAAGGAATTTCAATTTCAGGCGCAATTTCGGCAAGCGGAACAATAACGAATGCTCGTTCCAACATGCGCGGGTGAGGGATTTCCAATCCTTTATCCCTTATCCACTGCTTTCCATACAAAAGAATATCGATGTCAAGCGTTCGCGGCCCCCAGCGAATCGTGCGAACACGGCCCAATTCCGCTTCAATCTGCTGCGTGTTTGCCAGGAGTACAGCCGGAGATAATGTTGTTTCGATCTCTACGACAAGGTTTAAAAACGTGTCTTGTTCCGTATACCCGACCGGGTCAGTCTCATATAAGGAAGACACGCACGTAACCTTTATACCTGGTACAGCATCAAGCATACGAATAGCACAAATCAATAACTTTTCTCTGTCGCCAATGTTGGAACCAAGCCCCAGAAAAACCTGTGTTGACTGTCTACTCATTATTTTTCGCCTGTCTGCGTTTAATTTCTATCGCCACAGACTCATAATGTCCGGGAATCGGTGGGTTCGGCTTCGTTACGCGAACAAGAATTTCTTCAATCAGAGGATAGCTGTCAAGAATTTTGGCTGCTAAACGTTCAGCAACAGCCTCCACCAGCTCATACTTTTCTTTCTCAACAACCTGCTGCGTTGTTTGATAAATGTCAGAGTAATTTATGGTATCTTCCAGTTTATCACTGTGTCCCGCTTTTGATAGATCAAGATACAATTCCAAATCGACAAAGAAGCGCTGTCCAAGTTTGTTCTCTTCCTTAAAGGCACCGTGGTAGCCCCAAAACTCCATTCTATTAAACAAAATTTTATCCATAGCTCTTTACTCCTTCCCCTGCTGCCAGCCAAAAAGCATTGCATCCATCATCCGGCATACACGTGCGATTGGTTTTACGTCATGGACGCGGACCATACAACAACCGCGCTCAATACCAAGCGCCACTGTTGCCGCGGTTCCTTCCATGCGCTCCAATACCGGCAAATCGCCAAGCGCACGGCCAATAAATGACTTGCGCGAAGTCCCAAGCAACACAGGATAATTCAGCGCGGTTAATTTGTCCAGATGATACATCATTTCCAAATTTTGTTCGTAATTCTTAGCAAACCCAATGCCAGGATCAAGAATAATTTTGTTATCCTTTACCCCAGCTGCTTTAACTAAGTCAATGCATTCTTCCATATCCCGCAATACGTCATCAATAAACGCAACATAATCTGTATTATCACGGTTATGCATCAAAATCACAGGCACGTCCATTTCAGCCATTACTTCGGGCATGCGCGGATCCGCCTTGCCTCCCCAAACATCGTTGATAATGTGAGCTCCGGCTTCTATCGCCTGACGTGCCACCTGGGCTTTGTATGTATCGATCGACAACGGAACATCAAGTTCACGCGATAACCTTTCAATAACCGGAATCACCCGTTCCAGTTCTTCCTCGGCACTGACTGGATCGTGCCCAGGACGTGTTGATTCCCCCCCTACATCAATAATATCTGCGCCGTCTTCCACCATTTTCCTAGCATGGGCCAGCGCCTTTTCAACCGTTTGATAATGACCACCATCCGAAAAAGAATCCGGTGTTACGTTAAGAATTCCCATGACCAGCGTACGCTGGTGAACAGGCAGTTCATAGCGTCCAGCCTGTATCGGTTGCAATCGCCGCATCTTTTTCCCCTCTCTTCTTTTTCAAAATATCCCGTCACAGTTTTTCTTGATGATTTAGCAAACTAAATAATACGCTGGCGGTACAATTCGAGCAATTGCCTGGTTACCGCCCCTATTGTTCCCTCTCCGATCGTTTTCTCATTTACAGCATGAATCGGAACAATCTCTTGAATCGCGTTCGTAATAAAAACTTCATCAGCAACCATTAAATGCTCAATATAATACCATCCTTCCCGAACAGCAATCCCACATTCTTCGGCCAACTCCATCACAAACTCACGTCTTGTTCCAGGCAGAATCCCGGTTTTTACGTCCGGTGTATAAAGGGTATCTTCCGAAACGAAAAATACATTAGACACAATACCTTCAGCGATACAGCCGCTTTCTGTCAAAAACAGTCCTTCTACGTTCGGATCATTCCCAATTTCCATTTTACCGAAACGATTATTCATGTAATGATGCGATTTAAACCGCCATTCCCCTTCAGGAGAATTGCGCGGACGCGTCAGAATTTGCAACCTTTTCCCCTTTTCATACAAAGACGACGGAAAATCCGGCAGCGGCTTGGCGAAAATAAGCCAGCGCGGCTCATCGTAAATCCCGGCATACGCACCAAGCCCCTTGTCCCCGGCCGTCAAATCTACCCGAACATACGCATTTTCCAAACCATTGGCACTTAACGTCTGCAAAATGGCGAAGCGCAACTCTTCGCGCGTCATTGTGACCACAATTCCCAGCTCTTCTGCTGCCTTTCGCAAACGTTCGTAATGTTTTTCTAAAAGTGCAATATGCCCTCCGTATACCCGCATTGTCTCAAATAAACCAAGACCATAAAGAAAGCCGTGATCAAACGGCGAGATCACAGCTTTTTCAGCGTCTACAATGCGCCCGTCAAGAAAAACTTTCACAGTCGGTCCGCTCCTTTTTATTTTCTATATCTCGCGAGGAAGCGTAGCGCGTCAAAAAATTGCGCAACAGCTGCTTTCCGTGCTCGGTCATAATCGACTCCGGATGAAACTGTACTCCCTCTACTGGCAACCTACGGTGACGAAGCGCCATAATCTCTCCTTCCGCCGTTTCAGCCGTAACTTCTAGACAATTCGGCAACGTCTCCCGCTCCACAATCAGCGAATGGTAGCGAGTCGCTTTGAACGGTGAAGGTAATCCGGCAAAAATTCCTTCCCCATTATGGTATACGTCCGATGTTTTCCCGTGCATAAGACGCTCCGCACGAATGACACGCCCTCCAAAAACTTGGGCGATGGACTGATGGCCTAGGCATACGCCAAAAATCGGGATGCTTCCTGCAAAGCGCTTAATTGCTTCCAAGCTAATACCCGCTTCGTTCGGCGTGCATGGCCCAGGTGAAATCATCAGGTAGGAAGGAGACAATTCCGCAATCTCCTCGCAAGTAATGCGATCATTGCGTACGACCTGCAATTCCTCTCCCAGTTCTCCTAGATACTGAACCAGGTTGTACGTAAACGAATCATAGTTGTCAATCATTAAAATCATGCTCGACTCTCCTCTCTTTTCCTCTTCTCGACTCTTCTTTTCGCTTCTGCCAAAGAAAGCGCCTTCCACAATGCTTCCGCCTTCTTTAATGATTCATAATACTCTGCTTTTGGCACGGAGTCAATCACTATTCCTGCGCCCGCCTGCACGTGCGCCTGCCCATCTTTCAAAATCATCGTACGAATGATGATATTGCAAACCGCATTGCCGTCGAAGCCGAACGCACATATTGAACCGGTATACGGCCCACGCGTAACGGGTTCAAGCTCCTCAATGATTTCCATCGTCCGCACTTTTGGCGCGCCAGTAATCGTCCCACCCGGAAACGCAGCAATAACCGCGTCATACATATCCTTATTCTCGTCCAATTCGCTTTTGACATTAGAAACAATATGCATGACATGCGAATATTTCTCCACTACCATTAGTTCGTCCACATGCACCGAACCAAACCGACTTACACGCCCTAGGTCATTCCGCTCCAAGTCAACAAGCATAATATGCTCAGCAACTTCTTTTTCGTTATCCAGCAATTCGCGGACAAGCGCGGCGTCCTCTTCTGCATTCCGGCCGCGGCGGCGCGTGCCGGCGATTGGACGTGTGCTCAACGTCTTATCCTTAATGCGAAGTAAAAGCTCCGGCGAAGCGGACACAAGCTGAAACTCCGGAAACCGAAGCAAACCCATGTACGGCGAAGGATTGATGGCGCGCAACACTTCGTAAATCTCTTCCGCTCCACATTCCGTCGTCCCTGTTTGCCGAACGGAGAGATTGACCTGAAAAACGTCTCCAGCCGCAATATACTCCTGCACCCGTCTGACTGCTTCTTCAAACCCGGCCTGATCAAACGAAGTAGAAAGGTTACCGAGTGGCGCTCCTTCCAAACCTTCCAGAAGCGCATTCTCTCCCGGGCCGACGGGCAAGTCCGCAAGAACATCCAGCATGCTTTTCAGGCGCTCCGCTCCCTCATCCAAACCGTGAAGTTTCGCTTTCGATCCAATGTAAACTATAACGGTGATTTCCCGCGCTTCATGATCAAATGCATATACTTCCTCCATCATCATAAGATACACATCAGGAAGCCGCAAATCATCTTTTGCTATGCAAGGCAAGTTTTCATAATAGCGGCCCGTATCGTAGCTGATATAACCTACCGCTCCTCCTATCCACTCCGGCAGTCCCACCTGTGCCGTTTCCTCTGCGGCCGGAGAAAACTCATGACCCATCCAGCGCCGCACAAACGTCATCGGATCAGACACAACCGGCGCAAAAGAGGTACCGTTCTCGCTTACCTGCCCGTTTTTATACGCCAGGACCGCAGTCGGATTCGCTCCTACATACGTGTAACGACCATTTCGGCCACTCTCCAAAATAAATGCATATTCGCTGTTCGCACGCAATTGTTTATACAACATCCAAGGACTTTCATTTTCCCATTTTACTTTCCGCCAGAACGGCACTCGCTCGTATCGTTCCAGCCATTCGTTGACCCAATCTTCTGCTCGCTTCACTCGCGTCCCTCCGTCTATTTTCCCTTGCACAAAACAAGCCCTTGCCGCCAAGAGGACAAGAGCTTACGCTTTTTATTATACTCATTACTCATCAAATTGATAAAGAGGGGTACTTAAATATCTTTCACCGTTGCTCGGGATAATGGCGATCACATTCTTGCCCGGCCCCAATTTTTTGGCGACTTTCTTGGCTGCATGAATCGCCGCGCCGGAAGAGATACCGCCAAGAATGCCTTCTTTTCTCGCCACAAGACGGGCCATGGCAAATGCTTCTTCGTTTTCTACTTTAATAATTTCATCATAAATATCCGTATCCAATGTATCTGGAATGAAACCGGCCCCGATCCCCTGGATTTTATGCGGTCCCGGCTTGCCACCGGATAATACAGGTGATGCTGCCGGTTCCACGGCTACGATATGAACGTCAGGGTACTTTTCTCTTAGCACCTGACCGGCTCCGGTAATTGTTCCGCCTGTGCCTACGCCAGAAATAAACGCGTGTACGCCACCGATTTGCTCAGCCTGTTCCAACAGTTCTTTTCCCGTCGTCTCCCGATGGATTTGTGGATTGGCCGGGTTTTTGAACTGCTGAGGCATAAAGTAATCATCGTTTTCACGGACAAGTTCTTCCGCTTTACGGATAGCGCCGCCCATTCCTTCCGCTCCAGGCGTCAATACCAACTCCGCACCATACGCACGGAGCAGATTGCGCCGCTCCATGCTCATCGTATCCGGCATAACAAGCAATGCACGATACCCTTTTGCTGCCGCCACCATCGCTAGGCCGATTCCCGTGTTACCGCTCGTAGGTTCAACAATCGTCATACCTTCTTTTAACACGCCTTCTCTTTCTGCGGCTTCAATCATCGCTAAAGCAATTCGATCCTTCACGCTGCTTCCAGGATTGAAAAACTCTAATTTTAAATAAATATTCGCCTCATCCGCTTCCGTCACTCGATTTAGCTTTACCAAAGGTGTATATCCGATTAAGTCAGTAATAGATTGAGCTACCCGCATCGGAAATCCTCCTCACCGAATTCCTACCAAGTAAATAGGTTTTATTTATATTATACCAATCGAACTATGAAAGCATCAATTGTCCTCTACAGGTTTGCACGAAGATTTTCTAAATCTTCTTTGTTTAAATGGTATTTTTCATTGCAAAAATGACATGTAATCTCCGCTTCACCCTGTTCATTAATCATCGCGTCCAGCTCTTCCTTGCCTAGACTAATAAGTGCTCTCTGTACTCGCTCAAGCGAACAATGACAGCTAAATACGATATCAATCTTATTCAATACCATAAAATCTGCGCCCAGTACTTCTTTCAAAATTTCTTCCGGCGCCATCCCTTCATCAATCATAGTAGAAACGGGGCGGACAACAGCGAGCTTCTGCTCCAGCTTTTCAATAATAGATTCTGGTGTATTAGGCATAAGCTGAATAATAAAACCACCGGATGCTTTAATGGTGTTATTCGGATTTACTAGGACGCCTACACCAACCGCAGATGGTACCTGCTCAGAGACAGTCAGGTAATACGTAATATCTTCGCCGATTTCTCCGGATACAATAGGACTCGTACCCTGATATGGCTCTTTTAAACCTAAATCCTTCGTCACAATAATACTGCCTTCCGTTCCGACCACGCGACGCACATCCAACTTGCCCTGTGCATTTTTCTCATCGTAGTGCACATGCGGGTTGTGAACGTAGCCACGCACTTCACCTCTGGCGTTGGCATCCGCTACAATTTGGCCGACCGGGCCATTCCCACGTACGATAACCGTCAAGCGCTCGTCGCCTTTCAGCATCGCTCCCATCATCGCGGCCGCCGACACCGTGCGCCCAAGCGCTGCACTGACAATCGGCCACGTATCCAGGCGTTTTTGGATTTCTCTCATTGTATCTGTAGTGCGTACTGCAAACGCACGGACATGACCATCATATGCCATTCCTCGGATTAAATAATCTTTCATCTTCTAGCCTCTTTCTTCCTTAAAATAACGGGTTATGCCCGTACTTACAAAAACTAGTTTACCACAATACCCACAGGCCGCAAAAACGAGAAAGGCGGCACAAGCCCGCCTTTCTCCTATTTTTTATTGCGATTATAAATAAGCTGCAAACCTTTGATCGTTAGCCATGGGTCAACAACATCGATCTCGTTCGATTCGCTGCCAATAAGTTCAGCCAACCCACCTGTCGCAATTACTTTTGGCGTCTTCACAGACTCCTGCTTCATTCGACGCACAAGCTCGTCCACCTGGCCAACAAATCCATAGATAATCCCAGACTGCATTGCATGAATCGTATTGCGTCCAATAACGCTCGGCGGCTTAACAAGTTCGATACGCGGCAGCTTGGAGGCACGGCTGTATAGCGCCTCCGTGGAAATGCCGATACCGGGAGCAATCGCTCCACCATGATATCCACCCTCTTCGTCGATAAAGCAAAATGTAGTAGCTGTACCGAAATCAACGACTATTAAAGGAGTGCCGTAGTAATGAATAGCCGCTACCGCATTCACGATTCGATCTGCTCCCACTTCCCGAGGATTATCGGTTTTAATGTTCAAACCTGTTTTCAAACCAGGGCCAATGACCATCGGCTTGATGTTAAAATATTTCTGGCACATTTTCTCCAGCGGGAACATGAGCGGCGGAACTACCGATGAAATAATAATGCCTTCAATATCACCAAACGTAAGACCCTTGTCAGCGAACAAGCTTTTAATTAGTATGCCGAATTCGTCGTCTGTCTTACTCCGGTCAGTGCCGATGCGCCAATTATGCTTTAATTCGTCACCTTCATAAACGCCAAGCACAATGTTCGTATTTCCTACATCAATAACAAATAACATCGTATCCCTGCCTATCGTTTTCTTTCGTTTAAGTCAAGACTAATATCAAGCGCCGAAACGGAATGTGTCAGGCTTCCCACCGAAATGACATCGACGCCGGTTGCTGCAATCTCAGCCACCGTGTCTAAATTGACACCTCCGGAAGCTTCAACAATTATTCGTCCATTAATGCGGCGCACAGCTTCTTTCATCATCTCCGGCTCCATATTATCCAGCATGATAATATCGGGCTTCGCCTTAATCGCCTCTTCCAGCTGCTCCAACGTTTCCACTTCCACCTCAATACGCATGGTATGGGAAACCGCCGCCCGTGCGCGCTCAACTGCTGGGCCAATGCCACCCGCTGCCTTAATATGATTATCTTTAATCATGACTGCGTCGAACAAGCCGAGACGGTGGTTATGTCCACCGCCGACTGCAACCGCATATTTCTCCAGCATACGCAGACCTGGCGTCGTTTTACGTGTGTCAACAATACGAACTTTTTCACTTGCAGTCCGCGCCACTTCCACATACTTCCGGGTAACAGTAGCAATACCCGAGAGGCGCTGCAACAGATTCAGCGCAAGACGTTCTCCGCTCAGAATGCTTTGGACGCGCCCTTCCACTTGCGCAATCACCGCTCCTTTCCCAACAAAAGAGCCTTCCGCTACTTTTGGCGAAAATACAAGCGAGGAATCTACACAAGCAAATACACGGGCCGCCACTTCAAGGCCGGCGATCACTCCTTCCTGTTTTGCATACAGAATGCCGACTCCCTCCAGTTCATCCGGCACGGTCGAAAGGCTGGTCACATCTCCAAACCCGATATCTTCTTCAAGCCACAATTCAATTTGCCTGTCCAGCAATCGCTCATTCATTTTCATTCGTGTTTCGCTCCTCTAAAACCCCATCTTCAATCGACTGTACAATATGTTTGCGCCATACGAGATCATCCCGCTTCGGGAAGTCTTCCCGATAATGTCCTCCCCGACTCTCTTCTCTGAGCAACGCTGCGTTTGCGACCAAACAGGCGCATGTCAACAGATTCAAATATTCTGCTTCTTCCGGTCTGTCTATCTTCATACGAAACGCCTTTACATAACGTTCAAGCTCACGCACTGCCTTCGTTAATCCTTTTTCATTTCGTTTTAGGCCGACATGCGTTAGCATGAGTTTTTGCAAACGAAGCTTACGCTCCATTATCGTATCGCTGCTCATTGTCTGCTGGCGCATTAGTGAAAAAGAAATGGCAGGAACCTCATTTCCAATATCCGGCATCGTTTTTATCCGCTCAGCAATACGCCTTCCAAACACAAGCGCTTCCGCTAGAGAATTGCTCGCCAGACGATTCGCGCCATGCACCCCGGTACAGGACACCTCCCCGCAGGCGAAAAGCCTCTTTGTCGCGGTTTCACCATACAAATCGGTTTTAATTCCCCCCATAATATAATGGGCGGCAGGTGCAACCGGAATCCAATCTGTAACCATATCAAGGCCATAGCGCAAGCAAACTTTGTAAATGTTAGGAAAACGATGCTTGATTCGCTCTTCCGATTCATGGGTAATATCCAAGTAAACAAACGTTGAACCGGTTGATTCCATTTCAGACACTATTGCGCGCGCGACAATGTCCCGGGGCGCCAACTCCTTAAGAGAATGATATTTTTCCATAAAGCGCTCCCCTTTCATATTGCGCAGGACTGCTCCCTCACCTCGCACCGCTTCGGAGATAAGAAAACGAGGAGCGCCTGGATAGCATAAAGCAGTCGGATGAAACTGGATAAATTCCACATCTTTAATATAGGCTCCAGCCCGATATGCTATGGCCAGTCCGTCACCCGTGGCAATTTCCGGGTTGGTGGTATAGCGATAAAGCTGCCCGGCTCCTCCAGTTGCAAGTACCGTTGCGTTCGCTCGTACATATATAGTGCTTCCATCCGGTTTACGCACAAGTGCTCCAGTACATTCGCCCTGATGGGTTACTAAATCATACGTGAAATGATTTTCCCAGATAGTAATCCGTTTGTTTTCCCGCGCACGTTCCGAAAGCGCTCGCACAATTTCCGCGCCTGTGGCGTCGCCCTGTGCGTGAAGGATGCGTCGTCGACTGTGGGCGCCCTCTTTCGTCAGAGCGAGGGCGCCATCTTCCTTATCGAACTTTGTCCCATATTCAATTAAATCCTCAATGCAGGAAGGACCTTCATGAACCAGGACTTCGACGGCCTCGTTCGAACAAATGCCGGCCCCGGCGATTAGCGTGTCCTGCCGGTGCAGTTCCGGCGAATCCGTCTCTGCCGTAACCGCCGCGATACCGCCCTGCGCATAACGAGTGTTGCTCTGCATTAAATCCGTTTTACTGAGCAAAATTACATCACATTGTTCGCTGACTTTCAAAGCAGTATAAAGCCCGGCAATACCCGAGCCTATCACCAAAACATCCGTTTTATACGTTTCAAGTTCGGTTAGCTTAAAATCAATGACATAGCGTGGCACCATCTCGCTTCAATCCTTCTTTCCTGGCTAAGCCGCTTATTGCACGGCTTCAACAGCCAGCATTCGCTCCAAAGACAAGCGTGCTTTCTCTGCGATTTCTTCGGGCACATGAATCTGCGGCTGCATAGTTTCAAGACAATCCGCAATTTTCTTTAGGTTGTTGACCTTCATGTTCGGGCAAACAAGATATTTTGAAGCAAAGATAAACTCTTTATCCGGGCTATCCAGACGCAATTTATAACCTACTCCATCTTCTGTACCCACAATAAACTTCTTGTGATTTGTTTCACGACAATATTTAAGAATACCCGTTGTGCTGCCAACAAAATCCCCAAGCGCCACAACTTCCGGACGGCATTCCGGATGAACAACGAATTGGGCGTCCGGATGCTCTTCTTTTAGCTTTAAAACGTCTTCTACTGTCAACTGGTCATGTGTATTGCAGTATCCTTCCCAGATAATCATTTTCTTATCGGTGAACTGGGAAACCCAATGTCCAAGATTTTTATCCGGCACCCAAATAATTTCCTCTGCATCGATCGATTGGATAACATTCCTCGCGTTCGAAGATGTACAACAAATGTCTGTTTCCGCTTTGACATCGGCCGAAGTATTAATATAAGCCACAACCTTTGCATTTGGGTGCTGGGCTTTCAATTTTCTCAGTCCGTTTACGTTTACCATGTCAGCCATCGGACAGCCTGCGCGCTCATCAGGAATCAGGACAACTTTTTCCATATTAAGGATTTTAGCGCTTTCACCCATGAAATGAACACCGCAAAATACAATCACATCTGCATCCGTTGTTGCCGCTTTCTGCGCAAGCCCGAAAGAATCTCCCAGAAAATCCGCAATTTCCTGAATTTCCGGGCGCTGATAGTAGTGGGCCAGAATAATGGCGTTTCGTTCCTTTTTCAGACGCATAATCTTTTCCCGCAGCTCTTGGTTACGCTGTTCTTTCTTCGCTAAAGCTAACGCTTCCATCAATTTGAGCAACCTCCATGAGAATCCTTAAATGATATGTGCCTTCCGGGCAACTGAATACCTGTATGATACCGTTAAACTGAAAAATTGTACACACCCAAAAGAAATCCAAAAATCAAAAGCGCCCGTAAAAAAGAAATGTATGGCAATGATTTCACAGGTTTGCACCTGATTTTAATAAGACAAATCGATAAAAACAAAAAGCCTTCCCACTTATTGAGAAGGCTTCTCTATTCCTACGTATCAGTTTCGTCTCTTCTTTCTGTGTCAATTCCCGGTGCCTGGGCCATATTTTCCGATTTTCCGGTGATTTGCACCTTTACATCACCAGTCGTCGTTTCTTTTACCTCGCCAACATCACCATCGATGGAGCCAGTTTCAATGATGCTCTTGATTTGCTCTGCATCTAGCGTTTCGTGTTTAAGCAATGCCTGCGCGACCGCTTCCAGCTTATCCATATGCTCCGTTAGCAAATCAGTGCAACGTTGATGGCAATCACGGATAATGTTTTGAATTTCCTGGTCGATTTGACGCGCTGTTTCGTCGCTGTAATTCTGTTCATGACCAAAGTCGCGACCCAGAAACACTTGGCCTTGACTCTGGCCGAACTGCATCGGACCAAGGTTCGCGCTCATGCCGAACTCCATAACCATACGACGTGCGATGTTTGTTGCACGTTCAAAATCGTTGTGTGCACCAGTGCTAATTTCTTTCAGCACTAGTTCTTCCGCTACACGACCGCCAAGCAAACCAACAATTTTATCAAGCAATTCCGTTTTCGTAGCAAAGTACCGGTCTTCCTTAGGAAGCATAACAGTATACCCGCCCGCGCTACCACGCGGAATAATGGTTACCTTGTGAACCATATCGGCATGTTTCAAAAAGTAACCACAAATTGTATGACCAGCTTCATGGTAAGCCACAAGCCTTTTTTCATCTTCGCTAATCACGCGGGATTTCTTCGCCGGACCCGCAATAACACGGTCAATAGCTTCGTCGATTTCAGTCATCTCGATTTTCCGCTTATTGCGCCGCGCTGCAAGCAACGCCGCCTCATTGAGTAAGTTTTCAAGATCCGCGCCCGTAAAGCCAGGTGTGCGACGAGCGATAACATCCAAATCGACGCCTTCCGCTAACGGCTTGTTACGTGCATGGACTTTCAATACTTCTTCTCGTCCCTTCACATCTGGACGATCCACCGTAATCTGGCGGTCAAAACGCCCTGGGCGAAGCAGCGCTGGATCAAGAATATCAGGACGGTTCGTCGCAGCGATGATAATAATTCCTTCATTCGCGCCAAACCCATCCATCTCAACAAGCAGCTGGTTGAGCGTCTGTTCACGCTCATCGTGCCCACCACCGAGACCTGCGCCGCGCTGACGACCAACGGCATCAATCTCGTCAATAAAAATAATACATGGAGCGTTTTTCTTCGCATTTTCAAACAGGTCACGTACGCGGGACGCGCCAACACCGACGAACATTTCCACAAAGTCCGAACCGCTAATGCTAAAGAACGGCACACCTGCTTCACCTGCGACCGCACGAGCCAGCAATGTTTTACCGGTACCCGGAGGACCGACGAGTAGCACACCTTTTGGAATACGGGCTCCAAGTGCCGCAAATTTGCGCGGATCTTTCAGGAATTCCACAACTTCGACCAATTCGGCTTTTTCTTCATCCGCACCGGCTACGTCGTTAAACGTCACCTTCTTCTTATCGTCATTATATAACTTGGCTTTGCTTTTGCCAAAGTTCATAACCCTGCTGCCGCCGCCCTGCGCCTGATTCAGCAGGAAGAAGAACAGGATAAAAATAATAACAAAAGGGATAATCGATGTAAGAAAAGTTAACCAAACAGAGTCACCCTTTTGTTCAAGATACTCTTCTTTAGCCAGATTTGCTTCTTCTATCTGCTGGAGCAACTTCTCATTATCATAAAGAGGCCCGTTTGTATAGAAGATAGTCTGGTCCTTCAACTTACCCTCGATATAATACGTACCCCGTTCAGGACGTATCCGCAACTCAGCCACTTTGCCCTGATTCAGGTACTGTCGGAACTCGTTATACGGGATTTTTGATGTATCCGTACCTTGGTTGGTAATAAAATTAACGATTCCAACCGTTACTAAAATAATTAGCAGATAAAATCCTGTATTGCGGAAGAACCGATTCATTCCTTACCTCCTCTCGCGCTCAAACACCTACATTATTTTACCACATGAAACCCGGCGTTCACAACTTAAGGGCTCAGCTGTACACCTCAGGCTTCAGAATACCGATATAAGGCAGATTCCGGTATTTTTCCGCATAGTCTAGCCCATATCCAACTACAAAAGCATCCGGAATCTCAAACCCGCAATAGTCAGGCTTCAAGTCCACCGTACGACGCGCTGGCTTGTCAAGAAGCGTCACCACTTTCACTGAAGCCGCATTGCGGCGTCGAATAATATCGATCAGATAGCTTAGCGTAAGACCGCTGTCAATGATATCCTCGACAATAATAACATGGCGGCCTTCAACAGACGTATCCAAGTCTTTCATAATACGGACAACTCCTGAAGACTGCGTGGAAGCTCCATAGCTGGATACAGCCATAAAATCCATCTCCAGCGGAATATCCATGCGGCGTACCAAATCTGTCATAAACGGAGCTCCGCCCCGTAAAACACAAATAACGAGCGGGTTCTTTCCTTCGTATTCCTTAGAAAGAATACGTCCCAACTCGCGAACTTTTTCCGCAATTTCTTCTTCTGTAAAAAGCACTTTTTCAATGTCTTTGTCCATGACAAACCTCCTGCTATTCAACACGCCAACAAATTGCCAGCCACTGCCGATTTTCTCCGCAGCATCATAAAAGAACAGTATATGAAAAAGCGACTATTCGAGTACTACATATAGTACAATATCCATTTCCTTTGGAGGCAAATATTTATTCGAACGTTTAACGCCGGGAATCCAAAGAATGTGCTCACCATCCGTCAGCAGAGGAATACGCTCTCGCGCAAGACGAGGAATCTTCATATCAATAAGAATATCCTTTACCTTCTTGCTTCCGCTCATACCCTGAGGCGTCATACGGTCTCCCGCACGTCTTTGCCTTACATATAGCCTTCCCTTAACACCCGCCGGATCAAACACCGCGTACGTCCCTTCCGCCAGGCGTTTCTCCGCTTCCCTGTTTCCGTAAAAACAGCGAATGATCCGATCTACTTCTGGAATGTAAACCTGTCCGGGAATGTCCAAAGAATATATGTAGGGGGGAATGGAAGGTGCTTCTTCGCTCGTTGAGAAAATTACCCTCTGATACTCTCTTCGCACCTGCAAGCTTCCAGGCAAATAAAGGCTGGCTGAAGGATGAGCCTCTTTGATAATTTGCCGTATATTTTCAATATGCGCATACCCTATTTCCTTTACGTCGCTTTTCAGCAGATAACTTAATATTAGTTTAATCATCCTTCTTTGTAAAGCAAGGTGATGCCTAAGAAAATCTTTTTGTCTTATAACTATTGTATTCACGTTTTGCTCTTCTATGATGGAGGCTAGTTTTCCCTCACTTTCACGCTGAAGATAGTCATTCTCTTCCCGTAACACCTCTGCCAAATGAGCGGCAGCGGTAGTCAGATGGGGGTTTTCCTTCTTCATAAGCGGAATCCAGTGCCTGCGAACCCGATTTCGAAAGTATTTATCACTAAGATTGCTTCGATCCTGGCGCGGCATAAGACTGTGTTCCACACAATAACGCTCAATTTGCTCCCGTGTCACCTCAAGCAAAGGTCGAATAATCTCAATCCCCTGTTCAACCCGGCGCAATGGAATTCCCGCCAGCCCTTCGGCTCCCGTTCCTCTTACAAAGCGCATAAGTATTGTTTCCAATTGATCATCGGCATGGTGAGCAGTGGCCAGCTTAGCCCCTCCCATCCGTTCAGCCACTTTCCTTAAGAAACGATAGCGCACCTGTCGGGCTGCCTCCTGTGGATTCAAACCGGTTTCAGCAATCATTCCAGGTACGTCTGCCGCTTCAACAAAACAAGGAACTGATAATTGCTCACATAAGCGTTGTACATATCTGCTATCTTCTTCGGCTTCCTCGCCACGGAATTGATGGTTCAAGTGAGCCGCGACAACTCTCCAGTTATATTGATTCCGCATTTGGGCCAGTGCGTGTAGGAGCGCAGCCGAATCAGGACCGCCTGAGATAGCAACAACAATCTTATCCCCTATTTCTAACAAACTATACGTTTGTATCGTTCTTTGTATTTGCCCAAGCAAAATTTCCACCTTCACTTCATTAGCCAGCAGTCCGGCTTATTTACTTGTACGTAAAATATAGCATTTTGGTTGCAAAAATTTATTTTGTTTTTTACTATGAGCGTTTTGCATAATTTTCGCTCTTAGAGCCGCAAGGCTTTTTTAGTCACAAAAAAGGACTTCACCCCAACTTGTAGAAGAATACAGGTGACCAAACCCATTCCACTAAAGAGGAGGAAGTCCACTGTGTATATTCTACAAGAAACGCTATTTTCCTTTGAAGAATGGCTAAAACTTGAATCAAAAGAGCGATTAGAACTTTTTTCTCTTCTTTGGACTTACGTCCATATGCCAAACAATTAAAAAGTCATACCCCTCAAGGAGCACCAGGATATTGCCGCGAAGCCATTCTACGCGCTTTTCTGGCTGCACCTATGGAAGGCATTACGACATTTACCATGCTGCATCG
>NZ_FNDE01000020.1 GCF_900099925.1 Aneurinibacillus thermoaerophilus | reverse complement strand
ATGAAGTATGCAGAAGTGACAACGTCTCAAGACCAGGAGCACTTGATGCAGTGTCTCATTCATAGTTTCAAGTATTTTGGCGGTGTTCCGCAACATATCTTGTTTGACAACATGAAGACTGTGACAGATGGACGGGAACAAGGTGTGGTGAAGTGGAATGAACGATTTGCGGAGTTTGCCTCTTACTACTCCTTCACTCCGAAGGCTTGTAAGCCCTACAGGGCTCAAACAAAGGGCAAAGTAGAGCGAGCCATTCAGTACATTATGAATTCATTCTATGTAGGGACATCTTACGATTCGGTAGAGGATCTGAACCAACAGCTTCTTCGAGCTATGAATGTGGTTCTATCATCATGACCTCCAACAAGTCATTTGGTGAATGGGGAGAAGTATTGGGAGATCCAGTTATTGCGACAGCGATGTTGGATCGACTTCTGCATCATTCTCGTATCTTTAACATGAAAGGTGAAAGCTACAGATTACGGGAAAAGAAGGCTGCATCACGAAAACAGAAGGGTTCGTGAGGAACCCTTCTGGGGAATTTTAAAACGGCGATTTTGGGGAAGTTATAGCCGGCCTTGACACTATCGATACTCGTATAAATTTGTTCCCTTTTAGAATCTACCTAAATATAAATAGTATAAAATAACCCTACAAAGAAGGAAGAGGAGCAACGAGACGATTGTGGAGAACTGGGAACTCGTAAAGAAATTATCCAGCCGAAAGAAATTAGGAACGGTTTGGTTGGTTCGCAGAAGCAAAAGTGGACAGACTGAAACAGGGTATTTTAAATTTTCAAACCCACAAAATGAAAGGTACATTGGTCCTCTCTCAGGAAATGAACTGCTTGCTTACCATCTGGCTTCAAGGCTGCACCTACCGACTGCCCGCGTAGAAGCAGCAAAGATTAAAGGGCAGCTCGGTGTAGTATCGCTAGCACGCCCTGAGCCTAAATTATATAAATGGGATCAATTAACTAGACATATCTACCATAATATTCCGAGGTTTATTCTTCGCCCTGAAAGACTGCTCAAAATGTTTGTTTTTGATATTTGGATTTGCAACATCGACCGACATGGGGGAAATTTGCTTGCTTACCCTGTAGGGGAAAAATATGATTTCTATCTTATTGACCATGGTCTGTCTCTGCTTGGTGCTGTGCAATGGCAGGGATTTTCCTGGGATCATCCACACTGGGACAGGGTAGTGGGTTACAATCGAAATTACGTAAGAGGCTTAAGCAAATATATTCGTAGTTATGGCGCATTGAATACGGAAGTGGTCGGCGGCAATCCAAGGCTTAAGCAAATATATTCGTAGTTATGAGCAGCTGAAGCCTTACGTAAAAGAGATACAGCATATACCTTACCAGGAGTTAGAAAAATCTGTTGATTCGATTCCACTGACTATGCTTTCCCATGAAAATAAAAGAACCGTAAAGCAGCTGCTGCTCTCACGTCAGAAGAAGCTGCATACCATTGTGCAGCAGTGGATAAAAGATTACAAAAGACCCCCGGAACCGTAATTTCCGGGGGTCTCTGTTTGGTGCGCCCGGCATGGGCGTCATCTATAGGGTTCAAGTCCCGAATGGCGAAGGCAGTTGTAGCCATTAGCTTATGATAAGGGTGTCGACCGTGACAAGGGCGAGGCTCTGTAAAAATAGGTATTTAAATCAGTAACAATAGCCCAGCATAGTTCATATTTTGTTGAGGGGAGTAAATTCGAAGTATTTGGTGGATTCACCCGTTACGCAGTTGTTCTTTGTTTTGTCCTCTTTTCGAGTTGCTGGTTCGCTGCCGGCACAATTATCAATTTAATAAACGGAGGTTGTAAAAATGGATGATTTCAAAGATGAACTCCAGGAGCTGAATGTTGATCATTTCGAGGCGGGCCAACTGGTTTCTTATGATAATCAAAGCCAGTACTATGTTGATCAGTCTCGACAATGTTCTAATTGTTTTCATTGTACCCGTTGCTTTAATTGCTCTCGTTGTTCTAATTGCTTCAATTGTTTTCGTTGTTCTAATTGCTTTAATTGTACCCGTTGTTTTAATTGCTCAAACTGTTCCCGTTGTGGCGGTGGCCGTTGAGCCCATTGTTTCTAGTTTCCTAACGGAAACCGTGGTTGCATAAGGAGAAGAGCCCCTGCATAAGTTGCTGCAGGGGCTCTTTTCTACAAGAGTAGACATAAGGGACAAATAGCAGTACATAAGATTATGGTGAAGGTGATGGTGCAGAATTTGAGAACAGATCATGGTAAGGAGGAGTGTAATGACAAATTTGCCCCCTTCTACGCGCCTGAAAGTGAAAAGGGACACATTTTTTCTCCCTGATCCAAACGGCGGTGTGTATTTTCGGAACAACGTAAGCTCGTTCCGTATGAAAGGCAGTACGATCGACCAGTGGATTGAAAAACTGATGCCCATGTTCAACGGAGAGCACACGTTGGAGGATTTGACAGACGGATTGCCGGACCAATATCGAGGCCGGGTATATGAAATCGCAGAAATTCTGTACCAAAACGGCTTTGTTCGGGATGTGAGCCAAGACCGTCCGCATCAATTGACGGAGCAGGTTCTCAAAAAGTATGCTTCTCAAATTGAGTTTTTAGACAGTTTTGTCGATTCCGGTGCATACCGTTTTCAAACCTATCGTCAGGCCAAAGTGTTGGCGGTTGGCTCTGGTCCTTTTTTTGTCTCGTTGGTTTCTGCGTTGCTCGAATCCGGATTGCCCAAGTTCCACGTGCTGATCATGGACTCGGTGCCGACCAATCGGCTGCGGTTGGTGGAGCTGGTGGCACATGCCCGCAAAACGGACCCTGAGGTGGCGGTAGAGGAGGTCACCTTGCAGAAGGGGGGGATGAGTTCTTGGTGGGAGGCTGTGCAGCCGTTTGATTCGATTTTGTATGTGTCGCAGGAGAGTAATGTAGAGGAACTGCGGGTTCTTCATGCGATTTGTAGGAAGGAGAAGAAGGTGTTACTCCCCGCCATATGTCTGCAGCAGATGGGTATGGCGGGCCCACTGGTGCATCCAGACTCTGAGGGATGCTGGGAGTCGGCGTGGCGCCGCATCCACCAATCCGCGCTTTGCAAGGACCAGGGGCTGCACGCCTTCTCCTCCACAGCGGGAGCGATGTTGGCGAATGTGCTCGTGTTTGAATTGTTCAAAAAGGTGACGGGAGTGACGAAATCGGAACAGACGAATCAATTCTTCCTGCTTGATCTGGAGACGTTAGAAGGAAACTGGCATTCGTTCCTGCCCCATCCGCTGGTGACCGGACGTGTGTCAGCTGAATGGGTTCAAGATTTTGATCTTCTTCTTGAACGGAGCTCGAGCAGAAGAGAGCCGAGCGGATTACTTCCTTACTTCAGCCAGTTGACATCGGCGGAATCAGGAATTTTCCATATTTGGGAGGAGGGAGATTTGAAGCAGATTCCGTTGGCCCAGTGCCGAGTTCAGGCAGTTGATCCGCTGTCGGAGGGGCCGGCTGAGCTATTGCCAGACATTGTCTGTGCAGATCTGACGCATGAGGAGGCGCGGCGGGAAGCGGGGCTGGCCGGGATTGAAGCGTATGTGTCGCGAATGGTCGGTCTGCTCGTTACGACGCTTTCCTTACATCAGGAAGTAGAGGATAGTATGGTAGAATCGCAGGAATTTGTCGGTGTCGGAGTGGGGGAAACGGTTGCGGAAGGTGTTTGCCGCGGTTTGCAAAGATGTTTGGCCGAAGAGTTGGGCAAGCAACAGGCCAATCTGAAACCTTCTGTCTTTCGAGTGCAGTTGGGTATGGTAGAAGATGAACGTTGCCGGTTTTATTTGCAGGCACTGACCACAATGCAGGGAGCACCGATGATCGGCTTGGGAGAGGAAGTGCGCGGCTTCCCTGTGGTATGGGTCGGTACGAGCGGTCGCTGGTATGGCAGTGTAGGTTTGAATATAACAATGGCGTTGCGGAAGGCGCTGCAACAGGCGCTTATGAAGGCACAAAACCAAGCGACTTGTCCTACGACACACGCGTTAGAGGTTTCATCTGTGCTCCTGGAAGAAAAAGCATCGCTAAGTCTTGTGATTCCCGCATGTGAAGAGACGACACAATCGGAGGTTCTACAGTCCTCCTTGCAGGTCTTGAAACGAAACCGCACGCGGCTCTTGCTCTTTGATCTGGCGCTGGAACCGTTTTTGAAAGAGGAATTGGCAGGGGTGTTTGGCGTGCTGCTGCGAGAGGAGGAATCCCGATGAGCGCTTTCGTGGCAGTTGTCGGAGAAGGGCTGTTGGCGGAGCACGTGTACGGAGAACTGTCCGCTCAATACCAGGTCGTTCGTCAGACAGATTTCGAGGCAGGAGTACCGGAAGCGACGGAGTTGGCTCTGGTGTTGCACGATGCCTGGCATCCTTCCGTTCATCAAAAGGCGGAAGAAGTGCTGCGACCAATCGGCATCCCCTGGCTGCGAGGCTTCGTTTCATTTGGCGAAGGCATAGTCGGACCGCTGGTTCGCCCGGGTACGCCAGGGTGTTCCAGGTGTGCCGACAGGCGACGCCTCATGGCAGGACACGACCGTAAGGAGATGTGGGAGCTGCAACAGAGGCTGGCGGCGCACGGGGGAGTGCCATGTGACGCGTGGGCATCGCGCACAGGACTTTTGCAGGTAGCTCACCTGCTCGGGGCCGAGGCACAGAGGGTGCTGCAGGGCAGCCAGGCTTATTCGGAAGGACGGGTGTTTTTGATCAACCTGAAAACGCTGAAGAGCTCATGCCACTTCTTTCTGCCTGACCCGTTGTGTCCGGTTTGTGGCCGATTACCCGACGATTCATTGATCGCGGCCCGAATTTCACTCCAACCAAGTCCTAAGATCAGCACCGACAGTTATCGCTGCCGTTCGATGGATGACCTGAATAAAGTTTTGGTCAAAGACTATCTGGATTACCGGATGGGCCTTTTGAATGGTAAAATGTATGACCTTATGTCGCCGTTTGCCGATGTAAGTGTAAATCTGCCGTTGTTCGCGGGAGACGAGGGAACAGCAGGTCGGACTCATTCCTATGCGGTAAGCGAGTTGACTGCCATTTTGGAGGGATTGGAGCGATACTGCGGCCTGTCACCTCATGGCAAACGAACGGTAATTCATGACAGTTACCGCAATCTGGAAGATCAAGCACTCAACCCCCTTAAGGTCGGGGTGCACGCGAAGGAACAGTATGCGCGGCCCGGTTTTCCATTTCAACCGTTTCATCCTGATCGCCCAATGGATTGGGTATGGGGCTATTCGTTTTTACAAGAACGTCCAATTTTGGTTCCGGAGCGGCTCGCCTATTACGGCTTGGGTTGTGGGCATGGCTTTGTCTATGAAACTTCCAATGGATGCGCGTTAGGCGGAAGTTTGGAGGAGGCCATTTTCTACGGCATTATGGAAGTGGTCGAGCGTGATTCGTTCCTGATGACTTGGTACGCGCAGCTGCCTCTCCCACGCATTGACCCTTATTCTGCTAATGACCAAGAATTGCAGTTGATGGTCGACCGTTTGCGGGCGGTGGCGGGATATGATGTGTATTTGTTTAACGCGACGATGGAGCACGGGATTCCAAGCGTTTGGGCGTTGGCGAAAAACAGAAAACAAAAGGGAGTGAATCTCATTTGTGCGGCCGGAGCTCATCTGGACCCGGTACGGGCGACGAAAGGTGCGATTCACGAGTTGGCCGGACTGATGCTAACGCTTGACGAGAAATTTGAGATGAACAAGGAGGAGTATGTGCGGATGCTCCACGATCCGTCCCTGGTGCAGCAGATGGAGGACCATTCCATGCTGTACAGTTTGCCGCAAGCGCAGGAGCGCCTGCAATTTTTGCTGGATGAAAATCGTCCATTGCGAACGTTTGACGAGGAATTCAAGTGGAAGGCGAGGCATGCAGACCTGACCGATGATCTGCAGGACATTCTTCAGGTGTTTCGCCAATTGAACCTCGATGTAATTGTGGTGGACCAGACGACACCGGAAATCATACGAAATGGACTGTATTGCGTGAAAGTGCTGATTCCGGGAATGTTACCGATGACATTCGGATATCACTTTACTCGTGTGATAGGGCTGGAGAGGGTGCTCCGGGTACCGGTAGAACTCGGGTATGCGAAGCAACCGCTGACGCTTGAACAGCTCAATCCACATCCGCATCCGTTTCCATAAGCCATGACGAGGATAACTAGGGGGGAGAGAAGGATGAGTCTGGAGGCATTTCTTCACAACCTACATTTTGACATTGACAAGGCAAGGCCACCGGACTTAGAGGTGGACTGGGAAGACGCACCGCTTGCGTATAAGCTCTACCGTGGCTTACCTGTGATTCCATTGTCTTCGGAAGTACCGCTCACGCTCGAAGGACGGGAAGCACCCGCGAAGCCTGATCTTCGCGGAATCGGTCATTTTCTTTGGTACGTATTCGGGCTTACTCAATTCTGCCAGTCAGTCTTTGCCTCGGATTCCACGGAACAAGCGGTAAGCCTAATGCAGTCGTACCGGCGGTTTGTTCCCTCCGGTGGAGCATTATATCCAAACGAATTATACGTGTATTTGAATCTGGAAGATTTGCCTGCCGGGGTGTACCATTATGATGTGGCACACCACCGCTTGGTGTTGTTGCGAGAAGGCGATTTTGATTCATATCTAGCCCGGGCTCTTGGCAATCGCTGTGACATGTCTGCTTGTTTTGGTACTGTTTTTGTGTCGACGATGTTTTGGAAAAATTTCTTTAAATACAATAACTTTGCCTATCGTCTGCAAGGACTGGATGCTGGCGTGCTGATCGGGCAGCTGCTGAAAGTGGCAAAACGGTTTGGCTTCGCATCGGGAGTATACTTTCAATTTCTTGATCGGGCCATCAACCATCTGCTTGGGCTATCTGAACAGGAGGAGAGTGTATATGCGGTTATTCCACTGTCGATGGAGCCGGCGATCACTTGGTTTTCTAATAGGAATAGCATAGACGGGATTGTCTCTGCCACCGAATTGTGCCGAGAGTTGACAGCGGTTCAGCATGATCACTATGTCAGGTCACGAAGGATCATGGAGTATCCGATGCTGATCAAGATGAACGAAGCGTCCCTGATGGAATCATCGCGAATGTTTCGGCAGATCGAGGGGAAGAAGAACGTTATTTGTGAGGGCCAGGCGGTGGCGCTGCCCCATGTGAAGCGGTTGTCGTATGATCTGGCGTCGGTCTGCCGAAAGCGATATTCACCGGATATAGATTTTGTTTTGGGCAAGGTAAGTCAACCGCAGTTAGCCGCTCTGCTGCAAGAGGCGGTGGCTTCCTTTTCGTATCGAAATGATTTGGATGGAGTACATGAGGGACTTAAGTCCCGTGTCTCACTGTATGGTTGTTTGTATAGCGTTGAAGGTATTTCGGATGGTGCATATTATTATGACAGTGCTGCCCATGCGCTACAGCGGGTACGTCTCGGAGATCATCGGTTCTGGCTACAGCACGGAATGGCTGCGGACAATGTAAATCTGTTTCAAGTACCGCTCTGCCTACACGTGGCAGGAGACAAGGATCACCTCAAAACGGTACTGGGATACAGAGGATATCGTATCCAACAAATGGAAGCGGGCATGCTCGTGCAGCGATTACTGTTGGCGGCGTCCGCCATTGGGATGGGAGGACACCCGCTCCTCGGATTTGATGCGAATTTGTGTGATGAGATCTACAAGATGGATTCACAAGGAAAAACCAGCCTGATTCAAATTCCGGTCGGTCCCTATCGTCATCGTCCCAGGTTGGCGGGAAGTTTGCATGGCTAAGGGAGGCAAGAGTGAGATGTTGGAATCAAAAAAATAACGATAAATATTATTTTCCTATCATTGTTTATATAATTAAGAAGGATAGAGGTTTATGTAATGAACAACATTCAAAGTGAACAGGATATAATTGAATTAATTAAAAACGACCAATTGATGATGGAGATTCTTACCCTTGTTAAGGATTTACGTTTGCCTGACTGCTGGGTTTGTGCAGGATTTATCCGTTCAAAAGTTTGGGACGTTCTGCATGGATTTAAAGTAGCGACTCCATTAGAAGATGTTGATGTCGTTTATTTCGATTCAAAGAACATAGATAGTAGTACAGAAAAGAAATTTGAAGAAAAACTTAGGCATATGAATCCGAATATTAATTGGTCAGTAAAGAACCAGGCAAGGATGAATATAAGAAATAACGACAGCCCTTATAAATCTTCAGAAGACGCTATTTCTAAATTTCCAGAAACAGCAACAGCGGTTGGTGTTCAATTAGACAGTGAAAATAATGTTATTTTGACTTGTCCATGTGGCATAGAAGACCTTATTAACTTGATTGTTAGACCTACTGAACATTTTATTCGAAACGCTGATACTAAAGCTGAGATTTATGAAGAACGATTACAAAAAAAGAACTGGCAAGAGAAATGGTATAAGTTAAATATCATTCACATGCTTTAGTTACATAATGAAAGATGGTGTTGAAAAACTCTATTTCAGCGATTATTAGTTTTGCAACACCATCTAAAGAATTTGCAACCTTATATTAAGTTTTGCGTATAAAGAAGACGAAGACAATGGTAACCATAACGTTTTACTGTATGGTTTAATTATATTTTCACTGGGGTGAAATGGTTCTGAATAAGGTAGAAACAAAAGAGTATTTGATGCAAGAGCTAAAACGAGTGGAGACGTGGGAAAATGAGCAGAAGGATTTGTGGTTCTGGGAAAAGTTAGGTCGACTTCCTTTTGTTCTTTTGGATAAGATTACCCCAAAGTTGATTCGGGACAAAATTGGACAGGCCATTGATGAAGTGGGAAGTTATATTCAAACAGGTGGGCAATATTTAATTAGCGAAAAGCAAACGCTGGAGCGATTGCAAACATTCGCTTCACAGGATTTCGATGCTCTTTTAACAATTTCGGGTGTAGCTCATTATCCGTTAGAGGTTATGGACAAGGCTGCCGAGGAGATTGGCAAATCGCGTACGAACATGGCGATAGTACAGGGAGCTACCACGGGAATTGGCGGTCTGTTTACCCTGGCAATTGATATCCCGGCTTTGCTTGGCCTTTCGCTGAAAGTGTTACAGGAGATCGCCATTTGCTATGGCTATGACCCGAAAGAGAAACAAGAACGCATTTTTATCATTAAGTGTATGCAGTTTGTTTCCTCAGATATTGTAGGAAAGAAGGCCATCATTGAAGAGTTAGGTGCGTTTGGTCAAGAAGGAAAGGACAGAGAAGTTATTGCTCAGCTTCAGGGATGGCAAGAAACGGCCATGAATTATATTGATAATTTTGGCTGGAAAAAACTTTTTCAATTGATTCCAATCGTTGGCGTAGTGTTTGGCGCTTATATCAACAAGAGTACGGTTGAAGAAGTCGCGGAAGCCGGAAGAATGCTGTATCGAAAGCGGCGAATTGTAGAGAAGCTTAAACAGGTTACAGAAAATTCTGTCTTATAAAACGCGATTTCATTTGAATAATTTTTTACGAAAAATAAGGAAAAAGGGAAGGCCCGAAGTTTTTGCTAGAAACGGCATACTCGGGTCTGTTTTTATGAGAGAGGATATCTGTCGTGGAAGGTGTATGTGCCTAAATTTAAATAAAGGTTCTTCACAGTTTCTTCACACCTGTTCTTTATATTTATAAAAAAGTGAAGAGAAACAATAGAAAGGGAAGAGGCAAAATGAAAAAGACATTACTTTTTGCTGGTATTGCCACAGGTGCCTTTCTTCTGACCGCCTGCGGCCAGATGGAGAAAAACTCAGCAACCGAGCCACCAGTGAAAGCAGAGAATAAAGAAACGAAACAATCAGCAACCCAAATTGCAAATCAGGCGAATCGGGTGATTGTAGATTTAGTAGCAAAAGAGTCGCGACAAGAAATGAAGCCGGGGATTACATTGCCGGTTTGGACATACGGAGGGAAGGTTCCAGGTCAGGAAATTCGGGTAAAGCAGGGGCAAGAAGTAGTCGTTAACTTGAAAAATGAGTTGTCCGAAAATGTAACCATTCACTGGCATGGCTATCCGGTACCTTTTGAAATGGATGGTGTGCCGGGGATGTCGCAAAATTCCATTAAACCTGGAGAGTCCTTTACGTACAAGTTTACGGCAACTGTTCCGGGAACGTATTGGTATCATTCTCATAAAAATAGCGCAGAACAGGTGGATAGAGGATTGTATGGTGCGTTTATTGTAGAAAAGAAAGATGAACTGAAGACGGATAAAGATTATACGCTGATTCTTGATGAATGGGAAACAGCAGCGGCAAACCAAAAAAGTTCTAAACAAGGAATGGACCATTCTAACATGAATATAGACAGTATGTCCGGTCAAAATAATAGCAATGGCAACAATCAATGGATGCATGGAATGGATCATTCGAAAATGGGTACTATGAATATGTCCGATAACATGAAAAACAGCAAGGGCCAATCCATGCATATGATGGATCACATGGCTTCTTATGACTTATTTACAGTTAATGGAAAGTCCAGTTCGTTTATTGAACCGTTGGTCGCAAAAACAGGAGAAGTGGTGCGGCTACGTTTTATTAATGCCGGATACCAGCTTCGTTTGATGGATTTCGGTAATGTTCCATATCGAATCGTAACAACCGATGGACAAGATATTCAACAGCCTCTAGAAGTGAAAGGTAAGTTGCTCCCAATTGGACCAGGTGAGAGATATGATGTGGTACTGACTATTCCATCTTCCAGCTTTGAAATTTTAGATCGTACCAAGCGTCCGGCAGCAAAAGATGTAAAAATCATGGTACAAAATCAAGATAACAAGAGCGTTGCGCAAACCGGCAAGGTAACAACGGAGCTGCTTGATATTACAACGTACGGTAAAGCGACAGCTAAAACAGAGCGAAGAAAATATGATAAAGAATTTAAAATGGTTTTTGAGGATGTTATGGATCATAGCTCTGATATGGGAATGAAATATACAATCAATGGCAAGTCTTTCCCGGATACGGAAAAATTAATTGTGAAAAAAGGCGAATATGTGAAAGTGACGTATGAAAATAAAGGGCAAGCGAACCATCCAATGCATTTGCATGGCCACTTCGTCAGAGTGCTGTCCAAGAACGGGAAACCGGTAAGCGGCTCGCCGCTGATAAAAGATACGTTAAACGTCAAACCTGGTGAGACGTATGAAGTAGAATTTGTGGCTGACAATCCGGGGAATTGGATGTTTCATTGCCACGACCTGCACCATGCAAGCACGGGCATGATGACAACGGTTGAGTATGAAGGATATAAGAATCCTGTAAAAGTAGATCGTAACGATCTGTCAGAATAAGCTGATGGTAGCGAAGGAGATGTCGGTGTCTCCTTCGTTCTTTGTTTATATTTTTTAGGTTAAGATAGCTAAAAGGCTGTATGGAGTCTCTGGCGGAAGGAAAAAGTTCAATTGAGCATGCCATTCATATTGCCGGAGAGCGGTTTGCTAAAGGTGAGATTTCGGAAAAAGAATATGAACGAATTCTGAACAGGCTCAGAGAGGATGAGAAGTAGGATGAAAGAAGAAAAAGTTATTTTAATTGTTGACGACGAACAACCGATGCGTCGGCTTCTCTCGCTGTATTTACGCCAATCAGGCTATGCGACTCACGAAGTATCCTCAGGAGAAGAGGCGCTAGCTGCCGTTCGGAGCAATAGATACGGGCTTATTCTGCTTGATATCATGATGCCCGGTATGTCAGGGTGGGAGGTGTGCGAAAGCGTGAGGGAAATCTCGAATGTTCCTGTTATTATGTTGACCGCGCGAGATGAAACGAGAGATAAAGTGAAAGGGTTGGGTTTAGGTGCAGATGACTATATTACAAAGCCTTTTGAAAAAGAAGAATTGTTAGCAAGAGTACAGGCTTTGTTACGGCGAAGTGAAAGATATCATCCTGAAGATGGGAATTATCGAAATAAAAACCTGCTGATTCATGGTGGTATTACGTTGGACAGTGAAAAGCGTGAAGTATGGTATAACCAACAAATGCTTTCATTAACCAGAAAAGAGTACGAATTACTCTACATATTGATGAAACACCCGGGTCAAGTATTTAGCAGGGAACATTTACTTGCTCTCATATGGACAAATCAAGATGTCGAGGATTATCGTACAGTAGATACTCATGTGAAAAATTTGCGGGAGAAGTTGCGGGCAGCGGGAGCGCCTGCCCATGATATTATCAAAACAGTATGGGGAATCGGGTACAAAGCGCAATGAACATGCAAGCACTAGTACAATTTATTCGTAATCGTGTATCAATTAAGCTTGGCCTTTTATTATTGTTTGTTTTTTTGCTTATTCTTTTTTCGTTGGGCAACATTTTATATTCTCTTTTCCTAACTTTCTATCTTTCGCATGTAAATGAGGAATTAGTACAACGTGCGAACAGTCATGCGAATGTATTAAGCGATCATTTCGAACCAACCACAATTCAGCATGTTGTTCGTATGGAGAAGGGTTCAAGAAACATGGTTGTCATTCTTGATCAAAAAAAACAGGTTATCGCCAGCTCAAGTCCAATCACTTCTTTGCATCGGGAGTATCTTAAGGCCAGTGAAAATAAGCAAGAAGGAGAAACATCGATAGAAAAAGATTGGAATACAAAACCTTTTCTTGTTTCTTATTCACCTGTTTTACAGAATAGGGAAGTGGCTGGAACTGTTGTTATGTTTAGTCCCACAGCGCCGATTCGTGAAGCAGTCAATATTTTGCAGCAAATGCTAGTGATTAGCGGCATCATTACCGTTTTTGTCGTTGCGGGAATTTTATTTATCATTTCTCGTATGCTCGTTCGTCCCCTCTTGGAAATGAAAAAAGCAACAGGTGAAATTGCGCAGGGGAACTATGCTACCAGATTGCCTGTTAGAGGTGGTGATGAAGTCGCACAATTGGCTGCATCCATTAATCATATGTCAGATCGCATTCGCTTTTATCAAAAGCAGCGTAATGAGTTTTTAGCGGATGTTAGCCATGAATTGCGCACTCCGCTTACATATCTTAAAGGGTATTCGGAAATCCTGGCTCATTCACAACGAGAGGGAGAGAATGCCGAATATGCAAAAATTATTTATGAACAAAGCAACCGATTGCAGCGGCTTGTCCAAGATTTATTCGATTTGGCACGGATGGAACAAGGTGATTTTTCCTTCCGCATGGAGCGCTTCTCGCTTGAAGATGCAGTTACAGACGCTTTGTCATTAGTCGAAGTTCCCGTAGAGGAGAAGGGGATTCGACTTGAGTACCGACCTTTCAGCACCTCCTTGTATGTAAAAGGAGATAGGCAGCGAATTGGTCAAGTCTTGCTGAATGTATTAGAAAATGCACGAAGATATACACCTTCGGGAGGTATCATTTTTGTTAGAATGAAGCGTAATGAACATTACGGAATTGTAGAGATTGAAGATACTGGGCCTGGTATTCCAGAAGAAGATATACCGTATATAATGGAAAGATTATACAGGGTGGAAAAATCTCGTTCTCAAGTGACAGGTGGAGCCGGTTTGGGACTAGCTATCAGTAAAGAAATTATCGAAAAGCATAAAGGAACATTGCAGGTTAAAAGCGTCGAAGGAGAAGGCACGACCTTTGTTATTAAGCTACCATTGTATAATTGACACTCCACACGGTTTCTAAGCCATCACATGAAGGGATTACCGAGCAACACCGTCCTTCATCCCACGATGAAAACCGCAGGAAAAGAGAAGAGCGACAAAATAGGGGCCAAACCAAGCTCTTTTTTCCTTTTCCCGGCAACGTTTCAGACAAAACGGGATACGGTATCAACTGTCTCCCTCACTGAATGGCCCAGATGTTTTTCTGCCGCGTTCTGTCTGAAGCAGAGAGTGGCATTTTTTTGGTTGCCACGAGGAAAAGACGAGGTGCAAGGTTTGGCCCTTATTTTGGCTCGAACGATTATCTTCTTTTCGTGCGTATTTGTTCAAGACTTTTAAATTCATACCCTTTTTTTCGTACGTCATCGATAATTTTTTCCAGAGCTTCTGCATTATCCTTAGAAACCGAATGAAGCAAAATGACCGCACCCGGATGAAGTTGAGCCATGAAATTATCGTATGCGTATTTCCAGCCCCTTTGCGCCTTGGTATCCCAATCTTTATAGGCAAGAGACCAAAAGACATTTGTGTACCCGAGCTGTTTGCTTACTGCCAGCGTCCGTTCGCTAAAAATCCCTCTCGGCGGACGCAAAAAGGAAACCTCTTTTTGTCCGGTCATTCGGATTACCTCTTCTTTTACTTTTTCCAGTTCTTCTTTCATCCTGCTGTTTGAAATTTTGGTCATATCCGGATGACTCCAGGAATGATTCCCGATGATATGCCCTTCCTTCACCATTCGTTGTAATAATTCGGGCTGGCTTTTGACATAATGTCCAGTAACAAAAAAAGTCGCCGGGACTTTTTTCTCCTTCAGCGTATCTAAAATTTGCGCTGTGTAGCCATTCTCATAACCATTGTCAAAGGTGAGGTAAAGCTCTTTTTTGGTCGTATCCCCCAAAAAGATAGCTTCATGCTTTGCCAAAAGTTCCTTAAACCCCTCTTCGTCAATGGAGGGAAGCTGACCGTTTTTACTTTTTTTAAAGCCGAAGTGATACGGAGTATCCTGATAACTTCCTGTTGCATAAAGCGGTAATAAGGAAACGAACAGGACGAAAACAGTAAGGATGGTTAAACGCTTCATTGATGCACTCACTCCTCGGTATGCGTAGCTTTTTATAAAGATATTTTCCCAACAAGACGGAAACATTATGTACATTTGTTTGGAAACCTTTTGCAATGCGTACCATTTCTTCATTTTTCTCTGTAGTCACTCATGATATTCTTTTCTACGCTTCAGCCGTGCGGAGTGTCAATTTCTTGTAGCTAGGTGTAAAGCAATAAGGCCGGAAATGTGGGGAGCAGCCATTGAAGTTCCATCTAGTGTCTTGAATTGCTTACCGAGCCAGGTAGAAAGAAGATTGGCGCCCCCCGCCATTACCGACCGATGCTACCATGATAATTCCTTTTTAACCGACGAGATGTTCATGAATTGGATTGGATTCGTTTGTTTCAACTTCATCATCATCAAATATTGCTTTTGGCAGGCTAGTATACGTTCCCCAATAGTAAGAGATTAAAGAAAGTATGGCAACGAAAATGATATCCCAAGGATGTTTAAGGACACCGATACCTCCGAATAATCCGAGATAGGAAGCAATCATCATCGTTGCGTAATAAAATACGAGCCACCATGAGGATTTTATTTGTTGTGTGAAACTTACTTTCTCAGTAGGAACCCATTTTTTAAAGAATAAATAAACGATAAACATAACGATTTGAGAACCGAGTAACCAGGAAATCGTTTTCCAACCAGACCAGTATACGATTAATGAAGCAATAATAAATGAAAGTGGACATAAAATAGCCATTCCTTTTAATCGAAATGGACGGGGCAGATCCGGTGCGTTGTGTCGGAAAGCTGCCGCAGAGATTGGAGCAAATGCATAGCTTAATACTAACGCCGCTGAAACAACACTGATTAAAGACTCCCATGACGGAAAGGGAAGAGTCCAGAATACTGATAAAATAAATGATAACCAAACAGCAGGACGAGGAATTCCTGATTTTTGTTCGACTTTTGTAAATACTTTGAATAATGTTCCGCTACGGGCCCATCCATATACAACACGTGGAGTTGTAGACATATAGATATTACCCGTTCCACTCGGGGAGATGATCGCATCAGAAACGATAAAAAATACGAGCCAATTTAGTCCAAGAACCGCAGCAATATCTTTAAATGGGAGACTAAACTGTTTGTCAATTCCTGCCCATCCATTTTCCAGCATATTCGTTGGTATGCTTCCGAGAAATGCTACCTGTAAGAGAACATATACAATTGTGGACAGAACGACGGACAATATTAAGGCGATTGGAATCGTTCGCTGCGGATTTTTAGCTTCACTTGCAACCGAAACAATGGGTGTTAACCCTAGATATGCAAAAATAACCCCACCTACAGAAATAGCAGATTCTATTCCGAATATTCCGGATGGTGCAAATCCACCTACAGAAAAATTAGCTGGTTTTAAGTGAGATAATAAAACAATGATAGTTATCGTTGGTACGAAGAATTTAAAAATGGTTATAATTGTGTTCGACTGAGCAAAAGTACGTATACTCCAATAATTCAAGATGAAAAAAAGACAAAGTAAACAAAATTGAAATAACCATCCAGATAACGTTGGCAGCGTAGATTCTTCTTGAGTTAAGCTTGGCCACCATGCGGTAGCATATTGGCGAGCTGCTTCTACCTCAATGGCAATAAGACTTGAATAAGCAATTAATGTTATAGAGCCAAGGAGATATCCCATAAGTGGACCATGGGAATAAACAGGATAACGAACGACACCTCCTGCACGTGGGACGGAAGCGCCGAGTTCACAGTAAACGAATCCTAATAGCAGAACGGCTATACCTCCCATAACCCATGATAATATACCAGCTGGTCCTGCAATGGCAGAAACGTGGCTAGCAGCAAAGAGCCACCCTGAACCAAATATAGCTCCAAATCCTATCCAAGTAAGATCAGACAGTGAAAGTTCTCTCTTAAACTTCCCTTGATTTGACATGTAACCTCACCCCTCTGTTTAATAAACATAGTTACTATCGTTGTGATTGTTTTTCATCAGCTGGATGGAATGTTTAAATCCAGCTGATGTGGAAAAGTAGATAGATTGGCAGGAATGGTAAAAAGGATTAATGATTGATTGGCATAGGTGGTATGAGTAAAAATCCTTCCTTTAGCGGGTCATCTTCGTTGTAGATGAATGTATGCATCCCTGTTATCCAAGCTGAGCCAGTAATTTCAGGTATGACTGCTTCAAATTCTTTTACTTTTGTAATATCGACTATCTTCGCTTTGAAAAGGCTTCCAATAATGCTTTCATGAACAAAGAGCTCGTTCTTTTTGATTTCGTTTCGTGCATACAATGTAGCAAGTTTTGCCGAGGTACCTGTTCCGCAAGGAGAGCGATCAATTCCTCCCGGCGGTACAACGACTGTATTTTTGCAATGTGCTTCTTCCTTGGTAGGATCCGTATAGAACTCAATATGTGTTAATCCTTTAATAAACGAGTGCTCGGGGTGGACGACGTCAGTTATTTGATTGATTGTGTCGCGAATTTTAACAGCGGTATCGATAATTTTTGCAGCATTGCTTGCTACAAGTTCTAATCCAATTTTTCGTGCATCGACAATACCATAAAAATTTCCTCCATAGGCGATATCGCAGTAAACCTCTCCAATGTTTTCTACATTAACATGTATGCTTTTTAACAGAAAAGCTGGGATATTATGGAATGTTACTTCTTTCGCTTGACCATGTTCTACTTTAATCTTGACTTTTACCAGACCAGCTGGCGTATCTAAACTTAGATCGGTATAAGGTTCCTTAACTGGTATCAGACCAGCTTCAACTAGTGCTGTACAAAAACCAATGGTATCATGCCCGCACATCGGCAAATAGCCGCCTGTTTCGATATAGATTACACCTACATCCGCTTTAGGATGGCAGGGTTCCATAAGCAAAGCACCTGACATTACGTCATGCCCCCTTGGTTCAAACATAAGGAACTTTCGAATCCAATCATATTCTTCTTTCATGTGCAGCATTTTCTCAGCCATTGTTTTTCCTTCTAATTTTGGAAGACCACTAATAACTGTTCTTGTAGGATTTCCTCCGGTATGAGTATCAATAGTATGGAAGATTTTTTGGAATTTCATGAATGTACAACTCCTTTGACTTTAAAGCGATCGTATCTTAATGGTTCGATAGGAATTGTTGTATGTGATTTCTCTTTGATTAGTTCATCAATTAGTTTTCCCGTAATAGCGGCTAAACTGATTCCATCGCCTTCATGGCCAGCAGCAATATAAAATCCAGGAACCTCGTCAACGTGAGAAATAATAGGTAGATGATCGTTTGTCCATGGGCGCAGACCAGCATACGTTCGAATGACTAACATGTCCGCCATTTTAGGATAGAACCGAATGGCACGGCGTGCTATGCATTTAATAACATCAATATTTACAGTTGTATTCATTCCCACAAATTCTCTACTACTTCCAATCAAAAAATTTTGGCTCTCTGTTGGTTCAAATACTAAAGCCACGCCATATTTTTCAGTTGGCGGATCTACTTTTCTTTGGCCTCCAAACTTAGATATAAGATAACCGAATTCCATAACTTTTCTAAGGCCAACAGGTTGTTGCCTTGATGCAACAATAATATGACCTTTTCTGGGTTTAATTGGAATAGGAATGTCGAGCATCTTTCCAATCATGGGAGCCCATATCCCAGCAGCATTCACGACTTTTTTTGCTGTAAATAATCCGCTGGATGTTTCGATTTTAAAATCCCCCGTAGTTGATTTTTTAATGGAATGAACCTCAGTATGGGTGTAAATGTTAGCTCCCTTTTTCTTTGCTCCCTCTGCTAATGCAAATGAAAACAGGTAAGGGTTAACGGTTGAATCTGTTTCGCATTCCAGCCCTCCTAATAAATCATCAGCAAAAAAAGGGGATTCCTGTCTAATATCACTGCGATCTAACATTTTAAAGGGAAGCCCCGCTTCTTTTTGGCGTGCTACCCATTTTTCTGCAGCAATCATTTCCTCTTCAGTTTCACATACTAAAATACTGCCCGGTGCCCTATATTCAAAGTGATGTTCCAATTCTTTGCTTAATTCATTCACTAATTTCTGACTAGCTAGAGACATTTGACTATCGAATCCCGGGTCTTTATCGATCGCTAGTATGTTTCCATCACATCTGGACGATGTTCCGCTTGCTAATTCGTTTTTTTCTAATACCGCCACACTCATTCCTGATTTCGATACATAATAAGCGATAGCACTTCCAATAATCCCTCCTCCTATAATGATTACGTCAAAGTTTTTTTTCAATATGTTCCCTCCTTTCCGATGTTTCTAGTAATATTTTAGGAAGCAAGAATCATGCCAATAACAAACGCTTTTAATTGATTCTGAATTGACAAAATATTTTTACATGAATAATATAATTATGTAAAATTTTTTAGAATGTGTAAAAAATATTATACGTTATGTAGGAGGGATACACATGAATTTTAAATTTCCTAGTTTAAAGGAAATCACGAATAAACACGTTATTATTTTTAAATCTGAAACTGAAATTTCAAGGTCCTTTAATGCTGATGCAGCTTTTCTTATAGATAAGGATATCTTTTATATCACTGATTTTGAGCCTTTAAAGTTATCGAAGAGCAGGATGGTGGATTGTGATACACCCATTGAAGAGGTGATAAAGTATGTGAAAAAATACCGGTATTTATTAGTGAAAAATAAAGAGGGAGAACCGATTGGTTTTGTTGATTCTGTAATCATGTGTGAGTGTTTATTAAATTCGTATAAGTACTTGCATGCTTTTTTTGAAACGGTACTAGAAACGATGGATGCGTCGTGTACGGTGATCGATAAAAATGAAATAGTATGTGCCTGGACAGAAGAAGCGGAGAAAATTTTTTCTGTTTCGAGGAAAGATATCATCGGTAAGCCTATTACAGATTTCTTTGAACCTAATATGCTAGAAATATTAAAAACGTTAAAGCAAGGAAGAAAACTTCATCGTCATCGACATCAACCAAGGCCTGATTTGTTTGTGCTGATTAATTCCAATCCTGTTTATTTAGAGGGAAAGATAATAGGTGCAGTAGTATCTGAAACAGATATTACAAGTCAAGTACGTCTAAACCAGGAATTATTTAATATTTCCGCGGAGGTTCATCGGTTAGAGCAGGAGGTTGCGAGGTTAAGACCTTCAAAGGATTCATTTAGCCTTATAAAAGGGAGAAGTAGAACCATTCGAAAAACGATTGAAATGGCGAAAAAGATTAGCTCAGCTAAATCAACTGTTTTGATATTAGGGGAAAGCGGCGTTGGAAAGGAGTTATTCTCCAAAGCAATTCACGATGCTCGTGAAGCACCAGACGCCCCATTTATCCCTATAAATTGTGGAGCCATTCCAGCATCCTTGTTTGAAAGTGAGCTATTTGGTTATGAAAAGGGGGCTTTTTCAGGGGCAGATCAAAGAGGAAAAAAGGGGAAAATAGAATTAGCAAAAGGCGGAACCTTATTTTTAGATGAAATTGGTGAAATGCCTATCGAAATGCAAGTTAAGCTTTTACGCGTGTTGCAGGAAAAGAAATTCTATCGAATAGGTGGGACAAAGGAAATAGATGCAGATTTCAGAGTCATTGCTGCTACAAATAAAAACCTGGAGGAGATGATTAAAGAAGGAAAATTTAGAGAAGATTTGTTTTATCGTTTAAACGTTATAAGTATTCATATTCCGCCTTTGAGGGAAAGAAAAGAAGACATCATTGAACTGATTCATTATTTTTTGTATGAGTTCTCCATCAGATATAACAGGCCCATTCATGGTATCTCCCAAGATGTAATGAATGAATTATTCAACTATAGCTGGCCTGGGAATATACGTGAACTTAGAAATGTTATTGAACGTTTAGTAGTGCTTGCGACAGACGGAATTATAAAAAAAGACGATTTGCCTTTTGTACATCAAGTTGATACTCGCAGTACAAATATTGATAACTTGTTTGAAGTTCCCCATGCTGATACTGATAAAATTTTATCGCTGAAAGAAGAATTAGAGATTTGTGAGAAAAAAATTATTGAACGGGTGCTCCAAATGGAAAATGGAAATAAGCAAGCGTGCGCGAAGAGGCTGGGTGTTACGCGAGCGACATTATACAATCGAATGAAGAAACTTGGCATTACACTGTAATTCTCCTCGTTTGTTGGCATGTTTTTTGCTCGTTATGTAAATAGAAAAACCTATAACCATTGAATGAGGAGGAAAGACATGAAGACCTCAACAGATTTTATTGTATGTCGATGTGAGGAAGTAACTTATCAAAGTATAGTTGAAACAATAAAAAAATATAAATGCTCATCAAGAGAATTAAAATTGAGAACCCGTGCAGGTATGGGATTTTGCGGGGGAAGAACATGTCGCTATTTTATCGATAGGATTGTTGCTGATTATGGAGAAAATGCGGTCACTCACAATATGCCACTGAAATATCAGGCTCCGGTAAGACCTGTTACATTTGGACTGTTAGGTGATTTAAAATGAACAATCGTATTATTGATCACCCAGTTTTAGGTGAAATGAAGATCGGCAAGAAAGTGCCATTTCATTTCAATGGTCAGTATTATGAGGCATACGAAGGAGAAACGATTGCAGCTGCGCTTTTGGCCAACAATATTCGGACGTTGCGTGTGCATGAAGAAAGTGGTACAGCTAGAGGGATTTATTGTAATATTGGGCATTGCTTTGAGTGCCGAGTGACTGTAAATGGTTGTCATCATGTAAGGGCTTGCATAACTATAGTGGAAGAAAACATGGATATTCATAGCGGAAAAACACAACCAACTCCAATTAAAGATTTATTTAAAGGAGAAAATAACGTATGAGTGAATTAGTCATTATTGGAGCTGGGCCGGCAGGACTGGCTGCGTCAATTGCTGCAAGGGAATGTGGTCTTAAGGTAACATTAATTGATGAATTTATAAAACCCGGGGGAAGATTATTAGGGCAGCTATATCAGGAAAGGGATGGAACATGGTGGAACGGTATTAAAGAAACGGATAAATTAGTTGCTCAAGCAGAAAAGCTCGGAGTAGAAATTACATGTGGGATTTCTGTTTATCATTTGAATAAACATGAACACGGGTGGCTTGTTCACACCAATCATGGAAGTATGCAAGCCCCATATGTTTTGCTAGCAACAGGTGCAGCAGAATATCATGTCCCAATGCCAGGATGGACTTTGCCTGGAGTCATGTCAGTAGGAGCCGCACAAGTAATGACGAATGTTCATCGTGTAAAAGTCGGAAAGAAGGGAATGATTATTGGAGCGAATATTCTTTCCTTTGCGATTATGCATGAATTGCAACTTGCTGATCTTAATATTGCGTGTATGGTGTTACCACCAAAGAATGAGATATCAAAGAGCGCTGCAAAGCCAATGGAAGTCATGAAGAGTTTATTGAGAGCATCCCACTTAGCTCCATCACCTATATTAAGATTCGGAAGTCGCTTACTGATAAATGAATCATTGTGTAAGCTAGCCCTTCGTTTTCTTCCGAAAAAAGGAATGAGTGTATGGGGAATACCGATTCATTTACGGAAGGCAGCTATTGAAATAGTCGGCAATCAGCAAGTAGAAGGAGTAAAAGTAGTTGATATTACGATGGATGGAGAACCCATCAAGGGAACGGAAGAAATAGTACAGGTGGATTTTGTTTGCATATCTGGTGGATTATATCCATTAGCTGAATTGGCTGCAGTAGCGGGATGTCCATTTCACTATATTCCTGAACTTGGAGGACATATCCCACAACATAATGAACGAATGGAAACACCTCTAAAAGGCCTTTATGTTGCAGGGAATATTACAGGAATCGAGGGAGCCAAAGTTGCAATAGCACAGGGATTTGTAGCTGGTTATTCGATAGCAGAGCACACCGGGGCATCGAGAGAAACTGCAAAACGTAAATTGGAAGAAGCAATGAAAAACGTAAAAGACATTCGTGAAAAAGCAATCATCCAGTTCTATCCTAATGTCAAAGAAAATAGAGACAAATTGTACGGTGCATATCAATGTATTTAGTTGAAAAAATGGATGACATCACATGATAAGTTTTGTGAGTCATCCATTATTTTATCGTAATTAAAAATCACCCAATGATGTAATGTCACTGGGTGATTTATATATACGTTTAAAAATGATATTTAATGGCGCAAGTTTTGATTTGGGAGTAAAAATCAAGCGCTGATTGACCTTGCTCTCTTGAATGAGAACTGGATTGTTTCATTCCGCCGAATGGTGCTTGATATTCCACACCAGCTGTTTCTTGGTTTACTCTTACCATTCCAGCTTCCGCTTCTTCTAGGAAACGATGAGCTTTTGATAAATCAGTGGTAAAAATAGAAGCGCTTAATCCATACACAGTTTCGTTGCACAACTGAATCGCTTCATCGTAGTTTTTAGCTACTAGCACCGTTGTTACGGGACCGAATATTTCTTCTTGTACTAACTTATGTTGTGTATCTACTCCTGCCACTACCAATGGTTGAATAAAATAACCTTCATTATCACTTTCGATCGATCCTTGTGCGATAATTTCTGCTTCCTCCTCAGCCATTTTTACGTAAGAAGAGACCGTTTCATATTGATGTTTAGATGCAACAGGGCCGAGATATGAATCTGGAAGCAACGGATCTTTAGCTTTTAATAAAGATACTGCTTCATTGAATGATTTCATAAAGATCGGATAAACACTTTCCTCAACAATGATACGGCTGGTTGCTGTACATTTTTGTCCGGCTGAACGGAAGGCACCACTTAATATCATAGGAATCGTTTTTTCGATATTGGCATCATGAAGGATAACAGCAGCATTTTTACCGCCCATTTCTGTCTGATATTTAATGTTTCGTTTAGCACAAATGGAAGCGACTTGCTTTCCAATCGTGGATGAACCGGTAAAACTAACAGCGTGAATATCTGTAGTTTCGAGAAGGGTGTTTCCCACTTCTTTTCCTTTTCCAACGATAAGATTTAAAACTCCGCTTGGAAGGTTTGCCTGCTGGAATATCTCTGTTAACTTAATAGCAGATAGTGTAGCATTCTCCGCTGGTTTCCATATCACTGAATTTCCACAAATAAGTGCAGGGGCAATTTTCCAAATAGGAATAGCTACTGGAAAGTTCCATGGTGTAATAATTCCCACTACTCCTAACGGAACACGTTTTGAAAATTGTATAACATGTTTATCGCTTGAAGGGATTATATCGCCATTTGAGCGTGTACCTTCTGCGGCATAATAACGCAACAAGTGAATGCCACGTACGACCTCACCTCGCATTTCACCAATTGGTTTTCCCATTTCCCTACTTGCGAGTACTGCTAGTTCTTCAAGGCTATTTTCTAATGCCTCTGCCATCTTGTATAGATAATTCCCTCGCTCAATTCCTGTCATCTTAGACCATATTTTGAATCCTTCTTTTGCTGACTTTTCCGCTTCAAGTAAATGTTTGGCGGAAGAATAGCAAAGGATGCCAACTTCTTCTTGGAGGTTCGAAGGGCTATATACGATCGTTTCCTTTCCGTCAATAGATACCCATTCTCCACCTATAAAGTTTTTGGATTCAATTAATGATTTTGTTTTCATAACCGTACCTCCCGCTCAATGTTTGTATGCATTCCTATTGTTATTTACGACAATTTTAATTTTTTAGAAATCGGAAAGGATAAGGAAGACTCCTTACCCTTTCTCTTACAATTAATGTTTAATTTTTTCTACTGCTCTCTCAAAGTCTCTCCTTACATTTTCATATTCTTCTTGATGTAAAGGAAGTCTAGGTGGGCGTGCAGGACCAACGGGTTGTTCAGCTAACTCCATCATATACTTAATGTATTGAACCAATTGGGGACTAGCGTCATAATGAAATAGAGGAAGAAGACGACGATAAAGTTTCAATGCTTCGTCTATTTTTCCATTTTTGGCTAAATTGAATAATTGAACTCCCTCTTTAGGTAATGCGTTAGGAACACCGGCAATCCACCCTGTTGCTCCTATCATTGGACCTTCTAACGATAAATCATCGACGCCTACCATGACTTCCAAATCTGTTCTATCTAGAATATCATGCATGCGACGGATATCACCTGAAAACTCTTTTACAGCAACCACATTTTCAAATTTGGCAATCTCTTCGAGCAAATCAGGGGTTAAATCTGTTGGGTAATCTCTAGGATTGTTATAAGCAACAATAGGCATACCGACTTTATTAATAGCTTCATAATGGGCGATAATCTCGTTTCGTAAAGGTTTATAGTTAATAGGTGGAAGCACCATAACACCTTCAGCTCCAGAGTCTTTTGCATATTCAACCCATTTTATGACTTGTTGCGTAGATGGAGCAGCGGAACCAACAACAACCGGTACACGTCCCCGAGAAGCTTCAATGACAGTTTGTACTACTTTTGCTCTTTCTTCAGGAGTAAACGTAGCATATTCACCGAGTGATCCTGTAGGAACCAGTCCTTGTACGCCTTCTTGTATGAGCCAATCACATAGCTCATACAATCTTTTATAATCGACTTCAAAATCAGTAGTAAATGGAGTGACAAGAGCAACATAAACTCCTTCAAATCTTGCCATTTGAAATTCCCCTTTCCATTTAATTTTTTATTCATTATCTTGTTATCGCAAAATCCATACCAATGTTTTTTGATAATTATGTAAATTTTTTTATACATAATGCGTTTTTGTATGTATAAAAAAGTTTACAATGTATAAAATTTTATAAGTTGGCTGTTACCACATATTCTGAGGAAACACCCGAGCCAACCAAAACCATTCCCAAAGCGATTTTTCTCATTGCTCTAGTAGATGGAGTTATTTTCGGCTCTTACTTCACACAACCTGTCTTTCCTGATGTGTCTTTCTTTAAAAATCCCGATGCGACTGTGTCGGAAATTGCCTTGTTCGCTGGTAGAAAGGTATTTCAGCGCAAAATGAGCAAGTGCCAGAAAGTATGGGTAACAATGCGACCATTATCCGGATCGAGCCACCTGCAGTTATTTTGTACGAGCAAATTGATATCGTTCTTAACGCGATTGAGAAAAGTCTCGGTATGATAGCTCAAGAAAAAGCAACGTTTTGTCAATAAAGTGAAAATCCCCGAATTCGGGGATTTTCAGTTTGTAGACAAAGTCTAACTTCGTTGTCGATGAGTGTACTATCATGAATGCTATCGAAATTCCTTTATTCTAAAATTAAGAACAAAAGCGATAGTGTTCTCCGTATGGTTCATAGTAATGCTACTACCAAGGCAAATACTGATGACCTTTCTACTCAGGATATTTATTCTTGCTGCTCACGATGCCATTGCTGTCCATGATGCCACTGCTGTCCATGATGCCACTGCTGTCCAGGGTGCCATTGCTGTCCATGATGCCACTGCTGTCCATGATGCCATTGCTGTCCAGGGTGCCATTGCTGTCCAGGGTGCCATTGCTGTCCATGATGCCACTGCTGTCCAGGGTGCCACTGCTGTCCATGATGCCACTGCTGTCCAGGGTGCCATTGCTGTCCATGATGCCACTGCTGTCCATGATGCCATTGCTGTCCAGGGTGCCATTGCTGTCCAGGGTGCCATTGCTGTCCATGATGCCACTGCTGCTGTCTATCTTCAGTCATATTCTTCCCTCCAAGGTATTAGTCTATTTCCTGTATTTAAGATATGTGGTCTGAAAGGAAGAGTGAGAAGAATAAAAGCCCAAAATATCCCCCGTTTGTACCTGTTAAATGAAGTGGAAAAATTTGTTTCTATAACCGAGATTATAGGACATAGCAAAGCGAAAGAAATTCACATTTTTGCTACTAACCGGATATCAATAATGAGTCTAGCAGAGCCAAAAGAAAAGAGAGAGAACTAAAATAAAACCATAAAAATATTATGTATACTAAAAGTGCGGATATCCATTTTTGGAGTTGAGTCCATATAATTGTGTAAAAACAGTCTCTTTAAAATTAAGAGAGCCATTTCAAATACCCTCGGTTAGAATGAAGTTGACCAGAAAACATTCCAGGAGAGGGGATTTTGAAAATGGCTCAATACCAGATTACTGTAGATTCGCAGCTTTTGCAGCAACTTTTTCTCGGAAATTCGCAGGATTCGGGGGTGGCCAAGCTGCTGGAATCGGTATTGAATCAGGTGTTGCAAGCCCAGGCTACGGAACAACTGTCTGCGGAACCGTACGAACGTACAGATGAACGCCAAGGTTATCGAAACGGTACATATCCTCATCAACTGACGACGCGGGTGGGAACGATCACCCTTCGGGTGCCACGGATTCGAAATGGAAAGTTCTCGACAGAAATGTTTGCCCGCTATCAGCGAAGTGAACAAGCCTTGGTTTTAGCCCTCATGGAGATGGTGGTGAATGGGGTATCAACTCGAAAAATTGCCCAAATCACGGAGGAACTGTGTGGAACCGAGTTCTCTAAGTCAACTGTTTCCGAACTGTGTATTCGAACCCATTTTCAAGGGGTGACGTGGCAACGGTGTCAGACTCATTTTATGCGAAATATCCTCGATGCCACGCCCAAGCAGCTGCAAGAGGAGTTGTATCCCCGTGTTCGTGCGATTTTGGATGCTCCTGATCTTGAGACCGCACGGTTGTTGTTGCAACAAACGGTGGAAACGTATGAGGCCAAAGCTTCAAAGGCGATTTCCGTTTTAGAGAATGGTTTTGATGATGCCACAGCCGTTCTTCTACTCCCTGAAAAGTACCGCAAACGACTTCGGACAACAAATGGCATGGAGCGACTCAACGAAGAAATTCGCCGACGGGAGTGTCATTCGCATTTTTCCTAACCGTGAATCTGTTATTCGCCTGATCGGGGCTTTGCTTATGGAGATAGACGAAAAATGGGCAAGCGGCAAAAAATATCTCGATATGGCAGAGTATTTGGAATGGCGAGAAACTCAGGCAACAAAAGCGATGTCTAAAGTGACTCGCATTGGCTAATTTATTTCTCTAACCGAGGGGAATTTACACACAAATCTGGACTTGATCAACATATGTCTGTGAATCATGCAACCGACAATTAGTGGGACTACAACACATCTCTTAACAATGAACGTGGAGGATTAGAAATCCTGGATTTTGCATAAAACACAGTACCCTCGGACAGAGGGAAAAGAAACGCCTGTGAAGATCGTTGGTTGCGAGGTCGATGAAACAGGAATCCACGGGGCTTGCCCAGTGTGAGATTACCAACCAAGAAAATGAACCTAATAAAAGGATTGAATTTATTGCCTTTTGCTTTGAGGGGGAATACGGTTTGAGCCTTAGTGTAAGCCTGATAATGGTGAAGTGTGACATTCGCCCAATGATTCCGAACTGTTTGCCATTTTATTGGGTTACTCATAATGAACAAGAGGCAACATGGGATGAGTTTCAGTTTGTGAGAAGAATCTCACATTCAAAGCTGTCGCCCATTATATGAACTGGACAGTGATCTACGATCCGGAAATGGTTCTGTTTGCTTCCGATGAGGAAAGTGCGTACATTTCTGAGAGTTACGATGTATGTTCAATAATTATCCAGGGCACATCTGGTACGTATGACTTTCATAACTGCTCAGAATGGACAAAGACTCGTAACTTTTTATCAGTTGATGGTGCGATTGTAGAGGACATGGGAGAATGTCTAACTGTGGAAAATTACATCACCCCTGTGACCTTTCCGAGGAGGCACTATTATCTATATTGCAGGGACTGGGAGTTGATTTTGATAAGCTCATACGGGAGCAGAGATTCATCCTCAAGGAGATGGCCTAACTGCACATAGATGATCAAGCACCCGTAAACTCTAACCGTCACCTGTTCAAGAAAAATAAAGTATTAGCCCCCCTTTAAGGAAGGAGAAGGGGGGCTAAAGAAAAAGGTGTGGAACGCGGATTGTTTCTGCATTTTTTACAAAAATCCGATTATTTCTACAATTACCCAAGAAAAGTGTCGAAATAAAATTATTTTCAAACCATCTATATATTGGTATATTTTGTAGTAGATCGAAAAACAAGGAAATTAATTAGTATTTTGTGTCGTTGTCATGATTTTTGTGTTAGTGGTAGTAGAGTATTCTTCGGCTATTTTTATTGGGGAAGCGCTGACTCATTTATGCATGTTATTCGTTTTTGTATCAGGAAGAATTGTAACAAAAAGTACGACCCAAGACCCTTTCTATTGGAGGGATCTAACGTGGTCTAGGTGTAAACGAAGAAGATCATTGAGTAATTCTTAGTTTCTTCATTGGTGGTAAAGTCGTATATTCAGCGTACGTTGGCTCATACCATTTTGTTTCATTCAAACAAATAGCTTCTTATTACCACTCATGCAGCACGTTAGTAGTGTCGGAAGAGCTGAATTAAAAAGTCATCATTACGGTCGCACACAATTAATCGATTCTTGTCGTACCCGTATCTAAAAGGAGCGCTGATAACAATAATATTTATTGCTTTTAATGTTTTCTGTACAAGTTCATAAAAGTTCTGCAGATCTTCCTTCATGATGAGCAGGTAGGGCTACTGTCACACAAAAATCCATATTTAGTAAAATGTAAGGATATATTACATATTTGTATTTCTCCATATTGTATGTTTCGAACTAATTAACATAAGTCATTCAATATTTAGAGTCTTAATATCTAGTATTTTAAGGATTTGATCAAATATGTTAGGAACGAGCGGCATTCAATACGATATGAAAATACCCATGGTTGAAATTTTTCAAACAGTTGAAGGGGAGGGAACTAGAGCAGGATTCCCCACGACATTTGTAAGAGTATTTAATTGTAATCTTAGATGTACCTGGTGTGACACAAAGTATAGTTATGCACCTTACAAACCTGAATTTACAGCTACGATAGGAGAAATCGTAGAGCAAGTTAAAAGATTTCCGAATAAACATATTTGTTTAACGGGTGGAGAACCTCTGATACATGAGGAAAGATCGTTGATGCTTTTAAAAGCATTAGCGGAGATCGATTATATAGAGGATATTCACATTGAGACAAATGGCGCGATTAACATTAGTGAGGTTTGTAGATTTCGAGAAAGTCACCCAAATTTCAAGAAGAAGATACGCTTCATCTTAGATTACAAACTACCAAGTAGTGGTGAAATGAAAAAGATGATTTTAGAAAACTTTTATTATTTGCAAGATAATGACGAGGTTAAATTTGTAATTAGCGATTCTAATGATTTTGAGGTGGCTACAAGGATTTTAAAGAAGTTGTATAAAAAAGGAACAGTTCTATTTAGCCCTGTATGGGAAACTATGCCACCTGATAAATTGGTAAATCTCGTGTTATCAAATCAATTGGTAAATGTTAAGGTTAGTCTTCAACTACACAAAATTATTTGGGACCCTAATAAAAGAGGGGTATAGGAGGTATGAAAATGAAGAAAGCAGTTGTTATATTAAGCGGTGGGTTGGATAGTGCAACCTGTATGGGAATTGCAAAAGATGAAGGGTACGAATTGTATCCAATTACTTTCCATTACGGTCAAAGACATTCACGTGAGGTTGAAAGTGCTATTAAAATGTCTGAATATTATGATAAAAGGAGTCATAAAGTAATTAATTTAGATTGGTTAAGGCAAATAGGGGGAAGTTCCTTGACAGATATAAGCTTGGATGTTCCAACTTCAGGGTTAACAGACGAAATTCCAAATACTTATGTCCCTGCACGTAATTTGATTTTCATAGCATTGGCAACAGCATATGCGGAAGTAATTTCAGCATCAGCTTTATTTCTCGGTGTCAATTCATTAGATTACAGCGGTTATCCGGATTGTCGTCCAGAATTTATTCAATCGATGTCAAAAACAATCAATCTAGCGACCAAAAATGGAGTAACTGGAATGAATATCAAAATAGAAACTCCATTAATTAATATGACAAAAGCTGAGATTATCAAAAAAGGACTTGAGTTGGGCGTTCCTTACCATCTAACAACATCTTGTTATCAAGGTAAAGAACTAGCTTGTGCGAGATGTGATAGCTGTCGTTTACGTATTAAAGGATTCCAAGAAAATAAGATCATAGATCCCATTGACTATGAAAAATCTATTGTTTGGAATTAAAGGAGAAATTTCATGAAACAAAAATACCATCTCGTTAAACATTTCTGGATTGCTTGTGCACATCGTGTACCAAATGCTGGTAAGTGTGATAGAATTCACAGACATAATTATAAAGTTACTTTTTGTATCGAAGGATCAAAGTTAGATGATAAAGGAATGTTAATAGATTTTCGTGATGTTAAGCACTCGATTGAGGATAAATACGATCATTATTTATTAAATGATTTCCCAGAATTCGATGTTGACCAAGGTGGATCTGCACCGTCTACTGAAAAAGTTGCAGAAGTATTTTATTCAATCATAAAAGATCTCTGTTTAATGAAAATAAATCAACCCAAAGTAAAGTGGGTTGAAGTACAGGAAACCAATGAAGTCTTTGTAAGATACAGCGAGGAGTTGGAAAATTAAAATGAACCACACAGTACTCAATGTAGATTTAGAAGAAAATATTAAATTAATTCTTCAATACATTGGAGAAATTCCAGAAAGAGAGGGCTTAATTGAAACTCCTAAAAGAGTCATAAAGATGTATGATGAAATTTTTAAAGGTTATAAAGAAGATCCTAGTTCGTATTTGCGAAAAACGTTTAAAGAGGATCACAGGGAGTTAGTATTGGTAAAAGATATTTCATTTTACTCTCATTGTGAGCATCACATGGTACCTTTTTTTGGGGTTGCTCATATTGCCTACATACCTAACGGTTTTGTGGTTGGATTAAGTAAAATTGCAAGGATGCTGGAAGCTTATGACAGGAGGCTTCAATTACAAGAAAGGTTAACATTTCAAGTTGCTAAAACCATGTTTGAGGTGCTTAATCCTTTAGGAGTTATGGTAGTGATAGAAGCAGAACATTTTTGTATGACTATAAGAGGAGTTCAGAAACCAGGTGCAAAAAACGTAACAACGGAGACTCTTGGTATTTTTACTGAAGATAATGAGTTAGTTCATAAGGTCTTAGACCTTATAAAAACTAAATAATGTTTTATGAAAAGGAGTGATTAAATTGCGAGATATTCACACTGAAACAGAAATCACGCTATTGGGAAATCAAAACGTCGAATATCCAAGTAATTATTGCCCTGATTTGTTGGAGAGTTTTGAAAATCTTCACCCAGATGTTGACTATTTCGTCAAATTTAACTGTCCAGAATTCACCAGTCTTTGCCCAATAACTAAGCAACCAGACTTTGCAACGATTCATATTAGTTATGTACCAGATAAAAGGCTAGTAGAAAGTAAGTCTTTAAAGTTGTATTTATTTAGTTTTCGAAATCATGGGGACTTTCATGAAGATTGTGTTAATAAAATAATGAAAGATCTCATTAATCTGTTGGAACCAAAATATATTGAAGTCTGGGGTAAATTCCTTCCTCGTGGCGGGATAAGTATTGACCCTTATGTAAACTGGGGTAAAGAAGGTACTCGTTGGAAACAAGTAGCGGAACATAGACTGTTTAATCATGATTTAAATCCAGAAAAAATTACAAATCGATAAATTAACGGAGGTTGAGTTCGATGAATGTAAACACTGTATCTAATGCCTATCTTATACTTGAAAACGAAATTGCAAAAATGTTTGATGAACAAGTCATAAATGGACCTTTCTATTCTGCATTTAGTCAACGTAAACTGACCGATGAACAGATTGCAAAGTTTAGTATTCAATATGGTCATCACAGATGTTATTTCCATCAACTATTGGGTGCAACAATAGCATGTGCTCCTCCATGCGATAAATGGTGGGCACCAATTGTTGAAAATTTATATGATGAATGCGGCAGGGGTGTAGCAGGTATGGGTCATGGTGAACTCTATAATACTTATTTGAAGAGTGTGATCCCTGATGTTGAGTTAACCGCATTTGGTACACCTGCTATACCAGCTGAGGATTTTATTTTTGAATACAACCGTTTGGCTTTAGACTTTTATAAGAATGCAACTTACCTTGAAGCCTTCGGATATATGGGGCCAGGTAACGAATTATTAACCATTCCCATGTATAAAAGTATTTTAATAGGTCTTGAAGAAAGAGGATATGACTTAAATTTCTGGAAGATCCATATTGAGGAAGTCGAAGAAGAGCATTATGGTTCTATTAGAAATCTTTTAAGTTCTTATGAAGATGAAGAAAGTTTGAAACAAATTGAAAATGGCGCAAAAACTTCTATAGAACATATGAAATGGTTCTATAACGAATTCTATGACTATCTGTTTCTAAAATAGTTTCAACTGTTTTTTTAGGCTAAATTCAAGTAAAGTACATTAATTAAATTACCAGGTAGAAGGAGCTAATCATGACATATCTCGTTCTTAGTTATGCTCATCAAGCGGAGATGCCATACCATGAATGGCTTCCGGAGATAAAAGACCAACTCATTCTATTTGTGAATGGTGAAATTTCAAATTCGTTTAATCGACAACAATATTCATCAATTTTTTCTTTTAAAAATTATAGCAATAATGGGAATGTCGAAAGAGAAGCTATTCTTTTAAACGAGAGACACCATATCAAGCGAATACTGGCTCTTGACGAATTGGATTTGATTCGAGCGGCACAGCTTCGTGAACTCTTTGGTATTGAGGGACAGAGTGTAGAGAGCGCCGTTACTTATCGAGATAAATTAATTATGAAACAGTATATGAGAAAAAAAGGAATACCTGTTCCGGATTTTAGGTTAATAAATTCACCGCTCGACTTATTGTCATTTGTCAAGGAACATAACTATCCCGTTATCGTAAAACCTCGTGATCTTGTCGCTTCAATCGGAGTTTCAATAATCCGTGATTCTACTGAATTAGAGGAATGGCTTACACATCATTTTCGACCTAATATGTTGGCTGAGAAATATATTGAGGGAAAATTATATCACATTGATGGATTGGTAAACGATGGAGAAATAAAACTTTGTTGGCCATCCACTTACCACACACTTAATCGATATTGGTTAGATACCGACTTTCATTCGAGTCATATGTTGGAGCAAGAAAACCCAGTTTTTCAACGATTGGTAAATCTCACAAGTAAGGTTATTGGATTGATGCCTTCTCCAAAGACGTTTACTTTCCATTTAGAAGTATTTGAAAAGCCAAATGGCGAATTGCTCATCTGTGAAATAGCAAGTCGTACCGGATGGGCACGTGTTAATAAGACAATTGAATACACTTTAGGAGTAAATTTAAATTGCTCTGTTTTACGTCTACAATGTGACCTTCCTGCTAATACACAACCGTCTTTACGTAAGCTTGGAGGGTGGATCTTATGTAAACCTCAAGCTGGTGAATTGGTATATGTTCCATCTGAAGTACCTTTTGATTTTGTAGTTGAGTACCAAGTCACAGGAAAGCCTGGAATGGTTTACAACGGAGCTAAAAGCTGTGTTGATTCCATTGCCAACATGATTGTTATGGCGAATACAGAAGTAGAGTTACGTGACAATATAAGTAAAGCCCAGCAGTGGTTTGTTGAAAATACAAAATGGAGGTACCTAGATGAGATCTAACACAAATCATGGGCTGCCTGTTATTAAAACAACAATTCCTGGGCCCAAATCGCAACAACTCCTTAGCAAACTTCGGGAATTAGAAGCACCCAACTTGACAAATACAGATAATGAAATAACGATTGTTTGGGAAAGAACAACAGGCGCGAACATAATTGATGTAGATGGAAATCAATACATTGACATGGCTGCCGGTTTGAATGTTGCAAACATCGGACATACTCATCCCGCTGTTCAGGCTGCTGTTAGCAAGCAGATTGAGGAAATGTTGCAAGGAATGGGTGATTTCCATGCAAACATAAGAAAAATCGAGTTTATGGAATTTATTCAAAAAATTATACCTATTCCAAATGCTAAAATGATCGTGTCGGTTAATGGATCGGATGCAGTTGACAGTGCCCTAAAAACCGCAAATCTAGCAACAGGAAAGAGTGGTTATATTGCGTTTTATGGAGCGTATCACGGGATGGGGGCAAAAAGTATTGAAGTAACAGCACGTCATCATTTCCGAAGACCTTTTAAAAATGAAACAAAGAAATCGACTGCATTTGCACCCTATCCTTACTGTTATCGGTGTCCTTATGGTGAACAAGTTGATACCTGCAAGCTTACTTGTTTAAAAACAGTTCAGGATATGATTGAAAATACTGCCTCAGGAGTAGAAGATGTGGCGGCCGTTATTATTGAACCAATTCAGGGACGAGGAGGAGTGGTAGTTGCTTCACAGAAGTTTCTTCAAGGTTTGCGTGAAATCTGTGATCGTAACAATGTGTTATTAATTTTTGATGAGATACTAACAGGCTTCGGACGTACAGGTAAGATGTTCTCCTTCCTTCATAGCGGAGTGATACCAGACATTATGACCATCGGGAAAGGGCTTTCTTCTGGTTATCCAATATCCGTTTGTGCAGCTAAACAGGAAGTAATGGACAAAGCGTGGGGACAGTATAATGGAGAGCCCATTCATACTAGTACGTTCCAAGGAAACCCGTTGGGATCAGTAATTGCCATGGCATCCATAAAAGAGTTGCTAAATTCAAACTTAGTTGAAAAGAGTCACTATGATGGATTGTATCTACAAAAGGAGTTAAGAAATCGAATCGGTGCTCACCCTAATGTCGGTGATATACGTGGAAATGGCTTGATGGTAGGGATTGAGCTAGTCAAGGATCGAGATACCAAAGAAGCAGCACCAGAACTCTGCTGGGAAATTATACGCAGGGCTATGAAAAAGGGTGTACTTCTATTGAATGGTGGTCACCAAGTCAATGTATTGTGCTTAACTCCTCCACTTTGCATTACGAATGAGCAGTTAAATTTTGTTATTAATACACTTGAGACGATACTCAATGAATTGAAAGTCGAGCTTTATCAACAAAATTAGGAGGCTCTTTATGGATTTTGTTTTTTTTAGCAAGAGACCTTTTGCTTGGGCTGAAAACAAACTTGTTGAGGAAATATCAAAGCTAGGATACAAGGCAGAGGTCTGGGATTGGGATCAAGTTGAAGTAGTAGCAGCTCCTTTCGAATTTTTTTATCAAGGAATTAAGAGAGAACTTCCTAAGGTGGCTATGTTTGAATCAAGAATTCGTTCAAGATATACATTAGGAGATCGGTTATATCTGTTTGATGCACTTGAATTACTAGAACAGCAAGGAATGACAATTTTAAACTCACCACAGGCGGTACGAAAAGCGAGTAACAAGGTATATGCGGCAAACGTACTTCAACGGGCCGGCATCCGTGTTCCTTCAACACGGATGGTCAGTTCGGTAGACCAAGTCGGTAGTTGTTTAAAAGAGTGGAAAGATATTATCCTTAAACCCCTTTCCGGACATGCATCGATTGATATCAAGCGCTTAATTTTAAACGAATTTCGGTACGGGGATGAAATTGCTGATGTTTTAAGTATTTTTCAAGAGATTGAGGTATGGCATCTTATCCAAAACTATAAAGTTCTATGCGCACAGCAATATGTTTCTAATCCTGGATATGACCTACGCATTAATGTAGTTGGAGACAAAGTAGTTTCCATTTGGGCCCTCGATTGTTTTCCAAATACTTGGCGAACTAAGGATATAAATGAAGGTAAGAAATTACGGAAATATGAATTAACAAAAGAACTAGAAGATATTGCATTAAGTGCGGTTAGTGCGTTAGGTCTCGATTATGCTCCAATTGATTTGATTGAGGGACCTGATGGGCCTATAATCATTGAAGTTAATTCTGCTCTGTCAATCTGGCCAGGGCATGAAAAAAGTGGATTCACCATCGATCCAGAGGGGAGTGTGAAATATTATGTTCAAATGATTGAGGATCGGATTAAATCATGAACACGCTTGTTATCGTAGCACCTCCTGTTTACCAAAAATACGTTAACGCAGCTGCACTTTTATGTCCTGAAATAATCTGGATTGGACCTGACGTAATCGAATTAGATAATAAGCGAGAAAATGTTATTTGTTTTGAAGCTAATGCCCGTGTATATGAGGAATTACATCAGGTTTTCAGACAGGTAATTGAACAATATCCAGTTGAACAGATCGAAACGCCCTATGAGTTTTATATAGAAAATGTGGCTTACCTTCGTGAAGTATTCCAGATTCCTGGATCAACGGTTGCTCAAATTGTTCCCACTCGTTACAAAGACGTAATGAAAGACTGCTTTGTACAACATGATGTACCATGCGCCAAACACAAGAAAATTAGCAACCTTGTCGATCTTACGGAGTTTGTTCAATTACATGGGTATCCGATGATTTTCAAACCTTTAAATAATGCTGGCTCTCGAAATGTCTTTCGGATAACCTCAGAAGAAGAAGCGGTTGAAAAAGCAAAATATTTTCTCGATGTTTTAGAAGAGCCATTCCTTGCTGAAGAGTTTATTGATATCCAGCAAGAAGGAAGCTATGACGTAGTAATCGTTGGAGGAAAGGTTGTTTTTGGAACCATTTCTGTTTACGAACCACTTGTTTTGGAAACAGCTGCTCGCCCGGGAGGTCAACGGATCTATATTCGTCATGACTTGCCAAAGGAATTGGATCAGGCGATCAGAATATATGGTCAAAAAGCAATTGAGGCCCTGAACATTACCCACTCTTTCGCTCATATTGAGTACATGATTGATCGCAAAGGACGCTTATTAATTGGAGAAGTGGGAGCGCGTATACCCGGTGCTCAAATTCCCTTACTAATGGGATTATCACAGGGTATATCTATGGAACAAGTATGGGCTGAACATCTTATCTACCGAAGCTGTCAGCATGAATTGAACAGAACATGGCATACTGGAATTCTTTTTATAAATGCTGAAACAGATCAACCGATCCAAAAATTAGAAAACCTCGATCTGATATTACAACTTTACGGTGAGGCTATCGTATACCAGCAGTTACCTTCTATTGGTCAATTACCAAAATTGCACAGACTCAATATGGATGACACTGACGCGTTTATAATAGTAAAAGATAGAAGTTCTAAACGAGTAAAGGAAATCTTAGATGATATTTCTCAGTTATTAAAAATAACTTAAAAAAATTTTTGTTAAAATTCCAGCCGTAATATTTTCAAGTATCAAATAATGACAAGTTGAATGGGAGTTCGTAATAGAAAGATTTTGTGACAAACATCGCAAAGTAAGGGGACTACACAAGAGAAAATACCATGGAATTAATTTGAATGTATTCTTGTCAATACTTTAGAATCAAAAAGCCTATTGGGGAGCGAGTGTCCGTTCGCCCCCTATCATTTTCTATCCGGATCCATATGATTCCAAAAATGGTGGTTTTGACATTGTTAAGTTGTTTCATGAATATTTATGATTTTTATATTGATTTTACAAACAAAAACTGACTGCTAAGTTTAGGATTCCGCATCGCTTATTTTAGAGAAGCAGTTGCTAAATTAACTTGAGAAAGGAATGTAGCAAAGTTGAAACCTCGTTCACTCTTCACCAATCCAACCTTCTTAGCTCTTTGGATTGGCCAGGCAGTTTCTGAATTAGGAGGGGCTTTAGGGGCGTTTTGTAACTCCCTAATTCTATATAATCTCACGGGCTCGAAAATAGAGATGGGTACGCTCTGGCTTATTTACTTTATTCCTTCACTCCTGATACAACTTGTAATTGGACCTTTTATAGATATCTGGAGTAGGAAAAAAATTATGGTTTTCTCTCAGTTGTCTCGTGGCCTTGTGTTTTTGGTTCCGATTTTCATGTTGTTATTCGACGAGATCCATGTTTGGAATCTCTTTGTTGTTCAATTTGTTCTCGGAATTATTCAACCTCTTTATGTGCCAGCAAGTTTAGCAATCTCACCTACCCTATTTAAAAAAAATGAATTAACTAATGTAAATGCATATATAGATGGTACCGTACGACTAATGAGTATTCTTGCACCAACTCTAGGTGGTATCATCTCCGTTGTGATCGGTGTTACAAATACACTCTATATCGTTTGTTTATGCTTTTTATTGAGTGCTACTTCTTTACTTTGGGTGCATGAGAAAAGTTCGGAAAACATACAAGTGAGATTAGCCTGGTTTAAAGAGTTAAAAGGCGGTATTTCCTATTTTCTCAATCAAAAGCATCTAGTTTGGCTAGGATTTTTTGCAGCATTCATTCAATTTGCTGTAGGCGTTACGATGGTTTTGAATGTTCCTTTTGTTACGGATGATTTAGCCGGGAGCTCTTTCGAATTAGGATTATTTCTGTCCGGTTTTCCAGCAGGGTATCTAGTAGGTAGTTTCTTTGTTCCGCGTATAAAAATATCAGAAAATAGACGCCGCTTTATGTTGGGAGCTATTGCTATTGGTGGACTTTCTTTTGTTCTACTTAGTTTTGTTTATGAAATATGGCAAGCTGTTGTACTTGAGATTATTGCTGGAATGTCAACTCCATTTTTTAACGTACATAGTACAAGCATATATCAGCGCAGTGTTCCGAATGAGATGCTTGGGAAGGTTTTTTCAGTTCGATTATTAATAATCCGAAGTGTAATGCCATTAGGAGTATATTTTGGAGGGCATTTTTCTGAGGGATATAGTGTTCGATTAAGTTACTTATCAATTGGCTGCTTGGTGTTTATTGCTGCCGTTATCGGCATTCTTCTCCCATATTTCAAATTTCTTGAGGAAGATACAGTAAACACTACTCTAGATGAAAAATTCGGTTGAATCATGAATTATTCGAAGATGTTGTCCTTAAAATTAATCTCTAAGCTAAGAGGACAATTCGGGATTTAAAAATCCTGTTAATACCTAACATCTGTTCTATAACAATCGCTTTTTAGCGTTCTTCGAGATGGAAAGATGTATTTTCAATTACAAAGAAAGTTTTTTATAGAATAGACGTGTCACTTTAATTTTAAATTTATACTCATAAAAAAGTTTTAGTAGAAATTAATTCACTTATAAAATATTTAGGCAGGTGAATACCATGGATGTTAAAGTTCTTAATACTTCTGCTAATGAGCAAAAGCTTTGGAAACAACTTGCTCGTTTAAAAGAAATCTCTCCTTCTTTGGCTAATTGTGTAGATCTAGAACGAATCAAACGAGTTGCGACAGATATCCACTTTTATGCAGAGAACAATTCCGATTTTGAATCTCAAAAGGAAGGAGGACGTGGAGATGTGTATCGATTAGCGCAGCGTATCCCGGTTGTACGAGCGATTGGTATTCTTAATTTATTTCGTTTAGTTGCTTCAGAAGAAAACCTTGAGAATTTATTACCCAACGATCTTATACTGGATGCTCTTGGTGGGGATGGTGTTTTAGTAAGAGCTTTAAAGCAATTACTTCCTGAATCGTCTATCCCTAATATATTGACGAGCGATTTGTCTGAAGAAATGATAAGAGGTGCAGTAGAGTACGGGATTCCTGCATTATGGCAACCAGCTCAACAATTACTTTTAAAGGACAGAAGCATGGATGGTGTTATTTTAGCATATGGTACGCATCATATTCCTAGAGCCCAGCGATTGATAGTTTGCAAGGAAGGGTTTAAAGTATGGTGGACGTTTTGTTCTTCATGATTTTGAAGAAGGTTCTCCAGTAGCAAGATGGTTTAAAGAGATAGTTGACCGATATTCTTACACTGGACACGATGTACCGCATTTTACTAGGGAAGAGATTGCAAGTTATCTTATTGAAGCTGAATTTAGATCAGTTAATGTCCACTATGTTTATGACCCATTCATAATAAGCGGTAAATCTGAACCCGAGTTACGAAAAAATCTATCGAGATATCTTATGGAAATGTATGGGCTTTATCGCCTAAAAGAGCAAATGAATGAGGAAAATGCCCTAAATTTTATCTACGAACGAGCTAAAGAAATTTTTCAATATGATTACGAAAAGGTAGGACTTGATAAAGATTTTGGGGTTTCTAAAATTGCAGTATACGAACAGTCTGGAAAATTGAAAATAGAAATGCCGCGTTTAGCGATTGTTGGGGTTGGAATAAAACTATCTACTTAGATTTACTTCTTTAATATTTATGCTTTCTGTTATTTGTAGACAATTTTTAAATAGTGAAGGTAAGAATAAACTTTTTAGTAACGAGAATTGTGATGACAAGACATCAAGGACAGCCTCACCTGTATTGGTTGACTATCTTACGAGCCTCTACTTGGTTGGAACTTGCATAAATTGTGTTATCAATAAATAGCAGAGGATTTAAAGTGATTGTATAATTTTGGAAGATATTAAAGTGTAGGGGATTAAATATTAACTATGGTATCTTGAGATGAGTTATTAAAAAAACTTCAAATGGAGGATCCCCCATGAATATCTATGAAATTGTAGACATGTTACGTGAGTGTGAGAGTAATAAGTACAAGACAATAAATCTAGTACCGAGTGAAAATGAAGCAACTACGCTTTCTAGGTTGCCACTCCTGTTAGATCTTTATAATCGCTATTTTTTTAATGACAAACAAAAATGGAACGAGTGGTTTTTTCGAGGAGCTCAAGAGGTTCATCGACTTGAAACAGAAGTAGCAATCCCATTATTGCAGGAACTAGGAAAAGCACAGTATGTAAATCTTCGTCCTCTATCCGGTTTAAATTGCGGCTTAATTGTATTGAAAGCACTAGGTGGTGGCATTGGAGCAAATATTTTAACTGTCTCGCCAGAACAAGGTGGGCACTTTGCAACTAAAGATCTTGCGGAAAGTCTAGGCTTAAAAGTGAATTTTATGACTGGACCGGATGAACACAGTATTGACTTTGATTTATTAAAAACTCAATTACTGGAAAGAGATGTCCATCTTGTATATGTGGATCAATCAAACTGCCTCTTTCCAATTGATCTAGAAAAACTCGTGCAGTCAGTAAAGGAGACATCTCCCAAAACAATCATTCATGTCGATGTAAGCCATTGGCTTGGTTTGATTTTTGGTAATGTAATGAAAAACCCCCTAGTACTGGGGATTGACTCTTTCGGAGGGTCTACTCATAAAACTTTTCCAGGTCCTCAAAAGGCAGTATTTTTTACAAATAATTTAGAAATTGAGCAAAAGTTCAAAGAGGTTCAATCTTATATAGTAAGTAGCCATCATTTTGGAGCTGTAGCAAGTTTAGCTATCTCTTTGCTAGAATTTAAAAATTGTGGTGGTTTTGATTACGCACACCGAATTGTAGGTAACGCAAAGACTTTGGCTAATGAGTTATATCATCTTGGATACGATGTTAAGGGAAAAGAACGTGGTTACACTATCGGACATCAAATATGGCTGAGTACTGATAATACTGGCATTTCTTCTTATGAGGCTAGTGAAAGACTTTACAAAGTTGGGATACGAGTAAATGTATATAATTCCCTTCCAAGCTTCCGTGGTAAATTAGCTTTACGACTTGGAGTTAACGAAATAACGCGTCATGGTGCACATGCTGAAGATATGGTTGAACTAGCTTCTGTTATGGATGATGCAATTCGTGAGCGATTATCTGTTAGCGAGTTACAAAGAAGAGTGAAAAATATTCGTACAAGGTATATAAATAGCTACGGATATTCAATGGATGACAGAAAGTTGCGTGAATTATGTATACAAACGTTTTTATCAAGTATAGAAGGAGTCAATTGTGCCGAACATTCAACGTGGTGAAATCCTCCACATGACGTTCTTATAAAGCCCAATAATTGTTTTTTGAGTAATTACCCCTTATCTTGTTAAGCTGGTATCAGAAGAACAGAGGGGGGGATTTTTTTCTAAGGCAGTCAAATTGACATGCAGGATTTTCCTTTCCTCGAGGATTTTTTTGTCACCTATTGATACCGGAGAAAACCTCTTATTTCCGATCAGAAATCCAAGTGTGCCCACATTGTCATACGAAACTGAACCGAATTCACATCGCATGGAAAAAGAAAATCTATACCCTATCCGCTGGAGAAAGAGCTGACACTAGTCGCTGTTTACCTGCCTGACGGCAAAACGTTGACAAGTACCGTGAGATCCAATCGAAAGCCCAAAAATCTGATGTTGGCATTGGGTCGATCGAAAACTATGCCCAAGAAGATGGTTTCCATGCTGAAGTTGTGAAGAAAAACGAGCCGGGATCGGGTAAAAGTACGACATCGACACCTAAACCGAAACTGCAGCTACAACCACAACAAACAAATCGAGCAGACGGTTGAGCAGAACATGAACGATGTTTTCTATCCGAACTGTAGTAAAGTGCAGCACCATCGTATAGAGGGGAGCCTGGATAGGGCGGAAGCGATCCGGTACCGGGCGTTGGATCGCGAGGTGATGGGATGAGGAGTTTGCGGAGGTTTACGGTAGGGAACGTAAATCGGACCAAGATCATATCGGCTACTTCCGGGGGAGCAAGCATGCCGGCGACGAGAAAGAGTGGGTGGACGAGCGGCAGCGCTAAGCCAATGCCGGATAAACGGGGCAAGTGGCAGCCGGATTGAGATTGAACGGAAAAACCGTTCTGACGCCGTTTCCCGGATATACTGGAGGCTGAGGACGGGATCGCTCCCTCTAAAATGGCTTGATCGCGTCTGAGCCGCAGCGGTTAATTATTAACAGGTTCGCGGCGCAGGCGGCAGCTGGTTATTTGAATGAACGGTTTGGGGAGAGAGCCTTGTCTATACACGTAAGGTTCTTCAACGCGAAGAACATGTATATGCGTGGAGAAAGGATTCAAGAAGGACGAGAGTGTCCAGACATGGGCACTCTTCTTTTATGTTTTTGTAAGGAAAACGTAGTACTATTTGGTTACTGTTTCGGTTCACCTGACTGTAACTCGTCGGTGCCGATGTTTGGCTGTAGGGGTAAGAATTGCACAAAAAAATATTGGCGATATCAAATTACCAATCAAGATGACTCGATTCATATCTTCTCCTTTCAGCCGATTTCTCATCCCATGCTACTGATATGCCCGGACGCAGGACAAAATAAAAAAAGACTTCCTAATCTTAGAGGTTGAAAAATCTTGGTTTCCTGTGCCTAATGAAATACTCATGACAGGCTGTATTTACTTACAAATTCCTTCAGGGTCAAAAGCTCAATCTTTTGGATGAGTCATTTCCCCTCTTCATCTGTGACGTACTCATGGAGTTTTGTCAAACTTCGGTCATTGGATATGACTACTTTTGCACCTCCGCATATCACATATTCGATGAACATAGCATCGTCTGAGTCAAAAACACCATGAGAGCTAACAACGGGTTCAATCTCTTCGGTTCTAAGTAAATGAAAGGCTGCAAACCCGATTATACGAAAACCAGGAAGGACGATAGGTATACATGACAGAGGTTGTGGCGGACGGTGTTTGTTTCCTTGAAAAAGCAGAGGATACTCGTACGGGCAAGCAGCAACCAAGCCATTGCCCCTAGAGATCCATTTGCCGATCCGTTTACTTGCTCAAGAAAACTGATCGATATTACAACTGACAATTTGCCGTTCTAGTGAATTGGTCATCGCAGAGAAAGGAGATTCCATGAATAACTATCTGGACTGAAGGTTCCATCTTTACCTAAATCCGGTAAAGAATACGTTTCACTGCTTTCGCTGCCAGGAAAAAGGGGGCGTGGCCAAATTCATCGGTCTTCTGGAGGGAAAAGGCGAACAACAAGTGATCGATGAATACAAGGCCAAAACACGAAGCCGCCCGAAGGAAAAAGCGGAAGAAAAAGACATGGGAAGATCATCCTGCGATGAAGCTTTCCGCACACCAATGGAAACTGATGGGCTTTCTCGGGAAGATCGACGGGAAAATGTTTCACACCAACCCGAATTATGCACGCGCGGTTCTTCAGTGGGCATGGCGGGAGTGGCAACTATTCACGTCTGAGAAATCGAAGGAAGCGTTCCATGTCCTTCTGATTGGCAAATACCTGGCGAATGAAAAAGCAGCGGAGGATTTCGTCAGGAAAACCGAGAAAGATACCGGCATTGAAAGTCTTTGGGAGCGCGCCGTGAAGATGCATCAGCTCCCCAAGGATTTGTGGGCGGAATGGGCCAAACGAGCTGATGTCATCGTTCGCGAACTTGTAGAAGCAATTCGGAACGAAGAGAAAGCGGCGGATTTGGAAGGGACCATTCAGCGAGAGTTGCAAAAGATGAAGGAGAGAACGGCGTGACCTGGAAATGGAGTTATATCCGACTCTTCAAATATGACACCTGCCCCCACGCGTACTATTTCCGGCATGAATGCGACGTCCCCCCCAGCCGCGGGGAGCGCCCCATGTACTGCGATAGCTGTAATTGTAGTGGAGAGGCACAGGAAATGCGCTGCCTGTCAGATTCAGTCGCTGATGATGCTGGAAAAGAGCTGCCAGCTCTGAAATAATTTCCACGTTTCTTTCGCGTGAATAGTAATGCCAGAGTCCGATCCGAATATCATCTTCAGTATAGCCGAATCCACTGAGGTAGCTGGCCATCGTATATACGACGTCTAAATCGTTTGCTGCATCGGCTTTGCCGACTCTGTTCCCGTCTTTGCCTATTCCGCCAAAAAAAGCAATGCTTGATGGATTAGTGTCTTCAGAATTGGGGTTTAGCAATCCGTTCCATATCTCCGGCGCAAATACAATACCGGTTTTATGCGACGAAGTATGGGAAAAGGATGTGTCTGCTTTTTTCTTTGAATTTTTGTGGATGTTCCGCTCATATTGATCAATAGCCGCCATAAAGTATCATGGAATTCCGGTGATGGCCTGCATATGTTCAAACAACAATTGTCTTTCCCGGGCTGATGCTTCTGTCTCCGATGCTCCGGGAGACGCAGCCTGGACGGAGAAAGGGGGGCAGAGAAGGCTCAGGATAAGGATGAGAAACAGTACTTTGTATGATATGGCATCCTCCCGTCATAAATAAATAGTCTTGGCTTTAGTGTGTGTAGCGAAGCAGATTTTATAATAACACTCAGTGTCAGGGGACAGGTGGGTTCTTTACTCCGGGCAAGATGTGGGTCACATCAGAGCGGCGTTATGACTCCGCTTTTCCTCTTACGAATACCTGGGCTACGCTGTGCATGATCCCAAGCTAATCTTTACGAAGCTTACAAACCTTCACTTTCGGTCACCGCAAGCTGTACCGTAAGGTACAGCCTTACCCATCTTCTCCTAGCAGTATTCCGGATGATGCACTCATCCTTTGTTTCCGCATTTCCCTTATGCAACCAACCCCTCCATTGCTAGAGACGCTGTTTCGGGCAGAGATAGCCTTTGCGACTAGGCTAGCAGCATACCAGCAAATGAGACCGGTGTTGCACTGTATATAAGAAAGCGACTTGCTTGTCGCACCATAACGGAGATTATAGAACACAAAAAAGCAGCTACCTGGACAAAACCCGATCAGCTGTTTTAATTTACATTTACATTAGTTAGGATCTGCATAAGGACAGCCCGTTTGGAAAAGGAACGGCTGCTTTTGCTTATACCGCAGCTCTAAAACTTATCATTCAATAATGCCTAAGTACAGCAAATCGGTCTCATGAATTTGTTTCGTTACAGGCAAGTTACTCTGTTTTTGAAATTGAGTCACGGCTTGTTCTGTACTCCGATCAAAAATGCCGTGACATGTACCATGATAAAAGCCGGCAGCCCGAAGATGATTCTGGACAAGTTGAACTAGCGTGCCACGCGAACCGCGTACCAGGACGTGATAGGTCAAATCTTTATGACCGGTAATCGGCCCTTCTACGATCACTATTGTTCCGACCGGCACCTTTTCATACAGTTCCTCGATATCCCGATTTCGCATACGAAAACAGCCATGGCTTACATTTTGACCGATCAGATGAGGTTTGTTCGTGCCATGTATTCCATATTTTCCTCATGGTACGTTTAATCCGAGCCAGCAGCTTCCAAACCCGCCGCCCCATCCCGTACTCTTTGAAACAATACGAAAGGTCCCTACGGGGGAAGGTGTATCTCGGGTACCGGGAGCCACTTTGAACGTCTTGATTGCTTTCCCCCCTTCAAGAAGCTGAAGATCCTGGTGCCACAGGTTGATACGGATTTCGTAAGAGGCTTTCTGTTCATTTGAAGAATAAGCGGTTAGGGTACATAGAATGAGAACAAAAACAGAAACAACAATCCAGATGATTCCCAGTTTTATAAATTTATGCAAAAAAACTCTTAACATTTTCATAAAACCTACCTCTTTTCATGCTGAAATCACATGCATGCTACCCGATTGTTTTCGTCGATAATTAAATTTTTTTCAATAAAGGCGTGAATAAAGCCGAGCATTCCATGCAGTGAACGGTTTTTTTCTTATCGTTTTCCCATCATGCGTGCTGTATTCGTACTAAAATCGTTAAACTCCCATCTTAAACTAATCGGTTCCTGTCGCCTATCATAGCCAGGAATTAATTTTGTTTGTCATAAGGCCATTTTTTTGACTCTTCTTAATAAACAACATTTCTGATGGCCAGGGCAAAGGGCTACTGCTTTTCTTATCGTATAAGAAAGTATATGTTGCTTTAAAGTGGAAAAGTGGGACCGGAAGGTCCCTTTCTTTTTGGATTCATTGTAAGATGAAGGTATGGAGACAAATATTTTGAAACGTATTTTTTTTGATGAGCGTCAACACTGGAAGCGATTTGTTGAAAAGTATGGAAATCGTATACGTCCAAATGTGATTAAAGAAATTGAAAAATTTCGTACATGTGGTACATCTGAGAATGGCTTTAAACTCTTTGTATGTGAAGGGTGTCATCATGTTCGGAAAATGACTTTTCGTTGCAAGGGAAGATTTTGTACAAGTTGCTCCAATGGGGAAACCGAGGAGTGGGGACGCTTATTGGCAGAAGATATGTTTCAAGTATGTCATCGACATGTTATTTTTACGATAGATGAAGGATTACGGAATATCTTTTTACAGCATCGTGAGATGCTAAAACCTTTCATGGATGAAGCAGTTAAACTGGTGCAGGGCTGGTTTAAAAAGAAGTTTAGAGTAACACCTGGTATTATTGCTGGCTTACATACGTTTGGTTCCCGCCTTAATTTTAATCCCCATGTGCATATGCTCGTTACCATGAGAGGTATGAAAGAAAATGGAGAATGGAAGGTATATAATTATATTCCGTTTTCCATGTTGAGAAAGCAGTGGCAAGTGGTTGTCTTAAAACTTATTCGCCGTACAGTAAGTGAGATAGAAAAGAAAAAGATTCAACCTTTGCTACAAAAAGCGTATTCGGCAAATGCCGAGGGTTTTTATGTATATGCTCCTAAACAGAAAGGAAATGTAAAGGAGCAGTTGAAGTATATCGGACGTTATATTCGTCGTCCTGCGATTGCTTTACATCGTATTGAGGAGTATGACGGCGAATTTGTTACCTTTCGGTATTATGACAAAAAAGAGCAGAAAGAAAAGCGGGAAACGATTTCTGTTGAGGAGTTTATTTCCCGTTTAATTCGTCATATTCCAGATGAACAGTTTAAGGTTATCCGTCATTACGGTGTATATTCCCGGAAACTAAAAGCAATGTGCAAGAGACTTGTATCTGTATGGCAAAAAGAAGTACGAAAATGGATTGTAAATGTGCGAAAGATTCTCCGAAGGAGAACATGGAGAGAGCGGATTAAAGAAGGAACAGGGAAAGATCCAATGATATGCCCTCGATGCCAATGTTATTATGAATACAAGGGAGAAGTATGGCTGCATGGCGGCGAATTAAAAGTAAGATACGCTGTCGATGACATGGCAAGGAGATATCTAACGAGGGAGATTGAACATGGCAAAGTCAAAGAAGAAAAAACACAAGAAGCAAGGCGTAATCACCGTATCTCGATTTCTTCGAGCGAAAAACAAGGTCAATTACGTCTGTTTGGTGTGCAATGAAACAGAAGGAATTCCGTATGATACGGTCCGCTCTTTTGATGCGATGGATGATGGGGACCTTACGGTCCCTCCCCAGTTTAGTTGTGAAAAGTGTGGGGGGGAAATGTACCCTGAATATTACGAGGGAGTACATGGTCAAATTTATAGGCTTGAAGATGTTAAGAAGTAAAAAGGACCGGGCGCATGCCCGGTTTTTCTCATTAACGTAAGCGAAATTATTGAAAATAGATAATCAATCATGGCGAAAATTTTTAATTTTTATAACGGATAATCTATAATGAAAGTTTTTGAAATGATATTTTATTCTACACTTATGATTACTTAATTACATTAGGCACCAGACTTTTTAGCATGTTCAAGTTATCTTGCTTTCTTTTTATCGTTTCATCGCGGAGTTCTATACCATTTTCAGGGATAGGATCAGGGAAGAAGGACTGAAGATCATCTATATTTAAATTAAGCTTGGAATTCTTATTAAATCATCACAATGTAAAAATTGTTTCTCCTATTGCGGTTTATTATTCTTCTGACGACAGTGAAAATGATGTAAATATTGAAGTTGCAGTGCCTGTTATGGGTAATCTGCCTGAATCAGAAAGAATCAAGATCAGGAAATTAAAAGCGGTCAAGAGGATGGCTTGTGTTATCCATAAAGGTAATAATGATAAATTAGCTGATGCTTACACGGCTATTCAGAAGTGGATGGAAATGAACGGATATGAAATTGCAGGACCTAGTAGAGAAGTACACCTTGAGGGATACTGGTCAACGTCTAATGAAGATAAACACGTTACTGAAATCCAAATTCCTGTTGTAAAATCATAATACTAAGCGTAATATTTATTTTTAATACGTCCGATAATACGTAAAATGTAAAACTAAAGCAGCTGATCCGGTTCATCCAGATCAACTGTTTTGCTGTGTCCGATAACTTGGTTTATGTAAGAAGAGCGTTTTGCAAATCGCTCGATAGTAGTAATTCTTACAATTAAATGAAAAATTTTGATAAGATTATATTTAGAAAAAATGTTGTTGAAAGGATAATAAAGATGCTGATTGGGGAAATTAAAGAAATTATTCGCCATCCCGTGAAGTCATTTCGGGGGGAAAGCGTACGGAAGACAACGATCCAGCCTTATGGGTTGTATGGGGATCGCAGTCATGCTTTTTTGGATGGAACGAGACCCGGCCAATTTTTGACAGCCACGCAGCTTCCGGCGATGATTGGCTATCAGGCGGAATTTATCGGGCAAGAGAGTCTGGAGAAGTTTCCACAGGTTAAGATTACATCGCCCAGCGGAAAAACGTATTTTTGGGGAGATGAAGCATTAACGAAAGAATTGGAGGAGAAGTCAGGCAGAAGCATTTCAACGATACAGTATTCTCCAGACCATATTCCATTGGGAGCGATTGAAGAAGAGAATGTTTTGCTTGCTACAGACGCTTCGCTTGCCAAACTTGAGGAATTATGGGGAGATAAAGTGGATCACAGACGTTTTCGACCTAATATTCTTATCGCCATGTACGAAAATATTCCATTTGCAGAAGACCATTGGTTCGGGAAGCGAATGATGATGGGGGAAGCGGAGCTGGAAATAAAGCGGCATTGTGAACGGTGCATGATGATCACGATTAACCCCGATACGTGCGCGTTTGATCCTTCTCTGTTAAAAACGGTAGTTCGGGAGCGGAACAATTATTTCGGAGTCTACGCTTCTGTGATTAAGACGGGTGAAATCAAGGTCGGAGATAAGATTTATTTATGGCAATCATATTAGCAGTAGAGTCAGGAACGATATGAATAGCGGATGGAGCATAGAGAACATCGAGAAATAAGTAGACAGATGCATTTTGTATATCAATATCGTTATATATGCTGGAAAGGGTGAATGTAGGAAAGTGAGAATGTCGAAAGTTTTGTTTGGTTTTATGCTTTTGTTAATTGTATGGGGGGGAATCGGGTGTGGCCAGAATAGCACGCCAGAGGAAAGGCAGAAGCCGGTACCAGTAGAGGTTTCGCTTACGATTATGCCCGAAAGCGTGAAAGAAAAACAACCGGTGAAGATTTCCGCTCGAATCACGCAGAAGCAACGACCGGTCAATGATGCGGAAGATGTTAAATTTGAAATCGGACAAGAAAATCAAGAAAAGAAACAGATGATTGCCGCCAAGAAAACGGGAGACGGGGTCTACTCGATTACATATACGTTTGATAAAGCAGGACAATACTACATTATGTATCATGTCAATGCTGGAGGCATGCACAATATGAATAAAGTGCCGGTGAATGTACAACCGATGTCCGGTGCTGTACAGCGCTAATCAAACTAAATGTATAGTTTTTCAACAATTGAAATAAGTGAATGCATGAATATAAAAAAGTCTTTAAAGGAGCGGGGGTTTAGCCTCTTTCTTTCCTTCAAAAGACTTTTTTTGTTTTTAGGGCCATGAAATGTATGAATACCCACTCATAAGTTGCCCATCGAAGCCCGTTGTTTGTAGCAAATGGCTCATTCGTGTAGCGCAATGCGAGTACAATGACAGAAGAAAATAAGGATACAAAAGAAGAGATCAACCACAGCCAGGGAGTCGCGCTTTTCTTTCGTATCCGCTGCGAACGACCTACAGCTTGGTGTTATTATCTATTATGTGGGTAAGTCCTGTGCTTGTAAATATTTATTAAATATTTGTTCCTTTGACATCAGAAGGAACTTAGGAACTGGATTTTTTTGTCTAAAAACTCCTTTTTTATCCGGATGGCATAAAATAAACATTGGCTTCATATATAATTGCTTCATATTTCGATAATAGCGGTTTTGAATATCCTTTACCTCGAATCCTAGGCGACTTACCCCGCGGGATAGCATGGTAATGCCAATGATGCCTTTAATGTTGTCTCTCTGTGGGTGTTTAAAAATAAAATGGGCCAGCTCGGGCAGCGAGGATTGCACACGATGATAAACATACAGGGCTCGTTTTGTGTCGTTTAGAATGTTTTTCATCTCGTCCATAAGCAAACAATTATGGAGATGTATTTTCAGAAGAAGATCGTTGGGACATATACGTGTTCCATCCGAAAGAGTGAGATGTTGCCCGTGATAACGAATAAGCTTGACGCGGAAAATGTTTTTTTCTTTTCTGTTTACATATTCTAATTGAGAACACGAAAAATAAAATTTGTCTATAAATGACCAGAGTTGAATCCACGTTCCCAATGCAGATGCCTCCTTTCATGCTGGTGTAACAGATGATGAGACAATTTTTTTCTTATTAATGCGTAGCAACGAGAGTAAGTATGCATCACAATTTTTTCCCAATGAATATAAAGGAGTCTGATACTAAGCATGAAAAAAGTTCTTTTTTTTCCATTATTGCAACTTCCTTCAGGTCACCATCAAGTCGCCGATGCCCTTATGCGCTCATTGGAAAAAAGAGCGGAGGGAATCTCGTGCCGAAAAATCGATTTTTTGTGGTATGCGAACAGACACTTAGAAAAAATAGTGACCGGTATATATATGAGGTGGATTTATTACGCGCCGCAGACGTATAAATGGACGTATCAGCATTGCGCCTGTTCGGCAAGCGGCATAAAAAATTACCAATTAGCATGGTATGAAAGACTATTTCAGGACAAAATGGAACAATTGCTTCGTGAAGAAAAACCGGATTTGTTGGTTTGTACCCATGCTTTTCCTTCTTTTTTAATAAGCAGGCTGAAAGAACAGGGGAAAATCTTTACGCCTGCCATTAATGTGTATACTGACTTTTTTATTAACGAAATTTGGGGACGTCGAGGAATTGACTTCCATTTTGTTCCTGCTAGTTCACTAAAGAACGAACTCATGGGAAAGTACAATATACCTGAGGAACGAATTCACATAACCGGTATCCCAGTAGATGAGCAGTTTCACACGACCGATAGGAAATTTCCTGTATCTCCGCCTTACAAAATATTGATATCAGGAGGAAGTAACGGACTGGGCGACATTCTTTCTCTATTGCAAAAAATGAAGCATGCTACCGAGTTTCGCTATTTTATTCTTTGTGGCCATAATAAAGAGCTTTTCCATGAGATTGCTTCTTGGAAAATGGAACATATTCAACCGCTTTCCTTTATTTCATCGAGAAAGCAGATGAATGATTGGTACGAACAAGTGGACGCTATCATTACCAAGCCAGGAGGCGTAACGATAAGCGAAGCTTTGTGGAAGAAACTTCCCATCTTCGTCCATTCCGTTTTGCCCGGTCAGGAAGAAGTGAACCTGCATTACCTGGAATCACAAAAATTGGTATACAGACTTTTATCCCATTCGCCGTATGAAACACAAATACTAAACGTTTTGCAGAACGAAGAAGAACGAAGCAATTGGATGAAAATAATTGAACGCTATCATCAAGATAAGGAAGGAATGGCCTGGGAGAAAATAAAGGAACTAGTGGAATAAAAAGAAGTCCCCAAACGATTCACACGTTTAGAGACTTTTAGCTGGCACGTGTTATTTTTTCGCTTTCTTTTCCTTTAAGCGTATGGAGCGTAATTTCCGGACGGCAACCTGTACGAATATTCACCCCGGTTTGCCCTAATCCTTCGCTGATGTAGTAAGGTTTCCCGTTTCGGTAATGCAGGCCCTTGATAATCTTCATTCTAGCCAACTTCCCCATTTTTACCAAGTGGTAAGGTTTCGGCCAGTGGATTTGGCCGCCATGGAAATGGCCGGAGAGAAGGTAATCGTAAGGCACATCATCCATATGAAGCACGACATTCGGATCATGGGTTAATACAAGATTGATGCCTGTTTTAACCCCTTCATACGATTTGGCAATGTTGCTTCGACGGGTGCTGAAATCATCAATGCCGATGATGTTAAGCACAGTATCACCCAGTTGTAGGACTCTGTTTTCATTCTGCAGAACAATGCAACCATGGCTCTCCAGCGTTTTGCGGAAGAGTTCAAGATGGTGCTTGTGCAGCAGATAGTCATGGTTGCCAAAGACAACGTAAATGCCGAGAGGCGCATTGAGTTGTTTCAGCACCTTAATGTATTCCATGAACGGCTGGATATTTTTCTGACGCTCAAGCTGATCCCCGGTCAGGGCAATAAGATCTATATTTAAATCTTTTACTTTTTCATACAGAGTTTGAGGTGTGATCGAAAGATTTTCAAGATGCATGTCGGAAAGGTGCAGAATATTTATTTCTTTATTCTGCGGCAAGTCCAGTGGAATCTCTACTTTTTGCACTTGTACATCGAATGTGTTGCGGTATGCACGGCGGATTCCAAAAAACAAGCCTAGTAAGAGGATAAAGGTAATGATAAGCATGATAATCCTCCTTTCTCGTTTTTCAATCACGTAATTTATATAATAAAGGGAATCGACCCGAATGAAAATGATGAAATATTGGATAAAGACCCTATAGCTAGCATTGAACATGAGGAACGAGCGGCCGCTTGAAAGAATTTTCAAGCGGGCTTTGTCGATTTTATTGTTGAAATTGTTTGATGTTTTTGAATGGAAGGGATAAACTATTTTTAGAAGCGAACCCCCCTTTTTTCCATCATACATAGGAAAGGATGAGAGAGATGTATAAAGAATTAAATCCGCCAAGCCGTATTTTAATGGGGCCGGGGCCGAGCGATGTTCATCCGCGCGTACTGAAGGCGATGGCAATGCCGCTTGTCGGTCATTTGGACCCGTCTTTTCTACAAATTATGAACGAAACGATGGAGCTAATCAGAATGGTTTTTGAAACAAAGAATGAGCTTACGCTCTCGATGTCGGGCACTGGTAGCGCTGGGATGGAGACGGTGTTTGTAAATATACTGGAGCCGGGCGATAAGGTTATCATCGGTGTCAATGGCCTTTTTGGCGAGCGGATGACGGATGTAGCGGAACGTTGTGGTGCTGAAGTCATCAGAGTGGAGGCACCGTGGGGCGAGATCATCCAGCCAGAGCAAATAAAAGCAGCGCTTGAAAAGCATGCTGGTGTTAAGGCAGTAGCGGTCGTGCATGCCGAGACATCGACCGGCGCCCTTCAGCCATTGTTCGAAATTTCGCGACTTGTGCACGAACACGATGCCCTCTTTATTGTGGACGCGGTAACGTCGCTCGGTGGAATCAAAGTGGGGATAGATGAAAACGAAGTAGACGCGTGCTACAGCGGAACGCAAAAATGCTTAAGCGCGCCGCCGGGCCTTTCACCGGTAACGTTCAGCAAACGGGCGCAGGAAGCGCTGGCGAAACGTACGTCCAAGGTGCAAAGCTGGTATCTTGATCTATCCATGCTTCAAAATTACTGGGGACAGGAGCGTTTCTACCATCATACAGCTCCGATTAGCATGAATTACGCCCTGCGCGAAGCGCTGCGTTTGGTAGCGGAGGAAGGGCTGGAACAGACGTGGGAGCGACATTGGAAATTCGGGAAGGCGCTTCAGGCCGGTTTAGAAGCGATGGGATTGTCGTTGCATGTGGCAGAAGAATACCGCTTGCCGCAGCTTACGTCTGTGCGCATCCCGGAAGGTATTGATGAAGCGGCAGTGCGTAAGCAGTTGCTGGAACAGTTCGGCATTGAGATTGGCGGCGGATTGGGAGCACTCAAAGGAAAAGTATGGCGCATCGGTTTGATGGGCTATTCTTGTCAGCCGCGCAATGTTCTTCTCTTCCTATCGGCACTTGCACAAGTGTTGGAGCAGCACGGGTACAAAACCAGTTCGAACGAAAGTTGTGCGGCCATGCTCGAAACGATATACGGCTGAGAACAAACCTCCGCTATGTTGGCGGAGGTTTGTTTTTTTATTAGCCAGCATTTCGCTTTCGTTCATGCTTACTGTACGGAATGCACATCGGCGTTCCGTAAATTGGGTCTTTAATAATGCGGCAGTCAAGATTAAAGACCGCCCGTACCAAATCTTCCGTCATCACCGACTCAGGAGCACCCTCGGCGTATACGGTCTGGTTTTGCACTGCGACGATATGGTCAGCATACCGGCAGGCAAGGTTTAAATCGTGAAGCACCATAACAACTGTCCGTTTTTCGTTCCGGTTTAATTCAGCAAGAATATCAAGCACTTCTAGTTGGTGCGTCATATCAAGATATGTGGTCGGCTCGTCAAGCAGCAGTGTATGCGTTCCTTGAGCAAGCACCATCGCGATCCATGCCCGCTGACGCTGGCCGCCGGAAAGGGAATCTACCGGCTGTTCGGCGAGCTCGCTCATTTGTGTTGCATCTAACGCCCAGGTTACCATTTTTTCGTCTTCTTCTGACCACTGGCGCAGCCAGCTTTGGTACGGATATCGGCCTTGTTTCACCAATTGCAGGACAGTGAGTCCTTCGGGAGCTGCCGTTGATTGCGGCAAAATGGCAAGACGCCGTGCTACTTCCTTTGTGGATAAACGGGAAATGCTGTGGCCGTCCAGCAATACAGACCCGGATTTCGGTTTCAATAAGCGCGCCAGAGAGCGGAGCAGGGTGGATTTTCCACAGCCGTTGCTTCCGATAAATACCGTCACTTTTCCTTCTGGTATCGTCATGTTTAATTCATTACTGTAGATGAGCAAATTCACTAACATAAATTTACATCCGAACAAAAAAGGAGACATGAACCCGATTCCTTGATTAGAATAGATGTGTCACCAAACCATTCTCAAGGAGGTTCATGTCTCATGAATAGACTACCACATCACCAAGGAATCGACAAGTTTTTCGCAATGTTGGGGCTGGCCCTTTATTTCTCTAAGCCGGTCATGAAGCATCTCGTTCATATTATCGATGCGCTGACAACGAAAGGATTTGTGGGAACCTTGACCGATCTGCATCATGAGAGCTTTCATCCCAACCATCGAACGACACTGAGCCATTTTTTCA
>NZ_FNDE01000006.1 GCF_900099925.1 Aneurinibacillus thermoaerophilus | reverse complement strand
AAAGAGTATTGCAGACGCAGGGTGGAATCAACTTGTGCAGTTCACCACTTACAAGGCTGAAAGTGCTGGTAAGCGTGTTGTTCTGGTTGATCCACGAAACACAAGTCAACAATGCTCAAGCTGTGATGAAATCGTAAAGAAAACATTGGCTGTACGGACACATCGTTGCCCTTCTTGTGGATTTGAATGTGACCGTGATGTAAATGCCGCCAAAAACATTCTCAAACGGGCAGTACAACAACTACAAAACGTGTCGTAAGACACGCTAGGCTAGGAACTAGCCTTCGTGGAGAGTGCGACAATAGTCGGCTCGATGAAGCGAGAAGCTCTCCAATTTATTGGAGAGAGGTTCACTTGCGTTAGTCCAACGACTTCTCGTGCTTCTTTAAGGCGTTCTCCAATCACCATCGTTCCTGTAAATGTTTTGTCAAGGCTATGCTTGTCTTATAGCGGCTCCTTTTCAAGAGCCGTCTTGCTTTTGGAATTGCAAACACTTTGCGATTGCAGGGTTTACACGGGACCAAAACTCTTTTGCTGGAATTCGGCACAAATATACCCGGATATTTGTATTTCCTTGTTTCCCTTCATAATCTGGCTTACGCTCCTGTTTTTGTTCATCCATCTCTGCATCCCCCGGTACATCTATATGCGAATGGACAGAGCGGACAACATTGGAAGTTTTCAAACATAAAAGAAAACACGATTCATTTAGAACAGCTTAACCGCTTTAAACTTTAAAAAAATGATTGTAATCCATTAAGCATAAAATGATAGCAGTATCAAAAGAAAGGAGGAAAAGGCATGCGTGAATTTCCGAAAGACCTAAATCACGTTGCTATGTACCTGCGTAAGTCTCGCGCCGACATTGAAGCTGAAATGCGGGGCGAAGCCGAAACCCTTAGCAAACATAAGAAAGCTTTACTAGAACTGGCGTACAAAAACCGATATAATGTCATCAAAATATATGAAGAAATTGTGTCTGGCGAACGTATCGCTGACCGACCTGAAGTCATCAAATTACTTACCGAGGTCGAAGATGGTGTATATGATGCCGTCTTATGCATGGACATCGACCGATTAGGCCGTGGTGACATGCGCGATCAAGGCACAATCATTGCCGCATTTAAAGAATCAAAAACGCTTATCATTACACCACAGAAAAGCTATGACCTGGAAGACGAATTCGATGAGGAATATTCCGAGTTTGAAGCGTTTATAGCACGCCGGGAGCTTAAGATTATTAATAAGCGTCTCCAACGTGGCCGTTTGGCTTCTGTAAAAGAAGGAAAATACATCGGTACAAAACCACCATATGGATATGATCGTGGCAAAGATTTAATTCTCATACCGAATGAGAAAGAAGCTGAAATCGTACGACTCATCTTTCACTGGTATGTCAACGAAAAGATAGGAACATGCCGTATTTCTCGCCGATTAAATGAGATGAAAATTCTTTCTCCAGCCGGTAAACAATGGTCACCATACTCCGTTGCTGCTATTTTAAAAAATGAAGTCTACATCGGCCGCATGCAGTGGCGAAAAACATATCGAAACAAAAAGAAAGGGAGCGGCTATATACGTCCTCGCGAAGAATGGGTCGATGTTGAAGGAAAGCATAAACCACTGGTGTCAAAAGAAATGTTTCAGCAAGCCCAGCGCAATCTGCAAAATAAAACTGTTGTACCAAACCGTACAGGCTTAAAAATTACCAATCCCCTCGCTGGCTTAGTCCGCTGCGGCTTTTGCGGTGCTGCAATGGTAAAGCGCCCATATGTGCATCAAGCACCACACATAAGATGCAGTAACGTAAACTGTCGCAACAAAGGTACACGTTTTGAATATGTCGAGCGTGCCGTTCTAAATGAGCTAGAAAAGTGGCTGAAAGAATATGTGGTAAACATGGAACAGGTAGAAAAAGAAGTGTCTGTTTCGACAGAAGTGCTACCTGCTATTTCCGAAACGGTTATACAAGAGTTAGAAAAGCAGTTGATCGAATTGGAGAAGCAAAAGAATAATCTGCACGATCTATTAGAGCTTGGGATTTATGATGTGGATACTTACTTGGAAAGGAATCAAAACATTATGGCACGCATTGTCGACACGAAAGAGGCACTAAAAAATGCGAAAGAAGAAATGGCTCGCATACATGAGCAGGAGGCTACTAAAGAAAACCTGTTACCGTGTATACGGCACATTATCGAAGCGTATCACAGGACAGACGATATCGAAAAGAAAAATGACTTGTTAAAACAGATCATCAAAAAAGTAATATATACCAAAGAAAAGCATCAACGAGGCGATAACTTCAGTTTGGAAATTTTCATTTTCCTGCCGAAGTAATTCGTCTCTCCTTTCTCCACTTATCCACAACAGATAACGTTTAATGTTACATTCATTTCCTTCTTTATCTGTTCCAATTGGATCGTGAAGGGAAACATCCTTTTTTGTTTTCTTTAACGAGCGCAAATGCATTAAAATCTCAATTATAAAGTCAATAGATACGTATTAATATGTGAAGATTTCAATGTGATCTTCATAAACGATAATCTCCCGAATTAACTGACGAATGATTTTCTGCTTATCATCAAAAGTAAGAGCATCTGGATGTTTGAACAGATAATACTCGGCCGCCTCGCTCAACAGGTTCTGATTAAATCCGGCTTCTTTTTCTTCCCTTATTCTAGCCTTCAGCTCTTTTAGTTGTTTTGTCGCCGTTTCTTCTTTTTCTTTTAATGTACGCATGATGTCGCATACTTCTTCTTCTCCACTATCCATTCCTATAGCAAATAAAGAAAGAATTCTTTTACGTCCTTTTTTCGCTTTTTCTATTTCTTTTTCTAAGCGTTCCATCTCCATCTGTTCAAATGGAATTTCACTTTCCTGTTTATCGTATTCGGCCGCCGCCGCGATCTCATTCGGGTTCTCAAGCCAAGAACGAACCGTTTTCCAGATTTCATTATCGAACTCTTCACGCTTTACTTTCCGGCCACATCCTCTGTTCTTTGCTCCAGCTGTACTTTTAATGTCGGTATACTCATATACGTATTTACCCCAATTCTTCGCGCGTCGGCCTGTCATCGTATTACCGCAATGAGCGCAGCGAAGCAGACCACTCAACAAATACTGGTGTAAGCCTTTTTTTGCCCATCGTCGCCGTGAATCTTGCAACAGCTTCTGTGCGTATTCGAATTGCTCTCGTTCGATAATGGGTGGGCAAGGAATATGAATCCATTCTTCTCTCGGACGCTGTCTCACTGGCACACGCTCGTCTGGAGCTTTGTGTTTGTTACCTAGCATCCCTTCTGTGTTCCATCTATTCTGATAGAACTCCCCGATGTATGCCCGATTCATCAGTATCTGGCGTACCACCTGGCGATGCCATACCCCTTTTCCTTTCTTTGTAGGGATCGCTTGTTTTGTAAGATAATGAGCAATGCCATTCATTCCTTGCACAGCTCCTGGTTTGGTGAACAAGTCAAAAATAAGACGAACGATAGCAGCTTCCTCTTCATTAATAATCATCTGTTCCGTTTCTTTATTATAACTATATCCATACACCTGAAAGTCACGTAGCACTCGACCTTGTCTTGCCTTCTCGCGTCGACCGCGACTCATGCGCTCATTGATCTTCGCTTTCTCAAATTCAGCAATCGCACCACGCATACTGTAGAATAACTGCCCTTCCGGTGTACGCGCATATTCTCCATTCACAAAAACAAGTTCGATGCCTTGCCGATCAAATTCTTCTGTGATAAGAAGTTGGTGCATCAGTTTCCGTGATAAACGATCCGGATCCAAGCATACTACTTTCGTAATTAACCCATCTCGAACGTCCTGGCGAAGTTGTGACAAAGCCGGTCGATCTAAAAACTCACCAGAAACCCCTTCATCTATATACTCTTTGCATTCATTTGTCCCTGACTTTTTCCGACATTCCCTCACTTGGCTCTCCAAGCTGAAGCCGCTCTTCGCTTGTTCTTCTGTACTTACCCGTGCGTAAATTCCGATCATGAAGCTTTTCCCTCCTATACTTCTCTTTGAGATAAATATAGCAGGCAAGCATATTCTTATCGGTACAATTCCCTTTCATAATTTTCACATGCATCCGCATATCACCTCGTTAATGGATGGTATGCAGATGCCGCTTGACCTCATGCAGGATCATCCATAACAGCTCGAGATGTTTTAACGAAATCGCATTTGTCAATAATAAAATCAAAAGAACGACTTAGGCATTTACCCTGAGGCATCTCACCATATTTTGAATATACTCCTATTGTACCTTATAAATAAAAGGAGGAAAAAAATGTATTATCCATCTTATTCTCATGGTGTTTACCCCTATAATGCCTATCCTTATCATGCCTACCCTATGCCTAATGGATACGATTTTTACTCTGTTTCTAACCAAGCTCAGTATAAACTACCTGAAAGAAAAAAAACTACCGCTCAAAAAGAGGCCACCCCTGAGAAAGTGGTCATAACAAATGGTGAACTTATTTCTAAAGAAGAGCCTACCTTTGGTGAGCTTATCTCTAAAGAAGGTTCTCCCCTCAAAGAGGAATCCACTTCTAAAAAGAGCAACACTTTTACGAAACGATTGCTCAATCACTTAAACCAAAGAAAGGGAAAAAACATCTCCGTTGCAACTCCGATTAAAGAAATCCAGGGAAAACTAGAGGAAGTTTTTCCTGATTATATTTTAGTGAATATGGATGGACAGCATTACCATATTAGGTGGGAGGGGATTGTTTACATCAGTTAGAACCCAAACAAGAGCAGCCGTTCTTTTTTCGAAACGGCTGCTCTTGTTTATACCGTAATCTCAAAACTTTATTATTCAATAATTCCTAAGTAAAGTAAATCTGTATCATGAATCTGTTTCGTTACAGGCAAATGATTCTGTTTTTGAAATTGAATCACGGCTTGTTCTGTACTCCAATCAAAAATGCCGTGACACTTACCCTGATAAAAACCAGCAGCCTGAAGACGATTCTGGACAAGTTGAACCAGCGCTCCACGCGAGCCGCGTACCAGTACACGATACGTCAAATCTTTATGGCCGGTAATGGGCCCTTCTACGATAACCTTTGTTCCTATTGGAACGATCTCATACAGTTCTTCTATATCTCGATTTCGCATGCGAAAACAGCCGTGGCTAACATGCTGACCGATAAGATAAGGTTTGTTCGTACCGTGTATCCCATATGTCCCCCATGGCACATTTAATCCAAGCCAACAACTTCCAAAGCCACCGCCCCATCCCTCATCCTTCGAAACAATACGAAAGATTCCTACTGGGGACGGGGTGTCGAGCGCACCTGAAGCCACTTTAAAGGTTTTTGTTATTTTCCCCTCTTTAATAAGCTGAAGCTCCTGATACCATAAGTTAATGCGGATTTCGTAAGAAGAGCTCGATTCATCGCCAGAATGAGCCGTTACTGTACATAAAATGAAAGCAAGAATAAAAGCGATAACCAAGGTAATTACCAGCTTTGTGAAATTAAGCGAAAAAAAAACTGCTGTTTTCATGAAATATATCCCTTTCCACAATTAAATCACATGCATAATATTTTATATGGTTCCCTTTGTTTTCATCGCTAATCAAAAAATTTTTCAATAGGGAAAGAGGTTCATACTACTTTGTATAGGTCTTATCTTGCCCCATGAAAAATCCCTCCTGTATTTACAGTGATGGTTATACCAAACTGTCTACACAAGAGGGATAATATTAGGTGCTCTAATTACTCCGTTGTTTTCTTAGCTCTTGATCGTTCATGTCCATAAAAACACTATTACCATATTTCAGTTTTCGAAAAATAAGCCACGCTGTCACTCCACACAAAACAACCATAATCATAATAATTACAAAGTAAATTCCCATTATAGCGTTCATTTTTTACGCTGATTCCTTCGTTTTTCCCACTTTTGTTTTTCCTTTTGCCAGTACTTCTGTACGCACGATTCCCAATTACTTTTCGGATTAGGCATAATCACTTTTACTTCCATATTTATAACCTCCTATAATTTTCCACACTTTTATTATGCATCAAATTAGAGGAGGTTATAACTAATACTTGTCGTCAAATTCTTCGTCGTTACTGTCGTTTCCTGGCGACATAAATAAGAAAATGACGAACGAATTTTATTTTACTATCTATTTACACTTTTTTTTTTTATATTGACCTGATAGTACCCAGCACTGTACCGTCAAAAATTTTGTGTAAGCAAGCAGGGTATCCACCGAGGGGGGATAGAAAATCGGAATCAACTACCTTGTTAACTGTAGCAAAAACAAGGATGAAAACAATGGACGCACTTTTATTTAAAAAAGTTAATAAAAGATATAATGCTTGGTATTCCGAATAAGTCAATTAAAAATGCACCAACGACAGGAACAATCAAAAATGCGCGCTTCGATTCTCCATACCGTTCTGTAATCGCTCCCATATTTGCCATCGCATTTGGAGTACCTCCCAAAGCATGTCCGGACAAACCGCCAACCATAACGGCTGCATCATAATCTTTCCCCAACAAACGGAATACGACAAAAATACCGTACAAAATAATAAACAATACTTGGAACACTAAAATAACGAACAGCGGAACCGCCAAATCGAAAATTTCCCAAATTTTCAAATTCATTAATGCCATAGAAAGGAAAATTCCCAGCGAAACATCTCCGATAAGGTTTACACACTTCAAATCAAACTTCATAACGTGAAAACGATCATTAAGATTTCTGATAATAACGGCTAAAAACATCGCGCCAACATACTCCGGCAAAACAAAGCTTGTTATTTGTGCAAAAGATTTACTTATAATAACGCCGAGACACATACAAAACGTGATCAAGCAAATGTGCGTAAAAATACGGTGAGAGGTTAAAGGCTCATCATGTTTATTCATACCAACGACCGCTTCAAATGTTTTAATTTCTTCATTTGAAGTTTCAGGTTTTAAATCGTATTTATTTATCAAATATCTCGAAACCGGTCCGCCAATTAGGCTGCCAAAAATAAGGCCAAAAGTAGCCGCCGCGAAGCTGATAGTGGTAGCTGCCTGAACGCCCAGCTCTTCAACAGTCGGCCCGAAAGCGCCAGCCGCTCCATGACCGCCTTCCATCGAAACCGCTCCCGCCATAACGCCCAATAACGGATGAATCCCCAGAACTTGCGCAAGTGAAACGCCAATCACGTTTTGGAAAATGGCGACAAAACCACAGAGAAGCCAGTAAACAATAAGCAATTTTCCACCTTGTCTTACGAGCGAAAAGCTCGCACCTAAACCAACCGTAGTGAAAAAGGCCAGCATAAACGAACTTTGCAGCGAAACATCCAGCGTGATCGTCCCTACATTCAGTTCCTTAAGCACCATAACGAAAATAGAAAAGAGCAGACCGCCAATTACTGGGGCTGGTATACAAAAACGATGTAAAAATTTTATCTTTTTTCTTATAAAGTATCCGAACAACAAGAGTAAAACAGATAAGAAAAGTGTTTCAATTAAGCTAAATTCCAATTTCATATCTTAACCACCTATAAAGTTATGCTAAACTGTCGATGATTTCATACAACATCGTAGCGGCAAGTTTCACCGTAAGACCGCTTTCATCTAATGTCGGATTGATTTCAGCGATATCAAAGCTTAAAACCTTTTTATGTTTTACGATGTCTTTTAAAAAGTATTTAACGATTTTCGGGTCAAGTCCGAACGGCTGCGGAGCGCTAACACCAGGAGCATCGCTTGAACAAAAAACATCACTGCACAAAGTAAGCATGATCGTATCACTTTTAGCAATAAACTCGTCGATCTTTTTGCTAACTTTATCTAAATGAAGCAAAGAAATCTCATCTTCACGAATATATTCACATCCGTATCGTTCCGCTGTTTCAAATAAATATTTTGTATTTCCGCTTTTTTGAATTCCGACACATAAATAACGGAACGTTTTATTTGCGGCCACAAATTCATCCGCAATTTGTTTAAACATCGTACCGGAACTGGTTGTCTCGTCATACGATCTCATATCAAAATGCGCATCAAAATTGATAATTCCAATATTTTCAATATCTTTCTTGTACTTTTTATGGCCCAGAAAATGTCCATACGCTACTTCATGACCTCCGCCTATAATCAGCGGAAAAATGTTTAGGTCCAATATTTTTTTTATGGCTTCGCCCAATTCTTTTTGGGCTTCTTCAAGATTTCCGTCATCACAGCTGACATTCCCGAAATCAAATAGCTTGATATCTGAATGAAAATTGTACGGTAAAGAAGATAACGATTTTCTAATGGCATCCGGAGCATAATACGCACCTGTTCTTCCCTTATTTCTCCGTACGCCCTCATCACATCTGAATCCAATTATTCCGATAGCGCTTTCTTTTTGCTTTTCATTGAAAGTTGCCAAATTTTCGATTCTTACAACTTGATGCAATCTAAACATCTCAGTTACCGACTCACTATCTGTTCTCCCCATCCAGTATTCTTTTGCTGCTACAGTATACACTTTATACCTCCATGATTTTCTTTCATGTATTTACTTCTATGATGATTTTGTTTAAAAAGCGTTACAGAAGCATGTTCTCATCAGCATCCTCCTTAATTTTTCAATGTTTTCTATATATCGAAGCAATATTTATGCCAAGAAAATATTTACGAAATAGGTAAAGTCATAATAAGAAAAACTCGCGGGCGTTGCCCTCCGGTTAGACTGGTAAAATATCTGGGTACCTCTAGGAGGGAGACAATTGCCGGTCTTTCTCTCCCTCCATGCCACACGCTCCACATGGAAAAAGCCACGTTTGGCACACGACTCACGAGTTTTTCCTCGTTTACTTATAAAAAGAAAGTAGGCGAAAATTGCCGGGCGGCAATTTTCGCCTACTTTTCTTCCCGATATTTTTTTAATTTTTCCCGCAATGTCCGCTCCCCGATTCCGATTATTTGCGCCGTTTTTCTTTGATTCCCGTTACAAGCGGCTAAATTATGCAAAATAACTCTTTTCTCAATTTCCTCCATCGTTTCGCCTACATAAACAGGAATTAATGTATCGCTAATAAATGCCCGGTTGTTTTTCCGAATTTCCACCGGCAAATCGACTTTTTGTATACAGAAAGAACCCGTTAAAGCAATGGCTCTTTCAATCTATTCTGTAATTCCCGAATGTTCCCCGGAAAGGCGTATTGCTGTAAAAGCTGAAGCGCTTCCTGAGAAATTCCTTCAACAGGTTTTCCCATTTTATCGCTATATTTTTTAATAAAGAATTCTACTAACAGAGGAATATCTTCTCTTCTTTCCCGCAGGGAAGGAAGCTGAATCGGAATCACGTTTAATCGGTAATACAAATCCTCACGGAAACGGTTCTCTTTTACTTCTTTTTCCAGGTTCCGGTTCGTCGCCGCAATAATACGAACGTCTATACTGATTTCTTCAATCCCACCAATCGGCATTACTTTTTTCTCCTGAAGAACACGCAAAAGTTTACCCTGTAAAGCTAAATCCATTTCACCGATTTCATCTAAAAAAATCGTTCCGCCTTCCGCCAGTACAAACAACCCGGACTTTCGTTGTACCGCTCCCGTAAACGCTCCCTTTTCATATCCAAATAGTTCCGACTCTAACAAATGGCCCGGAATGGCCGCGCAATTAATCGCCTGAAATTTTTTGTTCCTTCGCTTACTTTGATAGTGAATCGTTCTCGCTACTACCTCTTTTCCTGTTCCGCTTTCTCCGGTAATCAGTACATTGGAGTCAATGTCTTTAATTTTATCGATTAAAGTAAAGATTTCGCGCATGGCTGCACTTTTTCCAATCAGTCCATAGTTATCCGTCACCTTATCCAATTCATGACTCAACCATTGAACTTTGGAATGCAGCGTATATACTTCTTCCGCTTTTTGCATTAATACTTCCAATTCATCAATGTGAAGCGGTTTTGTCGCGTACGAAAACGCTCCCTTACGCATGGCTTCCACAGAAGAAGGGATGCTTCCGTAAGCCGTCATGATAATGACAATAGTGGAAGGAGAAATACGTTTTATTTCTTCCAACACGTCTATTCCGTTGTATTCTCCGATTTTTAAATCCAGCAACACAATGGCAATGTCCACCCTTTCGAAAAGAGGAAGAGCTTCCCGCGGGTCAGTAAAGGCATAAACATGATATCGGTCTTCCAATGCAAACGTTAATGACTGGCAAATCGCTGGTTCGTCATCGATAATCATAACATGATACATCATCTTCATCCTTTCTACAGCACGGTAAACATATGGTGACAGTCGTTCCTTTTCCCTTTATGCTTTTTACATCAATTGTCCCTTTATTTTCTTTCATAAGCTGATATGAAATGGAAAGCCCAAGTCCGACCCCATTTGCTTTCCTGCTATAAAACGGCTCGAAGATTTTGTCAAGCTCGTCCTCCGAAATTCCTGCTCCAGTATCTTCAATCTGCATAACGGCAACATTTCCCCGGTAATATCCGCGAATGGTTAGCGTTCCGTGTTCATCTACCGCCTGAATGGCATTTACGATAATATTCATGAGTACTTGTTTGATTTGTTGTATATCCGCAATGGCCTCAATCTTCTCAGGAAACTCCCAAACTATGTTTATCTGTTTTTCTTTTATTTTCGGTTTGAATAACCTTACAATCCCTTCAGCAACATCATAAAGCGAACAGATTACGGGTTCTGATTTTTTCGGGCGCGCATAATCGAGCAAATCGTTAATTAATGCATTAAGGCGAGTGATTTCGCTGGAGACATGCTGGGAAAAGAAGGAACGAAACTCCGCATTGGCAAATTTCTTCGGAAGCAATTGCGTATACGTAAGAATCGACATTAAAGGATTGCGGATTTCATGGGCAATTCCCGCTATCAGTTGCCCCAAAGAACGCAGCCGATCTTCCTGGGCTACCTTTTTTTCAAACTCTTTTTGTTCTGTAATATCCAGAAAGTTGAGCATGACGCCGACACTATCCCCCGTTGTCGTTTTAATCGGATAAATGCTATAGGTAATGTACCTTTTTTGGGAAGGAGTTTGCAGCCAGGTCGTTTCTTTTTGCAGGAACATTTTTTTATCCTCTAACGCTGCGTTAATTTCTTGTTCAGGAATAAACTTTACAATAGGCGTTTGTTGGAAAGGCCTGCCCACGGCCTTTTCGTTTAGACCCAAATACTCCATTGCCCGGCGATTGATCATGGAAACAGTACCTGCTTGATGCAAGGTAATAAAAGAGCTGTAGGCACTGTTTAGCAATTGCTTCTGAAAGTAAAGATTTTCTTTCAGAAGTACCATCTTCTCTTCCAAATCTTTATTTATTCTTTCAATTTGCTTTGTTCGTTTGCTCACTTCCTTTTTTAACATGCGGTTCCACCATAGTATGAAAGTAATGATAATAAGGGTAATAACAAGCCCGGTTTCCAGATAAAACAAGGTTTTGCGCAATACCGGGGCAGACGGCATGATATATTCTCCAAACCACTTTTTCTCTATTTTTTCATAGGTTCCATCGCTTTTGATTCGATCAATTCCCTGGTTAAATAGCTTTAACAGACCATTATTTTTCGGCAAAACAGCGATAGCATAAGCTGTAGGATCAAGCGGTTCGCCGACAATTTTGATCAATGATTGCTGCCTGCTTTTTTGAAGGAAGTATTGGCCGGTAATCCTGTTGCCCACAAAAGCGTCAACCTTTTCTTCCACCAGTAATTGAACGGCCTCTTGCTGGTTATCGGCTTCTATCAACTGTACGTGATTCACTTTATTTAATAAGTCGTTGGCAACATCGCCTTTTTGCACCGCTACTTTTCTTCCTTCCAGATCATCGATTTGTCTAATATACATGTTATCTTTTAACACAAAAATCGCCTGTGAACTTGTAAAGTAAGACTCGGAAAAATCATATACTTCCTCACGTGCCTTACTATACTTCATGCCCTGAATCGCATCTACTTTTCCCGAGCGCAAGGCTTGTACCGCCTGATTCCAAGGCATAGGATAATATTCAATATTGATACCCGTCTGAATAGAGATAGCGTTCATAATGTCGACATTAAAACCTGAGTAAACTCCTGAATCGCTTAAATATTCAAAAGGAGGAAAATGATTGTCCCCCGCAATCCGGATTGCTTTTTTCGTTTCCTGATAAGCAATAGAAGGGAAAAACAGGCACGAAACAAACACACATATCGCTATACTAATACGGAGGACAACTGGATTTCGCACATCTATTCTCCTTTCCTTACTTTCCGCCGCGTACAACAACATCATCTCATATACATGCCCAGATAGCTCCGCTCACAGTTTTTCCCTTTATCCTCTCTTCCCTAAAACCGTAAAAGAATACCGATATATCAAGGAGAGTTGACATAAATAAGCCCATCTTTTCATCTGGACACGAACGAAGAATCCCCAGGAACATATAATGGCATAGTCAAATAACCAAATAATGAATGGAGGAAAGTATATGGAACGTCAATTCACACCATTTGGAGGTTTTGGAGGACCTTTTTTCCCGCGTCGTCGCTTTTTCCCTTTTTTCTTCTTCTTCCCGTTCTTCTTTCCTTTTTTCTGGAGGGAAGATGAACGAGACGGCATGTATTCTGTTCACACATGTGCAGAAGGAGACACTTTGAAAAAACTGGCTAAAAAATATAATGTTCCTCAACCGGTTCTTGAAACGATGAATCCTCACATTCAAGACCCGCACATTTTGCGTCCAGGAGAAATGCTCCATATTCCACGTATGGATAAAATGTATTGTCAAAAAATGTACATGGAATATGAGGCACCGGACATGGCAGCACCTTCACAAATGTATATGGGAGGACAAATGCCTTATCCGATGTATCCGGGACAGCCAACATCGCCTTATACAGGAATGGCTTATCCTACGGACAGTTACCATTCATATAAGGATTCTTAATAAACCGCGACCGGGGCCTGCATCTGTGTCTTACCTACGACGATGGCAAGAAAGCACCGAACCCGCCGGGTTCGCATACATGCGCCATTGACCCGGGTGAAATTCATACGCTTGCAGCCGTCGCAACAACTGGAGACAGTCTCATTGTGACCGGACGAAAAATCCGAAGCATTCACCGCCTGCGTAACAAGAAGCTTGCAGAGCTTCAGCGAAAAATGAGCAAGTGCCAGAAATACAGCCGCCAGTGGAAGCGGTACAACCGAGCCAAACAATATCTTCTTTCTAAAAGTAAACGCCAGTTACAGGATGCCTTGCACAAAACGACGAAACAGTTTGTCGAATGGGTGGTCGCCCAGCAAGTGAACGAAGTCTACCTTGGAGACGTCGAAGGCGTCCAGCGAAAGAAGAAAAAGAAACGTTCTCGCTGCCACAATCAGCGAATGAGCCAGTGGCAGGTTGGGAAAGTAAAGAAGTACCTAACGTACAAACTGAAGGGTGTGTTGCTGAATGATTCCCCTCGCAGACGGCACGTGTCTGTAAGATCAGCGACAACCCGCTGATCGCCTGTTCTGCCGAGGTGGATAGTTCAGAAACCCCCACTTCAACCTATGGTAAGTGGGGGAGGTTCATACTCCAAAATAACGTGGATATACAAAGTCAGATAGTGCTTATCTCCTTTGTTTTCTTCAACACTTATGCAACGCTTCCGAAATAATATACTGAATCAAAGACAAGCGGCCGCTTTGTGTCGTTGTTTTAAGCAGATTATTTCAAGAATGAACCTCACTAATGATTAATCATGGCATGCGTGATGGATAGCCTGGCGCAGCAAATCCATCACATGCTCATCATCATGCGAGTAGTACAACATAGTTCCGGCCCGTCGGAATTTCACAAGCCTTAAGTTTTTCAGAAACCGAAGTTGATGCGAAACCGTAGACTGCAACAAGCCAAGCGCTTCTGCAATTTCACTAACAGCGCATTCTTTTTGCGACAATAAATACAAAATTCGAATGCGCGTAGGGTCTGACAATGCTTTAAATGTTTGCGAAACCATGAATAAGGTTTCCTCATCTAAATTTTCGCATGATGCTGAATTGAAGTTTTCGTTATGCTCCATCTTCTTTCTCCTTTCTTATAAAATATATATCACTTTTGATATTTCAAATTTTCTCTTCCTTCATGCTTCCCTCAACCCCCGGAAACATGTTGGAATATCCGTTTGTTTTTACTGTATATGACTCACTCTTAACACCCTCATCGAATTTAATACCGCCAGTACGGTTACGCCAACGTCAGAGAATACGGCTTCCCACATTGTCGCGATCCCAAACGCACCGAGAAGCAGGAAAAATCCTTTTACAGCCAGAGCGAATATAATATTTTGCCAGACGATTTTTCGGGTACGTTTAGCAATCGTAATGGCCGTTGCGATTTTCGATGGCTCATCTGTCATGATAACGATATCTGCCGCTTCAATTGCCGCATCGGAACCTAATCCTCCCATGGCAATTCCAACATCTGCCCTTGCCAAAACAGGCGTGTCATTAATGCCATCACCAACGAATATCAACTTTTCTTTCTGGCTTTTGTGAGCGTCTAATCTTTCGATCCATTCGACTTTATCCTGCGGGAGCAACTCAGCATATACTTCATCTACCCCTAATTGTTGACCGACTTTTTCCGCTACATTTTGCGCGTCACCTGTAAGCATGACCGTCTTTTTGATTCCTAATTGCTTTAACTGTTGAACGGCACGTCTGGCATCTTCTTTTGGTTCGTCAGAAATAACGATATATCCTTCATATGCTCCATCGATTGCGATATGAATAACAGTACCCAATGTTTCGGGATGAATAAAGTCAATTTGCTCTTTTCGCATCAGTTTTGCGTTTCCTGCAAGAACGTTTTTACCATAAATTTTTACTTTAATACCATGTCCTGAAATTTCCTCGTAGCCTTCTATAACACCTTTGTTTACATCTTTTCCGTATGCTTGCAGAACGGATTGCGCGATCGGGTGATTGGAATACGATTCCGCAAAAGCGGCATATTCTAACAGTTCATCTGCTGTTAGCTTTCCTTCGGTTTGAATATGCGTTACGTTAAATACGCCTTTAGTTAATGTACCGGTTTTATCAAAAACTACATATTTTACATCATTTAATGCTTCTAAGTAGTTGCTTCCTTTCGTAAGGATACCTTTTTTGGAAGCGGCACCGATCCCTCCGAAAAATCCGAGCGGAATGGAAACAATGAGAGCGCATGGGCAAGAAATAACGAGAAATACTAATGCCCGATATACCCAATCAGAAAAAAGCTCATTAGGAATCAACAAAGGTGGAATAACTGCCAATAATAAAGCGCCAAGCACGACGACAGGCGTATAATAGCGCGCAAATTTCGTAATAAAGTTTTCTGTTGGAGCTTTCCGGCTGCTCGCATTCTGCACAAGATCCAAAATTTTCGCCACGGTGGATTCGCCATATTCTTTTGTAACCTTGATCGTTAATACGCCATTTTTGTTAATAAATCCGCTCAATACTTCGCTGCCTGCTTCTACTTCTCTCGGAACCGATTCACCCGTTAACGCGGACGTATCAACCATAGAGCTTCCTTCGATAACTTCCCCGTCCAACGGAATTTTTTCACCCGGCTTTACAACAATAATATCATCTGTCCGCACTTCTTCAGGGGAAACGGTTTTCATCTCGCTTCCGACTTTTATGTGTGCATAATCCGGACGAATATCCATCAATGAGCTAATGGATGTACGTGAACGGTTTACTGCAATTCCTTGCAAAAATTCCCCTATTTGATAGAAGAACATCACACCGACAGCTTCCGGAAATTGCTTAATGACAAACGCACCGATTGTCGCAATGGCCATTAAAAAATTTTCGTCAAATACTTGCCCTTTCGCTATATTTTTTACGGCACGGAGTAAGACATCACCACCGACAATGACATAACTAAGCAAGAATAAAGTAAGTTCAAACGGAAGCAATAACTTTGTCAATCCGGCGATGAGCGCAATAGCTCCGCCAATCGCCAGTCGAATGAGCAACCTCTTTGTACGGCTTGTATCGTGATGACGGCTATGTTCTGTATGGGAATCTTTTGTTTTTTCAGTAATTTCTATATCCGGTTCCAGCTCGTTTATAATTGCTTTCGCCTGCTCGACTACTTTGCGGGAATTGCTTCCTTCTTTCACTTGTATCGTCAATCGACTTGATACAAAATCAACATTTGCCATTTCAACTCCAGCCAAAGCTTGAACTTTCCCCTGTATTTTATTGGCGCAATTGGCGCAATCCAACCCCTCTAACAATAATTCTTTTCTTATTGTCACAGTATTCTCCCCTCTTCTTTCCTTCATTTATATACGTACAGGCTTGTGTGAAATCTTACGTTGCATGATTATCAAAAATACATGATATTGAATATATGAGCATTTATTCATATATTTAATTATATTGTATTTTTATTTTTTGTCAATTGTTACAATTAATCACTTGCATTCAATTTCAGAAACATAATACAGATCATGCGATGTACGATATACATGTCTTTGATGTTTCGACATCTGGATGGTGAGAAGAGAGACAGGAAAAGGAACCTCTCGGCTGGTTAGGATACAAATGCTATAGTGGACGGAGCATAAAAATGCCGACATTCCTCTACGCCATTAAAATGACGAGCGTCCTGTCGGCATGAACATGAAGAAATCTCAAATCATTTGTCATCAAACTACCGTTCTATTTTATACTCGCTTCTACCTCTTTCACCATTTCTGAAACCGAAACGAGTCCTCCACCGGAAAGATACCAGTAGTTAGGGTCTAAATATACAACGTTGCCATTTTTATAGGCTTTGGTGTTTTTCACCAATTCATTTTCTACAACTTGTTTAGCAGACGATTGGCCACCTACAACCGCTCCCCTATCGATAACAAATAGATAGTCGGGATTTTTTTCAACGATATATTCAAAAGAAATGCTCTTGCCATGAGTAGATGCTTGAATATTTTTATCGGCCGGAGTAAAGCCAAACTCATCATGAATAATACCAAACCGGGAACTTGGTCCAAAAGCGCTAACTTTGCCGTCATTCGCCAATATAATGAGGGCATTTTTGCCTGTAGCAGATGCTTTTTCTTTTAATTTTTTAACATCTTCTTTAACTTTTGCTAGTTCTTTTTCTACCTCTGACTCTTTGTTAAAAATCTTGCCTAATGTTTTAGCATTCTCTTCAAAGGATTTCATATATTTCTTTGTATCTACTCCTAAATAAATCGTTGGAGCGATTTTCTTAAATTCATCATATAATTTTGACTGTCTTCCGGAAATAATAATTAAATCCGGGTGAAGCGCATTAATTTTTTCAAAGTCTGGCTCTAGCAAGCTGCCTAAGTTTGCATACTTATCATCTTTAAATTTTGCAAGATACGGAGGAAGATGGCTTTTTGGCAAACCCGCTACTTCGATTCCTAACTTATCTAAAGAATCTAATGTACCATAATCAAAAACAACAACTTTCTCAGGATTTTTCTTTACTTTCGTTTCGCCTAATTGATGCTTGATTGTAATTTCTTCACTTTCTTTTGTCGGTTCTGATCCCTTCGACACCTCATTGGAACGATTTGAACCGCATGCAACAACAAGCGTTGCTAAAACGGCAATGATGAAAAACATAAATGCTTTCTTCATTTTTTCACCCCTACTAATTTTTTATTTAACATCGATGATGTCGCATATTCGTATACATGAGCCATACCGTAAACCATTTTATTCGTATCGCTGAAACTCATACCTTTTTCTACCAATATGTCGAAATATCAGTGTACATTCAGATGGGTATCTCTCGTAATGTTACGATGATAATAGTAATCATTACGAAATTCCTTCCATACGTATGAGTGTTGCATACGTTTAGCTTTTCAAAAGGAAAAGTTTTTTAGGGTATGACTCCTTTATACTTTTTGCGAAATCATCGAAATTAGCAAACTGAATACAATGATTTACTTAAGAAAAGTAAACGCAAATTTTATTGTCATTTATGTCCTCGATCTCAATATCCATATCATAAATTTCCTTTAATACGGAATGATCGATAATCTCATCGGTAGTGCCTTCTCTTACTATCTTCCCATCTTTGAGTGCAACGATATCATCCGAATAACAGGAGGCAAAGTTAATATCATGTATAACGATAACGATCGTTTTGCCCAATTCATCAACCAATCTTCTTAATATCTTCATAATTTGAACAGAGTGCTTCATATCCAAATTATTGAGCGGCTCGTCCAAGAGAATATACTCCGTATTTTGGGCAATAACCATAGCAATATATGCTCTTTGTCTTTGACCTCCACTTAATTGATCAAGATATTTGTTTTGTATATCCTCCAACCCCATATATCGAATCGCTTCATCAACATGTTTCCAATCCTCTCTAGAAAGTCTTCCTTGAGAATAAGGAAAGCGTCCAAAAGAAACTAATTCTCTAATCGTTAATCGAAGACCAATATGGTTGGATTGCTTTAGAACCGATATTTTCTTTGCCAAATCATTACTTTTATACTGACTAATCTCCCTATTATCTATGTAAATTTCTCCTTCATCCTTATGTATAAGGCGGCTGATCATAGATAATAGCGTACTTTTACCAGCTCCGTTCGGCCCAATAAAAGAAGTAATCTTCCCTTTGGCTATTTTTACCGATACATTGTCCACTACTTTTTTGTCGCCGTATTTTTTAGAAACATTTCTTACATCTACCATGATCGATTCTCCCTTAATAGTAGATATATAAAGTAAACGCCACCGATGAAGTTGATAATTACGCTTAATGTTGTGGAGAAGGTGAAAACTCTTTCAACAATCAATTGTCCACCGACTAATGCAATGATACTGATGAAAATTGAACCTAAAATTAAATATTTATGTTGATACGTTTTTAAAAACTCATAGGTGACATTCACTACAAGCAGTCCTAAGAAGGTGATGGGGCCAACCAAGGCCGTTGAGATTGAAATAAGGATAGCCACTACGATTAATAGCCTTCTTACAACATAATCATAATCTACCCCCAAGTTTATGGCCTGTTCTCTTCCCAGTGCCAATACATCCAAGTATTTGGTAAGCCTTGAAAAATAAACGGAAACGATGAACACAGAAATACTGGCAATTACGAGAAGATCAGTATTAATATGATTAAAACTGGCAAACATCTTATCCTGTACGATCTGAAATTCATTAGGATCGATGAGCACTTGCATAAAAGATGATAAACTTTGGAATAATGTTCCAAAAATTAAACCTATCAATAACAGAAAATAAATATTTTGCTGTTCTCTCTTAAAGAGTAATTTATATAACACTCCCGAAAACAGAATCATTAAGCCTACAGAAATCACAAAGTTAACATTACTGTTCATCATTGTTAGCGTAGCAGATCCAAATATGAAAATAACAAAAGTCTGTATTAACATATATAACGAATCTAAGCCTAATATACTCGGGGTCAAGATTCTGTTATTCGTAATGGTCTGAAATACTGTTGTCGCAAAAGCAATTGCCCCCCCGGTTAGCATAATCGCCAGCACCTTCTTTATTCTTCTCGGAAGGGCATAATCCCAATTTCCACTAAGATCTATAAATAAAAAAAGTACAATGAGTATTGCTGCAATAATAGCAAGGACACCTGTTTTAGCTTTATAACCCATATGCCTTTCTCCTCATCAGTAGATAAACAAAAATACCACTTCCTATGATTCCAACTGTAAGACTGATTGAAATCTCGTACGGATAGATAACGATACGACCGAGTATGTCACAGAACAGGACAAATACCGCCCCTAATAAAGCTGTATGAGAAAGACTTTTTTTCAAATGATCGCCTCGGTATATCGTGACAATGTTCGGGATAATAAGGCCTAGAAAAGGAATCATCCCTACTGTCAGTACTACTGAAGATGTCATTAAGGCTACAATAATCAATCCTATATTTACCACTTGCTTATAGTTCAGCCCCAAATTTTTTGAAAAATCCTCGCCCATTCCTGCTACAGTAAATTTATTGGCAAAAACATAGGCGATGATGAGCAAAGGAATACTAATATACAAAAGCTCATATCGGCCTTTCATAATCATTGAAAAATCACCTTGTAACCATGAAGACATATTCTGAATTAAATCATACTTGTAAGCAAAAAAAGTCGATATGGAGCTGATAATATTACCAAACATCAATCCTACCAACGGTATGAAAATAGTATCTTTGAATTTTATCTTCTCTAAAATTTTCATAAACAGAAACGTTCCAAGCAACGCAAAGATAAAAGCAACGAGCATCTTTTGCAAAGGACTCGCCGTCGTGAATATCATTAAGGAAACCAAAATTCCTAATCTGGCGGAATCCATCGTTCCAGCCGTAGTCGGAGATACGAACTTATTCCTGCTTAGCTGTTGCATAATTAAGCCGCATATACTCATACTTACGCCGGCAATAATAATGCTAATAAGACGAGGAAGCCTGCTTACCAATAAAATTTGAGCTTTATCGTCCGTTAAATCAAAAATATCTAAAGGTGATATATCTTTTACACCAATAAAAATAGAAATGAATGACAAAACAATGAGTGTAATAAATAAATATCTTTTTTTCATGACTTTCCCTTTTCTTTTGGTAACTGGTAAGTTTTATGTATGGAATTCATGCTATGATAGAGCAAAATTAGAGATAATGATATTCATTATCATTATTGTTCGCAATTAATATTATAGCATGTCATTGGAATAGATCAACACTGTTCGACATAGCACATCTAAAGAAATGCACACGCATCACACGCTCGTTACGGTAAAGCGCAGAAGCAGAGTTTTATTTTTCGTTAGTGTTTTGCATGTCTGCTTACGCTTATTTTATCGTGGCCATTCATACACGATGATTCACAATGACGATGGGGAATGTTAAGATAAAAAAGAAAAGAAGGGCCTAGTTAACTCCCCTCTCTTTTATGCACTGCTATTGACATTAGAATCTCATTTTCAATGCACCGTGCGGCATATGTAGCTAGTTTTGTTCCTTTGCTTTTCTTGTAGCTTTCGATGGCTTTGATGAGACCGATAGTGCCGATGGAGATAAGGTCTTCGCTGTCTTCCCCTGTGTTTTCAAATTTCTTGACGATATGAGCCACCAAACGCAGATTGTGTTCAATCAACCTGTTTCGCGCATGCTTATCTCCTTCTGCCATTCGTTCCAGATACATATTTTCTTCTTCTTCACTTAACGGTTGCGGAAACGCATTATTTTTGATGTATGACACGAACAGCATCAAGTCTCTGAAAAACATCGTGATTACCGTAAGTAACCCTGCCATCGCGTTCACCCCCAGATTATTCGCCCTTATCTTCAGCCTATGAGGCGAACGCCTATCGCGTGCCTGTACGTTGTTCAGATGTAATCTTAATTTTTTCGTAAAAAAACAAGTGGTTTCACTTTGTAAGCCACGGAATCACAAACGGGGCAAGAAAAGAAACGAAAATTCCGTTGAGCCCCATAGCTACTCCAGCGATCGCTGCCTGAAGCTCCCCCTCTGCTGCGGCTTGCGCAGTTCCGATCCCATGAGCCTGCGTGCCAAAGGCAAGCCCTCTAGATAAAGGATGATAAATCTTCATTTTATTCATAATCCAAGGACCTGTCATGGCCCCTACCATTCCTGTTAATATTACAAAAATAGCGGTCAGAATCCCATCTCCGTGAATGATTGAAGCCACCTCGATAGCAATAGGGGTCGTGATAGTTTTTAAACTCATGGAACGAATAATTTCAGACGATAGATGCAGGCTTTTTAACAGAAAAACGGTCACCATTATACTAACTAGGGAGCCGGCTAACAACCCTGCAAATGAAGGAATGATATTTCGAAATAAAACTTCTCGGTTTTGATATAACGGGATAGCAAGTGCCACTGTAGCAGGACCCAAGAAAAAAGCCAAAACATCCTTTGTGATCTGGTATTCCGTGTAATGAATGTTACTGCATACAAGAACAAAAATAATGAGTAAAGTGCTTACAAACACCGGGTTGGTAAAAGGGGAAGAATATCTTTTATTTAAGAACAGACTCCACATATAAGCTCCAGCCGTTACTGCAAAAGTATATAACGCGATTAATTTATCCATATCGTCGCTCTCCCCTTTGTAGATATTCTTCTTGCTTATGTTCTTTTTTATGGATGAGAAATTGAGAAATACCCCCAGTTGTGTAAATTCCGATCCATAAACTTATCAAAATAAGAAGCAAAAAAATCCAGCCTTGATGTAAAAAAAGATGCCCATAATTCATTAATCCCACCGCAATCGGAATAAAAAAGAGAGATAAATGCTTTAACAAAATGGAAGAACCTTCTTTAACCCAATGTAATGGTACAGCTCCCATCATTAATAAAAGAAAAAGAAGTAACATCCCGATCAAATTTCCGGGTAAAGGAAGACAGGAAACCTCAACAATGAGATTTCCCAGTTCATTAAGCCCGCACAAAAATAAAATTTGAATGGACATCCGAAGGGCCAATCGAATCTTCCCCTTCACATCTCCCACCCCTATCTATAAATTTAAGTAATATTTATCATTTGGATTTTTACTTTAAATATAAAAACTTCAGGATAGGGCGCAAACCCTATCCTGAAAGCAAACCAATATCCAGGCAAAAATTTGATTTCTATTCTAACATTAAGCACCAAAAAAAGGGCATTCCTACAGGGATACATTCATTTTAATTGTTCTTTTATTCTTCCATATTATTTATGCACCGTTCACAAAGATGTAGATAGGATTCGTATTGTTCTCTAATTTCACAGCCGCATTCAATGCATTCTTTTTTCGGAAGATTCTTGTGGAATTCCGATTCCATTTTAGATTCCTCCAGTTTGCTATTTATTGCCCAGTGCTGTATAATAAATAAGAATTATCTATAAAACTCATCAGCCTAGATAGTAGAAAAAGTGAATTAGGCTTTGGTGAACTGTTCGGCTTCTGTTGAACCGGCAAGCGCGATCGTGGAAGAGGTTCCGCCGCTAATAACTTGAGAAACTTCATCAAAATAACCGGTACCAACTTCGCGCTGATGCCTTGTCGCAGTGTAGCCGTATTCTTCAGCAGCAAACTCTGCCTGTTGCAATTCGGAGTACGCCGCCATACCGCGCTCTTTATAGCCACGAGCCAAATCAAACATACTATAGTTAAGAGCATGGAAGCCGGCGAGGGTAACAAATTGGAACTTGTATCCCATTTTGCCTAGTTCAATCTGGAATTTTGCGATGGTTTCATCATCCAGCTTCTTCTTCCAGTTAAAAGAAGGCGAGCAGTTATAGGCAAGCAGTTTTCCAGGGAATTTTTCATGAATCGCTTCGGCGAAGCGTCTTGCCTCTTCAAGATTAGGTTCAGAAGTTTCACACCAAATCATGTCCGCATATGGTGCATATGCAAGTCCTCTGGCAATCGCCTGATCAAGACCTGCTTTAGTCCGGTAAAATCCTTCCGGAGTACGCTCACCCGTAATGAACGGAGCATCATACGGATCGGCATCGCTAGTAATTAAGTTTGCTGCGTTTGCATCTGTTCTGGCAATTAATACAGTCGGAACTCCCATTACATCGGCAGCCAATCGTGCGGCAATGAGGTTGCGAACAGCGGTTTGTGTTGGCAGCAGAACTTTACCACCCAGGTGTCCACACTTCTTCTCAGAAGATAATTGGTCTTCGAGGTGGACGCCAGCTGCACCTGCTTCAATCATGGCTTTCATCATTTCGAATACGTTTAACGGGCCGCCAAATCCTGCCTCAGCATCGGCAACGATTGGAGCAAACCAATAGATATCATTTTTTCCTTCCGCATGATGAATTTGATCTGCACGTTGCAGAGCCTGATTAATACGCTTTACGACATGCGGTACACTGTTTGCCGGATACAAGCTCTGGTCAGGGTACATATGTCCGGCAAGGTTCGCATCAGCAGCAACCTGCCAGCCGCTCAGGTAGATAGCTTTTAACCCGGCTTTTACTTGTTGAATGGCCTGATTTCCCGTTAAAGCGCCAAGCGCATTAATATAGTCTTCAGTATTTAAGAGATGCCAGAGACGCTCAGCACCCATGCGGGCAAGTGTATATTCGATTTGAATAGAGCCACGGAGCCGAATTACGTCCTCTGCTGAATATGGTCTCTCAACCCCTTTCCAGCGATCATCTTTCCAGCTTTCCTTTAATTGGGATACATAATGTTCTTTCAACATAATCTCTTCCACCCTTTCAAAAATTAATCAATATATTTATAACCAGGGAGAGTTAAGAAGTCTTCAAACTCATCGTCCAAGATAAGTTTGGAGAACAACTCACTCGCCAGCTGATATTTACCGGAATAATAACGATCTTCCCCGACAGTTTTTTCGATTTTTACTAATTCCTCAGCAAGCAGTTGCTTGAATAACTCAGTAGTAACCTTACGTCCGTCATCAAGGATTCCTTTTGGATGACGAATCCACTGCCATACCTGCGCCCGAGAAATTTCTGCCGTAGCCGCATCTTCCATAAGGTTAAAGATTGGAACAGCGCCAGAACCACGAAGCCAAGCTTCAATATATTGAATTCCTACACTAATATTGGTACGTAATCCTTCCTCTGTAATAGCTCCTTCAGGTACAGCAAGAAGATCCGCAGCCGTCACCTGTACATCCTCACGTTTTTTGTGAATTTGATTTGGTGTTGGCATTAATTCATCAAATACTTCCATTGCGACCGGAACCAATCCCGGATGAGCCACCCAAGTTCCATCATGACCATCTCTGGCTTCTCTTTCCTTATCCGCACGCACCTTGTTAAACGCTTCTTGGTTCGCTACCGGGTCGCCTTTAATTGGAATTTGGGCTGCCATACCACCGATTGCCGGAGCATTCCGTCGATGACAGGTTTTAATGGTCAATTGCGTATAGGCCCTCATAAACGGTACTGTCATGGTAACTGTTGCACGATCGGGCAGGATTACATGTTGTTGATTACGAAACTTCTTGATGTAGCTGAAGATATAGTCCCATCGACCACAGTTTAGTCCCGCTGAATGTTCACGTAATTCGTATAGAATTTCATCCATTTCGAATGTTGCTAAAATCGTTTCGATAAGAACGGTCGCTTTAATTGTTCCCTGCGGAATTCCCAGCTCCTTCTGCGCCAAAACAAACACATCATTCCAAAGTCTTGCCTCCAAATGGCTTTCCATCTTCGGAAGATAAAAGTATGGCCCTGTTCCATTCTTCAAAAGAGTGTGGACATTATGATAAAAGTAAAGACCGAAATCGAACAAACTGCCGGAAACAGGTTCCCCATCGACCAGTACGTGCTTTTCCTCCAGATGCCATCCACGCGGACGAACGATTAATGTTGCAATGTTTTCCTTTAATGCATATCGCTTGCCTTCAGGGCTTACAAACTCAATCGTTCTTCTAATCGCATCCCTCAAGTTAATTTGACCTTCAATCGTATTCCTCCAAGTTGGAGAATTAGCATCTTCAAAATCTGCCATAAATATCTTCGCACCCGAATTAAAGGCGTTGATTACCATCTTGCGATCCCCTGCCGGTCCGGTAATCTCTACCCTTCTGTCTTGCAGATCCCATGGAAGAGGCGCAATGGTCCACGAACCGTCACGAATATGTTTAGTCTCCGGTAAAAAATCCGGCATTTTCCCTGCATCAATTTCTTTCTGTCTTTCTTCACGTTTCCGGAGCAAAGAAATCCGTGTCTTATTGAACTCCCTTTGCAATTTAGCTACAAACCCCAGCGCTTCGGGTGTAAGAATCTCGGCATATCCTTCAGGTACCGCTCCAAGAACCTGAACGCCTATCGGGTAAGTTGTCGTACCCATAAATCAAAAACCTCCTATCCATGACTTTTTACTTGCAGGTTATATTATATAACAGTTTCCGATTTGTTATTTTTATTATATTACAGAGATTTTGTTTCGGCAATAATTTTTTATTTTTTTTAGAATCGAATGAAAATTAAAATCGCATTCGTTCAAAATCTCTATAATAAGTAAAAAGAGACATCATCATTCATCCTGTGTAAAAATAGATGTACTCCCAACCATTTTTACACAGAAAAGAATGTTAGATGTCTCATGCATATGGCATAGCATCACCAGAAAATTAACAACCTATTTCGTGCGTCGTGATGGCCGCTTCATTTCTCAAAAGCAGTGATGAGCTATTTGTTATACATTTACACATTAGAAAAGTGCAAGCACTTCTTTGGCTTTGTTTCTATTATTCCGATCACAACTTATATTGCGCTGAACTTCTAAGGTTCTAATTTGGGCAGAGGCATAGGCCTTCAAAGTAAAATCGGTCTCATGATTGGAAATAAGGACTGGAATGTTTCGGTCTGCCAGTTCTCTTGCGATGCGCGCCAGTTCGAGTTGCTGTTCCTTGCCAAAACCGCCTGCGCTGTAAGTTGTAAATAGCGCTGTTTCCGATAAAGGCACATATGGAGGATCGCAATATATAACATCGCCTTCTTGGGCGGTATACATTGTATCCGTAAAACCGGCGCAAACAAATGTAGCTCTCTTTGCCTTTTCATAAAAATAATGCATTTCCGCTTCCGGAAAATACGGCTTTTTATAACGTCCGAACGGAACATTGAACTTGCCGCTGGTATTATAGCGGCAAAGACCGTTATATCCGTGACGATTCAAATATACAAATAAAGCTGATTTTACCGTAATATCCTGTTCACTGTTAAATCGTTCCCGTAATATGTAATACATCTCTTCAGAATTATGTTCCGGCGTAAAAAACGACTTGCAGAACTGTATAAATGCCGGCCCTTTTTCCTGCAATGTCTTGTATAAATTGATTAAGTCCCGGTTTATATCTCCCAGTAGGTATTCATCATATTCTATATTTAAAAAAACTGCGCCGCTGCCAACAAACGGCTCAATCAGGCGCCGGGTTTTGGGAAGCAATTCTTTAATATGAGGGACCAGCTTATATTTTCCCCCTGCCCACTTCAAAAACGGCTTCAAAGGGGTTTCCTCCTTACCATTCTGATCAGAGAACAATCTGTATATGCAAAATAAGCAATCATGAAAATATGTAAGAAAAACCTGCAAGCATTGCCGCGCTTCCTTTACCATGAAAAAAGCCCCCTCTTGCATGATACGGGGGCCCCGTTCTTTGCTAGTAGTGGTTCTGGCGTTGCAACGCAAGCATAGTCAACTTGTCTTTCAGCTCTTGTTGCATCTTTTCGATCTCCGCTTCGGCCTGGCGGCGCTTCTCACGCCCCTGACGCTGAATATTCAGCGTTTCCTCCAGCGTTTCCAAAAGATTCGCCTGCGTTTTCTTCAACGTACTGATATCGACAATTCCTCGTTCATTTTCTTTGGCAATTCCGATAGCGTTCATTTTCAGGAGTTCCGAATTTTTCAGCAACAGCTCATTTGTGGTGTCAGCGACCTGTTTTTGCACCTCGAGCGCCTGTTTTTGTCTGTGCAATCCGATGGCAATAACCAGCTGGTTTTTCCAAAGCGGCACAGTTGTGAGAATAGAGGATTGAATCTTTTCCACCAATACCTGGTTATTGTTTTGTACCAGCCGAATTTGTGGCGCCGATTGGATGGTAACCATACGGGTCAATATAAGGTCATGGATTTTCTTCTCCAAACGGTTGATAAGTTGACCCATATCATTCAATTCCTGTACATCCGCCGGATCCTGGGACGCTTCAGCCTTCCGTTTCAACTCTGGCAGGACTTCGCGCTCAAGCTCCTGCAATTTCAACTGGCCTGCAGCAATATATAAATCCAGCTGACGTACAAATTCCCTGTTTTTTTCGTAAAGTGTGTCCAACAGAGAAATATCTTTCAACAATTGCGCATTCGCTTTATTCAATTGACGCGTAATCGTCTCTATCTGGCTGCCCAGCTTTTCATACTGAGCCACTAACTTTTTCCCGGAATTCACAAGGGAACCGAGCACCGGCATTTTAGAAAGAAATCCTCCTCTTCTGCCGGATAATGTATCGGTGTCTACCTCTTTAACCTTTAGCATTAATTCTGTTAGCGCTTGTCCTACTTCACCGCTGTCTTTGGCACGCACATGATCGAGAACAGTATCGGAAAAACGGGAAATTTCACTCTGCAATCCTACGCCATATTGTAATATAGACATACTATCTTTTACTTCAATCTGTTTCGCCAGTTCCTGTACTTTCTTCCGTTCTTCTTCCGACAAGGACGCAATGTCGAACTGCCCGTTTCTCAAGGTAGCAGCTTCTGTTAACGATAAAAAATCCGCATGCTGGCGATCATTTGTGTTCGATAAGTCATCCATCCCTATCACCTCCCAATATATAAGCCACAAAGGCATTTGTAATTATAAACGATACAACCATAAAAAAGTTCCCTTTACTATTCAATTATAGCGTATACATACAATAAAAAAACGATAGAAATCATGGATTCCTTTATTCAATGCCAATGGCAAACATATTGCCAAAGAAACTATTTTCTTCCTTGTGCGTCTATATAATTGAACATGTTCTTCACTTCCTATTATAGTCGTGATGTAAAATTATAAAAAAACTTTCACTAAAAAACAAGATAACAAGGGAGAGGAAAAAGTGAAAAAAGCATTATCGCTTATGCTAGGACTTCTTCTCGTTTTCGGTGTGTTTGCACCATCGGGTGAAGCGAGAAGGAGCGATTTCAAACTTGGGAATGAGGTATTCCTAGAAAAATATGCTTATCTTATCAATGGAAAGCGGGTCGGACTTGTTACGAACCAGACCGGGGTCAACAGCCAAGGAAAAAGCACGATTTCCGTGTTAGCTGAATATCCGCATGCTACATTAACGGCGCTCTACGGTCCTGAACACGGTATTGACGGCAAAGCGAAAGCCGGAGCTTACGTAGAGTCGTCGATGCACCCAACCTTAAAAATCCCGATTTACAGCCTCTACGGCAAAACGAGGATGCCAACCGCTAAAATGCTGGAAAATATCGACGTGCTTGTTTTTGATATACAAGATATCGGTGCGCGCTCCTATACATACATATCTACCTTAAATTACTGTATGAAAGCTGCCAAACAGAATAACAAAACGATAGTTGTGTTGGACAGACCCAATCCGCTCGGCGGAACTATTGTGGAAGGCCCGGTGCTTGAAGATAAATATAAATCATTCGTCGGTGTTGATAATCTGCCAATGACCCATGGCATGACAATCGGAGAGTTGGCTCTGTTTTTTAACCGCAACATCGGCGCCGATCTTCATGTAGTGCCGATGGAAGGCTACACACGCGATATGATTTTCCAGGACACAGGGCTGCGCTGGGTACAAAGCTCTCCGCTGATTCCGGATTTGCAGTCTGTATTCGGTTACGCAGCTACCGGATTGGGAGAAGGGACAGGCATTTTCCAGGCAGATGCGTTCAAGTGGATTGGCGGCAAAGGAATTGACTCGAAAAAATATGCCGCTCTGCTAAACAAAGCCGGCCTGCCTGGTGTCACTTTCATTCCAGAGAAACGCGGCTCCGCGGGCGGAGTACGTTTGAAAATTACCAATTACCACGCGTTTAATCCGGCCAAAACAGGAATTTACGCGCTGGCGTATGCCCACTCGCTCAATAAATTCAAAGTACCGAAAAGCGGAAAAACGATTGTAATGTTCGATAAAATCATGGGTACCGATAAGATCGGCAAATATCTTTCTCAAGGATTAAGCCCGCAGCAAATTGAAGCAAACTATGCACCGCAATTGAATAAATTCAAACAAGAACGCAAACAATATTTAATTTATAATTAAAAACCACTCAAAACATTTTTTGAGTGGTCAGCTTGCAGACAAACTCCCTCGTTGCCACTAATAGGAGAGGGGGTCTATCTGCAAGCTGACCCTGCCTTCTAACAGGCAGGGTTGATTTTAAGGCACCGTTTTGATAAAAACTTCCATTCCTCTGATCGTTCAATGTCATACACGGAAAAATCGCATACAAATGCGGCGGGCGTTCAGCAGCTGCCAGCAATTGTGTGAATCCATAGTAAGATAGACCAAACATTCCGACTTTTCCAGAAGAATAAGGCAATGATGCAGCCTATTCTACCGTATCATAACCATCTTCTGCTTCATATGTGAATGGATGAAATTCCCCTTCGGAATGATAACGGCCCCGAACATCCTGGATGATGACAACATAGCCATTGCTGACAAGGCGGTTTGTATCAAGGTAACGATGTGAATAAAAGGGCAAATCTTTGCCATAAGGAAGTCGTGTCAATAATACAGGAAATTTCCCTTGCTGATTGGGTCGATAAATATTGGCATACAACACCGTCCCGTCTCACATCGTACATGGAACATTTTTTTCTAACAAGATTTGTGTTATTTCCAAACCATTCACCCCCTTTGTTTTTCGTATCGTTATTATTCAAAAGTAACTCTTTTCTCAATATATGCTCTCACCCTTGCTTTACTAGTAACAACGCTAACTAGTAACATAACTACTGTATTAATCGTAATCGCTACTATACCAATATCAAGATCCTTTATAAACTGTGGGAAATTAGGAAACAAGGTACCCATAGTCATGTCGGTAATTGTTACATAAGCAACCGTAGCTACACCAGCTATTATCCCGGCAGAAGCACCTAGTTTGGTAACAGGGTTTTTCTTCCATAAACTAAAGAATAAAGCTGGAAATAATTGTAACACAAAACTATAAGCCATTATTAGCAATGCAATCATGGTGTTTCCACCATAAAAAGTAAAAAATAAAGAGATTAGTGCAACGATAGGTACAAAAATACGAGTTAATCGTGCAAGTTGTTCATTGGTTGTATTCGGTTTTATCGCTTTATAAATATTTTTTGACAGAATCGTAGACGCTGTTAGCAGTAACATGGAACAGGGCATAAGCGCCGCCAACAATCCCGCAGCTCCTATGACACCCACAAACCATGGGTCAAATGTTGCTTTTGCTATTTTAAATAAAGCTAAATCTGTATCTGCCCCTTTTAAATTCGGTATTTGTAAAAGAGCAGTGAATCCGATAAATAGTATGAATACCAAAATAATTTGGTAAATTGGTAAAATGGCTGCATTCTTACGCAATGTCCCTTCATCCTTTGATGATAAACTTGCACCAAAGCAATGCGGCCACATATACTGTCCCAAAGCAATGATTAAACATGTAGAAATGTACCAGGATATGCTAAGTCCTTCGTTAGGTAGTAATAAAAATCCCGGCTTTGTAGCATCTAATGTTTCAAACATAGGTTTTATGCCACCATAATAGTGATAGGGTAGATAAATACCTAAAAATAGGATAACGACTAGCATAAGAATGTCTTTTAAAACTGATGTCCATGCTGAGCCATGAATCCCAGACACATAAACAAATATAGTAACAGCAATCATACCTATCCATACTGCTAAATTCGGTGAAATTCTTCCATAAGAAGCTTCTGATACAATGATTTGAAATCCCTTTAACTGTAGAACGATATAAGGGATCATAGACACGACACCAACTGTTGCTACCAATAACCCTAGTGCCTTACTATTATATTTCTTCGCAAAAAAATCAGATTGAGTAAGTAAATTATGTTTTTTTGCATAACGCCAAATAGGAGGTAAAATCCAGTACGGTACAATATAGGTTAGAGCACAAAATATATAAATAGCAGGGCCCCCCATTCTATATGCGCCTCCGCTTGCCCCTAGAAACACAAATGTCGAAAACATTTCTCCTGCCATTAGTACAAACATGATTAATGAACCGAAATTACGATTAGCAACTGCCCACTGTTCTAGTTGCATTTCTTGCCCTTTACGAGCGCGAATACCTAAATAGAAGGCAACTAAAAAAGTGACTATTATGATTAATATTGCGCTATTCATTTATTTACCTCCTTTTTGTCATGGATCATGCTACTAATATATAAACATACTGAAGTTAAAATGAGCCAAGCGGTTGCCCAAAAGACAATAAAGGGTAAACCAAGTATATAAGGTTCTACACGGTTTATTACCGTTAATGAACCAATAGCAGGTATAAGACTCAGTAACCAAATTAAAATTTTCATTACTGCATTCCTCCTTTTAAAAAATATCAATCGTGTTCTGAAATGCTTTTACAAATGCAGGCTAATTAAGTAACTACATTTCCTATCTTTTGTATAAATTATTTTAAATTATCAATCTTTTGAATGTAATAATATATCAATTTTTAAAACGAACCAAATAGTGTTAATAGCTCAAAGAGAATACTAGCCTTTCCGCTGCAAATATTTTGCCATTTGAAAGGCTAGTATGCATCGTTATCTTACTCTTCTTCTATCTCAATCACTTCACGAATCATATCATGAAACTGTACGACCCCGTTTTCTGTAGGTGAAAAAATACCTTTTTTAAAGGCTCGAGAGCGGAAACCAATTTGCTCCAACTCGACTAATTCCACATCTTCATCCCGCACTTGTTCCATAAATTTGATTAAATCAAGCTCTTCCTGTGTCAAATTTTCATCTCGGAAGAAATACGTATACACACCTAATGTTGTTTCATGATCAATCGGAATCATTTGGATAAGCGACATATTTCCCGGGCCTGGATAAATTGTAACCATCAGGTTCGGCCAGAGCCAATAAAAACGGCCCCCTTGCATTTCCGCTTTATCCAGTTCTACGCTTCCCACCTGTTTGTTCCGCTTTACAGTCGTACCTTGAATCGAATAATTCTCGCAAGGGATAATCTTGTAATTATTCATATCTAACGTAGCAACCAGAGCCGGATGGGAAATCGGACAATGATCACATTCCAGATAATTGTCAATGAATGCTTTCCAGTTCGCCTTAATGACTCGTGTTTTTTGTCTTACCTTTTTCAATTCTCTAATGAATTCAAATCTATTTAGATCTTCAAAAAAATCACCGTAGCTTTCAGCAAGTGGTTTAGCGCTTTCATCAAGATTCACAAAAATCAAGGAGGCTTCCGTTTCTACCCGAACTGAGCGAAGACAGGCGCTTCCTGAACAAAAATCAGGGACATCCTTAAAGTTCGGCGCTTTATGCAAAGAACCATCCAAATTAAAAGTCCATCCATGATAACCACATTGCAGAACCTTCCTATTCCCTTCTTCCTTTTTCTCTAATTTGGTTGCACGATGTGGACAAACATTATAAAACGCTCTTATTTCTTCGTCTTTCCCACGCACAACGATAATAGGCTCGCCGGCTACCTCACATGTGAAATAGTCACCCTGATTTGCTAACTGGCTAATGTGTCCTACAAATTGCCAACTTTTCGCAAAAATCTTCTCTTGTTCTACCCTTAATACATTCGGGTCGGTATAAAGATAATACGGAATCGTTTGTTTGGGTTTGGATACAACCTTCTGTTCTTTTACTTCCATGACTGAAAACTCCCTTCTCACACTTTTGTTTAAAAATTCGGAGAAAATTGCACAAGTTGTTGCTTTCTTTAACTATTTTTTAAAGCAATATTAATGCCAATAAAAATTCCGCTATTCCCAACACAAATAACTCTATTTTTTCTTTTTTTAACTATAAAAATGAGTTATAATTAACTCAATAGAGTGAATTTATACTCAATTTATTAAATTCGGAATGTTTATACAAAAAATGGAATTAGAGTAAGGCGTGGTGATTATACATGCAAAGAACTGCGGAAAACAATAAACAAATAGAAATCAGTGCCGAAACTCTTATGAACATTCTCGATCATTCATCGGATGAAATTTTTGTGTTAGACAAAGAGGGTCGTATCATCTATGTCAATAAAGTTTGTGAGCGGCATTACGGCTTGAAGCCAAGCGAAGTCATCGGAAAAACGAATGATGAGTTCGTTTCGAAAGGATACTGGTCACCTTCGATCGTTCCTTTCGTTTTAACATCGAAAAAACCAATCACCATTAAGCAGACAACATATATAGGGGGAGAACTCATTACAACAGCCATTCCGATTTTGAACAAAGATAATGAAATCGAATTGATCGTTACGACCTCTCAGGAGCAAAACTACAAAAAGCTCCAAATGCCAGATACTCACGAAAAGAATGATTCCGAAACAGAGTATCCATCTTCAAAAAATCTCATCACAAACAATAAAGAGATGAAAAAACTTATTGCCTTTTGCGAAAAGGTAGCAAAAGTGGATACAACCCTTTTAATTCAGGGGGAATCTGGCACCGGAAAAAGCGTGCTAGCAAAATATATCCACCAGATGAGTACACGAAAAAACGGCCCTTTCTTATCTCTTAACTGCGCGGCCATTCCAGAAGAACTGCTCGAATCGGAACTATTCGGCTATGTCCATGGAGCATTTACCGGAGCAAGCAAAGGAGGAAAAATGGGACTCCTGGAAGCGGCGAACGGCGGTACAGTTTTCCTGGATGAAATCGGAGAAATCTCACCAAAAATGCAGGCTAAACTGCTACAAGTGATTCAGGAACGCCAATTCTTTCCTGTCGGAGGGCGGGAAGCAAAAAAATTGGATATCCGTATTATTACGGCAACAAACCAAAATTTATACGAAATGGTGCAGGAAAAACGCTTCAGAGAAGATCTTTATTATCGGCTCAATGTCATCGAAATCAAATTGCCACCTTTACGAGAGAGAGTAGAAGATATTATTCCTTTAACATATTACTTCCTTAACAAGTTCAATAAAAAATATGAAGTATATCGGCTCATTTCACAAAAAGCGCTCGATATTATATTCAGTTACGATTGGCCCGGCAACGTCCGGCAACTAGAAAATGTCATCGAGAGACTGGTCGTCACAACTGACTCCATAATTGAAGTAGAGGACTTGCCAGACACGATTGTACAAAGTGCAAAACCGAAATCATATTTTACATCTTCCGCTTCGTTGGATGAGGCTATAGAAGAACTTGAAAAAAACATGGTTATCAACTCATACCAAAAAAACAAAAGTTCCCGAAAAGTCGCCAAAGATTTGCAAATTAGCCAAACGAGGGCATGCAAGCTGATCAGAAAATATTGCCGAACCTCATAAACACAAAAAGGATAAACATGCAACCAATCCTTGTGGCGATATTTACGTATAAATCAAACCATATTCTACACAGCAAAAATGAAAGCCCCCTATTCGATAGGGGACTTCCAACCATATCATATCGCCATATTATTGTTGAGAGAACAAGGGACGTTCAAGCTGTTCATCATGCAACATGGAAGAGAGAATTTCTACTATTCTGTCCCCTACTTCCGAAGTAGAAGACGTGCCGTTCATATCCGGGGTGAGAACTTCTTTTTCTTGCAATATTTTTTCGATAGCTTGTATCACAGTGTCTGCCAATGCTTCGTATCCCAAAAATTCAAGCATTTGGCTCGCAGACCATATCGCCGCAAGGGGATTGGCAATGCCCTGGCCTGCAATATCCGGCGCAGATCCATGAATCGGTTCAAACATTGAAGGATACGTTCGCTCTGGATTGATGTTCGCTCCGGCAGCCAATCCTATTCCTCCGGCAATCGCAGCCCCTAAATCCGTTAATATATCGCCAAATAAGTTCGAAGAGACGACGACTTGAAAGCGTTCCGGCTGTTTCACCATAAACATGCTGGCCGCGTCCACGAGATACGAGCGTGTTTCAACATCCGGATACTCCTGACTTATCTCATCAAAAATTTGATCCCAGAATACCATGGAGTAATTTAACGCATTTCCTTTGCTTATGCTTGTTAACGATTTGCCCATTTTCCGTGCCGTCTCAAAAGCATATCGAATAATTCTCTCCGTCCCTTTGCGAGAAAAAACGCCCGTTTGTAGCACAACTTCTTCAGGTTTCCCTTTAAACAACCAATCCCCGGCACCGGCATATTCCCCTTCGCTGTTTTCGCGGATAAATAGCATATCAATCTCTTCTTTTCTAACATCCTTTAACGGACAAGGCGCTCCTTGTAATAATTTAATGGGACGAATGTTCACATATTGATCAAATTCTTTACGAATCTTTAACAACAAATCCCATAATGAAACGTGATCCGGAACGCCCGGATAGCCGACAGCTCCAAGATAAATGGCATCAAACGCTTTTAATTGCTCAATCCCATCATCATCCATCATTTTTCCATGCTTTAGGTAGTATTCACATCCCCATGGGAAATACGTAAAGTCAAAACAGAAATCTCCGCTACATTCAGCCACTTTGTTTAATACCTTCACACCTTCACCAATAACTTCCGGCCCGATTCCATCACCTGCAATGACTGCAATTTTAAATGTTTTCACCAATCTACTCCTCCTATGCTCTAGTTTTATCTTTGAAGAAGGAAAATTCCTGTTCCCAGATCACTTGACACTAATTTCGGTTCCAGACAATAAGTTTTAGTTCTGTCATTTCCTCAATAGCAAACTTGACCCCTTCACGCCCCATGCCGCTTTCTTTCACACCACCGTAAGGCATATGATCGACACGGAATGTCGGAATATCATTCAGCATAACCCCGCCTACATGCAATTTCTCAGCTGCATCCAGCGCAGTACGCACGTTTTCCGTATAGATTCCGGCCTGTAGACCAAAACGAGAATCATTCACAAATTCAATGGCTTCTTCAACAGACTTCACTTTATTAATCAACACGATCGGGGCAAACACTTCCTGACAGGAAACTTTCAGGCACGCGTCCGCTTCCAGAATGACGGTCGGATACAAAACATTCCCTTCCGCTTTTCCACCTATCGCTACTTTTGCCCCTCCTTGTTTTGCTTCTTCAATCCAATCAAGCGTACGCTGTACATCCTGGAAAGAAATCAACGCAGATATATCGGTGGCTGGGTCGAGTGGATCGCCTATCTTTAATAGCTTCGTCGCCTCCACAAACTTTTCAACAAAAGCCTCGTATATCTCTTCATGGGCATATACTCGCTGCAAGGAAATGCATACTTGTCCCTGGAAAGAAAAAGCACCGGTAACACAACGAGAAATAATACGGTCAATATCAACGCCCTTATCGATAATAACAGCAGCATTCGAGCCGAGTTCTAACGCAACCCGCTTTAATCCTGCTTTATTGCGTATGCTAATCCCAACGCCAGGACTGCCGGTGAATGTAATCATATTCACTCTCGGATCAGTAACAATTTTCTCCCCTACGTCTTTTCCGCTTCCGGTCACTACATTTAACACTCCTGCAGGCAACCCCGCTTCTTCAAATAATTCAGCCAAAAACAAAGAAGATAATGGAGTTTGTAAAGCAGGCTTCAGCACAACGGTATTTCCCGCTGCAATTGCCGGACCTACTTTATGAGCGACAAGGTTCATCGGAAAATTAAATGGTGTAATCGCTCCAATCACACCGACAGGTTCCCGAACCGTATACGCGACTCTTCCTTCCCCGCCTGGCGCAGCATCAAGTGGAATTGTTTCACCGTGTATTCTTTTTGCTTCCTCAGCAGAAAACTTGTACGTTTCAATCGTACGCGCTACTTCCGCCCGTGCCAATGCAATCGGCTTGGCCGCTTCAACTGCAATGATTTTCGCCGCTTCTTCCATGCGCTCTTGGAGAAGAAAAACCAGTTTCTCCAAAATACTTGCCCGCTTGTGCGCAGGCATCTTTGCCAATACATCTTTGGCCTGACAGGCTGATTCAATGGCGTGTTCAACTTCTTTTTCTGTAGCCATAGGAATGTAAGCAAGCAGCTCGCCTGAATAAGGCGAATAAAGCGGATGATATTCCTTCGATTCGATCCATTCTCCATTGATAAACAATCTTTTTTGCATACTCCCATCCTCTCTTCCTTTGAACATCATCAAGGTGACAAAACATTCATGCATGGATAAGTATAAAAATTTTTACACTATTTTTATAATTGCAAAAGGAATGCCAAGCGAATTTTTCTGATGTTTAACCATATTTTCATTCTCTTGATTTTGTCACTGCGAGTTCATACTAACTCATTTCGAATTGCTATCAACTCAAAACAACCTCAGTATTTATCGGGGTACCGCCACATGCCCATCAAGTTAACGGGATAAAAACCCAAGAGAACGATAAAACTCTATCATTTTATTGCTTGGAAGAATTTTAGGAAATGCGGACAGGAATCCGCTGCCTTTTTAGAGGAGAGGGGAATGTCAATTATTATATCGTCTGGTCTGTAAAATATCGAAGAAAAGTGCTTATGCTATCTGAAAAACCTTTTTTATGTGAAGAGTATAAGACTGTTCATTCGCAAGTCTTACAAAACGTAGTCGAACGTCTGGATAAAGCGTATCAAGCCTTTTTCAGACGTTTGAAGCATTGACAGGAATAAATTTCCTTCCACAATTATACTAAAACAAAAGTCAAAGAAAGTAAAAGTCGAAAATTGAAAGCCTCCTGTTTTCTCAGAAGGCTTTATTGTCTTCCTAAATAAAAATTTATCCTTTCATTTTCCAGAATAAATCTTACCTTAAAGTCCCAGTTTCTGATTCCAAAAACAGTATTAGCATGGGTTATACGTCAAAATGTTGGCGGTACCCCTTCTAGGCATCTACACGAAACTTCCTTGACCAAATCGTACTTCTGCTATCGCTTGTAGTTGTTTTCGATCTGTCTTTCCATTAGCTAGAACCGGTAAATCAGGAAGCATTTCATAAAAACTCGGTCGGGAAGGCTCTTCTATTCTATCTTTTATAAATAGGTCAATGTCTCTTTTCGTAATAGACTTATCCCCTACCACAAAAGCACACAATCGATTTCCGCGTGTTGGATGAGGAATCCCCACAACAGCTACGTCTCTTATTCCATCATATTCTCTTATGGTTCTTTCTACATATTCTGGGCTGACATTATATCCATTGACAATAATAATATTCTTTTTTCTTCCCAAAATCGTCACATACCCCTGCTCATCCCTCATTGCCATATCACCAGTAAGCAGCCATCCATCCTTAAGCATTGAGGCATCTACTTGTCCATCGGCATAATACCCTAACATTATAGAAGGACTTCGTACCCATAACTCTCTATCCTCGGAAAAGCAAATTTCTGTTCCAACAAGTGGTTTGCCAACCGTTCCGTAACGATAATCGTAAGGACTATTCAGTAATACATTAGGCCCCGCCTCAGTTAACCCGTAACCATCCAATATAGGAACACCCGTCATTTTCACCCACTGTTGAACAAAAGCATAGGGAAGTAAATCACCTCCACATCCCCATCCCTTTACTCCAATATCTACAATCCCTCTACGTTCTTTTAATAGATAAGGAAGCATAGATTGATAAAAAAAAGGAGCACTTTCTACCCATCTAACTCCCTGCTTCTGTAGTACAGTAAGTATAGATCGGGGACGTAAATTAGCAGGAATGACCAAATCCATACCATTTTGCTCCAAGATACCCACAATACTCAATCCATATGCACCCCAAAGCGGTAATGTGAAAAGAAGTCGCTCCCCCTCCTTATACTCGAATACTCGTGTTGTCTCACGTTTCTGATATTCAATTCCCTCTTTACTCCATACTACATATTTAGGTATTCCTACAGTAGAGCCTGAGGTTCTACAAATGAGGGCGGTATTACTAGGTATATTCTTTTCCCCTACCAAGGACAGTCTCTCAATCTGTATCCTGTAATGATCGCTCATATAGCACACATAGTCAGCTCGAACTATCTCTAACTGTTTGTCTAATTCAGCCACCTTTCCGAGCATGATAGGAACCGCTTCTAGTTCCTTGCATGCATAATAGGCAATTAACCAAGAGATAGGCTCATGAATAGCGATTGCAACCAAATGACCCTCAGAAACCCCTAAACGATTCATACTAAACATGAGTTGTTGTATTTCTTGTTTAATAAAATCTGTATAAGATGTACTACCAACAAAAACTTCATAATTAATCAAACCGCTTCTTTCCTTCCTTGAAAGATCATATTTGGATTGCTTTTATGGGTTTTACTAAAGAAATTTGAGAATGTCTTTGGAGGAACTCAATAAAAAATTGATTTTCTTGCATCTTTGTTTGCTCTACTGACTCAATTGTTGCTTCTAAAAACTTTTTAAGTGGTGACTGTCGCATAATATTCTTCATCAGACCAATACTTATAGCTTCCCATTGTTTTACAATCCTATTAAACCAGGCCAAATCCTCCTCATAAGCAGAACCGTATAGCATTACCAAATCTTTAAGCAAATCTAGGTAGTAGTAGCGCATTAATTTTATTTCCAGAACAGCTTGACCATAATCAGAAAGATGACCTCCATTCAGGTGATCATCATATTTATAGGAGATCAAATCCTCTACTAGCTGATTAATCGCACTTCTTCCAAAGTAATGCGTGTCATTACCTTCTCGGATTATGAGCCCCCGATTATATTCAAAAGCAACTGTAACAGCTACACTCTCCATCAATTTCATTACGTCACTCTTACCTATTTTGCAAATTTCATATAGCTGTAGCATTTCAAATTCTTTTTTACCCTGTACTTTCGTATTTTTTTCTAATTGCTTAATAGCCCGATCTCCACGCCAGCATGCTTCAAAGTCTCGAATTTTTATGCTCCCAACATAATCTGCTGGAACACCATCATAAATTAATGCCTTCTGCTCATCTATCCCATATACAGATATCCAATGCTTAATAATTCCAGGGTGAAGACTATTGTACTCAATCAGATACTTATCACTATGATAATATTCACTGTAAGGTAAGTGGAAATACGTAGCACCAATCAATGAGAGATGTTTATTTTTAATATTATGAATAATCGCTGCTTTACCTTCCTCATAGGTTTTAAACGATATGTTCTCTACTTTATAGCCCATATGCTCCGGGCTGACTCCATAGCCCAGCTTACTTAAACGGAAAGAATCTATATATTCGTCCCATAAGCCATACTCCATGTTGATTACATCTTTTTTCTTAGAATAAACCGTTACGCTATACATCTCTAAATTGGGATGTAAACTAAGGAAACTAGTCATTCCCTCATGCCTTAGTCGTTCATGCAAAATAACGTGAAGACAAATGGAATAATACGGAGCTTTCCTTTCTGGTGCGAATGGTTGTATTTCCATTACTGTACGCTCCCTTTCTTATGCAAATGATCGTATTTTCATTATTGTACGCTTCCCTTTTGAACGTATTGGCTCTATACGTTACACAGGGTAAGAGCAATTATAATCAGATATGGATTCCTTGGCAGTATGATTTGTTTAATACGCTCTGGATACTGAAGAGATACTTTCTGCAACCAAATGGTTCTTGGGAGTTCAGTAAGAATCATGTTCTCTACATAATAGGGGAGAGACATTGCTATCTGCTCTCCAAACAATGGTGTCCCAGTTTTATACTGTTTCCAGTTAGTCAAACCAAATCGTGCTTCTTTTTCCATCCCATCCACATATCGAATTATAAATTTATCCTGATAATCACCAAACAGCGAAAAGCCTAGGAAAGCTAAGGTTTGAAAGGAACTTTGAGCGTTTACTTCAATAATTTGACCATCACAACTTATAACATCATTATCAACCGTTTCAGTTAATGGAAAGAAAAAAGGAATTCCCCCATATGAAATTATTTCATCACTTGGAAATATCTCCCCAGGAATACTGCTGTGTACATGATCTAATTGAGCAACATACGTTGGGTCTTGAGTTGATACTCCCTTTGTATTAAAAACGGATGCCAAACTAATTATATGTGCATCTGTCATACTCATTGTTCAAGCACCTCAATTACTTTTCTAACAATCTAGAAATAGCTGATTAACTTTTCATAGACCTCTTTTTCTTTTTCAATAATTTTATCAACCCAATCAATCTGTTTTTGGAAATTAACACTACCTGTAATCTTTGCTTTAATCAAATAATTTCGAAACACAGCCCACATATTTACCGTCTCTTCTACTAAAATAATAAGTGCTGGATCTATCTCACCGCGAACCGGACTTGTTTGATCCTGATTTACATATAAAACAAACTCTAAAAAACCATCCCGATAATTTATTACTCGTTTTAACATATCAAACATTTTATTTAGATGAATTCCCAAATCTCTTCCATACGATATCATATCTTGCTTACATGTAAGCAATGCTTTTTGTCCGCTAAGATAGCCCTCATATCCGGGATCAGTACCAATAATTTTGTCGCAAACAGACCTAAATTGCTGTAGAAGCAATTCCTCGTTGATTTGTAAGGATGGTTCGGTCAATACAAAGCTGTATCTACCTTCTACTTCATAGGCTTGCTTAGTAGGTTCAATCGGGAACCAGCCAGAAAATTCATATGGCCACAAATCTGTTATATAAAAAACCTTGGATGCAGGGTCATAGTCCTGAATTAAAACAAAATGTGAGAAGATTTCCATATCGGTATACCATGGAAGGAATCTACCATCCACAACAGTAAAAAGTTGTCGATTTTGATTGATGGTTTCTTTTACTACATCCAATAGCTCACGTTTTTCGTAATGAATAAAATTTGCCTTGTAAATTTTTTGTAATGTACTTGGAAAAGGTATTAACACCTCTTCTTTTGCTGCTGTAAAATCATCAATGCTTCGATAATAAAATCCCCATCTGTCGGAAAGAAGCCAGTGATACGGTACTCCAAATCCTTGAATATAAGAACAAATAAGATACTCTAAACAATCTAAAAATTCTTTTCGTTTGTTATACATGACAGGATGGTATGTCGGAATAGTCAGATTCATTGGACTCCCCCTAACTTATTTAGACATCTACATATATTGCTTTGAATCAAATACTCCTATGAGACACACTTATTATCCTTTGTTCCCATATTGCATCATTACTGTGATTGGTAAATCTTGATCCCAATTGACTACTAATTCTAGCAAGGCAATCTTATTTTGTTTTGTGTACAACCTTGCTTCTTTTAATGCTACTTGGTATTCATTTAGAGTAGTTAATTTTGCATAATAACCACCAACAGATCGGGCTAAAGCTGCATAGTCTAGCTGTATTTGAAAGCAACACCCTATTTCCATTCCGCTCATGCTTTGTTGAAATCTTGGCCAAGAAAATCCACCATTATTTATTACTATAAAAGTGATACCTAATTGATGCTCAGCGGCACTACCTACAGCAGAGTATCCCATTTCAAACGAACCGTCTCCGAGTAAAGCGATAACATTCGCTTTTCTATCAGCAATCTTCGCTCCTAAGGATATACCCATAGGTAAACCCAAGGCTGTCTGTTCACCTGGAACAACTGTACGACCAGGCGGAGCAACCGTATAAACAGGATACGAATATCCCCACATATCATGTAAGCCATTATCTTGAACCAAAATGACATATTCTCCAAACTCACGTTCGATTCCCTTCAGAATACTTCTTACAGGTGCCTTTACGTCTTCTATTTCTGACCAGACTGACAAAACTTCTTGTTTTACTTCCTTCATTCTTTTTATCCACTCGTTTTTGTTATTGATACCGCAATTCATATCCTCGCATGAGATTCGCCATAAATTTTGCAGAAAAAGTTGGGCATCCCCAAGTAGCCTGTGATTGGCATGAACAGAGCGTTCTAGCGACTCATAATGGCAATCAATATGCACAAAGAATGTATTTGAGAAAGCTTCCTTCCAACCCATCAAAGCAGTTTCCTCTAATTGAGTTCCAATCGCCATAATCAAATCTGCTTCGAAAAGAAGTTTCTTGATTTGTGGTAACGTATACAATCCTACACTTCCAAAAGCATAGGGATGTCTCTCATCTATGATTCCTCTTCCAGATGCTGTAGTAAAGATGGCTAATCCATGTGCCTCTGCTAAGGAAATTGTTAGTTCAGACACAAATGGACGATGTTGACACCCTCCTCCTAACAGGATGATGGGGCGTTTTGCTTCCGTTAGCTGCTTGAATACTTTATATATACTTTGTTCCTCTGGCTGAGAAAAAATAGGGCCTTGTTCATGAAGGCTCTTTTTATCAGCATCCCATAACAATTCACTACTTAGCTCCTGATATGTGAGATCATCTGGAATTTCAAGATAGACAGGACCGGGCTTTCCATTAATAGCCATAAAAACAGCTCGTCGCAGGGCCCAAAGGGCTTTCTCTGAATGCTCAACACGATAGCACCATTTAGTCATAGACTGCATCATAGCAATAGAGTTGGTTTCTTGAAAGGCTCCTTCACCACGTATGTTCCGTGCTGTGGCATTTGAGATAATTATTAAAGGTACAGCAGCAGAGTATGCCTCTAAAACACCCATCATGCAGTTTGCAATTCCAGGTCCCGGACTGGTAACAAGCACAGCTGGATCTCCTGACACCTGAGCATATCCCATTGCCATTCCAACCGCTATTCGCTGATCACGTGCCGTGAAAATATTTAGCCCCTCTTTTTTGTGTGCAGCTTCAATTAATCCCGCACCATCTCCTACCATACCGAAAAGTTTTGTTATCCCTTGCTCTATAAGTACATTCACATAAGCATCCCAGATCGTTAGACCTTTTATTCCCTCCATTATTTCACATCCTTCTATATGTTAATGTAGCGATTTATTTGCTACCAAATGCAATTGATACTTCTTTGGAGATTAAAAGAGGACGACTAATAAAACTTCCTTGATAGCACACATAATTCGCTTGTAAGCCATAACCACCGAATGGATGATTTCCGTTCTCAATATCATACAGACTCAAATCCTCTGAAACGATATGGGTAGAACGTAATTTTTCTACTAGTTCTGGTACTCCAAAAACAGATGCACCGAGAGTACTCTCTACACGTTCAGGCGCATGCAACCAATCTACTACCTCTTGTTCATCTCGGTAGGTTACAACATGAAAGATAGGGCAGAAAAACTCAATAACGTTACCAATTTTTTCGAGTGGGGATACAACAACAGTCGGCTCTACAAAATTAATGGACAAATCCACTTTTCCACCATAAACAATACGATCCTTCATTTGTATAAGATAATCCTGTGCCTGCTTTGACAATCCATCGTAAAATAACGGAGTAATTACATTTCCTGGTATGTTTCGCTCGCCAATCTGCAATTTTTCAATATCCTGAATCAATGTATTTAGAAAACGATCTTTAATATTCTCATGGACAAAATACACATTGGGGCACATACAATCTTGTCCCGAATTATAAACACGAGCAGCTACGGCTCGTTTGGAAGCATCCTCTATATTTGCTTTTTGTCCAATGATAAATGGGTTGATTCCAGCTCCGAAATACAAGAACAAAGACTGCGGATATGTTTTCTGTACATTCAAACTATTTTTGTAATTACCGGTAAAGACAACTACATCTGGTTGCCCTACCTGTGCCCTAAATTCCCGTTGGGAGATAGGGAGCAGCCGGGACGGTATATCTACCTGCCTCATCAAGAAATCATGAAGTTTTACCATTGTAGATAAAGATTTTGTAGAGGGTCTAATCAAGATTTCCTTGCAAAATAAACTTGGTACTGCGGCATATAACACGTAGGAGTACAGCAAAACATTTGATGAATGATAAACAGCAATTCGATTAATAGTAGGGGGATTGTAAAGATTCACTTCCTCTTCAGCTCCAAGCAAAGTCGAGATGGAAGATTCTATCTCAGCCTCAGCACTATCATAAGTAGCAATCTCCGTCAAAATATCTAGCAGTTCTACTTTGTTGGTTCGAATTCCTGAAACAAGCCTTTCCAATCGTTTTAATTGCACATCTCTTTCTTTTGTGGAAAAAACCATAAATAGTAACCCTCCTTCTATTTACAAACAGAAAAAAATTTATATATCCAAAATTTCCTTTATGTAAGTAGGCCATTCTTGAAGTTGAGTACCATACACAGCTAGCAAAGCATATACCCATCGGTCAATCCCAAAAGCTACACATCCTGAATGTAATATCGAACCATTTGATCCAGTAATGCTAAACTCTTTACATAGTGTATCTTTTACATTATTAAAGGAAGCAATCGAAAAATTACCTATATCCGTTGAAATAATCAGCTCATATTTCATGTGAGCCATCAACTGATACTGGCTTTTTCCAGCATGATGAGGAAAATAAAACGGATCATGTGCCGTCTCTATATAACCTCTAAATCCCAAATTAACAAATAAAATCCATATTAGATCTAAAAAAAAGGACCTTGTTTCCTCTACAAATGATTCATCTCCCATAAAAACAAACTCTCTCATTCTAAAATTATGCAGTCGGTGTTTTCCCAGACGCCATGGGGCTTCATGACGGAAGCAAACACCTTCTGTACTAAGTAGTAATGGTTCATGCAATGTTTGATTGGAATACTCCTCATAGCAATGAAAACATAGGGCTGGCGAAAGAAGATACTCACTACAACGAATATATTCTTCATAATTATCTGTTTGACTAACATTATTAAGCACTTCATACTCATGAGGAAATTCGGCAACTACATATAAGTTTTGAGGGAAGTTTTTCACATACTGACATTTTTCCAATGTCTGTCTTAGAATTAAAGAAGAATAGATTCTCGCCCTCGCCTGTTTAGAAATTGCATATTTGGTAAAAAGGCGCTGTAATGCATCATATAAAATAACTGCAGACTCTTTTCGAATCAGCTCTGAAAACTCCGCTACTATTTTTTCCTCATCAGCCTGTACTTTTGTGATGTCACCATCGGTCTTTCGAATAATTCGCTTAGGAAAAGGTCGGATACTCTTTTGTTCCTCTATCATAGTTTGAATAACCTGGTCAATATGTTTTTCTTTACTTTTGTCCACAATGTCAATTTCAATTTGCTTTGTTTCAGGATAAAAGCAGCAATGAGAAATCCCCTCAAGACTATATATCAATCTCGAAGTAATCGCTTCTACTTGCGATTGAGAAAGTTCTTCAACTACTTGATACTGTTTCTTCATTAATATTCACTCTCTTCTGTATAGACTACTTGCTCTAATTGTCGTTCATTAATTAGAGTTCCTATTTTCTCTAGAGTTCGGAAGTTTTCAAGTAAGAGGTCTTCGTCTCTAAACTCCAGATCAAATTCTTGCTCTAGTGCAACGATTAAGTTAATCGCAACCATGGAATCTAAACCTATATTTGTTAAGTCTTCGCATTCAGCAATAGGCTCTTCGATCTTAAGCAGGTCTTGTAATATTTTACATATCTTATCCTGAATCATTCCTATCATTCCCTTTCATTAGATAGTTTGAACATTCGCCCCTTTTACAAGCAAATGCAAACGTTCCAAACTCTCCATAATTTTCTGTTTTTCTAATCCAAAGTCAATCAGCGCAGCAACCTGTGTAACACCTATCTCCTCTAGCTTTTTCAATACGGTTTTACACGTCTCTGGAGTACCCAGCAAGGAATAATGAGGAGAATACTTTCTAAGCATCAAGGTTTTCGCAATCTCTTCTTCGCGCTTACTTACATAATGGGGAGTAGCCTCTGCCAATGACAGGAAAGCATACTGGTACTCGTAAAAGGCATTTTTTACGACCTGTTCTACCGTTTTAAGGTCATAATCCAGATAGGTATGAAGCAAAATGGTTACATCTTTATCTTTTATACTATGTCCTCCATCTCGTAATCCCGCATAATACAACTCAATCTTCTGCTTTACATCATTCATATCATTAAAAATAAAATGAGTTAACAAATGGTATCCACGTTTCCCCGCTTCATAACAAGTCTTTTTTGAAGAGGCTACTGTTACGTAAATCGGGATTCGTTTCTGGTAGGTTTTAGGAAATATTGTTATATCTTTTTCTCGGTCATTCCAAAGGTTTTCAATCCTTTTCATCCCCTCCCACATTAGTTCTTTTCTATTATCGAAATTCTCTGGATTTTCTATAAAATCGTTAGGGTTCCAACCAGAAGCAAAGGAAACACTTACTCGCCCTTTTGACAATTGATCCACCATCGCCCATTCTTCTGCAATTCGAATAGGCGAATGGAGAGGCAATATGACACTCCCAACCTGAATACGCAGTTTTTTTGTTTCTCTTGCTACAGCCGCAGCAAAAACGGATGGACTAGGAAATAAGCCACCAAAAGTATGATAATGTCTTTCAGGAAACCAGACACCATACCAGTCGTGCTCCTCCGCAAACTGAATTACTTTGAATAAAAATTCATAGTGATTCTGCATATTTTGCGCTACAGAATCATTTATGTTTGAAAAAAAACTAACTGAGAATTTCATTACTCTTTCACCTCTCTGTGAAAACTCAACTGCTTGCACTGGAATAATTCCGAACAGCTGCCTTCCATAATAACCGAGTCAAAAACAATAATGCTAGTGGAGCAAAGATACCCCACATTATATTCGCTGTGCTTAATTGATTTAAGAGATACAATGGTCCGAAGTTACTTGCTAAAAACAACGGAATAATATAAATACCAATAGTCTGGATTATCTTACCATAAATTCTCGCTGGCATATGACCAAATTCCCAAATGTCATTGCTTAAGTCGTTCACAGATGATGTATTAATAAACCAAAATGAAAAGAGGTGCGGAATCAACATAATCGTATAACTAATTACAATTCCTCCGATTAAAAATAGCGCATAGCCTACGATATTAGCAAAACTAACCTCAATTCCCAATCGAACCCATCCCATCACTAATAGCACACTTCCAACTATTAAGTTTGGAATCGCCAAGCCGAAGTCTATATATCTCATTGTAGTAAGGAATTGTAGGGATATCGGTTTTGTAATATACAAATCTAATTTCCCTTCTTGTATATATTCCTCTGAAATTTTGAAAAAGTTAACGACAAAAAGGCTTACATATGCCCCTGTCACCAACATAAATGTGCCTGAGAACAATAGAATAGAATCTCTGCTTAATCCTTCGATAATCAAACCCGACTGGTATATTACGAAAATATAAATCAACTTCGATAATACAAAACCACTCTCCACAATGACTCCAACAAAGAAATTAAAACGATATTCCATCTGCGCCATCATACAATTTTTACCGAATAGATAATAAATCTTTAGTAATTTTTTTACTTCTCTAACCCATGCCACGTTTATCCACCTATAGCAATATATTTTTTAATACCAATACCCCATAAAAGTTTGGAGATAAGAGCAAAAGCCACAATCCAGAATACCTGTATACCCACTCCTCTCACTAGCTCCATACCTTGGTACTTCCCAATAAGCACATCTACTGGATAATTTACCGTATATTTAAAGGGTAAGTAGTTCAGAAAGGAGAGAATTGTATCACTAAAGACATCTAGTGGAAAAATCCCTCCACTTAAAATCACCAGTAAAATCTTCGGAGCTTCAAATATATAAGAGACATTCTCAAGCCAAAAGGCTATGGTAGTAATACAAAAGAAGATAAAGAAGTTTAATACGAGAGCAAGCAAAAGTGTAATAAGAAAATAACCGATATTAACAGGTCTAATCTCTACTTGAATCAGCCTATTTAACATGAACAAAATAATAAAGATTAAAATAAAACTGACAACAATATAAATTAGCTTAGAACCAAGAAAAGAATAGATTTTATAAGGAAGATAGCCAATCGGTCTAATTATAAATTTGTTAAGTCCACCCTCCTTTATATCTTCCGCTACATCATACTCAAAACCAGCTTGAATGATCCTGGCTGTCACTGCCGCAATCAGTGTATAAGTAATCATCTCCCGATATGTGTACCCAAAAACGGTAGAGCCAGGACTTTGACTATTAAAAATAGCTGTCCATAAGTAAGTCAATATGGTGATGGAGAATACACTTCCTACAATCCCCAAAACAAAATTAGCTCGATATTCAACTGCTGATTGTATACCTAATTGAAAAGTATGAATGTACTTCCTATAACTGCGCAACCTTCTCATTTTTCTCATCCTTCTTATACAAAATCGTAATGCTATCTTCGATGGGGATATCCTCTACATTAATGTCACTTACAGGCAAATGTTCTAATATCAATTTAGAATTTTGTTTTAATTGCTCGCGATCCAGCTCAATCAAACTTTCAAATTCATTGTGTTCTTTTACAATCCCATAAGCTTCTACAGCTGTTTGTGGAACAGGAGAGGAAAATTGAATTTTAACAAGCTTCTTCTGATTCAGTAATTCATTTACTTTGTTTAAGTTGCCATCATAAGCAATCTTTCCTTGATTGATAATAATAACTCTTTTACAAAGGTCTTCTACATCTTTCATATAATGCGTTGTTAGAATAATCGTAGCTTTCGTCTCTTCATTGTAATACTTCAAAAATTTACGAATACTTTTCTGGGAAATAAGATCTAATCCAATTGTAGGCTCATCCAAGAAAATAACCTTAGGTCGATGAATTAATGCAGCCACCAATTCTAGCTTCATTCTTTCTCCCAAAGAAAGTCTTCTCACCTGTACATCCAAAACATCCTTAACATCAAGTAACTCTGTTAGTTCATCCAATGTTTTTTGATACTCACGATCTTCAACTTCATAAATAAATTTATTTAAATATAGGGATTCATTAGCAGGTAAATCCCACCATAACTGACTTTTTTGTCCCATAACGATAGAAAAGTTCATTTTAAATTCCTTTTTACGCTCCCATGGAACATAACCCATCACAGTTGCTTCTCCACTTGTTGGATGCAAGATGCCCGATAAAATTTTCAAGGTTGTTGTTTTTCCAGCACCATTCGGTCCAAGAAAAGCTATCATCTCTCCTTCATCAATATCAAATGAAATCTTCTGTACCGCTTCCTTAACCAGCTTTTCCCGATGAAACAGGTTTTTAATAGAATTGAGTAATCCAACTTCTTTTCTGTAATAAGCATATTCTTTCCGTAGATTAGAAACGTGTATAAAACTCATACTTCCTCCTATTTTCTGACACTATCGCACAATTTTTCTACAAAAATACACTTTTAATACTCATTGTTTCTTAAGATTTCGCTGAAGTAACTACCATAGACACATAATTTCCGCAGAAACCAAAACTATTGATAAGCACAGACTCTACTGTTGCTTTCATACTACGTCCGATTACTGCGTGAATAGGACAGGCCCGATCGAGGTTTATCAAACCAATAGTCGTTGGTATTGCTTGACATTTCAAGGAAATTACCCCTGTAGCTAATCCCATTACTCCTGAACAACGTAATAAATGCCCAATAGCACCTTTATGGGAGCTAACCGGAATCATGTTCCCCTCTTCTATAGCCTCTACAATGCTCACTGCCTCAATAAGATCACCTTGTGGTGTGCCTGTTGCATGTGCCTGAATGCAATCAACTTTTTTACGCTTCGCTTCCTCTAGTGCTTCACGCATGGTTTGCATCGTACTCTCTTTATCTAGCTCAACCATATTTGTTCCATATCCACTAACAATATGACTAATTCCATCTATCCATGCTAGCGGCTTTTTCCCACGATCTCGCAAACATTCCTCTGACTCTAGTAAAATGACCCCCGCCCCTTCTCCTACTAAAATTCCATTACGATTTTGGTCGAAGGGACGTGCTGTGTCTGTTGAAATAGCTTTAACAATGTCAAGTGAAGCATATTCATATTCATTTAATAACTCTGCTCGTGCAATCATTACCATATCAAGCTGTTCTTGTGAAACAAGGCTTTTGGCCATTGCGATTGCAGAACTAATGGAAGAGCATGCTGCTGATACACGTAATACAGGTGTTCGCTCACGCCATGCAAAAGGGAGGAAATCCAAAGGATCTTTTACCCAGATCTCTGCCCTTTCTCCATATGTAGATGAAGAATCCCCACTCACAACTGGTAAAATAATAGCTTTCTTACAGCTCCGCCACGTCTCTATCTTGCATTCTGCTTGTTTCATTGCCTCTTCTAAGGCTTTGTTCAACCAAAATTTCGATATTGATTCCTCCAATTTGTCACTTTGAAAGTCAACTTGTCCACCCACTTGAGATCGAAACCCTCGAGCATCAAATCTGGTTAAAGGAGTAAGCGCGCTTTTTCCAGAAAACAGACCTTTAGAAAACGACTCAAGACCGAATCCATAAGGAGAAACAATACCCAGACCAGCTATACCCACTCTCACTCCTTGTCCCCCCTATGATTTGGTAAAGCAAATTGCCCAGTTGTCGTGATCGACATAACCAAACCTTGGCAATGAATTCTCTGATTCAAGCCAGGTCATTGCCTGTTCTAACTTACTTCCGTATAAACTATCATTTCCTGGATGCCTAAATGACCAATCCACTAATTTACCGATTGGTACTATCCCCCCCAGGGAAGTCTCTTTCATTAACGCCGCAACACTAATACTTCCAACAAAATTATCTGTTAAGGACCGTTCTCTATCTATATCAACTACTAACATTAAATCAGTACGATCCTCCTTTATCAGATTATACGCCCAGCCTAACCCGCTCAAACCACCATACAAGTCAGTCAATGTAGCTGAGGGTCCTTTAAAATTGAATTGTAAGGTAACAAGTGCAGTTGGGGAGCTTGAATCTATAGATAAACTCTGATGAGGTCTGATTCTTCTGCGCGGTTGATGGAAAGCATTAAGATAAGAATCAATTTCTATAGAGATAGCATTAGGCACATTCATAATGACTCCTCTTCGATCCGGTTCCGGTAAAAGATTTCTCTGTTCTAACAAAGAAACAACATAAGCAACGGATTGCAGAAGAAACGGTGCCAATTTTTGATGAATTTTGAACGGTTTTAGTGTAAGTGTTGAAGTGAAAGTTACATCATTTATTTTCCCAAACCATTTATTCGAGCTTATTTGTTCTTTATTTATAAAGAAATGATACCCGGTCACAACTGTAATCAATTCCCTATCCATCACCCTAACCTCTCCATATTTTTCAATATATGTTATTACAAACCAATTTATTTACATATTATCACCATATTTTCCAAAAAACAAGTTGCAGAAATTATATATTTATTACAATATACCATATTTTTCTTGTTATTATACAAAAATATATAGCGAAGTTGGCATAAAAAGAGTATTTGTACTAGCAATATTATCCCTCTCCCCTCTTCCTTTATCAGGTAGCGGAATGAAGAATGAAGCGAGTAAAAATTACGAATACTCATGGCTGGACAGTCAAAACATGACGAAAACAGGAACGGAAAGTCAAAGATCCTGCCTTACAAGCGCGTGTCATGGCGGTTCGTCTTGTCATGGAAGGCTATCTTAGAAAAGAGGTCGCCGCCACGCTAAATGTTAAAAATAGTAAAAATATAATATATTTTTAAATTCATAGGGATGTTTTTTATTTGGAATATAGTACCAAATGATAGAGTTAAATTAAGTAAAAATATGTTAAAATATAGACTGTTATTTGATTTGTTAGGAGGGAGAATATTGAAGTGTAACTTTTTAAAAATTTTTTTATGGATAGGTTTTTTATTTTCTCTAAGCTATTTAATTTTTGATTTAATCCAAACTGGTGAAAAGAAATTTATCACTATATTTATAACTTTGGCTTTTTGTGTCCTTCTGTTTCTTTCGAATAAGGTTGCAGAAAATAATAATAAAGTGAGGGTGGAGTGGAAATATAAAGAGAAAAGGATGAAATCAAGTAATATTGTAGTGGCATCAGCTAATGTTAAAAATCCTGAATTTAATTATTCTTACGCATTTAATAGAGTTGGAGAAATAGGAGTTGATGAGGGTGTTGCAAAACTAAAGTGAAAATCCAAGCGAAAAATATATGAGATCACGGAATCAGGAAGACAGGCATTAATCGAGTGGATGAATGAGCCTAGCGAGCTGGAACAGACGCGCGACGATTTTCTGTTGAAGGCTACAATTCATGGCTTGTAGAGCCATCACAGATGATCAGGCAGGTTACGGAGATGAAGAAACAGCATGAAGAGAGATTAACGGCATACTTGGAAAAAGGAGGAACTTACCCGGATGCTCGAACCGTCCAACAGCGCTGACCCTATTGCCTCCAGCATCTCTGTAGTAGATTTCGGCATCCAATATGAACGGCTCTATATAGAATGGTGTGAGAATTTAATGAAAAAACTTTTAAGGGGCTAGGAAGTACTTAACTGATTCATGGAACTGCTTCGTGATTCGCCCCAACGATCTTCATGAGTTTGGATACGTCCAGGTATATGGAATCATGTTGATTTTTTCCCTATAATCAATTAGAATAAGATTACTATCTTGTTTAACAAGATAGCTTACTTTTGGTCATCTACCTTGTTAAACAAGATAGTATATGCACTACGGATTTGCCAAGCTCTGTAATATCGTAAAGGTTGTTCAGCAAAAAAATGGGGATAGTGGTGAATGAAGCGTGTCGTCTAAGAGTCAATTGCTCAAAGGAGTATTGGAAGGATGTATTTTAGCCGTAATTGCCAGTGAAGAAGTTTATGGATATGAACTTAGCGTTAAATTGGCAAAATACGGTCTATCATTTGTGAGTGAAGGGAGTATCTACCCCGTTCTTCTGCGCATGGAAAAGGATAAATTGATAGCTGGAACGCTCAGAGATTCGCCGAGCGGACCAAAACGCAAGTATTACCATCTGACGGAACAAGGGTACAAGGCTTTAGGGGCATTTAAAGAGATATGGTTGGATATGAAGAATTCAGTTGATCGTATCCTAAATCTAGGGAGTGAGAAAAATGATAGTTAAAGAGATGATTGACGCAAACAATGAACGGCGGAAGCTGTTGAACAAGAAAAACAAAGAGTATTATGAAAAGATGCTTATTTATTTGCGATTGAGTCCAATTCCCGAAAAGCGGACGGAGGAGTTGCTGCTGGAGATTCTTGATCATTTGCTGATTGCACAGCAGGAAGGAAGGTCAGCAGAAGAGGTATTTGGTGAGAATCCGGAAGCCTATTGCGAGGAACTGGTGCAATCAATGGGCAAATATTCTCCTTACAGCATTGGCCGTTTTCTCTTCATATTTGGTGTCGGACTATATGTGGGTTTTCTATATGACGGTATTTTCCGTTTGTTGATTGATCCTTTATTACATCGTTTTTTTAATCTGCCCCATAAAACAGGGATGGATGTGAGTATTTTTCTTTTCCCTATGTTTATGGTTTTCGCGGTAGATCTCGTCATGTTTTTTCTCAGGAAATCAACTTTTATGAAATTAGGCGGGCGTATACTTTGGGGCTATTTTCTGCCCTTAGCCTTTGTTTATATTGTTCCTCTGGTCATCTATTATTTCTTTAGGGATGAACTGCCAGTGATTCCTCTTCCGGCTTGGATGAGTTTGCTCATCGGAGTATTGCTTTGGATTATTCACAAAGCATTGTTTAAGCGCGTTAAAGTTTTTTGACCAACCGTTCACTTATTATGAATAATAACATATAGATGGCAATGAACATGATAACGATTTTTACCGTGCCAGTGCGGTTGTTCTATTCCTTGTTTATTTTTCAAAAAGGAGAAGACACGTTCAATTTTTGAATGGTGCAGAAATAAAGCGCGACCAAATACCAAATAGTGAGGTCTTTCCTTGATTCATCAACAAATACTTTCTGATTTAGACGTAAAACATATTCCTTTAGCTTTAATTGATAGTACTTATGACCAACAGGCAAAATGGGGCATGTCTACACGCCATAAGTGGTACAAGGGTTACAAGTTACATCTGGCAACAACACCGACAGGTATTATTTTGGCACAAGAATTAACAACAGCAAATGTGTACGATAGTGATGCTGTATCCGATTGATTAAGTCAACTTACAGATTTTAATATCCAAATGATGATTGGTGATACCTCTTATGACAACAAAAAAGCACGCAAGCAATCAGAGGAACATGGCATCCTGTTTCTTTCACCAATTCATCCTCGAAAAGGTGATGGAAAGACTCTTGTAGTAGTGTACAAGCAAAAGAGGCTGAAGATTTACAAGAGCATTTACAAAAAATACAGGAAGAAGCTGAGTTAATTTATCCTTATATCAAAGTAAACGGTGAGCAAATAACTTTTGACGCTAAAGCTGCTGAACAAAATAATGTTCCTCAAGAATTAGTTGAAAGAACAAAAAATGAAATAAATAATTATGCTAACACTATGAAACAGAAACAAAGTTCCGCCACTCATGAAAATCAAAAAATGACTGTATATGCAGCCTCTAATTGTCAAGGAAAAAGCGGTACAGAAAGTACCTGGTATGGATCTATTGTGTATTATAATAGCTGTCAAGCAAATGCAATTGTTGGCCTATTAACAAGTGGAACTGGTGCAACGGCAACAGCAGCAGCTTTAGCAGCCTATCATAACAAACCTGTTACAGCTTTATATACAGGAGTTGCAGCTGGATTAATGACTATAGGTGCTGGTGTTGTTTCTGCTGCTAATGCATGGGGAACGGGTATAACAATTAGATATGTAGATTCGTATATTACTTCTGATCTACCTTTTTGGGTGTGGGCTCAATAAATAAAATGAGGTGAGGAAACTGACAAATATATCTAGAAAGGCTTGGCTTTTTCTTTCCATAGGATTAGGTATCATTACTAACAATTACTGTACTTACTGTAATTAACGCTTTAACTTTTATTATCGTTAGTTCTAAAAAATAAAGTTCATGCTTAAGCCGATTTTCAGTACATTAAGGAAATCGGCTTTTTTCATGTGAAACATCGCTTAGCGTATAAGATTTTTTATGAAAATAAAAAACAGGTTATGACCCATTTTTACACGTATCTCGGCTGAACCCCTTATAGAGATCGTATTGATCTTTCACAAAATCTAGCATAAATAAAAAATCGATCAGCTTATTGCTTTTAACCTACCTCGCCAAAAGTCTTCTACTTCTAAACATGAAGGTGTGGTAACACGAGTGAAAGGAGGAAGGAGTATAGCTTACTTACTTCCAAAACGGTCGTGGGTATGCAGACGCGGCTGGTTTCTTGCCGCGCGCTCGGCATGTTCCAATGCTTCTTCAGATCCTGCAAGAACGGCGAACTCTCGGCATTGATTAATCCCCCAAGCACCCTTCTCTCGGGCAAGCGCATCTTGTAGGGAAAGGTCAATGTCAAGGGGGTTGAAAGGATGAAGTGGCTTCGGCTGATTCGTGACGGTATGCGTCTCACGTATCATCACACTCACCTCCTTGCCGCCTAACAACCAGTCTCTGATTTTTCAGATGCTATCGTCACAATAGTTCCCTGGGCGGTGGCACAAAGTGTCTCCTCTTCTCCATCCTTGATAACGAGAACATCACAGCGACATACCGCTTGGAGTTTGCCGGCATAAACAACAGTCCCACGGGCGACGAGCTTCTCCCCAATGGCAGGGGTAGTTTATCTTGTATTCGGATGTCAAGACATTCGGCCCCAGAACCGAGCCACCAACGAAGGTTAGTGCGTTGTCAGCCGCATAACTGAGAACACCGCCGTGAACGAATCCGTTTTGTTGCAACAATTTTTCGTGCACCGGAAGCTCCAATACAACTTCGCCGGGCTGAAACACCATAAGTTTCGTTCCAAGAAGTCTGCTGAAAGATTGCGCTGCCAATGCATGTTGACCAATACTGAATAATTCATTGCTCTCCATCACTTCAACCTCCTTTTATAATGAACCTCCCCCACCTACGCCGGAGACGTGGAGGAAGGGGTCTTCTCGCGTGTCATATCAAAATATTTCGTGGTTAATTTCCTTCATTTTCCGTATTGCTTCGCTTTAACTCCCACAACCGAGCTTCAAAGGCTTCTTTGAAACTTAGCAATTCATCCCTTAAAACGGTTAATTCTTCAATTTGCTCTTCTACTTGCTTGATTTTCTCCACACCGTATTCGATGGTTCGTTCCAGCTGTTTTACTCCTAAGCGATCTTCATAAAAAAGATCGAGCATTTCTTTGATTTCGTCCAGACTAAAACCAAATCGCTTTCCTCTAAGAATCAATTTCAGCCTGGCTCTGTCCGCTTTTGTGTAACGTCGGGTGCCCCCCGGTGAACGAGTTGGATGCAACAACCCCCTTTCTTCGTAATAACGAATCGTTCGGGTGGATATATCCAATTCACTGGATAATTGAGATATAGAGTAGGTTTCTTGCCTCTTCATCAGCCGTGATCACCTTTTCCTCATATGACTGTCAATTTTGACTATACTAAAAATTCTATTTAACGTAAACGTTATATATTTATCCTATTATATATTTACGAAAAAAAAAGGGGGCCCAAAGTGATGGGGCCCCTCTTTTTTTGCTTTCATTAGATTGCGAAATATTCATTCACACGCTCTTCAGTCATGCGATTGCCGACAATAAACGTGCCGAACTCGCCGAAACGCGCGCTCGCTTCGTCAAAACGCATCTCATACACCAGCTTTTTGAATACAATCGGATCATCCGCAAATAGCGTGACGCCCCATTCCCAATCGTCTAGTCCAACGGAACCAGTAATGATTTGCGTAACGCGTCCCGCGTAACTGCGCCCGATCATGCCGTGACTGCGCATCATCGCGCGGCGCTCTTCCATCGACAGCATATACCAGTTGTCATTGCCTTCGCGTTTCTTGTTCATCGGATAGAAGCAAATATGCTTCGTTTTTGGAAGAATTGGCTTCAGACGCGCCTGAATCGCCGGGTCAGCCTCAGGGTTTTCAGCCTGAGAGACGTAACTGCTTAGTTCGACAACAGAAACGTACGAATATGTTTGTATGGTATACATCGCAAATTGCGTCTTGTTGAATTCTGCCTCCAACGCATCCAGTTCTTCTAGGGTTGGGCGTAAATGCATAAACGCGATATCCGCTTTATGACCGACTACGGAAACCATCGTGCTGCTTCCCTGCTTGTTCGCTTCTACATCCCCCCATTTATGCATAAATGCGATCAACTCTTCCAGCGCCGCCCGACGTTCTTCTTCTGAAGCGCTTTTCCAAGCTGCCCAGTCAATGGAACGGAAGTCATGCAGGGCAAACCAACCTTCAAGCGTGTTTACTGCTTCACTCATCATCGTTCAACTCCTTATTATTTCTTCGTTTATGTATCCTTCTTCCACTATTTTTCATTATAACAAAAACCGCATTCAATTTTGTTTATATTTTTCTTGCTCTGCCTGTGCCAAGTCCGTAATAAACGAACCAAACAGCTTTGTAGCTTGATTCATACCGGTTGTTGGCTGCTCTTCCGCGAGCACCGCAATGGCATAGCGCGGTTTTTCACGCGGAACATAACCGACAAACCAGTGGTTGTTTTTTGGCTCATCCCTCACGATTGTTTGCGCTGTACCGCTTTTACCAGCTACCTTCCACGGCAATCTTTTCAGGATGGTAGCGGTTCCCTGATCCACGACATCTTCCATAAATTTGCGAAGCGTACTTGCCGTAGCGGGTGAAATGTCCGCTCCATCTAACGGTCGATCCTCAAAACGGTAAAACGTTGTACCGTTCTGATAATTAACGGACTGAACAACACGGACTTTTTGTTTTTTCCCCCCGGAAGCAATAATCGCCGCCATATTCGCCGCCTGCATCGGGGTCAGTTGCACATCGCGCTGTCCGATCCCTGTTTGAATTAGAATTCCCTCGTCCTTTACCGGTATATCATGTGCAAATACCTGTCCCCGATCCTCGCTATCAAACTGCCGAAATTTGCCCAGCTTATAAAATGGGAGCTTTTCCCACCCGATTTGCTGATTTAACCCGAGCTTGACCGCATATTGCTGAAGCTTCTCCGGGCCAACTTTTTTGACGATTTCAGCAAACGCAATATTGCATGATTGAGCGAATGCCTGTTCAAATGTAATGTCACCGTGCCCCTCTTTCTTCCAGCAAGAAAAACCATATTTACCCAGATTTCCTTTGCATGTGAAGTGATCGTCCGGTTTTACCACCCCTTCCTCCAGCGCCGCTGCAGCCACAACAATTTTGAAGATGGAACCGGGGATCGCTTGCTTTATTGCCCGATTTCTCCACGCGTCGGAAGCCGTATTCGCCTTTGATGGATCTAAATTCGGCCGCGATACCATGGCCAATACATCTTTCGTCTCCACATCAAGCACGACCGCGGCTCCTTTTCGTACCGGAGAGCTGTCGAATGCCTTTTCCAGTTGTTCTTGAATAGTGGTGTCAATCGTTGTGACAAGCGTGAGCGGATAAAAAGAATTGTCCGCTTTCTGCAGCCGCACATCGAGACCGTTTAATGGATTGCCGCGTCCGTCCACATAATACGAAACCGATGTCTCCCCGACGCCCATAAGAAACGGCTGAAACGTTCTCTCCAGCCCTGCTATGCCGACTTTGCTTGTAGGCTTGAGCACCCCTGCCTCTACATCTTCTTGGTATTTTTCTTGAATCAGCTTCGGATTTTGCCCGATATACCCGATAACATGACGGGCCAGCCAATTTTTTGGATAACGTGTCGTTACAGGTAGCGGAACGACACCGGATAGATTCAACTCGCGGATTTGTCGCGCTTGGTCTTCACGCAGAGAAATAATATTCCCATCCTTGTCCTGCCAGAATCCGGCGTGCTTTACGCTCGACAAAAGCATGCCTGCTTCTTCTTTTGTAATACCTAAAATTTGCCCCAGCTTACCAACTTTCCCACTATCCCCAAGCGAATATCGCACCAGCGGAAAAATAGCCAACCCTATTTGTTCATCGCCGGTCAAGGGATTTCCCTTGCGATCGTAAATCATACCGCGCCCGGTATTGAGCACAATTTTCTCCCGACGCTGCGCCACGGCCCGTTCTACAAGATCCACATTATGTACCGAAAAAGAACGAGTAGCAATAACCTGAATCCAGGCCAACCGGGTAATAATACCTGTATACAGGAACGTAAACAGCAAAAGCACGATAAACATCCGGCGCTTTTTCCGATTGAGTGACATAAGAAAGCCCCTTTCCCAAATCGGTAGACTATTTATTCAGTTTTGCCGGGCGATAAGGGGAATAAACACGAAACAGGCCGGAAAATCATAATAAGAAAAAGCCGGGCTTTTATCGCATTGCAAACGCCGGCTTTTCCATATGTGTAAATTACATTCCAGCCGAAAGCGACTGGAGCACAGTATCAATTTTTGTGGAAAGCAAGTCAATAGCCACACGGTTCTGTCCACCTTCCGGAACAATGATGTCCGCGTAGCGTTTAGTCGGTTCGATAAACTGCATGTGCATGGGACGCACAACCGTTAAATATTGTTCCACGACCGACTCGAGCGTACGGCCACGTTCCTCGATATCACGCAGTATACGGCGGATAATGCGCACATCTGCGTCCGTATCCACAAATACTTTAATATCCAGCAAGTTACGGAGCCGCTCATCTTCTAAAATAAGAATGCCTTCAAGAATAATAACATCTTTCGGTTCGATCCATACCTTTTCTTTGGCCCTTGTATGCCGTTTATAGTCATATACGGGCTTCTCAATCGGTTCGCGTCGACGCAGACACTTCAAGTGCTCAATAAGCAGATCAGTATCAAACGCCATGGGATGATCGTAGTTCGTTTTCGTCCTTTCTTCAAACGTAAGATGAGATTGATCCTTATAATAAGAATCCTGTTCAATCATCACGACGTTCATATTTTCAAACCGACGGTAAATCTCGCGAGCGACCGTCGTTTTGCCGGAGCCAGTGCCGCCCGCCACACCAATAATAACAGGTGTTACCATTCTTACTTTTTCTCCTTGCGCATCATATCATAACGGCTGACCGGACGAGCTACGCGCAGCTTTATAGTCTGCATTGCGTGCGGTGCGGACGCAATTTCCTCCCCGTCCTCATTCCACATTTCTTTTACCTTCTGCGCAAAACGATCAAGCGTCGGACCGAAAAATTCGACCGTATCTCCCACGCTGAATTTATTGCGCTGCTGCAGCGTCGCAATTCCAGTTTCTGGATCATAATCAAGCACAAGACCCGCAAAATCGTATTGCGGCATCTCTTCATTTTCTCCGTATAATTGATCTTTCTCTGTCGGTACGCCATAAAAGAAACCTGTCGTTAGCGAACGATGGGATGCTTTCCTGATTTCTTCCATCCATTCTGGGTTCAGCTTGTAGTTATCCGGGTCAGCACAGTACGCATCCACCGCCCGGCGGTACTGGTTGGTTACGGTCGCCACATAATGAATGCTCTTCATCCGCCCTTCGATTTTGAAACTGTCTACACCCGCTTCAATCATGTCTGGCAGGAATTCAAGCATACACATATCTTTCGAACTCATCGTAAATTGTGGATCGTTCTCACTAAACATCGGCAGCGCTTTTTTGCCGATTTGTTCCATTGATTCATCATCTTTCGGTAACTCCTCGAACATATCATACTGCCAGCGACAGGATTGCGAACACCCGCCGCGATTTGAGTCGCGCGCCGTAAAGTGGTTGGATAGCACGCAGCGCCCAGAATAGGAAATGCACATCGCTCCGTGTACAAACGCCTCGATTTCAATATCAACATGCTTTTTGATCTCACAGATTTCGCGGATAGAGACTTCACGTGCAAGCACTACGCGACTTACACCCTCATCTTTCCAAAACTGCACTGTCTGCCAGTTCGTAGTCGAAGCCTGAGTGCTCAAATGGAGCTCCAAATCGGGCGCCGCCTGTTTCGTGCGCTCAATTAGCGCAGGGTCGGCTACAATGATCGCGTCGATGCCGACACGCTGCAAGTTGCGCATAAAATCGTCCACCTGATGCAAATCTTCATTGTGTGCGATAATGTTGGTCGCCACAAATACTTTTGCGCCATGCTCATGCGCAAATTCGACAGCCGCCTGCATTTCATCAAATGAGAAGTTGTCCGCGTTCGCGCGCAGGCCAAGGCTTTGGCCACCAATATATACTGCGTCCGCACCGTAACGCACTGCAAATTTCAGCTTTTCCAAATTGCCGGCCGGCGCCAGCACTTCCGGCTTTTTCAGAATGGTTCGGCGCGGCGTTACAATTTTTTTATCGGAAATGACGTTTATTTCCGTCATGGATTATCACCTCATTAATAAACTTGCTCTTTAAAGAAAAAGCCTGTCGTAAGTTCCCGATCGGCCGGCTGAATGGCGCGCAATTCTTCCATTAATCCACCTACTATGTCCCTGAATTTATCCGGACTTTCGGCGTACGCGTCAATCGCACGGCGGTAAATGGAAACGACTTTTACGTTATAGTCTGTGTCCTTCATAATTCCTTCAATCTTAAAGCTGTCAATTTCCGCTTCCATCAGTTCATCGAGATACTCAAGGATGCAGATGTCTTCTGCGCTCATAATATGAGTGCCGTTCCTATCTTCATAAATCGGATAATGTAAATCCTCACGCTTTTCTTCCGTAATGAACAACCTGCGATCCATTCCAGCCGATTTGGCTTCCTGGCCTTTGAATTTTTCGTAGTTAGACACCAGGTCACGACGGGAATGGAAAATACACGTCATCCCGTGTACCTGTACCTGAATTTCCACATCCGCGTTTTCTTTAATTTCAAGAATCGCGTCCATATTCAACTCACGCGCCACAAACGCGCGCGTCGCACCTTTGCTACCCCAATAGTTAATCGTCTCATAGTTTGTCGTCAGCACTTCCGCATTCCAGTGCAGCGGTGTTTTCAGCCCAAGCTGACGCGCCGTTACAAGAACCGCGGTATCGCCGAAAACAATCGCATCCACACCGATGTCTTCAAGCGCACGCAAGTATCCGGGCAACTCTGCTAAATCATCATTATGAAATAAAGCATTAACCGAGATATATACTTTTGCCTTCCGCCCATGCGCGAGCTCCGTCGCCTGGCGAATATCATCCAGTTCAAAATTTCCCGCGACCCGGAGGCCAAATCGTTCATGGCCGATACTTACCGCATCTGCTCCGGCGTCAATGACCCGTACAAGCTCATCCAGATCGGCAGCCGTACAGAGCAATTCCGGTTTTTTCACATTACTTCCCCCCGTTTTATGCATAAAGCTAATCCATCTCCTATGGAAACAAATGACGTCTCAAGCGCCGGATGTTCAGCCAAAAAGTGATTAAACGCGCGCAATTTTTTTATCATGCCGCGCCTGCTTTTAGGAACATCTTCGTCTGCTTCAGCGATCATGCCGCGAAAAAAGACGTTATCACAAATTAAAAGCCCGCCTTCCACTAAATACGGCACATACGTATCAAAATAAGTGTGATACTGCCCCTTAGCCGCATCGAAAAAGATGCAATCAAAACGAGGCTCGCCATCGAGCCCGTCCCGTGCATCCTGATGAAACACGGTAATCCGGTCGCTTACACCCGCTTCAGCGAAGTTTTGCCGTGCGCGCCGCACCATTTCCTCCGAAATCTCAATGGACGTAATGTGGGCGTCCGGCGCCGCCTGCGCAAGCCAAATGGTAGAATACCCGATCGCCATACCTACTTCTAGAATCCGCTTCGGCTTATGCATAGTGAGCAAAAAGCGGATAAACTGAATACTGGGCAACTGGATAATCGGGATGCGCTCCGCAGCAGCTTCGCGTTCCATCCGCATAAGAAGTTCCGCACGCGGCGGAATGAGCGACTCCATATAACGATTGACTTTGTTTGAGGTTATCATTATTTTACACCCCATCGTTTCTTTATAAACTTTTATATAATAACATATCCATAGTGTAAAATCTATTTTTGGTTTGCTTTGCTTTTGTCAATATTTCTGAGGTGTTCCTCATATGTTGTCGCAAAATAATGCTGGCCTGTGCCGTCCTTTTTCGTTACATAAAACAAATAGTTATGCTTCTCCGCGTTGACGACCGCATCAAGCGCCGCTTCGCCAGGATTGGCGATCGGTCCCGGTGGGAGTCCTTTTACTTTATAGGTGTTGTACGGATTGTCCATTTTCAGATCGCTATACGTTATCCGTTCCTTCTGTTTATCGAATAAGTACTGTATCGTTGCATCCGCCTGCAAGGGCATTTGCTTCGCTAGGCGGTTAAAATAGACACCTGCTACTTTTTTGCGTTCATTCTCAGCGCGTACCTCTCGTTCGACAATGGACGCAAGCGTAATTGCCTGATGTTTACTCAAATTACGCTGTTTCAATTTGTCTTCCCATTCTTCGTTCCACACTTCTTCAAAACGGTCAAGCATCCGCCCGATAATTTCATGCTCTGTTATTCCTTTTTTAAACTCATACGTATCTGGAAACAAATATCCTTCCAGTCTGTACTTCATTCGCTTGTCTGCTGGAATGCCTTTTACAATTTCCTGAGCGAACTTTCCCTGGTTTACTTCGCGCAAAAAAGCATCTTTTTTAACAAGCCCTTTTTCCGAAAGTCGTGCAGCAATCTGTTCAACCGTAAAGCCCTCCGGAATGGTCACAGTAATAGTATCTTTATAAACATCCCCGTTTGACATTTTCACAAGTAATTCGTCGATCGACTGCCCTACGGTTAACTGATATTTCCCGGCTTTTAGGTCAGAGCCTTTGCCTTTTATTTTTGCATAAAGGGAAAAAAGGTGCGCGTCTTTAATCAAATTGTTCTCTTCAAGAATTTTTCCTATCCGGCCCACCGATGAATTCGGAGGAATTTCCACTACTTTCTTCTTCCCTTTTTCCTCCTTGACAGGCTGAAGACCATTCCAAATATAGTAATAAATTCCACCTATTACAAGCGCAAACAAGAGCAAAGTTGTAAACGCAAATGTAATGGTCTTACGCACAACGCTTCCTTTCTGATTTCGCATTGGCAATATCCTCTCTCTTTCTCTATCGTTTTCCATCGCTTTATTATACAACAAACTTATCGAAACGTCGTACGGAAAAACGAGGGACGAAGAGGGCCAAGAAGAACGTTTTTCCGTTATGATGTGACGTTCCGGTATTGTCATATGCTTCATCGCTTAGGGGTTTGCTGGAAGCACACAACCTGTGTGCTATCCAGAGCGTTTTTTTATTATTTCCATGAAGGAAGCGACCAGAATGGCTTTGTCATAAGCGTTATGGTCACCGCAGCTAATGTCCATGACAGTCAAATCTTTTCGGACGTTTTTGAACAAGTCGTGGAACATGTAGGAAAACCGGAGGCTGCAAAACGGGGAATCGACACATTTGGGCGAATTACTTGGACGAAGCAAAGCATCTGCGATACAGAAGTGAATAAACGCCTGTATGCATAATGGAAATAAATGGTTGAACACGTATTTGCATATTTAAAGGAGAAGCATGGATTGCGTTGGCCCCCTTTACGATGACTAAAGAAAGGGACGAAGCAAGCAATGCTTGTTTTTACTCTCTTAGCTTTTGTGGATGTTGTTTAAGCATATCTTCTAAGTATTCTATAGACTTTCCTTTAGGAATACTTAAAGAGGACCAGTTTTCATTTTTAATTTGCTTACCAATGTAAACAATTTGTCCAATATGGTATGAATAGTGGGAAATTTGCCTTTGTATGGCTTTTACAACAGAGTGAGCTTCGCCGCGAATATAAATAGTTTTTAATAGGTCATTCTCCGTTAAACTGTGCAAGGTAGTAAAGAGAGTGTTCCACCCATCCTCCCATGCTTGAAGAAGGGCTTTTTTTGTTGGGTATCCTCCTTTAAACTCATCATCCCGGTTTCTATTAGGCTTTTCACCATCTGTTGTTAGGAAGTCCGTCCATCTTGAAAGCATATTTCCACTGAGATGTTTGATAATAATGGCGATACTGTTTGACTGACTCGTTGGACACCAGTGTAATTCCTCGATGTCTAGTTGAGAAATGGTTTTTTCTCCTAAATCTTTGATAGTTTTGAAATTAGCAATGACACATTGTAAGTATTCATTTTGAATGCTCATTTTTCTCCCCCTTTTAAAATGACATATTAATAAGATTATACAAAAATAATGAAATCCCCTTCTTGGAGAAGCGAGGTGCATATCCGATAACAGTCATTACAGCAAAAACCCGGAATTCGACCATTTTCAGCCAAAATCCGGGTTTCTTCGTTTAGCCCTATGAATGTTCATTGGAACGAATTATCCTTCAGCCAATCTGCAAACGCGTCAGCCGCGCGCTCCCATTCATCTTCCGCTTCAATCGGCGCAAGGGCGGGAGTTCCGTTCTGCGAAAAAGAATACTTAAAAAGGTACGGATGCGGATCAGCAAAGCTTGCGGGTTGAAGCAACGCATACGTCTGCTCATTCACCCTCATTTCAAACGCGATATCATATCGTTCTGTTCGTCCTAGCTGCTCATCATACCACTCGACTTGGTTTCCCCAGGAATCGCGCAAATGCCTTACCTCCACCGCGTGGCCCGTTTTTTTCCGCACGGATTAGACTTCCTCGTTATCCAGCTCGTTCATGAGTGTTTCAAATGTGGCTTCTACCTGCTCCCATTCCTTCTCGTCCTCAATCGGCTGTAGTGTATCCGTTCCATCGTAACGAAGGAATTCTACTTCGTACTCTTCCTGATCTTCCTGATCGGCCGGAACAAGGCAGAGGTACACCCGATCTTCGATTTCAAAAATATACATGACAAGATATTCATATTCATGACCTGATTCTTCATCCGTAAGCGTGATGTATTCGCCCACTTCGATTCCCATTTTGTCCAAATCCATACGGATAACCTCCTATTTCTGGGCATCCAGGTAATTTTGCAAAATCATTACCGCTGCCATTTTATCAATCACTTGTTTTCGTTTTTTACGGCTGACGTCAGCTGAGAGCAACACCTTTTCCGCCGCCATTGTCGTTAAGCGTTCATCCCACAGTTTGACAGGAAGACGCGAACGGTTGTGCAGATACTCCGCGAAAACCTGGCACATTTCACCTCGCGGGCCGATTGTACCATTCATATTTTTCGGCAATCCAACAATAATTTCTCCAACATCATACTGCTTTATGAGTTCTTCGATGCGGAGATAATCTTTTTTTCTGCTTTCCCGCTGAATCGTCTCAATTCCCTGCGCTGTCCAGCCAAGTTCGTCGCTGATTGCGACGCCGATAGTTTTCTCTCCAACATCTAGTCCCATGATACGCATACATTCTCCCTCAACATATCCGCGCGTGTCATGCCCGGCTTTTGTCATCTAGAAAAAACCGGGCTACGCGTTCAAGGAATTCCCCCTTGTTATTGGTTCGAGCGAAGATATGAACGGACAAGCTCCTCAATTAATTCATCGCGCTCCAGCTTGCGGATAAGCGTGCGGGCGTTATTGTGGCGCGGGATGTAGGCTGGGTCGCCGGAGATTAAATAGCCGACAATTTGGTTAATCGGGTTATATCCTTTTTCTTCGAGCGCCTCGTATACTTGCAACAGGACTTCCCGGGCATCTACCTCGACTTCGTCCTGCTTAAAGTTAAATTTCATTGTATGATCCATGGAACTCACTGCCTAGCACCTCTTTCAAAGGATCTTATTCCTTTCATATTCGCCCTCACCCGTTGAATTCCCTTTTTCAACGATACACTAAATTTGTTCGCTTACCCACTGTTTCACAAATGCCAGTGCTTCAACGAGCTGCGCCGGATTCTTGCCGCCAGCCTGCGCCATGTCTGGACGGCCGCCACCGCCACCACCGCAGCGAACAGCCACTTCCTTTACAACCTTACCTGCATGAATCCCCTGCTTCACCAGATCAGCAGTTACGCCCGCAACGATGTTTACTTTTTCGTCTTTTACGGAACCCAGTACGACAACAACAGAACCAAGCTTCTGCTTCAGGTCGTCTACCATGTTGCGCAAGTTGTCCATATCAACGCCGTTTACTTTCGCAGCAAGAACCTTGATTCCCTTTATTTCTTGCACTTGTTCGGTAAGGGAAGCCGCTTCCAGATTGCTTAATTTAGCACGCAACGATTCGTTTTCACGCTCTAGGTTTTTCATTTCTGCTTTCAGCGCTTCAATGCGCTGCGGCACGTTGACAATGGTTGTCTTCAGCTCATCAGCCACCATTCTCAGCGTTTGCAGCTGTGTATTCAAATATTCGTAAGCCATACGGCCAGTTACTGCTTCGATGCGGCGTGTACCTGCGCCGATGCCCGCTTCACTTACAATCTTGAACAGACCAATTTCCGCGGTGTTACCCACATGGCAACCGCCGCACAGCTCAAGGCTGTAGTCACCTACCTGAACAACACGAACGATATCGCCGTATTTTTCGCCAAATAGGGCCATCGCCCCCATCGCTTTCGCTTCCTGAAGCGGCTTATGCATAATATGGACATCCATGTTGCACCATATTTGCTCATTGACTTTCGCTTCGATTTGCTCCAGCTCTTCCGGGGTCACTGCGCCGAAGTGCGAAAAGTCAAAGCGGAGACGGTCTGGAGCGACAAGCGAACCGGCCTGATTCACATGCTTGCCCAGCACGTCTTTCAACGCCTGATGCAACAGGTGCGTTGCGGTATGGTTCTTAATAATATCGGCGCGGGCTGCACGGTTCACAGCAGCTTCAACTGTATCACCCACTTTTAGTGTGCCGTTTTCCACAAGCACCGTATGCACATGCTGACCGTTTGGTCCCTTTTGCGTATCTTCGACTTTCGCCTGCATGTCGCCCGCACTCAAAAGCCCTTTGTCCGCTACCTGTCCACCTGATTCAGCATAGAATGGTGTACGGTCAAGAATAACCTGGCACTCTGTTCCAGCTCCCACCATGTCGACTGATCGGTTTTCGTGAACAATGGCCACAACTTTGGCGCTGCTAACAAGTTCACTGTAACCGACGAATTCGCTCTTCACTTTAATATCGCCGAGTACGCCGCCCTGTACCTGCATGCTGTCTTCATCCTGGCGGGCTGCCCGCGCACGGGCGCGCTGCTCTTCCATCGCCGCTTCAAATCCTTCGCGATCAACAGTCATCCCCTGTTCAGTCGCAAAGTCTTCCGTCAAATCAAATGGAAAGCCGTACGTATCATACAATTTAAACGCTTCTGGCCCACTGATTTGCGTTTTGCCTTCTTTTTTCGCTTCCGTTACCATTTGCTCCAGAATGTGCAGACCTTCATTCAGCGTTTCACGGAAACGCTCTTCTTCATTTTTGATTACGCGCTCAATAAACTCACGCTTCTCTAGTATTTCTGGATAGTAGGATTTCATAATTTCTCCCACAACCGAGGTCAATGTGTACAGGAACGACTTATCGATGCCGAGTACTTTTCCATACCGAACCGCGCGACGCAACAAACGACGAATTACGTAGCCGCGACCTTCATTAGACGGAAGGGCCCCATCGCCGATGGCAAACACAACTGTGCGCGAGTGGTCGGCAATAACTTTTAAAGCCACATCCTTCTCCGGCGATTGACCGTATTTTACGCCAGCGATATTGCAAGTTGCTTCAATAATCGGGAACAAAAGATCCGTTTCAAAGTTATTGTCCACGTCTTGCATAATGGACGCCATACGTTCAAGCCCCATGCCTGTATCGATGTTTTTCTTTGGCAGCGGCGTGTAAGAACCGTCAGGATTATGGTTATACTGCGAAAACACAAGATTCCAGATTTCAAGATAGCGCTCATTTTCACCTCCCGGATACAATTCCGGATCATTCGGGTCATTGCCGTATTTTTCTCCGCGATCATAAAAAATCTCGCTGTTTGGTCCACACGGCCCTTCTCCAATATCCCAAAAATTCCCTTCCAAACGCACGATGCGTTCATCCGGAATGCCCACTTTTTTATTCCAGATTTCATACGCTTCATCGTCTTCCGGGTGAATGGTTACAGACAATTTCTCCGGATCGAAACCGATCCACTCCGGGCTGGTTAGGAATTCCCATGCCCACAGAATCGCTTCTTCTTTAAAATAATCGCCAATGGAGAAATTGCCGAGCATTTCAAAAAATGTATGATGACGCGCCGTTTTTCCTACGTTTTCAATGTCGTTTGTACGAATTGATTTTTGCGAGTTTGTAATGCGCGGATTTTCCGGCACAACGCGGCCGTCGAAATATTTTTTCAACGTGGCAACACCGCTATTAATCCAGAGCAACGAAGGATCGTCAACCGGAATCAGCGGTGCACTAGGCTCTACTTTGTGCCCCTTGCTGACGAAGAAGTCCAGAAACTTCTGGCGAATCTCAGCGGATGACATTTGTTTCATTTCAATCTTACCCCTCCATAAAAGTGTATATAATAGCACTCTTTACGGATAAGAAACAGCGTCTTATCCATCAAAAAAGCCCTCCATCCCAGAGTTTCTTCAGGGACGAGAGCTTATCTTCTCACGCGGTACCACCCTGCTTACCCGCACATATAGCACGGATCGCCTTATTTTACAGATAACGGGCTTTTTAACCCGGCAGGATTTTGCGCCCTGCTCTCAGGAGTAGCATTCAACGGCTCTTCTTGTAAAGATTCTCTCAACCATGGAATCTTCTCTCTGTGACAAGGGCTGCCGTCTACTCATTCCTTCAACGATTTAGCGATATTTCTAATGATACAGTATAATTTATTATACAGATTTACCATCTTTCCTGTCAATTAACCCTCTTCTGGACATTCCGATCTGCGTATTGTATGGATAATGATATGCTGAATGACCACTTTCAAGCTTGCCACGATCGGCACCGCAAGAATTAATCCAGCGATGCCGGCGATTTCTCCACCGATCATTACCGACAAAATAATCAACAGCGGATGCATATGAAGCGATCTCCCAACAATCATCGGAGACACAATGTTGCCTTCCAGCACTTGAATGACCGCGTTAACAATAAGCGCATAGAGCGCCATTTTCCAGGAAATCGTCAGTGCAAACAAAACAGCGGGCGCCGCGCCGAATACCGGACCAATGTATGGAATAATGTTTGTAATGGCAACAAATGAAGCAAACACAATCGCGTACGGTAAACCGACGAAAAAATACCCGGCATACGCCAGCGCCCCTACTGCTACGCACACGATAAGCTGACCGCGAATATATTGCCCGAGCGCTGTATCAATATCATGCAGCATCCTGCGTACGGTCGGTCGATGCCGTTTGGGCACAAGCAGCAACATACCTTTTTGCATTGGCTTCATGTCTTTTAGCATATAAAAAACGATAAACGGTACAAGCAAAACAAACAAGATTTTTTCCAACCAACTGTCTACGCCAGTAAATAATCCATTTACATAGTTGGTCATCGCAATCTCAATCTGTTGGATACCCGCGGTTAACCCTCCGTGCAAAGAAAATGGCGTCTGCGCCTGCCGGATGCGCATATAACCAATCCAATCCCTGTACGTTCCGACAAGTTCGGGAAATTTAGCCGATAATTCTTTGTATTCGCGAATAAGGATCGGCCCGGCATTGACAATAAGGAATAGAAGAAACAGAAAAAATAAAGTGTAAATCAGGAGAATGGCCAGGCTGCGAGGAAAATGACGGCGCATCAAAAACGTAACGATAGGATTCAGCAAATAAGCGATAATCAACGCGAAAAAAAACGGCGTTAACACTTTTTTTGCAATCTCAAATGCTCCGATAAAAAATACGCCCACTTTACCCAGCAAAAAAAGAATAAGCAAAGCAAGAGAAATGATTAGCAGAAAATACAACCAGTTGGTTCGCGTAATCCGTTCCATGTTCATTCACTTCCGCCCATGCATAACCTTTTTGGCGTTTCTAGTATGCGCCAAAAAGGGAAAGAAATTCATGGAACTATTTTCCACGATGTAGCAGGATTTTTTTAGAAGGGCGCGAACATACAAGTAGAAACAACTGACAATATATAAACCACCCATGTGTAAAGAAGCAATGAAAGATAGACCGTCACTCCTTTCTTCCAAAGCTTTAGGCAGTGCCTATCCAACCTCTTTTTACTATAAGACAGGCACTGATGCATAAAAAGTGATATGGAAATAAAGGGGAGTCGCTATGCTGGGTACAGGAAAGTTCAAAAGAATACAGTAAACTACTTAAGCAATACGGAGAAACTTATCTGTATTAAGAAAAAATGAAAAGAAAAAGGAAGTTTACCAATGAAAAAATTTATCTTTGTTATTCTTCTCATCATCTTACTGCTTTCAGCATGTTCGAAGCCTCCGAGTCCTACTCCTAATTCGGAACATACTTCCACTATCAAGAATAACTTTCTTTATATATCACCAACGGATTTATTTGAAGGAGATGCAGCAAAATTTCAAGCTTTCCTTGGTCCTCTATCCGGCGCAGTAAAAATAAAATACAAAGGTAACAAACGAAAACTAAAATCTACCATTGAGCTTTGGGAAAACGGAAAAAAAACTCAAACGATAGGTGGAGAAGAGACTGACATTTTTAGTAAACAGGGGGAATTTAACGGAGAGCTCGCTTTTTCATTTCAAGAAGAAACCATTGAAAAGACGAAACCTCAATATACTGTCACTTCTGCTCTTATTCATGAGGGAGGATACTCAAGCTCTACTTTTCATCTTAATAAGAATGCACAGCACCATATACATGGCGTAGTGAATCTAAAACAAGACTTAGCTATCGCTGATAATGCAGATGTTGCTGTTTGGGGAATTCAAGCAACGGATGAAAATAGCATATCAACAAGTTCCCCCGAGCAAGCTTTGAAAACTGCCAAGTGGTTATTAATCGTCAAAATTTCATTATTGGATTAGCTGTTTCATCGATATTTGTCAAGCAGCCGAGTCGGAATGATTTACCACGACTACATGACTGAAAAGATACAAGCCCCCATTTCAAACGGTGTGATCCGTTAAGTGGGGGTAGTTGAGTTGGCGTAAGCAAGTCCAAAAAAACAACGACATGTTCTTAAATCACATTGATTGAACAGAGACCTTTTTTCGGCTGGCAATCCACATACTAAAGGGAATACTTAAAAATCCTAAAATAACATAAACAGGGGTGAAATATGGAGCTGCTTCAGCTTCAATAAAGTTCATTACTGTTACTCCACTGGTATCCCCATCTCCTCCAGCTGCAAGCAAAACAGCTCCAATAAAATAGATGAGTACCTTCTCACATACTACTGGTACAACACTTAGCCAAAACGCGCTTTTTACAGGATGAGAAAAAAACATCCGAGCATATATACCAGTTAAAAAATAGGGTACAATAATTAACAAAATTCCAAGATAAGTACCTGAATAGATTCGATAGCGATCAATAGGAAGCCCAGTAATTAGTCCATATAAAGTTGTAGCCATTAAAAAGACCGTAAAATAGCAAAGAGTAATCATCAACCAGCCATTAATAAATTTCCCCATAGATGCACCTCCATCCTTATTTTACCACATAGCTTCGCCTTCATCCTATATCAACTACATTTTTAAAAAAATGACTGAGAAATTATTTTGCCTTATTCTTTCCTCAAGCGTAACTTATGGTGAAGAACCATTTCCCATTCAATTTAACCAAATTTTTATATTGTATTAATATATACCCAAAATTACCCTGCTATCATAAACATTAAATTAGTTCTTAAGACCTCAATAAAGAAGAATAATTCTAGCATATTAAGGCGGAAGAATCATGAAAAAACATATAACTCTCCAGACAAGATTAATGATTTTATTGACAGTAGTAACGGTCATCGCTTTCGCTACCCTGTACTTTTTCGTGGAACGAAGCGTCACCCAATCGCTGCGCGCCGCTACTTTGCAAGGGATGGACCAAGCTTCAAGCGAAGCTGCCATCCTTGTCGGCAAGGATTTGACTGACAGGCAACAATCGCTGTTTCAATTGGCCCAATTTCCCATAATTAAAGCGGTTGACACCCGGTCAGACCGAGCGGATGAAGCGGGCCGTTTTCTGACTTCCATTACTAGAAATCAACCTGAATACGAAGCGTTGTATATTACGATGCCGGAAGGAAACATCATTGCCGGCTCAAACGGATACATGATTGGCCAAACGTTTCCCGAACTTGATGTATTACAAACAGCGCAAAAAGCGGGAAAACGCATCATTAGCAATGTGCGCTATGGAGAGGATGGAAGTCCTTTGCTTTATTTGACAGAGCCGGTTAACAATGGACGCAGCTTCCTTGTGGCTGCCATACGGCTGGACGCTATCGGTTCGCATATTGCGCGAATAAAAATGGGGAAAACGGGATACGCTTATTTGGTTGATAAAAATGGTCTCATATTGGCGCATCCACTGAAAAAACACGTGGCCAAACTCCGGATAAACAAACAAAACTTCGGTCAAGCCATGCTAAAGATGAAAAAGGGGCAACTGGAATACACGTTTGAAGGAAAATCCAACCTCGTATCATTTCGGCCCATCGAACAAACCGGGTGGATTGTGGCTATTACAATGGAAAGTCAAGAAGCGTACGCGGCCATTGCGCAGACCCGTTACATCATTTTAATGATTTCCCTGATTTCCCTTCTTGTTTTGCTGCTTATTCTATCATTCATTATGAAACGTACGCTCGTAAAACCCATTCAGCATGTTCAGGAATGCTTTAAAATAGCCGCAAGCGGCGATTTGACAACACAGGCGCATATTGTACGCGAAGACGAGCTAGGGCATCTGGCGCGTGGTTTTAATCAAATGACCGGTGACTTACGCAATCTGGTAGCTACCATGCAGCGCTCGGCAGAAGAAGTATCTTCCACCTCCGAACAATTGGCCGCCACCGCTGAAGAGACCGGCGCCTCCGCCTTGCAAATTGCCCATACGATACAGCAAATCGCGAAAAATATTAATGAACAGGCAGAAGCGGTTGACCATGTTCATGTAGAGATGAACCATGCCCATGAAAAAGTCAAGGATACCACGACCGCCGCGTCTCAGGCGCTGCAAGTGGCCGAGGAGACACGCCGAGCCGCAAATGAGGGAATGGCGTCTGTTAATGAAGCGATCCAGCACCTTGATACGGTAGCCCAAGCCGTTATCTCCACCACAGAAACCATTCAAAAATTAGGGCAACGCTCGGAAGAGATCGGAAATGTCGTGCATATGATTTCCTCCATTGCCGAGCAGACCAATCTATTGGCACTAAATGCCACTATCGAAGCCGCGCGGGCCGGTCAACATGGAAAAGGATTTGCGGTCGTCGCAGGAGAAGTGCGGAAGCTGGCAGAAGAAGCGGCAAAAGCGGCACAGGAAATTGTGAATTTGGTGAAACATATCCAAAGCGAAACAGCGGTTACTATCCGCTCAATGGAAATGAATGTGGAGCAAGTACAGCGCCAAATCTCCATCATTAATCAAGGGGAAAGGGCTCTATTCAACATTGTGGAGAAAACGAACCAAACAAAAAAAGAGATGGAAAAAATTAAACAAAAACAAGAAGAAGTTCATCAAATGGTAGAAAATTTGCACGAGCGAATCCGGTTTGTTGCGGCAGTGAGCCGGGAAACCTCGGGCGGATTACGTGAAATCTCCGCTTCCATCCAAGAGCAAAGTCAAACAGCTGAAGATATGTCCTTAAATATCGAATCATTGTCTGAACTGGCCGCACGAGCCCATCAAGAAGCCCTTAAATTCAAAGTATAAGAAACCGAAGCAATAAAAAACGAGGAAGCATGCACGCGAAAAGTCTATGTCCCAAGCAGGGAAAAAGACAACACGTGTTGCTCCTCGTTTTCGTTTTTATCGAAACGCCTTTCGCAGCATCCGCATGCCGGCGCCTGTCATAAAGCGTGGCGAAATGTTTAACATCCCGGCGAATCTAAAATTGCGCAGCATACGATTTCCGAAACGGAAAATACGCTCCGCACGGCTTCGTCTCGCCCGCCGCATGATTCCGACAAGGCTCATTGCGACCAGTATCGCAGCTCCCATCCAAAGTGAACGGTTCACCGCACTCATCTCCTTACATATTAGTCTCAAACGGCGGTGGGCAATCTTCAAAAAACAAATCATTCAGCGAATGCAAAGTTCCGTCTTCTTCCACCTGGAAAACGGACGATACTTTATTCCCTGAAGTCGTAAATTCAATGTAGCAGTTCCAGCAATAGTACTGATTGGTACCGATTTTACCGATATCTTTTGACTGACAGTTAGGGCAATTTATCATTCCTTTTTTCCTCCTGTACGCGGAAGGGCCGCCTTACTCCCCAGGGGAGACAATTACCGTATCCTCGCCCATTTTTATATTCGGCGCGCTCCGAATCATTTTACGACCGTCCATAATATCCGACAAAATTCCGTTAGACAATTCGTACCCTACTATTCTCCCCGTTTCCGCAGAAAAATAAACATCTTCCACAAACCCCAACTGCTCGCCAGTGTCCGTGATAAACATTCGATTCTGCATGTGAGCCTTTCCGGTCTGAACACATATCCAGTTAGAAGGAAGAGAAGAAAAGAGTACCATCGCCCTCTCAGTTATCGTTACGCAATCGGCACCTATCGCACAAATCGCTTCCGCTGGCACATACTTTCCCTTCCTAAGAAAGTTTTTCTCCACAAGCAAAAGCCCGGCCAGCTCCATCCGTTCATTGAACAGAAGATCATGGACATAGCCCACCTCTTTGCCCCGCTTCAGTTCAATAACAGGAAGTCCAATGATGTCGCGTGCCCGCTGCATAGCGATCATCTCCTTCCATATCCTTTAGTATGGGGCAAAGAGGTGAGACTATGCTACAAAAAGGATACCAATCATCCCTTATTCACAATTCGCGCAATTCGTTCCGCAGCTTCCCGCACTTGCTCTTCCGTATTGCCGTAACCAAAGCTGAAACGAATGGCAGAAATGAGCCGATCTTCCGGCAGGTTCATAGCGCGCAGCACATGAGAAATTTCCAGCGATCCGGACATGCATGCTGAACCGCTCGCAGCGGCAACGCCCGCGATATCGAGCTTCATCAGCATCGCTTCCGTCTTCGTACCAGGAAAACTTACATTCAAAATATGCGGCATATAAAACTTGGGATGTCCGTTCACTACGTAATCAACACTTTGTTCATCCCAAACGGCCATCATCATCCGACGCAGCTTCTCATAATGCGCGCGCCTCTCTTCCCGTGTATTTATAGCGAGCTCAGCTGCGCGGGCAAATCCGACAATACCGGCTACATTTTCCGTTCCGGCACGCCGCTTTTTTTCCTGATTGCCACCGTGTATATAGGAAGCAATTTTAATTCCGCGTCTTGCGTAAAGGGAGCCAACACCTTTCGGCCCGTTGACTTTATGGGCAGAAATCGACAGCAAATCCACATGCAAGCGTTTCACATCCACTTCTTCAATCCCAAACGCCTGCACCGCGTCCGTATGGAAATATACGCCTCGCTCTTTGGCTAGCTTGCCGATTTTACCGATGTGTTGCAACGTACCAACTTCATTGTTGCCAAACATAATGCTAATCATCACCGTGTCCGGACGGATCGCCTGCGCTACATCTTCAACAGCCACGCGTCCCGTCTCATCGACAGGCAAATACGTCACCTCATAACCGAGAGACTCAAGATATTCGCATGTATGCAAAACGGCGTGGTGCTCAATCTGGCTCGTAATCAAATGCTTGCCTTTATCCCGGTTGGCCGTCATCACGCCAATAAGCGCCATATTATCGGCTTCAGTACCACCGCTCGTAAAAATAATTTCTCCCGGTTCTGCATTCACGCAACGTGCGATAATGGAACGCGCTTCATCAACGGTATGTCGTACACGCTGTCCGAATCTATGCATGCTAGACGGATTGCCATGCATGTCACGATAATACGGAAGCATTGCTTCCAGCACTTCAGGATGAACAGGAGTGGTCGCCGCATGATCCAAATAAATTTCTTGCATGGTGTCTCTCCTTACCATTCATCAATTTACCTGTGTTAAATATAAAACATATACGAATCCGTCTGATTTTCGTCTTTATAAGAGATCAAATCCTGCAACGTAGTCGTATCGAGCACCTGACTGATACTGTCACGGATGCGAATCCATAAATTGCGCTTGGCTGGATCTTCTTCCTCTTCAAATTCAACTGGACTGATCGGGCCTTCCAGCACGCGAATAACATCGCCTGCCGTAATCTCTTCCGGCGGACGAGCAAGAATATATCCACCATAAGCGCCGCGGATGCTTTTTACAAGTCCAGCATTCCGGAGCGGAGCCACAAGCTGCTCAAGATAATGTTCTGATAAATCATGTTTCTGTGCGATCGCCTTCAACGACATCTGGCCTTCCCCATATCGGTTCGCCAGTTCCATCATAATAGTCAAACCATATCTTCCTTTTGTTGATATTCTCAAATAAATCCACCCTTCTTTCTATTTTTCTTTCCTTATGGTACGCAAATACTCCTTCATATGGCGTTCATAGCCAATTTCTTTCGGCCGGTAAAATGTCTCGTTTACCCCTTCGGGCAAGTATTGTTGTTTCACATATGAATTCGGATAATCATGCGGATACAGATATCCCTCCCCATGTCCGAGTTTCTCGGCACCTTTGTAATGCTTGTCCCGCAAATGCAGCGGTACAGCACCATGCCCGTGCTGCCGAACGTAACGAAGCGCAGCATTGATTCCCTCGTACGCAGCGTTGCTTTTAGGCGCCGAAGCGAGGTATGTAGTCGCCTGCGCCAGCGGAATGCGTCCTTCCGGCATGCCAACAAGCTCCAGCGCTTGGAATGCTGCGATCGCCACCTGCAAGGCCCGCGGATCGCCATTACCTACATCTTCAGAAGCAGCAATGACCAGCCGACGCGCGATAAATCGCGGATCTTCCCCGGCATCAATCATGCGCGCCAGCCAATACAGCGCCGCATCCGGGTCAGAACCACGAATGGATTTAATGTATGCGGAAATCGTATCATAATGGTTGTCTCCTGTCTTATCATACCGCACCGCGCGCCGCTGGATAGAATCAACCGCTATGTCCAGCGTAATGCGCACATTTCCCTCACTGTCTCTCGGTGTTGTCGCAACAGCCAGTTCCAGCGCATTCAGCAAGCGGCGGCCATCTCCTTCCGCATACCGGATAAAATGATGACGCGCTTCCTCATCTAATTGTACAGAAAGTTTACCATATCCCCGTTCCTTATCGGTAAGCGCCCGGTCAATCACCCGGTTCATGTCTTCCTCCGTTAACGCGCGCAACTGAAACAGTTGGGAACGGGAAAGCAGCGCAGCGTTTACTTCAAAAAAAGGATTCTCAGTTGTCGCGCCAATTAGCCGGATGGTTCCATCTTCCACATACGGCAATAACGCATCTTGCTGGGATTTATTGAAACGGTGGATTTCATCCACAAACAGCGTTGTCCCTTGTCCGTACATCTCTCGGCGCTGCTTTGCTTCTTCCACTACCCGCCGGATATCCGCCACACCCGCGGTGACGGCATTCATATCGGTGAAGTGCGTTTGCGTCGTCCGAGCAATGATGCGGGCGAGCGTCGTTTTTCCGGTGCCTGGCGGCCCGTGAAAAATAAGCGAAGATATGCGATCAGCTTCGATCGCACGGCGCAGAAGCTTCCCTTCACCAAGAATGTGATTCTGTCCAACAAACTCGTCCAGCGTGCGCGGTCGCATGCGATCCGCCAGCGGCTGGTGTCTGCTTTGTCCGCGCTCATTTTCTTCTTCTTGAGCGTAGGAGAATAAGTCCATTCGTCGCCCCCTCCTTGCGCCTCATTCCTAAATCCTACTAATTATAGAAAAAAAATAAGCATAAGTAAAGGATGCCGCCACAAAACCAGCACCCTTTCCTTGCTTTTTTTCCTATCTTAGTCTTCCCGCAACACTTCGATACCGGCTTTCTCCAGCAGGTCACGAATAATGACACTTGTCATGATTAATCCGGCGACAGATGGTACAAACGCCACGCTCGCCGGTGGACGGATCGCTTTGCGGATCGGGGAATTCGGATCCTGCACAACCTCTTTCAATACCTCTTCACGGGCCGCGACCGGCGTTTCAGTAGAATATACCACTTTTACACCTTTCTTGATCCCTTTTTTGCGCAGCTCCCGGCGTAGCACTTTAGCTATCGGATCATAAGAAGTTTCAAACAAATCCGCTACCTGAAAACGCGTAGGATCCAGCTTATTGGCTGCTCCCATGCTGCTGATAAGCGGAATGCCGCGCTCACGACACTGAAGAATCAAGTGCAACTTGGCCGAGATGGTATCCATCGCGTCAGCTACATAATCAAGCTTATGTTTAAACAATTGCTCATACGTTTCCTCGTTGTAGAACATTTTTAACGTAACAACTTCACATTCTGGATTAATGCTCGCAATCCGCTTTTTCATTATATCCACTTTTGACTGCCCGATCGTCTCAAGCGTCGCCGGAATTTGCCGGTTACAATTCGTGATGTCGACATCGTCCTTGTCGATAAGAACCAGTTTGCCGATACCAGTACGGGCGAGCGATTCGACGGTAAAGGAACCGACCCCCCCTACACCCAGCACGGCGACGGCGCTGTCCCTAAACAATTCGATTCCTTCGCGACCGACTGCAAGCTCTGTGCGAGAAAATTGATGCAGCATAACGATCTCCTTTTCATTTTGTTTTCTTATATGGTAAAAGAAAGCCCGCAGAGAGAAATCCTCTGCGGGCCGCAGCATTAACAATAAAAGTAAGAACCCCAGGAATGCCGTGATGCCTGTGTTTTGAACCTGCTCTGGCAGGTGGGAGACCTGTCCGCTGCTTTACAGGTCCGCTCAATTCAGGGCGGCTTCTGCGCCACAGCGGAACCCCAGTTTCCCTTTTCATTAGTGTTGGTACAAAACAAACGGGTCGCTCACGCACATCACAGGGTTCTTAACTTTGTTGTGACTTCATCTTACACAATTTTGAAAACGATTTCAAGCGGTAAATTCGGCCCAATTTTCACTAATTATTACCAAGTTACTTATTTATCATCTGACTTCTTTGGCATAAAAACGCGGATCGATAACTCTTCCAACTGCTTCGGATCGACCGTGCTCGGTGCGTCCGTCATAAAATCACGGGCACTTGCCGTTTTCGGGAATGCGATCGTGTCGCGCAGACTGCTTCGACCGGCCAAAATCATTACGATACGATCCAGGCCAAACGCGATACCGCCGTGCGGAGGCGTACCATACTCGAATGCATCCAGAAGGAAGCCGAATTTCTCCTGTGCTTCTTCCTGGCTAAAGCCAAGCGCTTTAAACATTTTCTCTTGCACATCGCGCTTATAAATACGCATGCTGCCGCCGCCGATCTCAAAACCGTTCAGTACCATGTCGTACGCTTGAGCGCGAATTTTCCCAGGATCGGTATCGAACAATTCCACATCTTCCGGACGCGGGCGGGTAAACGGATGGTGCAGCGCCACATACCGCTTTGCCTCTTCATCCCATTCAAGCAATGGGAAATCCACAACCCATGCAAAGGCAAACTTGCTTTCATCAATGAGACCGAGCTCTTTACCGAATTTCAGACGCAGCGCACCGAGAGAATCGGCCACGACTTTCGGCTTGTCCGCCACAAATAACAACAGGTCATTGTTCTCTACCTGCATGCGATCTTTGATAGCGGCAATTTCTTCTTCCGTAAAAAATTTGGCGATCGGCCCTTTTATTTCATCATCTTTAAACGCCATCCATGCCAGGCCTTTCGCACCATAGCGGCCCGCAAATTTCATCAATTCATCCACATCTTTGCGGGAGTAGTGCGCGCACCCTTTTACGTTGATGCCTTTTACTTGCCCGCCTTTTTTCATTGTGCTGCTGAACACCTGGAAGCCACAGTTTTCTGCGATGTCCGAGATATCTACTAATTCCATACCGAAGCGAAGATCAGGCTTGTCTGAGCCGTAACGATCCATAGCTTCCGCGTATGTTAGGCGCTGGAACGGTGTTTCAATGTCGATATTGAGCACTTCTTTGCAAACTTTTGCCATCATTTCTTCCATCATGGACATTAACTCCTCCATGTTAAGGAACGATGTCTCAATATCGACCTGTGTAAACTCCGGCTGGCGATCTGCACGCAAGTCTTCGTCACGGAAACAACGCACAATTTGGAAATAGCGTTCATAGCCCGCCACCATCAGCAATTGCTTAAAAATCTGCGGCGACTGCGGCAGCGCGAAAAATTCACCCGGGTTCACGCGGCTAGGCACCAGATAGTCACGCGCTCCCTCCGGCGTACTTTTGGTAAGCATAGGCGTTTCGATTTCAAGAAAACCTTTGCTATCCAGATAATCGCGGAACAACTTCGTCACTTTATGGCGCAGTTCCATCGTTTTATACATTTCCGGACGACGCAGATCCAAATAACGATACTTTAAGCGAATTTGTTCATCTACATCGATATTATCTTCAATAAAGAACGGTGGCGTTTTTGCCTGGTTAATGATTTCAATTTCATTTACCTGTACTTCAATTTCCCCGGTTTCCAAGTTCGGATTCACTGTTTCCGGATCTCGCTCTACGACTTTTCCTTTTACGCTGACAACATATTCACTGCGCAGCTTATCACCAACCGCATGCGCTTCCGGATTAATCTCAGGATTAAATACGATTTGCACAATACCCGTACGATCGCGCAAATCGACAAAGATAACCCCCCCCAAGTCGCGGCGCTTCTGCACCCATCCGTTTAAGACAACCTCTTTGCCCACATCTGTTCTGCGGAGCGTGCCGCAAAATACGTTTCGTTGTTGGAATTCCATTTCTCTTCCTACCTTCCTTGCTTATCGTTTTTAGTAATTTCCTGGACTTTTGCTATAACTTTGTCAAAAGCCACTTCCTGCTGATCGCCTGTCTCCATGTTTTTGAGAACGACGATATCCCGCGAAAGTTCATCCTCTCCTATGATAACCACAACTTTCGCCTGCAAACGATCTGCCGCTTTCATCTGAGCCTTCATCTTCCGACCCAAGTAATCCTTATCAGCAGTAAGCCCTTGACGGCGCATCTCGTTCAAAAGCAGAAACGCCTTCTCCTCCGCTGCTTCCCCAAGGCCAATGACAAAGCAATCCAGTCCTTGGTCAATTGGAAGTTCTACGCCTTGGGTTTTCAACGCGAGCAGCACCCGCTCAATACTCATAGCAAAACCGATTCCTGGCATATCGTTGCCGCCGATTTCCTGCACAAGGCCGTTGTAACGTCCGCCACCGCAGATGGTGCTGACGGCGCCGATGCCGCGTTCCATAATCTCAAACGCAGTGTGTGTATAATAGTCAAGACCACGTACCAGATTCGGATTAACTACATATGCGATTCCTAAATCATCCAGATGCTTTTTCACTTTCTCGAAATACGACTTGGATGCTTCATTTAAATAATCAAGAATAGTAGGCGCCGTTTTCATTACTTCTTTGTCCGCATCTTTTTTGCAATCAAGAATACGCAGTGGATTACGCGTAAGGCGCGACTGACAATCGGAACAAAACTCATGGATGTGTGGCGTAAAGTGTTTGATGAGCGCTTCACGGTGCGCTTTGCGGCTTTCCGCGTCACCCAAGCTGTTGAGTTCAACGTGCAGTTTTTTCAGGCCGAGTTCTTCGTACAATCGCATTGCCAGCGCAATGACCTCCGCGTCAATCGCTGGATCATTGCTGCCAATCGCTTCGACACCAAACTGCGTAAACTGGCGCATCCGGCCCGCCTGCGGGCGCTCGTAACGGAACATGGGTCCTATGTAATATAGTTTTGTTGGTTGCTGCGGGGAGCCATACATTTTGTGTTCAATGTAAGCGCGTACCGTCGAAGCGGTCCCCTCCGGGCGCAAGGTTAGACTGCGGCCGCCTCGGTCTTCAAACGTGTACATTTCCTTTTCCACAATGTCCGTCGTCTCGCCGACACCGCGCTGAAACAGCTCAGTATGTTCAAAAACCGGCGTTCTAATTTCCGAATAATTGTAACGACGACAAATGTCTCGCGCCTTATCTTCAATATACTGCCACAGTTCGATCTCGCCAGGCAGAACATCAGCTGTTCCTCGTGGAACCTGGATCATCATTGGCCCTCCTTAAAAATTAAAAATGTATAAACATGGAAGAAGAATGAGCGGTTCGACGATTGCATCCGACCTTTTTTCTCCTGTCTCCTTCCACATTAAAAAATCTCCCGCCACTGACACAGTTGTCAGGGACGAGAGATTGCTATTTATTCCCGTGGTACCACCCTGCTTGGATATATAAATATCCCGCTCTATATCCCGTAACGCGGGAACACGCCATGTGTTTGTTTCCACAAGGTCTTCCGGGTTGTCGTTCATCAAGAGCTGTCGGGAATGCTTCCAGCCTCTGACATTCCTCTCTGTGCGGCAGTACTTCCTGACTACTTTGTGCCCTTCATCAGATCAATATCCTTTTGTCACAATTGTTTTTTATATTACTTATTTCGACAGTGTTTGTCAAGAGTGGGGGATTATACTCCTGTCTTGATTCCAAACAAATCATCAAGAACTTTGATTTTGGCTTCAGTGTAATGTTTGTAGTTTTCGTTGTAAGCTTTCGGCTCTTTCGGATTGGCAAAGCGGGAAATAGCCCCGGTCATAGGATGAACCCATTTGCTGGCCGCGCCACATCCCAGACCGATAATGGTTTGCATTTCTTCCATGATCATAATATTGTACAGGCTTTCCTGACCCGGCTTTGCGTAACCAACATTCTCCAAATTCCCAAGGATATTTTTCTGGCGATAAAGGTAGTATGGTACATAGCCGCGCGCTTTCGTCCATTCCTCCGCCCGCTTCATCATCTCCTGGATTTCTTCGCGGCTTGCGACTTTGTATTTTTCTTTATTGCGTGTCATTTCCGAAGCGCGCTTAAAGGATAACGTATGCACCGTCACCGACTCCGGCATTAGCTTCTCCGTTTCCGCAAGCGTATGTTCAAATTCAGTCACACCTTCGCCAGGCAAACCGATAATCAAATCCATGTTGATATTGTTCATCCCAGCTTCGCGTGCGAGGCGGAACTTATCGATCGTTTCCTGCACCGTGTGGTGACGCCCGATAGCTTTCAGTGTTTCTTCAATATACGATTGCGGATTGATGCTAATACGGTCAATCTTCCATTTTTTCAGCACTTCCAGCTTTTCTAGCGTAATTGTGTCCGGGCGGCCCGCCTCCACCGTAAGCTCTCGTACTTTATCCATATGAGGGAAAGAAGCGTACATTTCTTCATATAGCCTATCCATCTCTTCGGCGGTAATGCTTGTTGGCGTCCCCCCTCCGAAATAAATCGTTGTAATTTTCATATCATGCTCTTTTAGCCAGCGTCCGATCTCGCGCATTTCATAATGTAATCCGCCGAGAAAGGAGTCAACAGAGCCCTGCTTTCCGCTAATCGCATAGGCTGGAAACGTGCAATACGCACATTTGGTCGGGCAAAACGGAATGCCGATATAAATGCTGACTTCTCCCCGCAAATGATACAAGTCAGGCACCATCGTCAACTGGCGGTCAACGATTTGTTGCATAAGATCAATTTTTTCCTGGCGAATCAAAAAATCCTCGCGCAACTCACGGTGCGCTTGCTCACGCGGTACATTTCGCTGAACTTTGCGATGCAACAGCTTCGTTGGCCGGATTCCGGTGAGAATGCCCCAGGGCTGTTCAATACCCGTATAGCGTTCCAACACGTCAAGCAGCGGGTGGCTTATCACCTGCTTGGCCTGTTTTCGCCATTCTTTATCCTCCTGACAATACGAAATCCGGCGCAAATACGATGCTTCATATACCTTTCCGCTCCGCTTTTCCGTCAGGCGGGCATGCGCGTACAGTTCCTGTTCCCCTGTAAGCGTAAGCTCGATATTTACATCCGGCGTTCTATCTTCCGCACTTATTCCAAACCAAATCTGTGCTTCTTCAAAAAACAGTTGAACAATATGTTCTAACGGCTGGCGGAATAATTCCGCCGCACCTACTACCTGTATAATCATGAAATAACTCCTTTATCAGCACTTTCCGTTAAGAGGGTAGCGAACGAGAAGAACAGGGGGGACTTTCGACAATCAAGGTAACCGGTCCATCATTGATAAGAGCTACTTCCATCATTGCTCCAAAGATACCGGTCTCGACCTTCAAGCCCTGCTCACGAAGCTTCTCATTAAAAAAATCATACAGCGGTTGCGCCTGCTCAGGTCGAGCTGCTTCCACAAAGCTGGGGCGACGTCCTTTGCGCGTATCGCCATACAGCGTAAACTGCGAAACGGAAAGAATCGCCCCGCACACATCTTTTACAGAGCGGTTCATCTTTCCGTTCTCATCCTCAAAAATGCGCAAATTGGCGATTTTTTCCGCGACATACTCCGCATCTTTCTTCGTATCATTATGCGTAATGCCAACCAAAAGAACAAGCCCGCTGTCAATTTTGCCGATCATCTTATGATTTACTGTAACGGATGCTCGTTTGGAACGTTGAACAACTACTCGCATTGTGTGCCAGTCCTTTCTACGTATTCATTACACGACGAACGGAATACACATCGCGAATTTTCTTGATCCGCTCCACTACCTTGTGAAGATGATCTAAATTCTGGATGGAAATCGTCATATTGATTTTCGCCACACGATTTTTATCCGATTTGCCAGAAACGGCCGTAATCCTCGTCTTCATATCAGCTACCGTCGCCAGCACTTCATTCAACAAACCGCTTCGGTCATGACCGGTAATTTCGATGTCCACATTGTACTCATGTTTAAGATCGGCGTCCCATTCAACCGAAATAAGGCGCGCCCTATCTTCTTCACTACAGGCTTGAATATTCAAGCAATCCTGGCGATGGACAGAAACTCCGCGACCACGCGTAATAAACCCAACAATGTCATCACCTGGTACGGGATTACAGCAGCGCGAAAAACGGATCAGCAGATTATCGACACCTTTTACGCTTACTCCCTGATCCGGACGCTTGCGCGGCGCATCCTGCTTAATCTCGGTTACGTTGGATTGCTGTTCTTCTCGCTCTTTACGAATTCTGTCCGTCAGACGGGTAGCGATTTGCGCCGCTGTAATGCCACCGTATCCAACCGCGGCAAACATATCTTCTTCACCCTGAAAGTTAAACTTGTTCGCTACCTCCTGCAAATTTTCCGCAGTCATGATCTCTTTCGGTTCATAGTTATTTTTCTTCAGTTCATTTTCTACCATTTCACGGCCTTTTGCCACGTTTTCTTCCCGTTTTTCCTTCTTGAACCACTGCTTAATTTTGTTGCGGGCGTGGGAAGACTTCGTAATCTTCAACCAATCGCGGCTCGGCCCATAGCTATGCTTCGAAGTAAGAACTTCGACGATATCTCCTGTCTTCAGCTCATGATCAAGCGGAACAATTTTGCCATTGACCTTGGCACCAATCGTCCTGTTGCCGACTTCAGAGTGAATGCGGTAGGCAAAATCGAGCGGAACAGAGCCTTTTGGTAATTCGATGACATCCCCTTTTGGCGTAAAAACAAATACGTGATCGGCAAACAAGTCCATTTTCAATGACTCCATGAACTCTTGCGCATCTCTCGTCTCATTCTGCCATTCTAAAATTTGACGGAACCAAGACAGCTTCCGCTCAAAACTGTTCTCATCCCCGACTGTTTTTCCTTCCTTATAGGCCCAGTGAGCGGCAATACCGTACTCGGCAATCCTATGCATCTCATATGTGCGGATTTGCACTTCCAGCGGTTCACCATTAGGCCCGATAACCGTCGTATGGAGCGACTGGTACATATTCGCTTTTGGCATGGCAATGTAATCTTTAAATCGGCCTGGCATCGGCTTCCACAGCGTATGAACGATCCCAAGCGCTGCGTAACAATCGCGTATATCATCCACAATAATTCGAACGGCCAGCAAGTCATAAATTTCGTTAAATTCTTTGTTTTGCTTAACCATCTTACGATAGATGCTATAAATATGTTTAGGGCGTCCGGAAATCTCCGACTTGATATTAATTTCCTTCAGCTTCTCTTCAAGTGTCTTGATAACACCTTCAATATACTTCTCCCGTTCAGCCCGTTTCTTTTTCATTAAATTGACAATTCGATAATATTGCTGCGGATTGATGTAGCGTAAGCCCGTGTCCTCCATCTCCCATTTAATGGAAGCGATTCCAAGTCGATGTGCCAGCGGTGCAAAAATTTCTAGTGTCTCATCCGAAATCTGGCGCTGTTTCGCTTCCGGAAGATGCTTAAGCGTCCGCATATTGTGCAACCTGTCTGCCAGCTTAATTAGCATGACACGCAAGTCTTTCGCCATAGCGAGGAACATTTTCCGGTGGTTTTCCGCCTGCTGCTGCTCTTTTGATTTGAACTTAATCCGTCCAAGCTTCGTAACGCCTTCAACCAGATTTGCCACTTCCGTCCCAAATTCTTCGGCAATCTGTTCGCTCGTTACTTCCGTATCCTCTACCACATCATGCAAAAACGCGGCGGCCACCGTAACCGCATCCATCTGCAAATTAATCAGAATGCCGGCTACTGCAATCGGATGGATAATATATGGTTCTCCTGATTTCCGCACCTGCCCGTCATGGGCTTTACGCGCGAATTCATAAGCCTTCCAAAGAAATTCGACATCTTTTTCCGGTAAATACGCCTTTGCTTTTTCTATGACTTGATCGATCGCGCTCTCAATCGTCGTTTCGGTGCTCATGACATTAATCTCCTTTGTCACTCCCCTAGAATATTACCTTTTATTATCTGTGAATTACATGGGAAAGTAAAGAGGAAGGAAAAAATCCTTCCTTGTCATGTGTGAGGAAGGATGTTTGTCTGCATCGCGAAAGGGTCGCAAAATCAATACTGTATCAATGTAAAGATATCGTGTTCATCACCAAGTTTCTCGCGGCCGTTCAAATACGTAAGTTCGATCAGGAAAGCAAAGCCAACGATTTCGCCGCCAAGCTGCTTAACAAGGTTAAGCGTCGTTTGAATTGTCCCGCCGGTAGCAAGCAAATCATCAGCAATAAGTACACGCTGCCCAGGTTGAATAGCGTCTTTGTGCATCGCAAGCGCATCTTTTCCATATTCGAGGGAGTACTCCGCCTGGACGGTTTCACAAGGCAGTTTCCCCTTTTTGCGAACCGGCACAAATCCGGCTCCAAGTTGAATGGCAAGCGGACAACCTACAACAAAGCCGCGCGCTTCCGGCCCTACAATAAGATCCGGCTTTTTCTCACGTGCAAATTCGGCCAATTTTTCAATGGCAGCTTTGTAAGCCGGGCCATCTTTTAAAAGTGTCGTAATATCCTTAAAGCGAATGCCTTCATGTGGATAGTCCGGAATGACCCGAATTTTTTCTTTAAAGTCCATGATACATCTTCTCCTTTGTCCCGGCGTCCTGTAGCACCAATTGCTTCAAAAACGCACGCAATGATTGATATGAAGAATATAACAGCTCGGTTTCAAGTTCCAGGGCTTCTTTCTTCCGCTGGTAAACGCGGGATTCGGTCAGATCCCGCTTTTCCGTTTTTTTCACTAGCTCGTACACTTCTCCGTCGTCGGAAAGAAAACCAAGCTCAAGAAAAACTTCCAGAATGAAAGACACAGCCGACGGCATAAGCTTCTTCGCTTTGGCAAGCAACGGAATGTCTTTATGCGCCAGTTTTTTATGCTGATAAACCGCCTTATACACTTCTTTAAACTGCTCACGCGAAGGCAAAGCAGGCAAAGAATCCGGCTCCTCCCCGAACAGACAATACAGCCGCTCCAAGGTCGAACAAGCGTTCAGAACTTCTTTCAGCTCAGCGAAAGAACGCGGCAAATCATATAGCACAAGCTGGCGCGTCCCTGGCTTCGGCTCAAGATAAAGCGTGCGCCAAGAAGCGGATTGCCGCTCTAGCTGTTCCTGTCCGCGCGGCCGAAACGCGACGACACGTGCACGCACCTCCCCGTCCAAGGCTTTTAACTTATCCGCCTTACCGCGCGTACCGCGCCAATCGAAGATCTGCATTCCCGGTATGGCCAAATCTTTCAAAATAAACTGGACTCTGCGCTGGTTATTCCATTCATTCACCGCCAGTTCGCCCACAATATTTGCTTCATCACGAAGCGACAGGTCGGCGCTAATATCGGCCATTTTAAAACCGATTCCATCCAGCGTGACACCATCTTGATGGAACTGGCATTTGATGTGGTTCCCATCTTTGCCGATGATGCGCAGATCCACAATTTCTACGTCTTCGATCAAAATGCGAGGGCTGGGATTGCCAACACCGAACGGAGCAAGCCGCTCCAGCTGCTCAATCGTCTCCAGATTCGCGTCAGCAAGCCGGCATACAGCGTCCACTTTGGTAATCGGAATGTAATCTTCTTTCGTTAGCCAATCTCGCGCCAATTCGTTTAAACGACGGCGCAATTCTGGTACATCGGAAACCGCGAGCGTCATCCCCGCTGCCATTGGATGGCCGCCGTAATGCGGCAAAATATCATCGCATTCTGTGAGTGCTTCATACATATTAAAGCCGGCAATACTGCGTGCCGACCCTTTTGCCTTGTTTTCGTCCGCCTTGACGCTAAGCACGATCGCTGGACGGTAAAACTTTTCTACAAGCCTAGAAGCGACGATGCCGATCACGCCCTCGTTCCATCCTTCCTTCGCCACGACTAGTACATTCGTTTCTTCCTCCGGCATCGCAAGCACTAGCTGCTCCGCCTCCGCTGCAATCGCTTCCACCAGATCCTGTCGCTCTTTGTTTAGCATGTCCAGCTCATATGCGTATTTTTCGGCATCTTCCGGATTGTTCGTAATAAACATTTTGACCGCTCGATCCGCCGTTTCCAGCCGTCCACTTGCGTTAATGCGCGGACCTATACCGAATCCGACGTGATAAGCAGAAACTTTGCCTTCGATACCGCACACCTTCTTCAACGCCTGAATGCCAGGATTAGCAGAATGCTCAAGCGCTTTTAGACCCAGTTTAGAAATAAGGCGGTTTTCATCAACAAGCGGAACGAGGTCAGCAATCGTTCCAATGGCGGCAATTTCGAGCAAGTGATACGGAAACTCGCCGAGCAAAGCGTGTGCAAATTTAAAAGCGACTCCAGCTCCGGCCAGCATTTTAAACGGATACGGACAACCGGGCTTCTTTGGATTAATTACCGCGTACGCATCCGGCAGCACCTCAGGTGGCTCATGATGGTCAGTAATAATCAGATCAAGGCCGAGTTCTTTCGCGAGTTCCGCCTCTTTTACCGCGCTGATTCCCGTGTCGACCGTCAGCACAACCGCAAACCCATTTTCCGCTGCTTTCGTAAGTGCCCCCTCATTCAATCCGTACCCTTCTGTAAACCGGTTTGGGATATAATATTGAAACGTCGCGCCCGCCATGCGCATCGTGTGAATCATAATACTGGTGCTGGTCACGCCGTCTGCGTCATAGTCGCCGTAAATCAAAATCGTTTCTCCCGCTTCAATCGCTTCCTTCACACGGGTGACAGCTGTGTCCATTCCGTCCAACAAAAAAGGATCATAAAAGTCGTGCACGCTGCCACCCAGGAATTTTTCAGCCTCTTCCAACGTACAAATACCTCGTCCAACAAGAAGTTGGGCAATTAGCGGTGGAATATGTAATCGCTGCTGCAAGCGCAGTGCAAGCTCTTGATCAATTTCTTCTATTTTCCAGCGGGTCTTAGATTTTACCAACGTCTTTCCCCACCTCCCTCTAAACACTTGTTCATTATACTAGAGGGGGGAAAAATTGGGCAACTGCCGTTTAATGCAAAATCGAACCTTCGTGTTCATTTGTTTCCGTTTTGTAAAAGGGGATACGTTGCAGATCGTCTTCAAGGGTGCGTGCATACGGGTTGACATGTACAAATACATTCTGCATGTTCGAAAAATTCTCCAGTAATGCTTTTTTTACATGTTTTCCGATACGGCGCCCTTCTTCTACCGTAATATTGGCATCCAGGCTAATTTTCACATCCACAATCACATAATGACATTTCAGTGTATCCTTTTATAGCAGGAGCTGTTAAATCACCATAAATATACTTATGGCCGTTCGGCTCGTCCCATACAATTTGATCAATATATAGAACTGTAACAGGCGGCGCGGAGTCAAATGCACTAATGCCAGATAGCTGCACTTCTTGTTTTGCTTCTTTTTCTACTTTCGTGCGCATTTCTTCCTTGATTTTAATTGATTCCTCCGGTGTTATCTGTTTAATTTCCAAGTTCGGATACTTCTTCTTTGTATCTTTTTCAAAATGTTCAACTACTGACAACTCCTTATCAGTCTTTTTTTCCGCTTGTGTAGCAGCTTGGATAATACCAGAGATGCTGAAACACATTAAAGTTGCAAGAATGGAAAGCTTAAACTTTTTCTTCATCTTTTATCTACCAAAAATAGTTTGATATGGATTTAAAAAACCATTATATAACATTTTATTGTAGATTAAAGTAAAAAAATGCAAATCAATTATTTGAATTTATCCGATATTATTAGTGGTAAGAAAAGCAATTAAATAAAGGAGTTATAAAATGGATACAGGATTCCTAAAAAGTCGTTCTGATTTAGAAATGAGATCTGGTTACTTTTTTCTTCACGCTTTCTATGGATATAAGGGAAAATATCAAGATTTTAAGGATGCAATGTTAAATACGAAAGAACCCATAAATCCAGATAACGTTAAGCAAGTATCTACAGCAGATGCAAACTGGAAGCGTTCAAACGGAACTAGCGAACTGTTTGTTCAAGTAGAAGAAAGAGCCGGGGAGTTAGGTTTGTTGGATGAAAAAGCGTACCAACAAACAATGGAACGTCTTCAGCAACGTTCCAAGAAGTATGCGTATATGTCTATTGAAGGACGAGGCATAAGTCAAAGCTTCAATCTTTCTCAAGCTTTCACTAATAGCAAATGGCGCACTGTTTCTGACTTGTACGAACGTAACATGTTTTAAGATAATCTTTACGGTGGACTCCCCACCACTTAGCTATCGCTTGAAGTGGGGGCTTCTTGGGTAATACCTGCCAACGCAGATACGTTTAGCAATTTACCAAGCTAACCCCGTTGTCCCAACGGTTCAGAAAAAGGAAATATGATCATGTTTCATAAGAGAACCGTTCCTTTGGTGGTTGTTGTTTCGTCACTTCAATTTTGCCAAATGGAGCGATTCTCTTTTATATTTAAAAAAAAGAGGGTGAACCCTCAAAGGAAATTTTTAGTTCCTTTTGGGTCACCCTCTTTTTTCTATCTCCCTGTAGTATGGCTGGTCTTACGCTTCATTATTAGCAGGCGCCAATTTTTTCTTTTTCTTCAATTCGCGCTCTTTTAGCGATACCCAAATCTGGCTGGCGATAAAGATAGATGAGTACGCCCCGAATACAAGGCCGATAATCAAAGCAAGCGTAAACGAACGGATGCTTTCGCCGCCGAAAATGAAGAGGGCAATCGCGCATACAAGCACGGTCAGAACCGTATTGATAGAACGTGTGAGCGTCTGACGAATACTGAGATTCACCATGTCCTCAATGTCCTGAATCTTTTTGATTTTTGTCTTCTTCAAATTATCGCGGATGCGGTCAAAAATAACGATCGTGTCATTAATCGAATAACCAACAATCGTCAAAATCGCCGCAATGAAAGGCAAGTCCACTTCGATGTGGAACAGGCTGAAAATCGTAATAACAAGAAACGCGTCGTGCAACAACGCGAGGACAGCCGCAAAAGCAAACTTAAACTCAAAGCGTATGGTAATATAGATAATAATCCCTATGGAAGCGATAAGCACCGCATACAGCGCGGAACGCGCCAGCTCACGGCTAACCATAGAGTCAACTGTACTCTGTTGCAGATCGACATGTTTTCCGTATTTGCTCTGCATCGCTTTGGTTAGCTTCGCATAGTCCTCTTTCGTAATCGGGTCCGCAAACTGAATGACCGCAATGTCCCGATTGTCACCGGCGGTCGTAACACTGCCCGGCTTCAATCCAAGCTGCTCCGCGTCCTTTTTGATCTGCTCCTCAGAAAACGTCTTGCCGACGTGCACCTGAACGCGCGAACCGCCCTTAAAGTCGACGCCGAGATTCATCCCCATCGTCAAAAGCGAAACCACGCCGATGAGAACCAAGATAAGCGAAACAATAAAGTAATATTTTCGGTTTTTCACGAAATCAAAATTAGAGTTCACGGATGTCACGCTCCCTTACCCCGAAATACGCCGGTTTTTTGAACAGATTGGAACGTACCACCAAGTTCAGCAGGAGCCGACTTCCCACCACTGATGTAAGCATGCTCATCACGATACTCAGAATCAGGATGACGGCAAAGCCTTTTACCGAACTAGAACCAAACTGGAACAACACAAGCGCTGCGATAATGGTCGTAATGTTCGCGTCGAGAATCGTGCTCAACGAACGCTGGGAGCCTACCCTAAGCGCCGACAGAATCGTTTTGCCGCTGCGCAGCTCTTCCTTGATGCGCTCATACATGATAATATTGGCGTCCACCGCCATGCCGACCCCAAGAATAAACGCCGCGATTCCCGGCAGCGTCAGCGTAACGTCCATCAAGTTCTGCACGAGCAGCAAAAGAAACATATAAGCAGAAATCATGATGCAGGCGATAACGCCCGGCAGACGATATACTGCCAGCATAAAAATGTATACAAGGGCGATTCCGATAACCCCGGCTTTAATTCCGTTCTGCAATGATTGAGTGCCCAGCTTCGCGCCAACGCTTGTCGAGAACACTTCTTTCATTTTTACCGGCAGCGCGCCCGCATTCAGCAAAGCAGCCAAATTTTTCGCTTCCTGTATGCTTTCCTGACCGTCAATCTGAGCGCTTCCGTTCGGGATCACTTCGCGGATGGTAGGCGCAGTCAGCATTTTTTCGTCAAGATAAATCCCCATCGGCTGTCCCACATACTTCTGCGTAACTTCAGCGAATTTTTTCGCGTCTTTAAACTGCAGAGTAACAACCGGTTGCTGTGTCTGAGGATCCAATACACCTTTAGCCCCGTTCTCTGCAAGATCCGATCCTTTCATCAGGATATGACCCTGCATGTCACGGAATGTCAAATTGGCAGGCTTACCAATTACGTTGCGCGCTTGCTCCTGATCATGCACACCGGCCAACTTAACGCGAATCCGATTCGTCCCCTCCACCGTAATCTCAGGCTCGGTTACACCAAGTACATTGACGCGTCTCTCGATTGCATAAACCGCATCTTTCACCGTCTGCTGCGTCATTTTGGCACCCGGTTCAAGCGGAGACACTTCGTATAAGATTTCAAATCCTCCGCGCAAATCGAGACCGAGCGTAGTGCTTTTCGCCACTTTTTCCCCATACACTCCAATCACGCCGAAAACAAGCAGCGTAATAAGGAGAAAAGTGACGATCCGACTCCAATTAATCATTAGCCGTACTTCCTCCTTTTTCAACCAATACACTCTATTATAGTCGCCCTTATTTTTTACTGTCAATTTAAGGTCCAATGGAAAATAAGACAGCTGACAGACAAGCTCGTCTTTTAGTCCCCGCATCATACGTAAGAACAAAAAGAAAAACGAGCGCATATGACAAATATCAATACGGCTCGTTTTTCTTTTACGCATAAATAAGCGATTGGTTTCTTAAATAGACTGTTACAAATCATTCCACTTTCTTCAAGTCGATTGCTAGCGGTTCTTCCCGATAGGCGCGCATCGTCATCCAATTCATCCAGAGACCGGGTTTTAGTGACAAAATATCGTTGACAATTTTATAAAGCGGGGGCATTTCCTTATATTTCTCTGATACACACTCCCAAATTTCCTCTATTGTAATATCCTCATAGCCGAGCATGGCGAACTCCTGTGCCTTGATTTCGCATACATAAGCCAACTGTTCGTCAAGCGGATAGTTTGCCATTTCACAAAGCCTCCTGTTCTTACAAGTTAGTTTAAGGCATGTTTGCACAGGGTACATGCATATGCTGTCAACAAATACGCATGAGAAAAGTGAGGGCATAGGATGACGAAACAAACGTTTATCAAAGGAACGATAATTCTTGTTCTCGCCGGCCTGATTGTAAAAGTATTGGGCTTCATCAACCGCATTATGCTGGCCCGCATCATTGGCGCAGAAGGGCTTGGCCTATACCAGATGGCGGTACCAACGCTAATTCTTATTATTTCGCTCGCGACATTCGGCCTGAACGTTTCGGTGTCCAAGCTGGTTGCCGAAGCGGACGCGCGGGGCGAAAGCGGAAAAGTCCGCTCCATTCTGCAAATTTCGCTCGTTATCGTTTCAATACTTAGCCTGATATTTACTGCTGTCATGACTATCGGCGCTTCCATTATCTCGCGTTACTTTCTTACGGATGAACGAGCGTTTTACCCGCTGATCGCCATCGCTCCCATCGTTCCGCTTGTCGCTGTCTCCTCCGTATTGCGCGGGTACTTCCAGGGCAAACAAAACATGGTACCAACAGCCAGTTCGCAAGTGGTTGAACAAATCGTTCGCATGTTTACGGTTATTATTCTTGCTTCTTGGCTTATGCCGCGCGGCGTTGAATATGCGGCGGCCGGCGCGATGGTGGGCGTGGTTATCGGGGAAGGATGCGGAATGTTGAGCCTGCTCTTGCAATTTCGCAGGCAACGTCTACCGCGGATTTTCCAGCAGCGCAGCCTGTCCGAAACGTTGGAGCGGAACCGCGGAACATTCCGCAGTCTGCTCGATATTTCCGTTCCGGTAACCACAAGCCGGATTGTGTCTTCCCTTACGTTTTTTATCGAACCAATTATCGTGGCGCAAAGCTTGATGCTCGCCGGCATTTCAGCCAGCGCCGCAACCAGCTTTTACGGGCAATTGGCTGGAATGGCGATTCCTCTCTTAATTTTTCCGACATTTATTACGTATTCGCTCTCGGTTTCGCTTGTTCCTGCCGTCGCGGAAGCGGCAGCGCAAAAAAACGATCAGCTTATCCACCGCCGCATCTATCAGTCGATAAGGCTGGCGCTTGTCATCAGCGCCCCATGCGCCGCCCTGCTTTACGTATTTGCCGAACCGCTTGCTTCTTTGCTGTATCATGACGAAAAAGTCGGACATTTCCTTAAACTGATGGCCCCTTACTCGATTTTCCTGTACTTTCAGGCACCGCTTCAGGCTGCGTTACAAGGGCTTGATTACGCAGGAGTAGCCATGCGAAACACCATTATCGGGGCATTATTAAAAACAGCGGCCATCTTCCTGCTCGCTTCCCGTCCGGAATTCGGATTCGACGGGGTGGTTCTGTCGGTGAATATCAGTATTTTATCGGTGACATTGCTCCATTTCTTCAGCCTTAGCAAAGTAACAGGCTTTACAGTCGAGATAAAAGATTTGCTAAAAGTTATTGTCAGTGTAGTGCTGGCAAGTTACGCCGCGCTACATATGACGCGTCACTGGTCACACGTAATGGAACTTTGGCAAGCGATACTGCTCGGAACCGGACTTGCTCTTATTGTTTATGCGCTTCTTCTCGTCTGGCTCAAAGTGCTCGGTAAACAGGACGTCGAACGCATTCCGTGGATCGGCCCGGCGCTCGCCCACTTCCTGTCTAAACGATAAGCGGTTCAAGCAAAAGCGCAGAAGCGTCCACAACTGTCTCCATCCTTGAACGCGATCCGAATGCTTTACGGACGCCGCTTTTGCTAAGAAGAATGGGATATGGATGAACAGGCTGATTTCGCTACAACCAGCGCTTGCGCTTAAAATAGAGAAGCATAAGAGCAATAACCGTAAACAATATCCCCATAATCGCCCAGAAACTGTAAGGCGAATCCTGTCCAGGCAAATGGACATTCATACCCATAAGACCAGTAATAAAAGTGAGCGGCATCATAATGGTGGAAATAATGGTAAGAATCTGCATCGTTTCAGTCGTTTTGGCGCTAACGATCGAATAATACGTATCGAGCGCACCGTTTACGAGATCGCGGGACGTCTCTGCGGAATCCACAAGCCGTTCAAGATGGTCCACCAAGTCAATATAGAATGGAATATTTTCTTCATTAATTTTGAATAGCATAGTTCCGTTCACCGGTGCGAAAATCCGTTTTTGCGGCAAAATTACGCGACGAATCAGGATAATGGTACGCTTTAGGGCCAGGAACTCTTCCGTAATGGCTTCCATCTGATGCTCATACATCTCATCTTCTAACTCATCAATCCGCGCGCTAATCCGATCCATAATCGGAAAATACTCGTCAGTAATACCGTCTACAATGGAATACAGGAGAAAATCCGGGCCTCGATTCATGTATTTTTTGCTGTGCAGACTAACAGCTGCAATCCGCCCAATACTTGGCATTGGCTTCTTATGAATCGTAACAATATAGTTAGAACCTAAAAACACATTTAATTCAAGCGTCGTAATTTCATTATCGCTCTCTTCGTTATACCTCAACGCATGAATGACGAAAAAATAATAGTTTTCATAGTCATCTACTTTCGCGCGGGGACTTACATGTAAACAGTCTTCGATCGCCAGCGGGTGAAAGTTGAAAATATCGGCCACATATTGTAGTTCATCATTGCCTACATCATACAGATCAATCCACAGCAAATCTTCCGGCGAACGAAGAAAACTATGCACCTGGCTTAAATCGACATCATGGTGCATCGTTTGTTGTGAATGATTATAAAAATATGTTTTAATCACGGATTTTCACCCCCTGAAATGCAATGCAAAAAGCATTGTGCAGTTGTTTTCATTTTACCATCATTCGAAAAATTCTTCCGTGTTTTCAGATGGAATTTATAGAGGAAGCGGGTAGATCTGCTGAGCATAATCCGTCCATTTCGTTCATAGGATTTGTACAAAAAAGCGAGGTGTGTCCGATGTTGAAAATAAGTCAAGTAAAGCTTCCAGTAGTAGCCGGCTTCATCTATACGTTTGTCATTGTATTCATCGGTGCTGTCCTTTTTTCACTTATTCTTGCGTTTACTGGCACGCGCGAAGCTTCCCTTCCCACCTTTGTTTACGCGGTAAATGGCCTGGCATTGTTTTTCGGCGGTTTTGTATCCGGCAAGCGCGGAGGCGAAAAAGGCTGGTACTATGGTGGAATGACAGGACTATTTTATTACCTTTTCGTGCTTCTGCTCAGCTTCCTTGGTTTTGACGCCAAATTCGGCGTAAGTCACCTCTACTCTCTTCTTCTTTCCTTCCTTATAGCCGCTATTGGAGGCATTATCGGAGTAAATATAACAAAGAGGTAAAAAAAAGCGGGAGCATGAGCGCTTCCCGCTTTCTTTACTATTGCGACTTCTGCACGCTTTCGCCGATGACGGACTGTACCGCCATCTTTTCAAACGTCAGCTTATGGCCGCCGGCATTGATTACGATTGTATTGTTTTCATCGTTGATTAAATCAATCGTGCCGTGCAATCCACCAATTGTGACAACACGATCCCCTTTTTTCAGGGCGGCCAGCATCGCATTTCGCTGCTTCTGGCGCTTTTGATTCGGACGAATCAAAAGAAAATAAAAGATAGCAAACAATACAACCCACAAAATTACTTGCTGCATACCCGCACTCATGGTATTCCTCCTTTTTTCATTACTTATATTCTTGCCAGTCCACGTTTTTTCCTAAAACGTTTTCTTTATTATTTTAAAAAAAAACATAGAACTAGGCGGGCTTCATATACCAAAAATTCTAGAATCCTCGCGTCTCTGTGATGCCATACTTCGCAAAAAACTCGTCCCGGAAATCACGCAGACGATCTTCCATAATCGCCTGACGTACCTGCTTCATCAAGTTTAGCAGGAAGTACAGGTTATGATATGTTGTCAGACGTACGCCGAGAATCTCATCACAACGGATAAGATGACGAATATACGCGCGCGTATAATTACGACAGGTGTAGCAATCGCAATTCGGATCAAGCGGCGTAAAATCGCGCGCATACTTAGCATTGCGAATGACCAGGCGACCTTCGCTTGTCATACACGTACCATTGCGCGCAATACGTGTCGGTAACACGCAGTCGAACATATCGATCCCTCGCATTGCCCCTTCGATCAAAGCATCCGGAGAACCAACACCCATCAAATAGCGCGGCTTATTCGCTGGAAGAAGCGGCACCGTATAATCCAATACTTCATACATCAACTGGTGGGGCTCGCCCACGCTTAACCCGCCAATCGCATAACCCGGAAAGTCAAGGGACGTGATGTCGCGTGCGCTCTGCTCGCGCAAATCACGATACATACCGCCCTGCACAATTCCGAACAGCGCCTGATCATGCGGTCGCTTATGCGCTTTTAAGCAACGTTCTGCCCAACGGGTCGTTCGCTCCATAGAAGGCCTGACATATTCTCTCTCAGCCGGATATGGCGCACATTCATCAAATGCCATAATAATATCCGCACCCAGCGCATTTTGAATTTCGGTCGCTTTTTCCGGGCTAATGAACAGCTTTTCGCCGCTTAAATGCGAACGGAACGCTACACCTTCTTCGTCGATCTCACGCAGATTGCTTAAGCTAAATACCTGAAAGCCACCACTATCGGTCAAAATGGCCCGATCCCAATTCATAAACGAATGGAGTCCGCCCGCTTCCGCCACCAACTCATGTCCGGGACGTAGAAAAAGATGGTACGTATTACTCAGAATAATCTGTGCGTTCATCTCTTTCAGCTCTTCTGGCGTCATTGTTTTCACTGTGGCCAGCGTGCCTACCGGCATAAAAACCGGCGTATCTATCGTTCCGTGTGGTGTGTGCAGTTTCCCGAGCCGCGCTCCCGTCTGCTTGCATGTTTTAATCAATTCATAGCGTACTGCCAATGTTATGTCCTCCTACTTCTTACAAAATCAGCATCGCATCACCAAAACTGAAGAAACGATATTTCAGACGAATGGCTTCTTCATAGGCGCGAAGAATATTTTCACGTCCCGCAAGTGCGCTTACAAGCATGACAAGAGTTGACTTTGGCAGGTGAAAGTTTGTCACAAGTCCATCAATGACGCTGAACGTATAGCCGGGATAAATAAAAATATTTGTCCAGCCTTCTTCTGCGACCAGCTTTCCGCCATGCTTTTTGCCGATGGTCTCCAGCGTGCGGCAGGAAGTAGTCCCTACGGCTACAATACGTCCGCCACGCGCTTTGGTTTCATTAATAATGCGAGCATTTTCCTCATTCAGCATATAATATTCGCTGTGCATCTCGTGCTCTTCCACCGTTTCCGCCATGACCGGCCGGAACGTTCCAAGCCCAACATGAAGCGTCAAAAACGCAAGATTTATCCCCATCGCCTTCAGCTCTGCCAAATACTCTTTCGTAAAATGAAGGCCCGCCGTCGGCGCCGCTGCAGAACCACGATGCTTGGCATATACGGTCTGATACCGCTCGCTATCATTCAACTGCGCTTTAATGTACGGAGGCAGCGGCATTTCTCCTAATTGATCCAGAAGCTCGTTGAAAATCCCTTTATATTCGAAACGAATCATTCGCCCGCCCACTTCCGTACTATCCAAGCATTCGGCCGTAAGTAAGCCATCGCCGAAGAGAATACGCGTGCCGGGTTTGACCCTTTTCCCCGGTTTTACAAGCGTCTCCCAACAATCATCACCAAGCGGTTTAAGCAACAGCACCTCAATATGGGCACCTGTTCCTTCTTTCACGCCAAAAAGCCGGGCAGGAATTACCCTCGTATCATTTAACACGAGGGTATCGCCGGCTTTTAAATATCCCTTCAAATCGGTGAATTGTCGGTGCTCAACTGCTCCTGTCTGCTTGTTCAGCACAAGCAGTCTGGAAGCGGTTCTCTCCGGAAGCGGATTCTGCGCGATAAGTTCTTCTGGTAAATAAAAATCGAAATCGTTGACGTTCACGGCCTATCCCTCAGCTTTATTTTAAATCATCAGTATAACGTCCTCTATCATACCGATTTTTTCCCTTATGTGCAAGGAATAGACATAAAACTGTTAATTTCCTGCTTCATAATTTTCGCTAATTTGTGCGGGAGCATAATAAAATTGTAAAATGTCCTGATAGTTCATTCCTTCTTTGGCCATTTGTCTTGCTCCCCATTGACTCATGCCAACACCATGGCCCCAACCGCTTCCAATAAACGTAACTGAAACCGGTTTGACTGCCGGATCGCTACTTCCCTGATCGAGCGTTTTTTTCTGATCGGCCCCTTGCAACACAAGCCCAGAACCAGCGACTGTTTTTTCCGTGGTTCCGTTTGTTATTGTTAATGAACCTATGTCTTTGCGCTCGGTAGTCACCCCATTGTAAGCGGACAGCAACTCTTTTGGCGAAACAGGCGCATTATAATTGACCTGTACATGATACAATGAACTTTTCAGGCCCAGCACGGAACGCGCCTCATCTTTGGTCAAGTGTACCGTACCTTTATCGCCTTCAATCATCAAATCAGCGATACGTCCAGAGGGATACGTTTGCTTTACTTCTACCTTTTTTATCGTACCAATCGCAGGCGTGCGATTTTTAAGTTTTTCCTGCAACTGGGCAATGGTCATCGTCTCCTGCCAATTTTTATACGGCGAAATTTTGGCGTCATACGGATCAGGCTTGGCTGTTAAGTACGGTGCGCCTTTAGAGTTTTTCCACACATTCTCCGGTGCTTCGCTATGTCCGCCGTTGCTAGACGCATATAACGCTTCGATTAATTCGCCATTATATGAAAGAACTTGACCTCTCGTCTCTTCTACTGCGGCGTTGGAATTCGGATGCTCAATCGAGACTCCCTGGTACGCCTGATATTGAGTCGTATCGTTAATAGCCGCACCGTGCTTTGCTATCATTTGGCGCATAGCATACGTACGGGCAGCAACCGCTTGCGCTTTCAGCGCTTCCCGCTCCCAGGAAGCGCTCATCTCTCGCGGAACAACACCTTTTAAATAGTTTTCCATTCCAAGCTCGTTAATAGGAATAATGCGGGGCTTCGTTCCTTTATATCCAAGCTGAAATTCCATGGCTCCGCGGTACTTGAAGCTCTTACTCTTTCCCTGCACTTGTATGATTGAATTTTTCGCTTCCTGTATTACCGGAACAGCCCGAATTGTGCTCTGCCCTTGCAGAAGCGGCACAGGCAAACCAATTGACCCGTATTGGTATAAACTAAGCGTTCCATTTTCGATTTGTACAAAATACTTCTGCCCTGCTAGCAACATAACATTCGGGTGGTTCTCTATGATATAATTGCTTTCTATCGTAAATGAAAGATTCGTTAACGCTTCCTCACTTCCTGACGCAAACGGAGTCACCAATTCTACTCTCACCATTGGTTCGTCCATCGCTTGCGCTTGGCCGGAAAACGGCAACAGCAAACCTATACTCAAAACTACCGAAAATACTTTCCCCAGTTTCATCTTTCTCGCAACCTTTCTCCTCTATCCACCTGATTTGATATTTTAACAATTGTACACTGGGCATTCGTGCCACAATTCTATTCTATCAACTTTAATTAAATTAGACGTCCAAAAAGAAAGAAAGTCGCCCAAAATTTACTAAGAAAAATCCAAAGTCTATACCAAATTTTGCGCCTGGCGAATTCTCTATGTAGTAAAATATGAATATCAAATAACCAGATTCTCTTATAAATGGGGATTTCTCGCTTCCATACTAGCTACATTAACCGCAAACTCTTCCGTTTCCTCTGACAAAAGCTGAGAGAACTCGACCCGCTCAGCTCGGCTCTCTATCACTTTCACCGCTCGCTGCATTAAATCTTGAGAGGAAATCTCCCGTCCAATTAGTTCGGATAACGAAGCGACTGTCTCCGGGCGGACAAAAGGAAACGTATCATTTGGACATGCCGCTTTATCATAAAAGCCCCGAACCAGCTCGGCTCTCGCACTGCCGCTTCCATCGGCCAGCAAAAACGCCTGCACAGCTACCGCGCCCCGTCTTCGACGCTGCGCCAGTCCACCGAATTTTCGCCCATCAATGTTTACGTCAAAATCACCCGGACAGTAAGAGCCAGCAACTTCTCCCGTCTCTACTCGCACGCCATAAGGTTCTAGCATGAGGCGAATAAACTCTGCCATTGTCCGGTAGCCAGCGTGAATATCGGCAAATGCATCTTCAGCGGGAAGGATAAGCGACAAATTCAAAACGCCAGCGTCCAGCACAACCGCTGCGCCTCCAGAGTTACGTACGATAGGCAAATATCCTTTTTCCTTCAGATAAGCCAGTCCTTCTCGGATGCCGCTTAATTTATAGTCCACGTTTCCCAGCACGACATTATTATGATGCACCCAGCCACGCATCACCGCCGGACTATGTCGCAGGCGAACTGATGTGCACAACGTATCATCCATCGCAAAGGAATACAACGCATGAAAAGACGGATGGGTTTTCGTCTGATCAATAATCCGCCATTCGGTATGGCCGAACAAACCGCTTTCCTGTTTCATTATTTTTATCCCCTTCATAATATTGAATGCCGATCTATCAAGCTATATTTATATACGATACCTCTTACTTTACAGGAATCTATCCATCGTTTGCAATCCATAATAAATAGCGGACGATGGTTAACTGAAGCATCATTGTATATTGACATTTATCTTGTTTTTCCTTATATTTAGCTAGGTAATTAATTAGTGATAAGGGGTTTTTTGTGTTATGAATGTATACGGCCACCGCATCAATCAGGCAGCCAGACATTTTGTTAAAAAGTTGAATGAACACCTTGCTCCACTCGATTTATATAATGCCCAATGGGCCGTTATCCTTCGTTTACGGGAAAACGGAACATCTACGCAAGTTGAACTATGCAACGAGCTGTGTGTAGAACCGCCCACGATGACGCGTACGCTTGCCCGCATGGAACAGGGGGGATGGATTACCCGTGAAGAAGGAACAGACAGACGTGAACGAAAAGTGAAATTGTCGCAGAAAGCGTATGAAATGCTTCCCGTCTTGGAAAAAGCGTCCGAAATGGTAGAAACGCAGGCACTCAAAGGAATTAAGGAAGAAGATTTAAGGATATTCACCTGTGTGTTGGAGCAAATGGTAAAAAACTTAAATGAAAAATAAAAAGGATGGGAGAGAAGGAGGGTTGTCAACATGAACCAACACCAAAAAGCGGGCAGGTATCTGACACGGTTCATCTTGTTTATCGCGGGCCTGTTCATTCTTTCGCTAGGTGTCGTCATAATGATGCAGGCAGGTTTGGGGGTTAACTCTTGGGATGTGCTGCACATCGGTCTTACACAAATGACGTCATTATCCATGGGTACATGGGTGCAAATCGTCGGCATTATTGTTATCGCGCTTACCTGCTATCTAGAACGTAAATTTCCTTCTGTCGGCACCGTACTCAATATTGTCCTTATCGGTTTCTTTATCAATTGGATTTTGTCCCTGCATATCATTACCTCTCTGCACAATTTCTGGCTTAATCTCATTATGCTTATTTTCGGAATTGTGCTTATGGGATTTGGCGCAGGCATGTATGTCGCTTCCGGCCTTGGTGCCGGCCCGAGGGACGGTCTTACGCTAGTACTGTCCGACCGCCTCGGCTGGTCCATTAGCCGCGTGCGCACAATGCTGGAAGGCATCGCCCTTTTTCTTGGCTGGCTGGTGCACGGCCCTATCTTTATCGGCACTCTACTTTCAGTATTTCTCATCGGCCCGGTCATGCAGGTTTCCCTGCTCTTCTGGCGCAAGCAATTGGTGCCGTCGGTCGCTAAACCGACCAAACTTCAGAAAGTGGCGTCGATTAAGGCTGCGGCACGCCGCTCATGAGAAAAACTCGCGGTTGTTTCCTTGTTTACTCACGAAGAAAAAGCCACGAGCCATCGAAGATGAGGGCTCGTGGCTTTCGTCTATCAACGAAACAGCCGGAACAAATAAAACAGAAGCGAAAGCACGATACTCAGAACGATACTGGTCATTACCGGGAAATAAAAGCGGAAATTTTCTTTTTCTATCACGATATCGCCCGGCAAACGCCCCAAATTCAGAAAACGTCCTCCTACTTGCCAAAGAAAACCAAGAACAATCAATACAACTCCAACAACAATCAGCATTTTCGCTACTGGATTCATACGCCCGGCACCTCCTTGCCGAAATACTGGTACGCGAGCGGCGTTGCCACGCGCCCGCGCGGTGTGCGCTGCAAAAAACCGATCTGCATCAAATAAGGTTCGCACACATCTTCAATCGTCTCCGCTTCTTCACTCACAGTGGCCGCCAATGTATCCAGCCCAACCGGGCCTCCCCCGAACAAGTCTATAATAGATAACAGCAATTTATGATCAATCTCGTCCAGTCCTAACCGATCCACTTGAATACGTTCCAGCGCTTCGCAGGCCAACTCGCCGGTAATCACTCCATCGCCCTGAACCTGGGCAAAATCGCGCACCCGCTTCAAAAGGCGGTTCGCAATCCTTGGCGTACCGCGAGAGCGCCGTGCGATTTCCTCCGCTCCTTCTCCGCGAATTTCGACGCCGAAAATCTCCGCCGCCCGCATCACAATGTATGTGAGTTCATCTACGGCATAATACTCCAGACGACTCACTACACCAAATCGGTCACGCAGTGGCGCGGACAGCATTCCGGCTCGAGTCGTAGCCCCCACCAACGTAAATGGTGGGAGGTCAAGACGCACCGATTTTGCCCCTGGTCCTTTCCCAATGACAATGTCCAGCGCAAAATCCTCCATTGCCGGATACAGCACTTCCTCTACGCTGCGCGGCAGACGGTGAATCTCATCGATGAACAATACGTCCCCCGGCGCAAGACCAGTCAGAATCGCCGCCAAATCGCCAGGGCGCTCAATCGCCGGACCTGATGTCGTTCGCAAATTGACTCCCAGCTCGTTGGCAATAATCGCGGACAATGTTGTTTTCCCAAGCCCCGGCGGGCCGTACAACAACACATGGTCAAGCGCCTCATTCCGAAGCTTAGCCGCTTCAATAAATACTTTCAGATTCTCCTTAATCTGCTTCTGGCCGATATATTCGGCCAGATACCGGGGACGAAGGCTGAATTCTATGTTGTATTCTTCCATATCGTGCGCATGGGCAGATATGATTCGCTCTTCCATACTATCTCCCCCCTTATGTTGTCAAAAAGAATTGCAAAGCACGCTTTACGATTTTATCGGTAGAAGCCAAATCAGCCCCTTCTTTCTCCAGCTTTTTCATCGCTTTCTGAATTTCCGCCTGACTGTAGCCAAGCGCGGCGAGCGCCTCCATCGCTTCCTGCTTCGGCTCATCAAATGCATGAAGCAGTGTTGGCTGATCCGTTGCCTCCAGCCGATCAGCCACTTTCAGCGCCGTTTGTTCTACGTTTGACATCGCCTTCAGCTTGTCTTTCAAATCGAGAATAATACGCTGGGCCGTCTTTTTGCCGATACCAGGAAAACGCGTCAAAAATCCGATATCCTCACGGGCCACAGCGGCGATAATTTGCTCAGGTGTTCCGGCTGACACCATCGCCAACGCTCCCTTCGGTCCAATGCCAGAGACGTCGAGCAGCTTGCGGAACAAATCGCGCTCACCCCGCGTCGGGAACCCGTAGAGATGCATCGCATCCTCGCGCACATAATGGTGCGTATAGACACGCACCTGCCTTGTTTCTCCCTCTCTATATTGAAAAGGATTCCCCGAAAATATACGGTAGCCAATACCATGGGAGACGATTACAATTGAATCAGCTTCCACATAGGCGACCTGTCCCTCAATAAAATCAATCATGTCATTTTCCCCCTGCTTTTGCCATAAACCTGATTCTTTTATTTTACACTATCTTAAAAAAGGCGAACATGTATTTTACATAAGAAAAAGAGGCGAAGCCTCCTGTTTCGCCCCTTTTTCTTCTCTAATGCGCATGCACCGCTGTCTCTTTTTCTTCGTTCGTAAACTCACTGTACGTTGAGATGATAGAATTATATTCCGCCGCATTGGAAATATGAATCCCTTTGCGCAACAGATCCAATTCCTCTGGCGGAAGGCTGGATTCCAGCTTTTTCGTATCCAGTTGGAAAAATGTCTGGATAATTTGACCTTTCTCCGGGAGTCCATCAAATAAGGTCAGCTCCCCATTTTCATTGATGCCGAAATAAGCGTGTTCCTTGCAGCGTGGAGAAAGATCATTAATTTTCTTCTCGAATGTGTATACATTGCGGTCGCGGGAAACAAAATCCCAGTCATGATAGCGCTGAAGCAATTCCTCCGAAGAGGATACTGTTTCCCGGCGCGTTTCTTTTTCCGTCTCACCGCAAATGTATTCTCGCTTCAGCACAACATCGACGGTTTGCGTTGATGCTTCATTCCCTTTTAGTTCTTGAATCTTATTGTATAAATACCATGTTCCACTGCTTATAACGGTGATGAACAAAAGCGATAAAGCCAGCAGTGTTCTCCAATGTTTCGGCAATTGTTTGCGGACCATCCTTACCCCTTCTTTTCAGGACGAACTTTTTATTCCCTAGCATTTCCAATCTGTAGAAATTTTATACATAACGCTCGCCTACCCGTGGCAAAACGCCCGCCCATGCATATGATGTAAGGTAATTTTCTATGAAAGGATGGTCAAATACATGAAAATCCATATCGTAAAAAAGGGAGACACCCTATGGAAAATCGCTCAAAAATATAATGTGGACTTTGAAACATTGAAAAAAATTAATGTGCATATTAAAAATCCGGATAAAATTATTCCCGGTATGAAAGTAAAAGTGCCGACAAGCGATGTACCGCTGAAAAGCGAAATGCCGAAGGAAATGCCGGTAGCGCCTGAATTGCCAACAACTCCGCATACGCCGAAACCGCAACCGGAAAACCCGGATCTGACGATTGACATGGATACAGATATGAGCATTAATATTCAAATGGCTCCAATGTCCGAAAAAGAAAAGCCGGCAAAAGAAATACCAAAAAAAGAGATGCCTGCTCCGGCACCCAAACCCAAAATGAAACCGCCGGCAAAAGAAATACCCAAACCTTCACCCGCTCCCATAGCACCTATGCCGGCTCCGGCTCCAATGCCAGCCCCTGTGCCCATGCCACACGTGCCCATAGTGCAACCGCAATATTGTGCGCCGCCAATGCCGATGTGTCCGCCAATGCCGATGTGTCCGCCACCGCATATGGTAATGCCTTATCCATGCTACGAAGATAACGATTCTCATATAGCGGATATGCCATACATGATGCCTTGCCCAATGATGCCCATGCCGCACCCGATGATGCCCATGCCGAGTCAACCGATGCCGCAAGCGCAAATGCCGGCCGAATACAAACCGCTTCAACCGCAGCCAATGTCGCACATACCTGAGTGTGCCTACCCAACACAACCGATGATGCCGGCAATGCCGTATCCGGTAATGTCAATGCAAGAAAACGAAGTAAAAAAAGAAGAGATGATATATGATTCATATGAATCGCCCGCGATGACACACGTACCACCGTATGCCCCACCTTCCATGGGAGCACCTTCTGGCATGATGCCATCTATGGACTATCCGCCCGCAACATCAAGCATGATGAACCCGTATGCGCCCTCGTTTGCATCTCCGTCAGCACCGCAAATGACTTCTTACTACTTCCCGCATATGTCGCATGGCTATCATCCATATACGGGAATGGAAACACCTGCTTATAAAGACAGTTGTGATTGCCGAGAAAGCAGCTCTGCTCTAGGCTCATCAGACTGCTGATCGCCCAGGCGGACTCCTTCTCTACCGGGAGTCCGCTCTTTTAGCAGTCACAGATCAAACGATGAACTCCTTGTTCCCAACTTCATACCAAATAAAGGATGATCACATCATAAGTCGTATTTATATAAAGCAGGAGGATATTTTATGAACCAGGAACTAGCCGCCGCCATTGAAAAGATGTACCGCTGCCGCGTAAAAAGCTTAAAGCCAAAACGCACCGTCTGGCTCTGTGAAACAGATCGAGGCACCTGGGTTGTCAAAGGTTATTCCGACTTTCAAAAAGCCGCATGGGTCACGTATCTGTCACGTACGCTACACGATCGTGGATTTCTCGATGTCGTTCGTTATCTTCCAACGATTCAGGGCGTTCCCGTTTTTAAATGGAACAATACGTATATGACCGTAATGGAACGCATGCCAGGAAGAGAGGGAAGTTATTTTCATAAATCGGATGTCATGCTTTCGCTTCGAAAACTGGCAGAATTCCACAAGTATAGCGTCCGTATTCCACAAGGGCCACCGCCGGAAGAAGGCATTCCTCTTATTGTAAAATGGGAAAAGCGCTATGAATCATTCCTTTGCATCCAACAGGAGATTGAAAGCGGAAGAATCAAGCCGAGTCGTCTGACATATCTTGTACAGCGCAATGCGCCTACCATTCTCAAAGAAGCGAAATATACGCTTGACGTTGCCCGCTGTTCTGGACTTGCTGCTGAATATACGAGCGCACTCTACCGCCAGCACATTGCGCACAAAGATTTAGCCAGCCACAACTTCCTTATCAGCGCTTTCCGTCAGTCGATCATCGACTTAGACACAGCCGCTTACGACACACCGCTTGTCGATATCGTTCAATTAATCAGCCGAGCGCTCGTGCTTCAGCGATGGGATTTGAACGTGTTTACAGAAGCGATCGAAACATATCGCCAAATTCTTCCTCTTTCTGAAGCACAAGTCGCGCTCATTTTCCTTCTGCTTCGTTTCCCGGACAACTTTATACGGGAAGTGACTGGCGTGTTTGAAAAGCGGAAAAACTTCCAAGAAAACCAGGTGGAATATTATTTGCGTATCATTATGAAAAATTGGCAGCACAGGGAGCGTTTCTTCGCTGGATACGAGAATTTTATCTATAACAACTATGTCTAATCCTCAACCAGTGCTCCATCAAGCGCCCTAGTCTTTCATTTGTTCGCGCAATATATAAACGCTTTGCCCTTTTTCCGTTCTTGTGCTACACTGAAAAATGGATTTTTGCGCCGTACAAACAGCGCGCGAGCAATATAGAAGAAAGAGGGATTGATGTATGGCGGGTCATTCCAAGTGGAAAAACATCCAACACCGCAAAGGCCGCCAGGACGCGGCAAAAGCAAAACTTTTCACAAAAATCTCCAAAGAAATCTATCAGGCAGCACGGGCAGGCGGCGCGGATCCAAATACGAACCCGCGTCTTAAACATGCCATCGCGAAAGCGAAAGATGCTAATATTCCAAGCGAAAATATTGAACGGACTATAAAAAAAGCCACCGGCCAGCTCGACGGTGTATCATATGAGGAAATCATCTATGAAGGCTATGGCCCAGGCGGCGTAGCAGTTATGGTGGAAGCGTTAACCGATAATCGAAATCGTACCGCTGCAGACGTGCGCCACATTTTCACAAAAAATGGAGGAAATCTGGGTGAATCGGGCTGTGTTAGCTTCATGTTTGATCGGAAAGGCATTATTGAAATCAGCCGCGAAAACAAAGATTTGGACGAAGATTCCGTAATGATGGCAGCGCTTGATGCTGGAGCGGAAGATTTCGAAGCAACCGAGGAAAGCTTTGAAATTAAGACCACGCCGGAAGATTTCGAAACGGTGCGCACCTCGCTCGAAGAGGCAGGGTATGAACTCGATACAGCCGAGATTTCCATGATTCCGCAGAATACGGTAAAAGTGACGGGAGAAGACGCGGAAAAAATGCTAAAACTGGTGGAAATGTTGGAAAGCAACGATGATGTGCAAGACGTATATACAAACTTCGATATCGATGAAGAAGAACTGGAAAAAATGCAGTAGCGGCTGTCTCAAAAGATTGGTTGATCTCAAATAGAACACAACATATATATAGATCATGTATTGTTTTTCTATACGTATATACGATAACGCAAAAGGGTGCCCCATCACTTTTTGGGACACCCTCTGTTTTCGTTTATCTATCGCTATCTCTTTTCCACTCCTGAACATTCATATACTTTCATACCATCTGTTTCTACACGCTCGCGGAACGCCGCCAGCAATTCGTGTGTGACAGCGCCGGGCTTGCCATCCCCGATTTGCCGCGCATCTACCTCAATAACCGGAATCACTTCCGCCGCCGTACCTGTAAGGAAAATTTCGTCCGCAACGAATACATCATGACGGGTAAATGGCTCTTCTTTCACCACATACCCTTTCTCGCGTGCGATCTCAATAATCGTATTACGCGTAATGCCTTCTAGCGCTCCCAGATATGCTGGCGGCGTGTAAATCATGCCCCTCTTAACGATAAAAATATTATCTCCTGATCCTTCGCATATATATCCCTGCTGGTTAAGCATCAACGCTTCATTTACACCCGCGTTATTCGCTTCAATTTTTACTAGGACATTGTTCAGGTAGTTTAAAGATTTGATCTTCGGGTTTAAAGCATCAGGTGTATTACGTCGGGTTGGCACAGTGATAATGCGAATCCCCGTCTCATACAGTTCCTTCGGAAACAGCGCCAACTGTTCGGCAATAATGACAATGTTCGGTTTGGAACAGCGGCGCGGGTCAAGCCCTAAGTCTCCGGTACCGCGAGAGACGACAAGACGAATGTACGCGTTTTTGAGATGGTTCTGGCGTACCGTCTCCAGCACGCATTCACACATTTCTTCCTGTGTCATTCCAATGTCCAGCAGTATGGATTTAGCCGATTCATATAGCCGTTCAATATGCTCCTTTAATTTGAACACATTTCCATTGTACGCCCGGATTCCCTCGAAAACGCCGTCACCATACAAAAAGCCATGATCGTACACGGAAATTTTCGCGTCTTCCTTCTTCACAAATTCCCCGTTTAAATAAATTTTTTGTTCCAAAAGAATTCACCCTCCATCATTCTTTCACGAACTTGCCCTGCTCTCTGGCTGTATCTCTACCGGAGCGAGATGCGGGCCCCATTTCGCTCTTTCACAAACACAGGATATGTGCCAAGAAAACGAACCTGGCACCCCAGCGCTTCCATCTCAGCAAAAGCGCCCGGAAGCAGAACATCATCCATTTTCTGCTCAATATCAATCACAAAATAGTAGTTCCCTAACCCTGTTTTTGTCGGACGTGATTCGATGCGTGACAGGTTCAGGCGGCGCCAGGCGAACGCTGACAGCACCTGATGCAGCGCCCCCGGAAAATCGGATGGAAGGGTCACGAGAATGGTTGTCTTATACTTTTCCGATTCCGGAAATGGTAACGGCTTTTTTCCCAGCACGATAAAGCGGGTAAAATTGTTTTCTGTATCCTCAATGTTTTCGGCGATGAGCGTTACCGGGTACACATGCACCGCCTGCATGGCGGAAATCGCCACCCAAGGTTCTTCGAATCGCTCGCTGACGAGGCGCGCCGCTTCTGCCGTACTGCTTACGTATTCAATCTCTGCATGCGGTAAATGCTCATGCAAATAACTATGGCACTGTGCTACCGCCTGCGGATGTGACAGCACTTTCGTCACCTGGGAAAGCGCAAGCGGCTCTTCGCGCTTCGCGCTTACTAGATGATGGGAAATCGGCATAATAAGCTCGCTTAAAATCGGCAAATCAATTTTATGAATGATCCAATCTAACGTTAAATTCACGGATCCTTCCAGCGAATTCTCCCAAGGCACAACCGCATAATCTACTTTTCCCGCCGCGGCCGCTTCCAAACAGTCAGGAATTGTGCGGTAAGGAAGGAATCTATTTCCTTTCTCCTGGAATATCAGACGCGCGGCTTCTTCCGTATTTGTGCCGCGCGGGCCCAGAAACGCGAATGTTCTCTCCATGTTCGTTATCTCCTTTATCCAGTCACACCCGAGAAGCAGTGTTCAATCTGTACTCCAGCTTCGTCGGGTACAAGCCGCATCACCGTACAATCGACGCCGTGTCCGGCAAGCGTTCTGACCATAAATGCTTCAAGCGGTGCAACCGGCATCCGATTGTCAATAAACGCGATGATCGTTGGACCAGCGCCGGACAGCGCCGCGCCGAGCGCACCGTGCAGGTGTGCTTCATTCAATATTTTTTCCAGTCCCGGCACAAGCGGCACGCGGTACGGCTGGTGGACCACATCCTGCATCGCGGATTTAAGCAACGACAAGTTACCGGTCGCCAGCGCTCCCACGAGCACGCCGGTATGACTTACCGTATGAACCACATCCTGGCGGCTATACATGGATGGGAGTACATTCCTTGATTTTTCAGTAGAAAGCATAAATTCTGGAATCACTGCGATGGCCTCAAGATGTTTCGGTACATTAAGCCGCACATATGGCACGTTTTCCCGCTCCATTAATGCGACAACAATGCCACCAAATAACGAAGCTCCTACATTGTCCGGATGTCCCTCCCGCTCTGTCGCCATCATGTACAGATGTTCCTTCGTAAAAGGCCGGCCAGCCAATTCATTGGCCGCCACAAGCGCCCCTACGATGGCGGACGCACTGCTACCGAGCCCGCGGGTCAGTGGAATATCAGAAGCGATCTCAACCACAAGCTCCGGCGCCGCGAGGCCAGCTTTCTCAAACACTTCGGTCGCCACTTTATAAATAAGGTTGCTTTTGTCGGCAGGGATGCCGGAAAGGTTCGGGCCGTGCAAACGAATCGTTGTTTCTTCCGCAAGCTCCAGCGTAATGGTGGTATACAGTTGGAAAGCCATACCTATCGTGTCGAATCCGGGGCCGAGATTAGCCGTGCTAGCTGGAACCTTTACTTTCACCTTTCCGTTCTGCACGCTATACACCCGCTCCCCGGGCGATGATGCCAAGCACTGCTTCTTCCGTGCTTTCCACCACGATCGGCTCCACTCCCACAGACGTAAGTGCGATGTTCGGGTCTTTCAGGCCGTTTCCGGTTAATACGCACACAACCTGCTTGCCGGCTTCAATCCGGCCCAGCTTACGCATCTTTATGATGCCTGCCAGCGATGCCGCGGAAGCCGGTTCGGCAAAAATTCCCTCTGTCTGGGCCAGCTTGCGATATGCGTCCAAAATTTCTTCATCTGTAACCATGTCGATATGACCGCCGGACTCATCACGGGCGTTGAGCGCAAGATTCCAGCTAGCCGGATTGCCAATGCGGATGGCTGTCGCCAGCGTTTCCGGATTTTCGATCACTTCGCCTTTGACAAGCGCGGCCGCTCCTTCCGCTTCAAACCCGAACATGCGCGGCCTGTTTCTGACAACCCCTGCTTCATAGTATTCTTTAAATCCTTTCCAATACGCTGAAATGTTTCCCGCGTTACCGACCGGAATCGCAAGGATGTCCGGTGCCTTGCCCAGCGCGTCGCAAATTTCAAAAGCCGCTGTCTTCTGCCCTTCAAGACGGTACGGATTCACCGAGTTCACAAGCGTAATCGGATGCTTTTCCGTAATATCGCGCACGATTTTCAGCGCTTGGTCGAAGTTGCCTTCGATGGCGATAATTTCAGCGCCGTAAACCATCGCCTGGGCCAGCTTACCCAGCGCGATGTTGTTATTCGGGATAAGCACGATACAGCGCAGATTCGCGCGCGCTGCATACGCTGCCGCCGCGGCCGAAGTGTTTCCTGTGGAAGCGCACATAATCGTATGGCTGCCTTCTTCGACCGCTTTCGCCACCGCCATAACCATCCCCCGGTCTTTAAACGATCCTGTTGGATTTAAACCTTCGTATTTGAAATAAATCTCCAAGTCTAATTGTTGCGACAATTTCGGCGCAAAAATGAGCGGCGTATTGCCCTCATGCAACGTCAACCGGGGGGTTTTCTCCGTCACCGGTAAATATTTTGCGTAGCGCTCAATGATGCCAGCCATTATTTTTCCTCCCCACCTTCTACCCGATACAGGCTTTTTATTTCAAACACGCTTTCCAGCTCTTCAAATTGGCTGCGTACGGCATAAATATTTTTGCGCGAAGCATGGTGCGTGATCAGAATAATTTCCGACTGCTTGCCGTCATTGTACGGTTGTTGCAGGACTTGTTCTAAGCTTACATCATGGTCAGCGAGAATGCGAGTAATTTGTGCAAGCACGCCCCGTTTGTCTTCCACGATTAGACGAAGGAAATACTTGGACACAATCTGGTCGTCCGTTTTCAAATGCTTCTCGCGATACGGTGCCACGCTGCCGCGTCCGTTTACGCCAAGCTTCATGTTTTTCACAACTGTTACCAGATCGGAAACAACTGCCGTTGCCGTCGGCAACTCGCCCGCTCCTGGACCGTAGAACATTGTCTCTCCCACCGCTTCGCCGTGCACATAAATCGCGTTGAAGACACCATTGACGGATGCAAGCGGGTGTGTATGATGAATAAGCGTTGGTTGTACGCTTACCTCGATCAAATCATCGTCGCGCTGCGCGATGCCGAGCAGCTTAATCTCATAGCCCAGCTTTTTCGCATATGCGATGTCTTCTGCTGTCACTTCGGAGATTCCCTTACAGTCTACATCCTCAAGGCTCATATCGACATGGAAGCCAAGCGTGCTTAAGATAGCCATCTTCCGTGCTGCGTCATGACCTTCCACATCCGCCGTCGGATCCGCTTCCGCGTAACCGAGCGCCTGCGCTTCTTTGAGTACCGCGCTGTAATCGGCACCTTCCTGACTCATCTTCGTCATGATGTAATTGGTCGTACCATTCACAATTCCCATCATTTTCGTAATGCGGTCAGACGCAAACCCCTCCACCAGCGCGCGCAGAATCGGAATACCGCCGGCCACGCTCGCTTCATAGAATACGTCACAGCCTTTTTCTTGCGCTTTGGAGAGAATTTCTGCCCCGTGGAGCGCCATCAAGTCTTTGTTGGCCGTCACAATATGTTTGCCATTCTCAAGGGCTTGCAGAATATATTCTTTCGCTGGATGAATACCGCCAATCACTTCGATAATCACATCGATGTCCGGGTTGTCAAACAGTTCAGAAGCATCGGTTGTAATCATGTGTCTATCCAGTTTCAAGTTGCGTTCTTTCTCAAGATCCTGCACCAGTACCTTAGCGATTTCAATCGCTAAGCCCGTCTGTTTCTGCAAATCCTCCTGGTGACCCTGTACGATACGTACGACGCCCGTACCCACAGTTCCAAGCCCCATAAGTCCTACTTTTACTGTGTTGTTTCGCATCCTGCTCTCTCCTCCATGTGTATATTTTTGTTTGTTTATAATAATATAATGAAAAAAATGCTTATCCCCGTCCGACAATCACTGCACGCTTGACGCCGTCGAGCGCGTTCAATTCGTCAAGAAACTCAGTTGTCGGTAAGTTCAACTGCCCGGTGTCAATGGACATCGCAACATTGGCCATACCCTGTAGCGGAATCGTCTGATTAATCGTCAGGATGTTGCCGCCCTTTTCGGCGACAAACTTCAATACCTGGGACAGCACACCTGCGCGATGCTCTAGATTAAGTGATACGGTAATAATCACTTCACGCATCATAGAATTAAATGGAAAAATCCCATCTTTGTATTTATAATAAGCGCTTCTGCTTAGTCCCACTCTCTCCACCGCTTCATTGACCGTCTCCGCTTCTCCGGAATCGAGCAGCTTTTTTGCCTCTATTGTTTTTATAATTGATTCAGGCAAAATATCGGCCCGGATTAAGTAGAACAGTTCTTCCTGTTTTCCCATTCCGTCCTCCTAGAATAAACAAATGTTTATATATAGTGGACATTATACTTTGTTTTTTCTGATTTCACAAGAGATATTCATTTATTTTTCAAATATTTTCTCTCAACGCTGTCCATAGTGGAAAAACATGAGAAAAACTCGCGGGCGTTGGCGCTCATCACCATAAAAAAAAGCAAGACTTTTCGTCCTGCTTTTTACTCCACGAATTCAAACTCAAACTTGCCAATACGTACAATATCACCATTTTGCGCGCCCTTCTCGCGCAGCGCGTCGTCTACGCCCATATTACGCATCATACGGGCAAAACGCTGGATGGAATCCCGACTATTTAAGTTCGTCATTTTCACCAATTTCTCCATTTTCTCGCCTTCCACCACGAAAATCTCGTTTTCGCGGCGAACCGTAAACGGCTCCTGTTCCTGTTCCGCCTTATACACCACCGTTGTCCCTTCGTCTGCTACATCCTCAATAAGCGGTATCCTCGAAGTATGCTCAAGCATATCGGCCACCTTATACATTAACTCGCGCACTCCTTGCTTGGTCACAGCTGAAATCGGATAAATTGGAATATCATCCCCGACTTTCTTCCGAAACTCCCGCAAATTCTCTTCCGCTCCCGGAAGATCCATTTTGTTGGCGGCTATAATCTGCGGACGCTCTTCCAGTTTCTTATTATACAACTTCAACTCTTCATTAATCTGTATATAATCTTCATACGGATCACGGCCTTCAGAACCTGCTATATCAATCACGTGAACAATGACCCGCGTCCGTTCAACATGGCGCAAAAACTGGTGCCCCAGACCAACCCCTTCATGCGCGCCTTCAATCAGTCCCGGCAAATCCGCCATTACGAAACTGCGTTCCTCGTCAATATCTACCACGCCCAAGTTCGGCGTAATCGTCGTAAAATGATAGGCCGCGATTTTGGGACGCGCCGCCGACACGACCGATAAAAGCGTGGATTTACCCACACTTGGAAACCCTACTAATCCAACATCAGCTAGCACTTTCAGCTCCAGACGCACATAACGTTCCTGTCCGGGTTCACCGTTCTCCGCAATTTCCGGCGCCGGGTTCACCGGCGTCGCAAACCGGATATTACCGCGGCCACCGCGGCCGCCTTTGGCAATCACTGCGCGCTGACCATTCACTGTCAGGTCAGCAATAACCTGTCCGGTATCATCATCAATAACGGTCGTTCCCGGAGGCACGCGAACAACCAAATCTTCTGCGCCCGCGCCATGTTGGCCTTTTGGTCGCCCATTCTCTCCCCTAGCCGCTTTAAAATGGCGTTGATAGCGAAAATCCACCAATGTCCGCAACCCCTCATCCACAACAAACACAACGTCACCGCCACGACCGCCGTCACCGCCGGCTGGGCCGCCCTGCGGCACGTATTTTTCCCTGCGGAAAGCAACGATACCGTTTCCGCCGTCGCCTCCTTTAACATATACTTTTACACTATCTACAAACATCTTGATTCCACCTTTTCCGTAATAACTTCTCCGCTCCTAGGCAAAAGGAAAGACACACTCCAAAACCGATTCTGAAGCTGTATGAGGCATAAGCAATGCTTCGCCACCACATGCCCTCATCCGCGCACACAACTCGTTCAGCCCGGCTTCGATGCCTTTCACATCAAGTTCACCCGCAAAATCTGCCACAATTCTAAGAGCGCTTTCCTGGTAATGCAACGTAAGCAGAAATGTATTACTTTCCCCGCCATTATACAGGGCATGTTGCTGATATAGTTTTACTAAAGAAACAATAAAATCACCCAGCCAATTTCCTTCTTTAAGCTTGAGTAATGAAAAAGAAGCCGGAATTTCCACTTCTATTCGCATATTGGAATGCAGTGCGTTAAACGAGAGAAGATAAGCCACAACAGGAGGGTATTCCAGGCGGGAGACTAACGTGTCCCTGTTTGCCCCCGCAATGATGCGGTGTATGTATTCCTCGCACATATCATATTTCCCAAGTTTCAAATAACTGAGCAAGACCTGAATATGATTAAGCCAGTCATGCCGTTGGTGATTAATTACTTCGATTAATTCCTTCATACCGCGTTCACCCTCTTTGGCTTTTCTGTACATTTTACCACATCCAGGGCTAGAGAAGACATGACGTGTCATAAGAAATAGGGAAAACAGGTACAAAAAGCAAAAGCTTATTTTCGACCTGTTTTCCTCATTCTGCAAAACTGGCTTTTACACACGAAGTATAGGTGGTAACGTAAAGCGTCCTTCCTCTACAAATTCTTTTATCATATGTTTGGTAAACCCTGCTGCCTGACCAAAGGTAATTTTCGGCGGCATCGGTGCTTCGTCTGCTTCCACCAATACGTCAACAATACATGGACGCCTGGCGGCGACAGCTTTCTGTAAAACAGGCAACAATTCCTCACGCTTTTCCACCCTGAATCCCACCGTACCGCACGCTTCTGCGTAAGCTGCAAAATTCGGATTTACCAAATTCGTAGCGTATTCAATATTGCCCATAGCTTCCTGTTCGAACTTAATCATGGCGATTTTATGATTATTAAATACAACAGTAATAATCGGGAGCTTGTATTTGATCGCTGTGACAAAATCGTTCATCGTCATGCCAAATCCCCCGTCACCACAAATCGCGAATACCTGGCGCTCCGGGTACGCAATCTGAGCGGCAATCGCGCCAGGCAGACCGCATCCTAGCGTAGCCAGCCAGCTGGACGTAATAAACGATTGATTTGTCACCCGAAAATGGCGGGCCATCCAGACTGTTACATTGCCGACATCACACGAAAGCACTGCGTTCTCCTCCGCTACCTCTTCCAGTGTTCGTGCTACATACTGGGGCATGATCAAGGAGCTTTCGATTTTCTCCTGCTCCTCCATTTTCCCCCACCATTTATCCATTTTTTCTTTGCACCGAGCCAAAAACTCCCTGTTTTCCTGATAAGGAATTCGCTCTGTCAATCGGGCAAGCGTATGCTTTGCCTCCCCGATAAGACCGATATCTACCGGATAACGCTTGCCGATTTGGCAAGGTTCTGTATCCAATTGGATGGTCATCGCTTTCTCCGGTAAAAATCCCGTAAACGGATACGAAGTACCTACCATAAACAACGTATCTGCTTCTTGCATAGCATCGTACGCCGCTCTCGTTCCAATTAGACCAAGCCCTCCCAGGCAGTACGGGTGTTTATCCGGTACGACGCCCTTTCCAGGAAGCGTCACCACGATGGGCGCCCCAAGCCTTTCCGCGAATGCCAGCAGTTCTTCACGTGCTCCCCGTGCGCCTTTACCCGCTAGAATGACTTTTTTTCCTTCCTTGCTGAGAACCTCACAAGCGGCATCCATATCTTCCGTACGCGGCTCAAGATGTCCACTGTCCACTTTGGCGTACGTATAGCGCGTTTTTCTGTCTAATTCAATATCGGGCACATCACCTGGAATGGTCAGAACAGCCACGCCTTTGCGCGCATATGCTGTACGAATCGCCTGATTTACTACTGAAGGAATTTGCCCCGGGGAAACGATCATCTGGTTATATACGGCTACATCATCAAAAAGACGCGATACATTCACTTCTTGGAAATAATCAAGGCCCAATAAATCAGTTATTACCTGTCCAGTAATTGCCAGCACCGGTGCATGATCCAGTTTGGCATCATAAAGACCGTTCAGCAAATGAATTGCACCCGGCCCAGCAACAGCAAGGCATACGCCAAGCCTGCCGGTAAGTTTCGCATAGGAAGCGGCGGCCAGGGCCCCCGCTTCTTCATGGCGAACCTGAATGAACTTAATTTTATCCTTCTTCTGACGAAACGCCTCAATAACCGTATTAATCGAATCGCCAGGCATTCCATATACGTGGTCAACTCCCCACTCAATCAGCGTGTCAACAAGTGCTTCTGCCCCATTTTTTCTAAACATAAGCAGCACCCTTTCTTTTTTTCTAGTGTGCCGCAAAACAAAAAAACAAAACGTCAAGAAAAACTTGCGGGCGTTACCGCTCGTCCTTTTTCTTCAAAGAAAGCCAAACGGCCGTTTCGTGTCCCTTCGGTACGATAAAAAAGACCGTTGACGTACGTCAACGGTCTTTTTATTTAAACGATTATTACACTTCGCTTGCTACCGGTTCAACAACCACTTGTTTGCGATCGCGGCCCAGACGCTTGAAGCGCACGATACCATCAGTCAGAGCGAACAGCGTATCGTCACCGCCGCGGCCTACGTTCGCACCCGGATAAATTTTTGTACCACGTTGACGGTACAGAATGTTACCGGCTTTTACGAATTGACCGTCCGCACGCTTGGCACCCAAACGCTTCGCGATAGAGTCACGGCCGTTTTTGGTACTACCTACCCCTTTTTTCGAGGCGAAGAATTGCAGATCCATTCTTAACATAAGGGACACCTCCTTACTATTTCAATCTGTCGATAACCCGAACATATTTGCCGTTACTTAACGCTACCGAATACAACGAGGCAATCATGCCCTCAAGCAAAAGCTGCACTTTCTCTTGAAGTTCCGGAGCGTAGTCGTCCGGTACTTTCACATGTAGAAAACCACTTTCACCCTGTTTGACTGGCAGCTCTATGTTTAACAACAGTTCAACCGCGTTGATTCCTCCAAGCGAAATGCCCGATACGGCGGCACATACTAGATCATGTCCAGGCTCCCCAGCATAGGCATGTCCGGAAATCTTGATTTCTTCAATGGAGTCATCGCCGCGGCGCTTCACCTGCACCGTAATCATTACGCGTTGATCGCTTCGATAACAACCTTCGTATAAGGTTGACGGTGACCTTGCTTACGACGGTAGTTTTTCTTTGCTTTGTATTTGTACACGATAATTTTCTTACCTTTACCGTGACGTTCTACTTTCGCAGTAACAGTAGCACCTTCCACTACCGGAGCGCCTACTTTCACACCGCCATCGCCAGCCACCAGCAATACGCGGTCGAAAGTAACTGTCTCACCCTCAGCGTTTGCCAGCTTTTCGATGTACAGTTCAGTACCTTTTTCTACTTTGTATTGCTTACCGCCAGTTTCGATAATTGCGTACATTCGTTGCACCTCCCCTATATACTAAGACTCGCCGATATCCGGTGCGGCGCATATACGCCGGCTTGCAAACCTTAATCGAGCGGTTGTAGTATGCTTGAGGTGTCAAGCACACCAGTTAACAAAAAACAGCTTATCATATTCTTGCAAGAAAAGCAACCTAAACACCGCGAGAAGGAAGTGTTTATCACTGTTTCTGTAAGCGTCTCCGCGCTTCTGCTTCACTCCCCGCAAACAGGATGCGATACCGCTGTTGATCAAGAGCAGAATTTTCCGCAATATAGAGAGCAATGCTCGTGCTATTCCGCAATTCTTCTATATAGTCCCGTTCCACAAACACGCGGGCGATATGGGGATGCACTTCAAGCAAGACCGCTTCCACGCGGTCATCGTGACTGAAGCTTGCGAGTTCGCGTTCCAGCGCACTCGCAAGCGTCTCTTCGGCTGTGATTCTGCCTGTTCCTTCGCAGCAAGGACACACGCGCAGCAAGATATCAGCAAGATTTTGCCGCTCTTTTTTGCGTGTCAGTTCAAGCAGCCCCAAGCGGGTAAATCCAAGCACTTGTGTCTTTGTCTTGTCTTTCCGCAACTCCCCTTCCATACACTCCAACACCTGGAGCCGATTTTCTTCTTTCTCCATGTCAATGAAATCGATAATAACAATGCCGCCAATGTTGCGCAAACGAAGCTGGCGGACAATTTCACGACATGCTTCCAGGTTGGTCTTCAGAACCGTTTCCTCAAGGGTATGACTGCCTGTATACTTGCCGGTATTTACATCAAAAACGGTCATCGCTTCCGTCTGATCAATGACCAAATAACCGCCGCTCTTTAGCCATACTTTCCGTCTCAGCGCCCGTTCGATTTCCCCGTCCAAGCCATAATAAGAAAAAATCTCCTCGGCCCCGGTATACAATCGAATTTTCTGCTCCCACTCAGGCCGGTAACGGGCGAGCAATGCTCGAACTTCCGCGTAGCGCGGGCGACTGTCAATCATGATTTCTTCTACTTCTTCATCTACAAAATCGCGCACCACGCGGGAGACAAGATCTAAGTCTTGGTAGACGAGCGCGGGCGGGCGAACATGCTTTTTCTCGCTCCACACCTGTTCCCAACACGCTCTCAGAAATGAAACGTCCGCCTCCAGCTCAGCTCGACTCATTCCCTCGGCCATCGTCCGGATAATGATTCCCTCATTCGGTCCCAGAATCTCGCGTGCCATCCGGCGTAGACGTTCGCGTTCTTTTTCCTTGCGTATGCGACGTGATACCCCAATATAGGTCACATTCGGCAAATATACAATGTAGCGCCCAGGCAAAGAGAGCTGTGTTGTTACTTTAGCACCTTTCGTGCCAAACGCTTCTTTACTGACTTGAACGATAATCTCTTGGCCTTGCGTAATCAGCTCATTAATGGAGGGCCTCTTCCCTTCCTCAGGCTCTGTCTCCGGTGGCAAACAGTCAGCTACGTATAAATACGCATTTTTTTCCATACCGATATCGATAAATGCCGCCTGCATGCCTGGCAACACATTTTCTACCCGTCCTTTATAAATGTTGCCGACGATCCGTCGCCCTTCCGGCCGTTCGATGTATAATTCAACCAACCGACCGCCTTCCAACATGGCCACTCTCGCTTCGCGGCCGGTACAGTTGATGATTATTTGCTTCAACAGTTGTCCTCCTCGTATAGTATGTTTAAGCCCCTCAAAATCACGAATTTCCAGTTGAATTCGAGAGACTATTAACCAAAAAACCAAGATATATTTTCCTCCCCTGTAACTGTAAAGAAGGGGAGGGGGACACCACGCACATCCAGATCATGGGACTGGACTTTTCATGATGTCTCTGGACAATGATTCTTAGGATCGTTCAGGGAAACTCTCTATCCTCCTGTAGCTTTGACTACTTCGTAAGTCTGTTTCCCTGGTACTCGTTTGTACTTCTAACCCGCAGGCTGTTCTCTCTGACAACCCATGCTGGAAGATAGCAGCTTCCAGGCAGCCCATGGACC
>NZ_FNDE01000092.1 GCF_900099925.1 Aneurinibacillus thermoaerophilus | reverse complement strand
CTTCCCCCTCTGTCACTATAAGTGTAATCAAAATACACCCTTAGTGTCCAACTTCTCTAGGGGGCTAAAAAGGCAGAAAACCTTCAAGACCTATCAGCCACAAGCCTCAACATGAAAATCAAAGTTTTTCACAGAAAAAATAAAAGACATGCGCTTCTAAACGACTATACTCTCAATTGCTCGTATAAATTTATCTATAATGGTTGACCATCTATAATACTTATCTACATACCCTTTCCCATTTTTCCCTAATTTATTACATAAATGCTCGTGTTGAAGCAATAGATTTACACATGTTTTAAACTCTTCATAACTCTTGTAATATAAGCCAGCATTCCCACGTTCACAATGCCCTTTTAAAACTTCGCATTCTTCATTAACTAGAACTGGCCTATTTAAAGATAGGCTCTCCAAAACAACCATAGATAAACTTTCGTACTTTGAAGGCATGATTAAAAACTTAGCTCCAGCAATTCCACTAAATTTCTCCTCCTCCGAAACAAATCCTAAGGGTATAATGTCTTCACATTTCGGAATATGTATAACCGATTTTCCCATTAACACAAGCTTTAAATCATTTCTTGTTTCTTCTTTGTAACGCATAAAATAATCAAAGAGTTCTTTACAACCTTTTGATTCATCAATCCTCCCAACATAAATAACATAAGGATCTACAATTTTAAATTGTTCTTTAAATTGTTGCTGAGAAAGAATTTTTTGTGGAACATCCACACCTACTCCGGCAACATCGAATGGAAGGTATGAATTACGAAAAAGCTTATGAACAAATTCTTGTTCCTCAACTGTAAGAAATATATTGTAGCGTGGTAAGTGGAATATAGGTCGAAAAATAGAAAAATATATATATGGCTCGTCATGCGCTGTCGGCACAAAAATACTCTTTTCTGGAACTAATTGTATACCATGAAATGTAGTAAAGTATAAATATGTAAAAAATATAAAAACATCATATTGATTACTATATTTTTTTATATACTCTATCATTTCAAAAGAAACTGGTCCTTGCTGTCTCATCCACTCTAACTCTTCATATACAGTTCTCTTATCGTTATTTAGTATTTCATAAGTTATGGAACCAAACCTATCCATATTCCTTATTTGATTAGTAGAAAACCTTCGAACAAAAACACCATTTATTTCTTCTATATCATGCTCGTAATAATCAGCCCAAGTTGTATAATCAATAGCTTTTGTAGTTAATACTTCTACCTCATAATATTTAGATAAGCGTTCTGCAATCATCCTACAACTAGCTTCCGAACCACCATTAACTTCCAATCCATACCTCTGTACTACAAAAGCAATCCGTCGCTTCATAGCAACTCCTCCACTATTAACTTCCAAGAAGCACCTCTTGTATGCGTTCTCTAAATATATTTTCTGTATTCTTTTTAGAAAAAAACTCTAAACGTTTCTTTTGATTTATAATCATTCTTTCTTTAATCTTAGG
>NZ_FNDE01000007.1 GCF_900099925.1 Aneurinibacillus thermoaerophilus | reverse complement strand
TCAACGTCGGGCGGTGAAACGGTATTGGATCTTGGTGCAACTCGCTTATGTGTACAGTATGGTCGAATCCAACAGCGATTTCTCTACCGGGCTTGACTTCCTTCGAAAGAAGAAAGGACATAGCCTCGTGGAGTTTATTTACGATGCAGCGAAACAAGATATTCCCATTGATGTCGTTAAAAAACAGCTTCATGTGGCATAAGGGGTACTCCGTTTGTCTCTTTTTACATGGTAATTATTGTAATGAAAATTGCTCAACTACAGTTAATAATCTTACTGATTTAGGGAGCAAATATCGTGCCAAACACTCTGGTTACTTTTGATGGTCGTTATGCATAACAAATAGAGCTTGAAAAGTCTTCATTTTTTCTTATTTATGTAAAAAACAAAATCATTTGTAAATAAAAACCCTTTCATCTTTTCCAAAATTATAGACGAAAATTCCAAGAAAATAGAAAAAGGTATCAAACAATTATTGATACCTTTCTTCGTTTAAACCGTACCGGGCCAGCTTGACATATAAACCGGACTTGCTAATACCAAGCTGCCGCGCTGCAGCAATCTTATCTCCTTTTGTTCGACGAATCGTTTCGCGAATGACCTCCGCTTCCGCTTTCTCCACCGCTTGCTTTAATGTTACCATTTTCTTTTCTGTCTGGGGGCTGGTTGCCAGCAGCGGCGGCAAATCCTGCAACGCAATCATTTCCCCGTTTTTTACGTATAAAGCACGCTCCAGCACATTGCGAAGTTCACGAATGTTACCTGGCCACGAGTAAGCAAGCAAGGCACGCATCGCCTCATCTTCTACACCTTTGGCACGGATACCTGTCTCTTTCTCCAACTGCTGCAAAAACGATTCAATTAACAGCGGAATATCCTCGCTTCGTTCACGCAACGGCGGAATTTCAAGCATTACAACATTCAAGCGATAATACAAATCATGGCGGAATTTTCCCTGCTCCACAAGAGTGAGTAAATCTTTGTTGGTAGCAGCAATAATACGCACATCAACTGATTCTGGCTTATCCGCGCCGATCGGTTCAATTTCTTTTTCCTGAAGTACCCGCAACAATTTCGCCTGCATCATTAAAGGCATTTCGCTAATTTCATCAAGAAAAATCGTACCGCCTTTCGCGAGGGCGAATTTCCCTTTCTTTCCGGATTTTTTCGCCCCTGTAAAGGAACCTCCTTTGTAACCGAACAGTTCCGACTCAAGCAACGTATCCGGAATGGCGGCGCAGTTCACTTTAATAAGCGGCCCCGCGCTGCGGTAGCTTTCCCGGTGAATAGCATGGGCGAACAATTCCTTGCCTGTACCGCTCTCCCCTTTAAGCAAAATAGTTGTATCACTTTTGGCTACACGGCGCCCTAGTATTTTTACTTTTTCCAGTTCGTCACTTGTGCCAAGAATCGTATCAAACGAGTATTTCGCCTGCAACCGCTTGTCCAGCTCGTCTTTGTAATAATTCAACTCTTTGCGCAGATTTTCTACTTTAGTGGTAAGCGCAAATAAATCATCAACTTCCTGGAACATCACCGTTCCAACAACGGCTGCCACTTTTCCCTGGTTAAACACCGGGATGCGGCTGGCAATCATCTCGCGCCCATTAATTTTTTGAATTTGGGCAATTTCCGGCTTTCCAGTCTGACCCACGATGTGCATCCGCGTATTTTCAATGACTTCAGTCACATGCTTACCAATCATATCGCTAAGCTTCCAGCCCAGAAAATTCGCGTAAATTTCGTTGGCCATTAAGATATATCCGTTCGGGTCGACAATTAACACACCTTCGTAGGCATGATCAATAATCGTCTGCAACATGTCTTTTTCTTCTTTTACCTTTTGCGCTTTTCCGGCCAGCTCAACCAACAAACGGTGCACCCATCCGTTTCGCCGGATTATCATGCCGTTTCCTCCTATTCTGCCGTAGCTCTTCTATACTTATCATAGATATTTATGACAAAAACGGGAAGGGGCGGATATCACTTTCTTCCAATCGCATTAATTCTTCCCGCGTAAATGCTGTGTGCCCCGTATCCATCAAACGCCTTGCCTGGCGCTGCATGGCCTCCTCAATAACATCGCGCGCAAGCCGAGCATTGCCGCTTCGCTCTCCGCTTCGCTGTTCGAAATACCGACGCAAACGGTTGATGGCTTCCAACGAAAGCTGATAGCCCTGTTCAGCGGCATAAGTTCTTGCCACTTCGAGTAATTCTTGTAATGAATAATCCGGAAAATGAAAATACTTTTTGAACCGGGAACGCAGGCCTGGATTCGTATCCAATAACTGCTCGATAAAGCCGGGATATCCAGCCAGCACAACAACAAGATTTTCTTTATGTTTTGTCATTTCTTCAACCAGCGTATCGATCGCTTCTGCACTGTAATCATTCGAGCCGGATGGGATCAAGGCGTGAGCTTCGTCAATGAATAGCACGCCACCCAGCGCTTCGGTGATTTTTCGCCTCGTTTTAACGGCTGTCTGTCCTACATATTCAGCTACTAAATCTGCCCTTCCGACCGTAACCAAATGTCCTCGCTTCAATATGCCCGCTTCTTTCAAGATCGAAGCATAAATTTCTGCTACCGTCGTTTTACCGGTACCCGGATTGCCGGAAAAAAAGGCATGAAACTGCAGCGGCGTAACGGGTAAGCCTTGCTCTTTCCGTTTCCGCTGAATGGATAAAAGCGCAAACAATGTCTTGATCTCTTCTTTAATTTCCTTCAACCCGACCAAAGCATGCAAGCGTTCAGTTGCCGGCTTCGCTTGCGGAAGCGGACGTGCAAAATCTTCCGCATATAAAATGGTAAATTCATCAGCTGGCAGCTCTTCTTTGCCTTTCAGCTTACGTCCTTTTGCCGTAATCGCGTCAAGCACGATATTTTTGACTGTACGCGCGTTGCCAAACGTAGCGTCCACACGCTCCACTTCAATCCGCTCTTTCAAAGCAGCAACCGCACTTTCCGTTAGCACAAACTGATTATTGCGGGCCACCATCTGTCCAATAGCCACCAGTTCATCCATCGTAAAGTCGGGCAGGTAAAAATGACCACTTTCTGGAAAACGGCTGCGTAAACCAGGATTAGCCAGCAGAAAATTTCTCATCTCTTCCGGATATCCGGCCAGTATAACAGCGAATTTACCGGCATATTCCCCCCCGGTCATCGCCGCGACAAGGGTATCGATCGCCACCTGTCCGAAATCGTTTTCCGCGCTTCCTGCGCGTTTTAAACTATACGCCTCATCAATAAACAACACCCCGCCAACCGCGCGCTGCACCGCTTCCATTACTTTCTGCTCCGTATGCCCTACATAAGAACCCACCAACTGGGAACGATCCACCTCAATAACGGAAGAGCGTTCCAGAAGCCCAAGTTCATGGTAAATTTCTGCCAAAAGACGGGCTATCGTCGTCTTGCCCGTGCCTGGATTTCCCATGAGAATCGCGTGCAGTCCAATCTCGTCCTGCATCTTGAATCCAAGCTCTCGGCGCTTTGTTAAATAAAGCAAAAAATAATACAAATCATGAATCCGCTTTTTGATATCTTTCATACCGACAAGCGCATCCAGACGTTCCAATGCGGAAGGCGACTGTTTCGCTTCCCTTCGGTAGCCGACCATCGCCGTGTTCCAGTCTTCGAAATAAGCGTTTAGTCTCTCAAGCGCTTCGTTAAACTCCCGCAACATCTCTTCGGGCGCATACAAGCCACTAATGGACTGATGGTAGGCCATAGCGCACGCTTCCACTTCGCGCACCAATTCCGACAGTCCAGCCAGCCAGGCGGATGCTTCCTCCCATACAATATCTTTTGCAGCAAGATGTTTCTCCGTTGCTTTCCCTTCTGCAATCCACCGCTCGGCCAGCTTGATTTTTTCCCCGGTAAGACGCTCAATACCCTGAAGAACTTCAAGTGTTTTCTGTTTACGACGCTCGGACGGATCTACCTGGCGCAGCGGAAAAAAGGAAATATCGTCAAACAGAGAAGCAAGTTCGGCAAGCAGCACAAGCTTCATGTATTTCCATGCCTTTTCCAATTCTGGTGCCAAATCAACCGCCCGACGCAACCAGCTTTCCGCTCCTTTTCCTTCTGGCTGGCTATTCCACTGTAAAATCCCAAGGCATGTGTACAACATCGCTTCCCACGGACGAAGCTGCTCCTCATCCATTTGCTCTTTCCACCGAGACAGCTGGGCATACAATTCAGCAGCACGCGCTTCAAAGCGTTGTGGAGCTTGTTCGATTTCATGAAACAGCCCCCCGACCGCTTCCGTCCATTCATCAAACTGCAATATCCGGTTCATACACACCCCTCTTCTCTATTCCAGCAAAGGATTGTGAAACTCAAATCCATACTCTCCTAAATATTTATTATGCGATAACGTTCCTCCCTCGAAATACCAAGCATCGCTTGCCCGGATAAAGAATCGAATACCTCCCACCTCAAACACAGCATCTCCTGCCTTCATTTCATTCTGCGAGCTTTTTTCGATAGCATAAAACAGTCCACCCGCACCAGGACCACCAGTACGTACATACAACCGGTAGCAATCCCCTTCCCGAAATCCCGCATATTTTTTGTAGGCCTGTACCGCTTCCGGTGTAATCGTAAAATTCATTCTTCCGCCTCCTGGGTTTCAAATTGACAACAAATGTAGAAAAAACCGTTCCTAAATAACGGAACGGTTTCCTTATAAGATCATATATCGGCTATAAGAAGTGCTGTAAGCCAGGTTTTGTACTTCCCGTACTCATCACGGCAGCCAGCCTGGTACATGGAAGCGACAGTCATCTATCTACGAGACTCCTGTCCCGTCTATCCTCCGGTTCATTTCCCTTCGGATAGTGCCCCTACCAAAATTTGGGTTGCTCGCTTGCGGGGTTTACCTCGTTCCACCCCTACTGTTTCCAGTAGAGCTACGTCACTGTGGCACTTTCAGGCTATTCTCGGCATATTCCAAAAGGAACGTAGCCGATTTCACCGCCGTCAGCCGCTTGCGCGACTGCCCTGCCTTGCGGCAGGCACAAACACTCCGAGCCTCTCAGCCCGGGCGAGCCTGGACTTTCCTCTATCCATGCAAAAGCATGAACAGCGACTGTCCGCACTTCTTATGTTATACATTTATCAACAATATATTAAAAACCAATTCATTCGTTACATGTTATAAAAAAAATGGTGCGGATGAAGGGACTTGAACCCCCACGGTGTTGCCACCACTAGAACCTGAATCTAGCGCGTCTGCCGATTCCGCCACATCCGCATAAAAATGGTGAGCCATACTGGACTCGAACCAGTGACACCCTGATTAAAAGTCAGGTGCTCTACCAACTGAGCTAATGGCTCCTTGCTGGCGTCCCAGGAGAGATTCGAACTCCCGACCGACGGCTTAGAAGGCCGTTGCTCTATCCAGCTGAGCTACTGGGACATGATTTCGTGTCTTCTTATATAGCAGCGACAGAATTTATAATATCACATAAGGCTTCTAATGCGCAAGATTATTTTTTGGAAAAACAGAAAAAATGTTTTAGAAAAAACGGCAGGGCGAAAGCAGCGCCCTACCTATTCTTGCGCATGCAGGCCCGGAGACAACCAGCCCGACGCAGATTCATAAACGTGCCAGTATCGCTCCCACTTGATGATAAATTTCTCCATCATCTCAATCCACTTGAGCAACCGCTCCCGCTCGCGGGCCAGTTCGGCAATTCCTTGCATGTCACTTTCCTGAAAGCAGAGCCGAACTTCTTCTTCTATCCACTTCACCTGCATCCGCTTGCTCTCCACCACCAAGCGTAAGCGCTCAAAGCGACGATGCAGGCCGTCAAGCTCTTCAATCGCTTCCATTGATACGGTCATCCTTATTTCTCATTATTTGTTTACGATTTCAATAACTTTTTCAAGCGCAGCAACAATCGCTTCACATTTTTCTTTTTCCGCCACAAGTTGAGAAATGGCGGACATGTTGTTGCTCTTGAAATGCTCAAGCACTTCTTCCTCCATTTCTTTAATACGGAGTTCTAACTTCTCAGTCGAATCCTGGGCATTTACCAATACATCTTCAAATACGCTTGCTGTTTTCAATTCATTTGCCATTGTTACAGCAACCTCCTCTTCCCTTTGAATATTCTCATTCACAATGACATCTTCTTGTTCTTGCTCCTGCAGCACATTCACCTGTACTTCTTCCGCTTCAGGCTGTGGCTCGCTTTCTCTTTCATAACTGACGATAACCAAACCTTCAACTATGTGAAAACGTGGGTCTCCCTCCGGTACAAATACGTATTCGCGGCGCGACAGATTCAATTCATGCTCCATCATTAGCAGCAGTTGCGCCAAAGGCAGTTGTTTAACCTGTTTGTCCACAAGGAAACGGTAAATGTGGTCATTGGCTATCTCCCAGCGGGCCAAATACCACAAGTCTGATCCGATAAAACGGACAAACCGAGGGTCTTTGTACAGAGGAAGCTTGTTTTCAGCGTAGCTGTAGGAAATTATGTTATGCCAGCGCAGCTTTTTTAAACATTGTTCTGCCGTCAAAGGCCCTTTGTTTTCAAGGAAATAACGCACCAGCTCTTCGGCGATATGATCGCGGAACGGCGCATCCATCTCGACCACCGCGTGAGAACTTCCCACATGAAAAGGCGAAGCTTCTTCAGCAAGCGCTTCCTCAATCACTTCGCCCGGCGATTGGCCTGTGCGTTGTAAGCTTATGCCGTATGTATTCTGCAGGCGACTTTCTAATTCCTGCCTAGAAAGCGAGCGCTCTCCATTACGGAATACCTTTTTTAACATGCTGCTTGCTGTATATACTAACTCACTCATTTTAAGACCCCTTTGCACATGTCTTATCGTGTATTATCATACCATGTTCCACCTCTGCATGGGCGGTAATTTTAGTCTTTTGCCCATTTTTCCTACGGTTTTGTTTCTATAAGACCAGAATATTTCTTTCCCACGATTCTTCACTGTTAAGCGCCACCATATCAAAACCACCTTGTCCATTCTTATAAAAATACATTTTATCCAATTTACATCCTAGACATATCAAAGACAAGAGTGTATATTTATTATTATAAATTCGATAATTATACATATTCTTAATTACATATACACAATATTCTCATGGAGGGATAGCTATGTTAATCCGAAAGGCAAAAATACAAGACCTTGACGGGATGATGGCTTTAATTAACGAGTACGCACAGCAAGGGCTAATGCTGCCCCGTTCAAAGCTATCACTCTGTGAAACGTTGCATTGCTTTTCCGTTGTCATTGACGATATAGGGGAAGTTGGCGAACCAGGTGAAGTTGTGGGTGTGGGCGGTCTTCACATTCTGTGGGAAGATTTAGCTGAAGTACGCTCGCTCGCCATTTCAGAAAAAGCAAAAGGAAAAGGTCTTGGAAAGAAATTGGTGAACCATCTCATAGATGAAGCGAGAGAACTTGGTCTCCGTCGTGTCATGTCATTGACATATCAGCAGGAGTTCTTTGAGAAGTGTAAGTTTTACGTCGTAAAAAAAGAAACACTGCCACACAAAGTATGGAAAGACTGCATTAATTGCTCAAAATTTCCAAGCTGCGATGAGATTGCGATGATAAGAGAACTTGCTCCCACACCGGTCGGGGTAAAATGAGAGCGAAGCATGAAATGATGTTCCCAAAACAAGCTCTGGCATAAAAACAATAAGGGAAGGAGGTAAGCCCCTTTTCTTCCCTTATTCTCACTTTCCATCCTCCGTTTCCTGTCCCATGATATCTTTCTTCTATTTTCGCTTTTTCAACACGTTTTTTATCATTTCAAATCGGCTTTTGCCGACGAGCGAATCGGCTTTGCTTAGTACATCACGAATAATACCGACAACGTTTTTATCTCCGTTCCAGTGTTCGTGAATAATCTCTTCGTCCACATCTACCAACATTTTGTTCAGCGCCAGAACAGCGAAAATAATATCGTCAATAAAACCACCGGGGCCAGCGATAAATTCCGGAATAATATCAAGCGGTGACATAAAGTACACAAGCGCGGCCAACGCGATCGATTTCGAGCGCAGCGGCACGCGTCTATCTTTGGCCAGCCGGGCAAGCAAAACGAATAAATCTGGAGCAAGCAGCAAGTACGGTGCGATTTTTTCCGCCCGGGTATCCCCGATTTTTTCACGCATATATTTTTCAATTCTTCCGCGTAACTGATCGTAATATCGTTCATGCTCACGATTCAGTACGATCAATTCACCACCTGTATGAACTTCCGTTTCTCCGCTCTCAGAAGATGGCTCCACTTCTTCCATCGATTTCATCCAGTCGAATTCCAAAGCCTCAGGTGCAAGTTCCGGCGGTACTGTGATTTCCAGATGAAGCACCCCTTCTTCAAAAATCAGTTTGTCCACCTTAATATCCTGCAATACCGGATACATGTTTACCAATGGGGCCAGTTGGATAGTAACCCGATTATCCGAAACGTGAACCTCCCGTTTGTTTCCCAACGCGTTCATTAATAATGTTTTACCCGTTACGTTCTTGGCCAGAAACATTTCCGTTTCGTGCGACAGCTTTTGCGTAAGTGATACTTTTTCTCTTTGTACATCTTCTGTATAAATAAATGACACATACCGGCCGGATAGATCAAAACGGAACGCATCGAGTTTAAGCGTATACAGGACAGGAAGCCACTCCCCTCTTGTCCGTACCTGAGCATTTACAACTGCGTATCCTTCATACGAATGAAACGAGTTTATATACATGTTTGACAGGAGTTGATTAAGCCGTGGCACTACTACAGCATTAAGGATTTGTTCGTTTATCTTCATTCGTCTCTCGACTCCTTTTCTGGATTCGCTGCTATACATTATCTTACCCTTCTATACGGACAATGGAACGCGGCAGTTTCATGAAGAAAAAAGCAGGTGCCACCCTACAAAAAAAACATTCCGACTTTTATCCGGAATGTTTTTTCCCAGCTCATTTATTTAAACCCTCGCTCGTACTGACGCGGCCCTTCATATTCACGGTTCCGTTGTTTCGCGGCTTGCAATACCCAATACGGATTACGTAAGAGCACACGTCCCAAAAAAACAAGATCCGCCCTTTCGTTGCCAATAATTTCATTAGCCAGCGAAGGATCATCGATCAATCCAACGCACCCTGTCGCGATGCCGGCTTGTTTACGGATTGCTTCCGCGTATGATACTTGATAACCCGGAAAAATTTTCTTTGGTACAACAGGTAGGATGGCGCCAGACGAGCAATCGATCAGATCAACACCTGCTTCTTTAGCCATTCCGGCGATTTTGATACTGTCTTCAATCGTTAATCCGCCCTCCACGTGATCAACCGCCGAAATACGCAAATAAAGCGGATTTTCCTCCGGCCACTCCTGCTTTACCGCTTCGATCACCCGCTTCAAGAAAAGAAAACGTCCCTCCAAACTTCCACCATAACGATCAGTCCGTTTGTTGGCAAGCGGTGACAAAAATTCATTAATTAAATAACCGTGCGCGCCGTGAATTTCCACAATGTCAAATCCCGCCTCACGCGCGCGCCGGGCCGCCTGCCGCCAGGCGTCTAACACTTTTTCAATTTCTTCTTCGCTCAGTTCTTGCGGCACAGGCGAATTCTCGTCAAACGGAACTGCGCTCGGCGCCACAATCGCATCTTTCACCTGCGCTTTGCGTCCGGCGTGCGCCAATTGAATCGCAGCCGCTGCTCCCTGCGCCTTCACGAAGTGTACAATTCGGCGCAACGGTTTGATATGCTCATCACTCCAAATTCCAAGATCCTGATGGCTAATGCGGCCTCTGCTCTCTACCGCCGTTGCCTCCAGCATCACCAGGCCAACCCCACCGACCGCACGCGTACCGTAATGTACATAATGCCAATCGGTCGCTTTACCGTCATCACCTGCCGTATACATGCACATTGGTGACATAACAATACGATTACGCAATGTTACATTTTTTTGTGTGAATGGAGTAAAAATTGACAATGTCTCACGCCTCCTTTATTTATCAACATATACGCCTTCTTACATTATAAATGATACTATAAAAATCAAAGAAATACTAACATTCCATGTGTTTTTTCGCTATAATAATACATAATACCCTAATGATCGGCTAAGCATTTTGCATAAGAAACGGAGAATCTCTATGCTAAAAAAACTTTACCGGAAAATGAGATATCAATATTTAAAATTGCTTCGCTCCAAAGGAGCGCCTTCGATTGTGGCCCGCAGCTTTTCGCTCGGTATTTTCATCGAGTTTATCACGCTGCCAACACTTGGCTCAGCATTCTTGCTCCTTTATCCGCTTAACTTGTTAATTCGCGGCAATTTCGCTGCTTCGCTTATCGGGTTCGTGATGGGTAAATTCATTTTGCCGCTGTTTTTCGTGCTTAATATGAGCGTAGGCAATCTGTTGGTCGGAAACAAATTTGGGCAGGACGTAAGCGAACAAATGAGCCATATGGGTTTTATGATGCTTTGGCAATTTATAAAAGAAAAAGGAATTGCATTTTTTGTCGGCAGCGCCGCTAACGGTTCGATCGTCGCGATCATTTGCTATGTTCTGGTGTTCTACGCGCTCCAATTATATCGAAAGAAACGGCAAGGTCGGCGCCTTGCTCTGCAACTTGAAAAAGACGTCAAATAAAAAATCCCCGGATTTATCGGGGATTTTTTATTACGTTATGCGAACCACTAAGCAAGTATCGCCCTATCACTGGCAAACTTTTCGCCGCACAAACGCTGAAATTCAGCCAGCAATCGTTCGACTGTCAAATTTTTCTTCTCCTCTGACGGAACATCAAGAATAATGGAGCCTTTGTCCATCATAATCAGCCGATTTCCCAAATCGAGCGCCTGCTGCATATTATGCGTAACCATTAGTGTTGTTAGCTTCTGCCTGGTCACAATTTCTTCTGTTAATTCGGTAATTCGCTGCGCACGAGCGGGATCAAGCGCCGCCGTATGCTCGTCAAGCAAAAGCACTTTCGGCTTTGTAAACGTTGCCATGAGCAAGCTCAGCGCCTGACGCTCCCCACCAGACAATAGCCCGACTTTCGCACTCAACCGGTTTTCAAGTCCAAGATGAAGCGTCTCCAGGTAAGTCCGGAACTCATCGCGCCGTTTGGCTGTCACCCCTTTGCGCAACGTGCGGCGTTTGTCACGCGCATACGCCAGTGCTAGATTCTCTTCGATCGTCATCGAAGGGGCTGTACCGGCCATCGGGTCTTGGAATACGCGGCCAATCATCGGCGCCCGTTTATATTCCGGAAGATGAGTAACATCTACTGCATCGATCTCTACCGTGCCGTAATCCGGTTTTAACACGCCTGAGATAATGTTCATTAGCGTGGATTTTCCCGCACCATTACTGCCAATAATCGTCACAAAGTCACCTGGCTTTAGGTGAAGATTGACATAGTTCAGCGCCACTTTTTCATCAACGGTCCCTTCATTAAACACAACATAGAGATCCTTTAACTTAAGCATGCTTCTTCACCTCGCCTCCTTCAAGCACTGCCGGCCGCTGGCCATGGTTTTTCGCACGCGCAGCACGGCGCTTACGTTCCTTATAATTTGCAGATATGCGCGGCATGATAAGTGCAATAATAACGATTAAAGACGTCATCAACTTCATATCAGACGGGTCGAGACCAATTTGCATCGCCAGCGCCACAACCATCCGGTAAATAATCGCTCCCCCAATAACCGCAAATGTAGCCCAGACAATGGTGCGGTTACCAAAAATCGCTTCTCCAATAATAACGGACGCAAGGCCAATAATAATCATCCCGATTCCCATCGATACGTCGGCGAATCCCTGATACTGGGCGTACAGCGCTCCAGCGAGCGCCACCATCCCATTGGAGAGACTTAATCCGATGATGATCATGCTATCCGTGTTCGCAGAAAAGCTTCGAATCATGCGCTGGTTGTTGCCTGTCGCGCGGATGGCAAGACCTACTTCCGTATGCAGAAACCAATCGTTAATAAACTTAATAATGAGAGCGATCACTGCAACAGCAAACAGTTGTCCATAATCTCCCAGTATAGAGAGCGCGTCCTTGATTTGGGTCAACAGCGTTTCTTCGCCGAGCAAAGGCACATTCGCTTTGCCCATAATGCGCAAATTGATAGAGTACAACGCAATCATCGAAAGAATTCCTGACAGAAGGGCGTTGATTTTTCCCTTCGTATGTAAAATTCCAGTCATTGCGCCAACAAGCAAACCAGCAGCCACGGCAGATACCGTGGACAAAAACGGGGCAAATCCCGCCGTTATCATCGTCGCGCCGATTGCGCCCCCGGTGGCGAAACTCCCATCCACCGTCAGATCAGGAAAATCCAAAATCCGAAACGTCAAGTATACGCCAAGCGCCATAATAGCAAAAATAAAGCCTGACTCAATCGATCCTAATAACGCTGCTACGTTCATGACGTCCTCCTTTCACACCTGCTCCTCTTTTATCATTCTTTATTATCGTTACGCACGGGATGCGGTTTCCGGAAAGGAACCGGCTCATCGATTCCTTTCACCGGAGGACCTGCTTTCATGCGGTCGCATTATTTTGCTTCTGTTTTTTCAAGCATTTCTGGCTTCCACTTATCCATTGCTTCTTTCGGCAGTTTCTCAAAATCGATTCCCTGTTCTTTTGCCGCTTCTTTGTTAAACACAAGATTCAACTTGCTTGGGTAGCCAACAGGCAAATCTCCCGGCTTTGCTCCTTCTTTCAAGATTTTAACCGCCATCAAGCCGGTTTCGTATCCGATATCGGAATACTCAAATCCGACGCCAGCAAAACCCCCATTGCGCACGGATTCAAGTTCTCCCACAAATAGGGGAATGTCGTTTTTATTCGCAACGCTCACGATTGATTTCAGTGCCGCCACCGCGGTGTTATCCTGCGGTACATATATGGCATCCACCTTACCCACAAGCGACTCTGCTGCCTGCTTTATTTCACTCGTATTGGTCGCGGTAGCTTCCACCGGGGTAAGCTGAAGTTTGCCCAACTCTTCCTTTGCCACTTTCACGTTCGCCACGGAATTCGCTTCTCCGCTATTATAGATAATGCCAACTTTTTTCGCCTGCGGGAAGAAATCTTTAATGGCTTTCATTGTGTTCGGAATTACATCCGGCGGCGTGTCAGAAAAACCGGTGATATTTTTGCCCGGCTTCTCGAGATTATCCACCAGCTTGGCGCTTAACGGATCGGAAACAGCTGTAAAAAGAATCGGCGTATCTTTTATGTTTTGCAACATCGCCTGCGCATTCGGCGTCGCGATGGCAAGAATCAAATCTTTTTTATCAGCGGCAAATGTTTGTGCGATCGTATTGACATTTGTCTGATCAGCCTGCGCGTTTTGATAATCAATTTCCAGGTTCTTTCCTTCTTCTAAACCGTTATCTTTCAACGCTTTAATGAAACCTTCCCGCGCCGCATCCAATGCCGGATGCTCAACATACTGTGAAACACCTATTTTGAATTTCTTATCGGCGCTCGCTCCAGCTTCCGTCCCGGCTTTCTTCTCTGTTTCTTCTGCTTGCTGGTTAACGCTTTGTCCTCCGCAAGCGCTCAGCAACACTAGCATCGTCACAAAAAGCAATGCCAGCCATCGCCTTTTTCTCACCATACACATTCCCCCTACATCTTTAATTTTTTTCTTTATTATAAAAATTTAATATATTCATTATAACACGATCTATTTTACTTTAAAGCAAAAAATTAAGCGAAATATTCTTTTTTTTTAAAAGAATCAGATTAAATTACTTGAATTTTCTGCTTTAACGCGTCTAATGAAAAAAGCAAAAAAAGAGCTATTACTTGATAAACAAACCAATAATAGCTCCTTTCTTTATCCTATTCATCATATTAATGAAGGATAAAAACAATATCCGCTCATAGACTTAACGAAACGATAGCTTGTTGTGGGCGGCAACAAGCAACGTTGCCATATCGTCCGGCAACGGAGCCTCAAACGATAGCATCCTTTTATCGCGCGGATGCGGAAAGGACAACATGCGAGCATGCAGCGCCTGGCGACCAATTAGCATCCTTTCTCCACCGTATAAATCATCACCAAGCAATGGATGTCCCATATAACTCATATGAACACGAATTTGATGCGTGCGACCCGTATCCAATTTCAAACGTAAGTGAGTAAATGTTGCGTACCTTCCTAGCACTGTATAATGGGTACGCGCCCACTGTCCATCCTCATGCACGATTCGCTCCATCAGCGAATCTGCTTTGCGCCGGATTGGAGCGTCAATTGTCCCTGTATCCTCCCTCACTTGTCCATGCACGAAAGCTTCATAGTAGCGGATAATGCCTCCCGCGCGCTGCACGGCAGCTAGCTGCTGGTGTGAATATTGATTTTTCGCGATTAGCACAAGACCTGATGTGTCTTTATCAAGACGATTAACCGGGCGGAATTTACGTGAAATTCCCTGCCGCTGCCAATGGTAGACTACACCATTCGCCAACGTGCCATTCGGATGAAGCATCGTTGGATGTACGCAAAGATTCGGCGCTTTATCCACCACAAGAATATAATCGTCTTCATAAATAGTGAAAAATGGGATCGGCTCAGGCTCAACATTTTCAGATTTTTCTTCAGGTAAATATAGTTCTACCGTGTCCCCCGGAGCAAGCGGATGATCTAGATAGGTTGGAACACCGTTCAAGCGAATCCCTTTGGCGCGCTTCAGTTCGACGAGCAAACTGCGGGAGATGCCGTGTTCTTCGCGCAAAAAGCTGCGCACGTTTCTTTTTTCCTGTTCTCCTCTATCTGCTTTCCACGGTACAGTAAACCGAATCACTTGTTGTATGTCATGGTTCTCATTCATTTCTTTCATCCTCCAAGCCTCACCTCATAATCGTTTCCGCTTTTTCTGCTTTGCAAGAAAATTATCCATTTTGGTGTTTTCATGTGTTTGAATATTCATTCATGTGTTATTATTAATTATAGTTATCAAATTTAACATAGCTTTTTACTTTAAGAAAAATAAAAATTTCAATGTAGGAGAGGGAGATTGAATGGCTCAGATCAAAACGTTCAAAAAAGTACTGGTGGCCAACCGCGGCGAGATTGCCATCCGAATTTTCCGAGCCTGCACGGAGCTTGGCATTCGCACAGTTGCCGTGTATTCCGAGCAAGACAATATTGCTCTGCATCGTTTTAAAGCTGACGAAGCGTATGTCATCGGAGAAGGCAAAGGCCCAATCGAAGCCTATCTGGACATTGAGGGCATCATCGAAATCGCCAAACGCCACGACGTCGATGCCATTCATCCGGGTTACGGCTTCCTGTCGGAAAACGAACAATTCGCCCGACGTTGTGAAGAAGAAGGCATCACGTTCATTGGTCCGACATCTGAACACATCCGCATGTTCGGCGATAAAGTGACCGCCCGCCAAATGGCGATCGAAGCTGGCATTCCGGTCATCCCCGGCACCCCGGAACCAGTACGCACGCTCGAAGAAGCGCTTCGTTTCGTCAAAGAGCATGGCTATCCCATTATCATCAAAGCGTCGTCCGGGGGCGGCGGTCGCGGCATGCGCATCGTTCGCAAGCAGGATGAACTGCAAAGCGCCCTCGACCGCGCCCGTTCCGAAGCGAAGTCCGCGTTCGGCAACCCGGCTGTTTATCTTGAAAAATATCTTGAACACCCGAAACATATCGAAGTACAGATCTTGGCTGACCGGTATGGGCACGCCGTCCACCTGTTCGAGCGCGACTGTTCCATCCAGCGCCGGCACCAAAAGGTGGTCGAAGTCGCCCCAAGCCTGTCCTTGACTGAGCGACAGCGGGAAGACATCTGCAATGCAGCCCTGCGCTTGGCCAAGACGTCCCGTTACATCAATGCCGGTACGGTCGAATTTCTGGTCACACCCGATGGGAATTTCTATTTTATCGAAGTGAATCCGCGCATTCAAGTCGAGCACACGATTACAGAGATGATCACCGGAATTGATATCGTGCAATCGCAAATCCGCATCGCGGAAGGATATGCGTTAGAAGATCCGGAAGTCGGCATTCCATCTCAGTCGAGCGTACAAATGCGTGGGTACGCCATTCAATCGCGTGTGACAACAGAAGATCCGGAAAACAACTTTCTACCGGATACTGGCCGCCTGCTCGCATACCGTTCGGCCAGCGGGTTCGGCGTTCGTCTGGACGCAGGAATCGGCGCGCCTGGCGCCACCATCACACCATACTACGATTCTCTGCTCGTGAAAGTGTCGACACATGCGCTCACATTTGAACGCGCTGCGCGAAAAATGCTGCGCACGCTCAAGGAATTCCGGATTCGCGGGGTAAAGACTAACATCCCGTTCTTAGAAAACGTCATGCAACACCCGGATTTCCTGCGCGGCACATACGACACCTCTTTTATTGATACGAAGCCGGAATTGTTCGAGTTTCCAAAACGAAAAGACCGCGGCACCAAGCTGCTTACCTATATCGGCCAGACGATTGTCAACGGGCACCCAGGCTTGGCGAAGATGGACAAAAAACCAACATTTCCGAAAGCGCGTATCCCGGAAACTTCATATTGGCAGGAATACCCAGTAGGCACCAAACAAATTCTGGACGAGCACGGACCGGAAGGCGTAGTGAAATGGATTCAGCAACAGAAAAAACTGCTGCTCACTGATACGACGTTTCGTGATGCGCACCAGTCGCTGCTCGCAACCCGTGTCCGCACATACGACTTGCTACAAATCGCCGAAGCGACCGGCAAGCTTGCGCCCGATTTGTTCTCGCTGGAAATGTGGGGTGGCGCGACGTTTGATACGAGCATGCGCTTTTTGAATGAGGATCCATGGGAACGTTTACTCAAACTGCGTGAAAAAATCCCGAATCTTCTGTTCCAGATGCTGTTCCGCGGTGCCAACGCTGTTGGCTACACGAACTATCCGGACAACGTTATCCAGAAGTTTATTGAAACTGCGGCACGTGCCGGCATTGACGTGTTCCGCATTTTCGACAGTCTCAACTGGGTGGAAGGGATGCGCCTGGCGATCGAAACGGTGCGCGAAACAGGCAAAATCGCGGAAGCGGCCATTTGCTATACCGGCGATATTTTGAACCCGAAACGTGATAAATATAATCTGAAGTACTACGTGAATCTAGCAAAAGAACTGGAAAAAGCCGGGGCTCACATCCTGGCAATTAAAGATATGGCTGGTCTTCTGAAACCATATGCCGCGTACGAATTGATCAAAGCGTTGAAACAAGAAATCGGCATTCCGATTCACCTGCATACGCATGATACTAGCGGCAACGCGGGCGCGATGCTGCTGAAAGCCTCCGAAGCCGGTGTCGACATTGTCGATGTGGCGCTAAGTTCCATGTCCGGTCTAACCTCACAGCCGAGCCTGAACGCCATTGCATACGCGCTCGAACACCATGAGCGGACGCCTGGTCTTTGTCACGAAAACTATCAGAAGCTCGCCGATTACTGGGAAGATGTACGCAAGTACTATGTTGGATTTGAAACGGAGATGAAAGCAAGCAACGCCGAAGTATACAAGCATGAAATGCCGGGCGGTCAGTACACCAATCTGGAACAACAGGCGAAAGCCGTCGGGCTTGGCGACCGCTGGGGCGAAGTGAAAGAGATGTACGCCACGGTCAACCGTATGTTCGGGGATATCGTCAAGGTAACGCCGTCTTCCAAAGTAGTGGGCGATATGGCATTGTTCATGGTGCAAAACAACCTGAACGAACAGAATGTATACGAAAAAGGCGAAACCATTGACTTTCCTGAATCAGTCATTACGTTCTTCCAGGGTTATCTCGGCCAGCCGTACGGCGGATTTCCCGAGGAGTTGCAGCGCATCATCCTGAAAGGCCGCGAAGCTTTCACCACCCGTCCAGGCGAATTGCTGCCATCCGCTGATTTTGACGAGATTAGAGCGATGCTGGAAGAAAAGCTGGAGCGCTCGGTAACCGACTATGATTTAATGTCGTACGTGATGTATCCGCAAGTCTTCCTTGATATGCAAAAACGCCAGCAAGAATTCGGTGACGTGTCTGTGCTGGATACACCAACCTTCTTCTATGGTCTACGCCTGGGTGAAGAAATCGCCGTCGACATTGAACAAGGAAAAACGCTGATAGTGAAGCTTGTATCCATCGGAGAAGTCAGACCGGACGGTATGCGTACCATCTACTACGAGTTAAACGGCCAGCCGCGCGAAATTAATGTGCGCGACGCATCGGCAAAAGTGACCACAGTCCAGCGTGCCAAGGCTGATCCGTCCGAACTAGGACAAATCGGCGCTTCCATGCCAGGCAAAGTGCTGAAAATCATGGTGGAGCAAGGCGACAAAGTGAAAAAAGGTGAACATGTCATCGTCACCGAAGCAATGAAGATGGAAACGACCATGCAGGCACCGTTCGATGGCGTAGTCAAAGAGATCCATGTTAAAGAAGGCGATTCGATCGAAACGGGCGATTTGCTGCTCGTCATTGTTAAAAAATAAAAAAGTTTTCTCCTACAAAAAAGAGCACTGTCACGTGCTCTTTTTGCTCTTTTTTCTTTAATGCAATTCCTCCATAATTTCATTGCCGCTTTTATCACCGCTATTGCACTTTTTTTCCGAATCCTTATTCCGAATCATTCCTTGAATTTTTTCCACAACAGCTGGCGCCAAATCCATCATTCGCTCATAAAGATGGGCCTGTCCTTGCAGCGTGATAGAACGAATCCCTTGTTTTCCGACAACCAGAAATGCTACAGGAGTAATGGAAATTCCACCACCGCTTCCTCCCCCGAATGGAAGCTCTCCTTTTTTTCCACTGTTTCCATGCTGACGCGTCACATCGCTCTCATAACTTCGACGTCCACTTTCACTGGTTTCCTGTTGTGTCTCAAACTCGCTACCTCCAGCCGCAAATCCGAATCCCACCTTAGAGACAGGAATAATTACACTTCCATCCGGTGTTTCCACCGGATCTCCAATAATGGTATTAACATCTACCATTTCTTTAATATTTTCCATCGCCGTTTTCATCAAGCCTTGAATCGGATGTTCTCCCATACACGTTCACGTCCTTTCCGGATATAATTTATCATAATTCGGATAACCGCAATGATAGCATGTCCGATTCGCAACCGGAGTATGCAAAGCAAGTAAATATCCAACATTTCGCGCTGAAAATCTGGAATGACGTACAACCGCGGTCTGGCGCGCAAAGAAATATAATGGGAAAGAAGCGCTATCAGCGCACTTTTTACCGTCCAAACCACACCAACAACCGCACCGGTAGCCGACGCTTCTCCGAGCCCAATATTTGTTTTCCATATTAATTCCTCGCCCCGAACATTTTCTAACGTTCGGCGCAAAATCTGGTTCAAATCGTATACATTCCGCAGCAAACGCGCAAATTTCCACTGCCACACCTGAATGGTACGCGGTGTAATCCATGTTTTCTTTGCCCGTTTCGGAGCTTGCTGCCCGACCTCCACTCTTTCCGAAACTTTGATCCCTTCAGAAATGCTTCGGATCTGAAGCTGATTCACTGTAAAGCGATATTTCAACAACCTTTTAAGCACCGATATTTCAATATCAATTCGGTCATTCTCGTTTGTACGTTCATATACGATTTTAATTCGGACAGACATAAACCAAATCAACAATATAAAAATTGCTATACCGCTTAAAAAAACAAGCCAGCCCATAGTCCGCTCCACCTTTCCACAGGTAGTATGGGCTGATTTTCCTTTCCTCATACAACTATCGGTGCTTGTGCTTGTATTATTTTTTAGCAACTTTTGCACAAAAAATGAGTCAAAACAATAGAAGAGATTACAGAAGACGGTGACGAAATAATGAAGAAAAACTGGATCATACTTGCTGCCAGCGCAGCTGTTGCTGTAGGTAGTCTGCTTGCGGGAGGGGGTTCTGCGGCAGCCGCTGCTCCGTTTTCGGACGTAAATGGACACTGGGCCGAAGCGCAAATTCTTTCCCTCACCAGTCAAGGGGTCATTAGCGGCATAAACAATCACACATTTGCCCCGGATCGCCCTTTGACCCGCGGACAATTTGTAGTCATGCTGGCAAAAATTCTTAAAAACGATCTGAAAACAACAGGATACAGACACGAAGTAAAAAACTATTTTACAGATGTGAAGGCTTCCGATTATTACGCGGACGAATTGGTTCGCCTGTGCAAAGCCAACATCATAGACAACAGGGGAAGTTTTCGCGGCGGGCGAAACATTACACGCCAGGAAATGGCGCACTATCTCGTAAATGCATACCGCTATCTCTACAAACAAGACTTATCTTCCCACATTAATACAAGTCGTATTCCTTTCAAAGATGCAAAGGATATTGCTCCGGGATATAGAGCCGATGTCGTCATCGCCGATAAAATTAACCTCATCTACGGGCGCGATAACGGTAAATTCGATCCACGCGCCACCCTTACCCGGGGTGAAGCCGCTTACGTCATTTACCGTTTCGGTCAAATTGTTCCGTACGAAGACGTCGGCGTACGTTCAGGCTCTCGGTTGACCACCATTCAGGACGCGTACTATAAAAACGGCAATCTATACATTACATTTACATACGATCTGCCCAGTGCAGGATATAACGGACAAATTATTGTCGTAACCCGTTCCGGGCAGCAAATTAATATTGATGTAGATCAAGTAAAACTGGACGATAGCTCTTCTGTCTCCGGATTTAAACAGACCCGTACCATCGTGGTAAAAGAAAGCAATATCAAAACTATCATTGTCCGTGTTAACGGACGAGAAATAACAAGGTTCAACGTATAACGCCAAAACGGAGCGTGACACATTACTCCCGCTCCGTTTTTGATTAAACTGCTTATTTATTTTTTCCTTTGTGGCGTAAGAAAAATGCCTTCCGGATCCACAGCTTCGTAAAGAATGCGTAACTCTTCATACGTCGGTGGTTCCGTTTCCCCTTTGCAACGAGAAAAGTCCAATTCAAAACCTGTGTTCTCCTGCAATTGCTCCTGTGAAACGCCCGGGTGGATCGTATCCACATACATCATTCCCGTTTCCTCGTTAAAACGAAATACCGCCATATTGGTAATCACTGCGCTCGGACCGCCCAAAAACTTTTTGCCATATACCTGCCTACGGGGTACCAGCGTTCCTTCCGGCCATTTCTTCACCATCCAACCTGGGGATGTGATATAGTCTACTCGTTCTTTAAAACGGCGTTTTTCCTGTACCATAATAAATACGGTACGTTTGGCGAGCGAGTTGATATCCGGGTTGCCCCCACTGCCAGGAAAACGCATAGTAGGATTTGTATAATCGCCAACAACCGTAGTATTTACATTGCCATATTTGTCAATTTCCGCTCCGCCGAGATACGCAAGATCGATTTTTCCTCTTTGCAATTGGTTAAATACATCAAATAGACCGGAGGCGACTGCAGCCTTCGTCACACAACGCGGATCACCTACGGATGACGGCAGTGAATCACTTCTGGAATCTATCGTACCCGCTTCATAAATAAGCTTGCAATTTGGCGCATTTAGCCGTTGGGCCAGCATAATCGCTAACATTGGCAGCCCAGTACCAGCGAATACAACTTCTTCGTCCTTTACCTCGCGAGCCGCCGCTACCGCCAACATGTCTATGATTGAATATTCGCCAAGTTTTGCGTACGTTTTGTGCGTCATCTTACCGTTCCCCCCGTTTCACTTTTGTGCTATATTTCCGGTACGAATTCGCCCGCAGCTTTTCCAGACGTGATACCCCTAACTTATTCAGATATTCTGCATGGCTTCTTACACCAAACACCCATTCGTCAGCCCATGCTTTGAATCCTTCATCCGTTTTTGAAGCGGCTGCGAATTCGCGAATAAAAGCGCCGTCTGCGTCATAATAACCGTACGCTCCTGTCGGATGCGCGCTCCATGGAAGTTCTACAATCGCATCCACTAAATAACCTGGAATCAAATTGCGTTCCGGCTCTTCGCGCAAATATGATTCAGGCACGATTTCTTCCGCCAGTACAATCACTAAATCGGACGCTTTAATGGCCTGCTCGTCCGAGTACGTCTGCCCGGAAATCCTAATGGTTCCTTCTTCTCCCACCTGTTGAGCATGCACAATGCAAACGTGCGGCTGTACAGCAGGCACATGGATAAGTTCTCCCTCGTTGTAAAATGGATCCTGCGCAAAATCGAATTTTTTCGCTGGAATTTTTTCGTTAGAACCATCGCGTAAGCCCGCTTTTTCCAGCATATCGTATTCCGGATTTAAAATATCGGTACCACGCGACGCCCAGGTCGGCAGATAAGGAATGCCCATCGCACCCACAGTCATCCGGTACAGCATATGCTGGTGACTATAATCTTCCACTATGACTGAGCGCTCTTTCAGTTTTCGGTCAAGACAATATGGGATTTTTCCGTATAGTTCATGTCCAATCCAGCACGACTCCCAGATAGAAACCGCTCCTGCCCCCACAAGTACTTCCGCGTGGGTGCCAGAATTAACTTCCACAAGGTGTAGGCCCTTTTTTTCCTGACGCAACATCTCATAAACGGCAGCCATGGGACGACGCCAGATAACGAAGCCACTAAAAGTAATCATATCGTTGTCATTAATCATTTGTATCGCTTCCTGTAAAGAACAGCGCTTATCCACCATGTTTGGCTCCTCCTTCACTCCTATTTATTTATATGTTTTCAATTATTATTTTTAAATAAATTCAGAAAAATGTCTATGATGCATGTTTTTGTTTTTTCGTCAACTATTTATCTTTATGAACGAACGCTTGCCTCCTTTTAACACAAACAATCTTCGAGCCTTAGCCCGAAGATTGTTGTTATTATTGCGTCTGAGCAGCTTTGCGTGCTTTCTCCGCCTGACGCAGTTCAACACGGCGGATTTTGCCGGATGTTGTCTTCGGCAGGTCGGATACAAACTCGATTTCCCGTGGATATTTGTACGGGGCAGTCACGCTCTTCACATGCTCTTGCAACTCTTTCACAAGAGCATCAGAAGCGGCGTTCGGGTCACGCAAAATCACGAATGCTTTTACGATGCTGCCGCGCACCGGATCCGGGCTTGCGACAACCGCGCACTCTTTTACGGCCGAATGTTTCACCAGCGCGTCTTCCACCTCAAATGGTCCAATCGTATAACCGGAGCTAATAATAATATCATCGGAACGACCTTCAAACCAGTAGTAACCGTCTTCATCTTCTCTTGCCTGGTCGCCTGTCAGGTACCATTCGCCACGAAATGCGGCCGCCGTACGCTCCGGATCATTGAGATAGCCTTTGAACAATGCCGGCACACTGCGATGCACTGCAATATCGCCCACCTGTCCGCACGGCACTGGGTTACCTTCCTCATCAATAATCGCAATCCGGTTTCCAGGAGTTGGCTTACCCATGGAGCCAGGTTTGACTTCCATTCCCTTCAGCGTCCCAATAAGCAACGTGTTTTCGGTTTGACCGTAGCCGTCACGCACCGTAACATTAAAATATTTTTTAAATGTGTCAATCACTTCGCGGTTTAGCGGTTCACCCGCGCTGACCGTGCTGCGAAGATGCTCTAAGTTATACTTTTCAAGTCCTTCTTCCTTTGCCATAATGCGATACTCAGTCGGCGTGCAGCACAATACGTTTACTTTGTATTTCTCAAGCAAGGAGAGATATTTCTTCGGTTCAAACCTGCCCATATACACAAACCCTGCCGCACCGGAACCGAGTACGGAAATAAACGGACTCCAATTCCACTTTGCCCAACCAGGACTGGCTGTTGCCCAGACAACATCGTTTTCCTGAACATCAAGCCATAGCTTAGCCGCAATCGCTTGATGGGCATACGCCCAGCTATGAGTGTGAATAACTCCTTTCGGATTACCGGTGGTGCCTGAGGTATAGTTTAAAAATGCAATATCGTCCGCACGCGTATTTTCAACCTTGAATTCTTCGCTCTGACCCTCAATCACTTTATCAAAAGAAATCCATCCTTCTCTCTCGCCACCGCACACAATAAACGTATCCATCGTGCGGCAATCTGAACGCACTTCATCAATGCGTTCCGTAAGTTCGTGATAGGCGATTACCGCTTTAACGCCAGCGTGCGTCGCACGGTAGAGAATGTCTTTCGGCATTAGCATTTCCGAGCTCGGAAGCACGATAGCGCCAATTTTTAGCACCGCCATATAGCTAATATACGCATGCTCAATACGTGGAAGAATAATCATGACTTTATCGCCCTTACTAATGCCTAACTCTACCAATCCATTCGCCAACCGATTGGAAAGTCGACATAATTCAGAATACGTAAATTGTTTTGTCTTCCCTTCTTCATTCTCCCACAGCAATGCCAGCTTACTCGGGTCTTTCGCATGCCGCTCGATGTCATTCACCATGTTATAGTACTCGGGTGCATGCAACTGTAATTCGGCCATTCTCCATCTCCTCCAAATTTTGTTTACTTTTGTAAGAGTGGTAAACATTCTTACTTCCTTTGAAAACGTTTACCGTAAGTTAATTATTCTATCTTTTTTGTTATTTTCCTTCTTTATTTTCCTAAATTATTAGAAAAAATGTGGTATTCAAAATTTAGATATAAGTTCGCATCCAAAAAATAAAGAAAGCCCCCAGGCACTCCCCACCCGTCCTTCTTCCAGAAATAAAGAAGGTCGGCGAATTTTCGCCGACCCTTTAAGCCAATTATGAAAGTTATGCACGGCCGCCAAGCTGTTGTTCAGCCATTTGAACAAGACGCTTCGTAATCTCGCCACCTACAGAACCGTTTTGACGAGCGGTTGTATCCGGTCCAAGCGTTACGCCGAACTCAGAAGCGATTTCATACTTCATTTGGTCCAGAGCGTTTTGAGCTTGAGGCACAACCAGATTGTTAGAGCTACGATTGTTGTTTTGTGCCATGTTGTTTCACCTCCTTGTGTGGTGTATCTATAGAATGTCACCACAAAGGAGGTTGCATACAGTTGAAAGAAAGGTAAATGTTGGAGCACACAACACATCAAATAATTGACTGATACAGCCGCTTCCGCCACCAGATCCCTAACCCGAGTATGACAGCAGTCAACAACAAAGGAAACAGCCAATCCAAATAATAATATACAGGAGCGATACGGTGCTGTACCGCTTCTTCTGATATAATCATCGTACCCGCCGTATAGCTAAGAATCCCGGCGCCGATATAAATCAATAACGGAACCTGATCCATCAAAGCAGCCACAGCGTTACTACCGACCATGAGTAACGGAATGCTCAGCCCCAAACCAAATAGTAACAGCATAAAGTCACCATGTGCAGCCCCTCCAACCGCCAGCACGTTGTCCAGGCTCATAACAAAATCGGCTATAATAATCGTCTGCACGGCGGTAAATAATGTATGTCCTGCTTTGATATCGGAAGTTTCTTCTCCATCACCAATCAGCAATTTAAATGCAATCCAAGCGAGCACAACGCCCCCAATTGCCTTCAGATATGGAATCAGCAGCACCCAGGTGGCAAGAGCCGTCAGAACAATGCGCAGCCCCACCGCGCCAGCCGTCCCAAAAATAACTGCTTTTTTCCGTTGAGGGGGCGGCAGTTTCCTGCTTGCCATACCGATAACAACCGCATTGTCTCCACTCAGTACAATATCGATAATAATAATATTAACAAACCTTATCCAAAACGAGACATCCATAACTCCTGTCCACCACCTTCTAGCACCCAATATATTCGGCAGACAGACAGGCTATGCCACGAAAGTAGGTAAAGTAGATAATGATGTGAAAGGAGAACCTATTTAAGATTTGCTTTCTTTATTTGCCCTTTTCTCACCGCATCCGGCTCCTTTTGCCTAAGAATGCCTAATCCAAATGCGGTGCACATTAAATTCGATGAACCCGTCTTTTTTCAATTGACTAATAATACGGCTAACCGTTTCCCGGGTCGTTCCCACCATATCAGCCAAATCCTGGTGGGTTAGCTCCATCTCCAGCGAATAACCACCCGCTTCTTCCTTGCCCTTTGACCTTGCCAGTGACAATAAGGTATTTATGATTTTTTCCTTCATGTCCCTGCTGAGAACATCAGAAAGGCGCCGCTGTAACTCAAGAATCTTAGCCTCCAACACTTGCAACAAACGAAGACAAAGAGACGGATTGCTAGTCAAAAGTGCTGTCAATTCTTTCACATTAATAAAATAAAGAGAAGCATCTTCAAGCGCTTCCGCCGTCGCTGGGTACACTCCTCCCCCAAACACGCCAACGTGTGGAAACATATCGCCTGTATGCAGTACATTCACGATTTGTTCCCTGCCATCTTCAGTTATCTTATAGACTTTGACCGTGCCTTGTTTCAGCAGATAAATGGCGGTACAAGACTTGCCTTCATAAAACAGGATGTCGCGCTTCTTTACTCTCTTATGCAACATCAAGCCAGCAATTTCTTTCCGCTCCTGCTCCGTAAGTGAAGCGAATAGGGGAACTGTGCCAAGAAAATCGCACAAAGCTTGAGCCTTCACTATTTTCCCCTCTTTTCTATCCTTAAGGAAAAATAAGGTGCCTCCCCAAAAGCGGCACCGGCTTTCCTAACGCAACAAATTAATAAACTCGCGCATGAACCCTGGCAAATCCGGCCAAGCATGACCAGACACAAGGTTTCCTTGCGTATGTAGCGTTTCTTCAATATAAGTTGCACCGCAAGCAACGACATCAGGCTTGCAAGCTGAGTAGGCTGTATATTCCCTTCCTTTCATTAAATCGGGTACAACCGAAAGCACTTGAGCCGCATGACAAATGGCACCTACCGGTTTATTGGCCTCAAAGAAGTGGCGCACAATTCGCGGTAAGTGCTCATTTAGACGAATATATTCAGGTGCTCGTCCGCCCGGAATAATCAACCCATCGTATGCGGCCGGGTCCACATCGGCAAATGCCACATGAGATTCTAAGCCATATGCCGGTTTTTCGACGTATGTCTCCATCCCTTCCACAAAATCATGGCTTACCGTTTGCAATCTCTTTACAGAAGGCGAAGCAATCGTCACTTCAAAGCCTTCTTCCAGGCAACGATAATACGGATAAAACACCTCTAGTGCCTCAACGGCATCCCCTGTTACGATTAGTACACGCTTGCTCATACAATCACCTCAAATCATATTTATGGCATTTCCAAAACCAATGCCTTATTTACCTGATAATTTTATTGATTCGACGCTGCACGCGGAATTCCTTCCCTCTCCCCGCTTATTACTCACCGTGCACCTTCACACAAAAAAGCATAAAATAGAACAAAAGGAGGAGGTTGTATGAGACTATTTACCGCGATTCAATTTAATGAAGAAACCATCCAAGAACTTTTGCGACTACAACGCGAACTAAAACGAAATGTCAAATGCCGAAAATGGCAAACGCCGCATCATATGCATTTGACCCTGCATTTTCTCGGCGAGCTTTCCAGACAACAGTCCGAACTTGTGCAGCAGGAAATGGAAGCCGTAGCCACCACATCTCCAGCCTTTTCTTTGCGCCTAGCCAAAATTGGAGCATTCCCTAATCTAACCTGGCCCCGCGTACTTTGGGCCGGGGTGCAGGAACAGACCCCCGGGTTATATGATTTGCAAAAAACATTGGCGGCGCGTTTGGCTCATCTCGGCCTTTATAAGGAAGAAAAGCGCTATCGCCCGCACATTACTTTAGCACGCGAACCAGATGCTGCTTCCTTTCCTCTTCCCATGGAAAAACTGCCTTGTGTACAAGCTATTGCTTGGACTGTGCAAGAAATTGTATTGTTTCATTCCACGCTGACACCGCAAGGTCCGATTTACCACATACTAGGAACGTATCCCTTAACAGGTATGCAATCATAAAAATAGTAAAGGGAACCTTCCGTATCATCCAGTCCTATTGCTGAATTTATTATGAGCGTTTTATTGCCTCTGCATACAAAAATGAGAAAAATGCACAAACGTTGCCTATCTTTCTCTTCCTCCGTGCCACACGCTCCACACGGAAAAAGCAACGTCTGGCAGACGCCTCGCGAAAAAAAACCCCCTATGCGGGGGCAATTCCGTTTTTTATGTAAATACAACAGTCTTGTTCTTATCTACAAGAATACGGTCTTCGATGTGCCATTTTACGGCACGGGCAAGAACGATGCGTTCGATGTGACGGCCTTCTTTCTTCAAGTCGTTCACATTGTCGCGATGGCTGACGCGGCTTACATCCTGCTCGATAATCGGTCCTGCATCAAGTTCTTCTGTTACATAATGCGCGGTCGCGCCGATAATTTTTACCCCGCGCTTGTACGCTTGATCATACGGCTTGCCACCGATAAATGCCGGCAAGAAGGAATGGTGAATATTAATAATTCGATTGCGGAAATGCTCCACCAAATACGAAGACAAAATCTGCATATAGCGTGCCAGCACGATGAAATCAACGTTTCCTTCCATTAATTCGCGCTGTTTTTTCTCCACTTCCGGCTTCGTCTCTGGCGTTACCGGCAAATAGTGATATGGAATCCCCAGCGACTCAACAAGTTCCCGCGAATCTTCATGGTTGCTGATTACCATTGTAATCTCAGCGTTCAGATCGCCTGCCTGCCAATTCCAAAGCAATTCACGCAAGCAATGATCCTCTTTAGATACAAAGATCACCATTTTTTTAGGACGATTGGCCAGCGTAATTTTCCAATTCATGCTAAATTGATCCGCCACCGTCGTAAACGCGCGGCGCAACTCGTCAACCGTTTCTTCAAGACCTTCCTTAAAAAATTCAATTCGCATAAAAAACATGCCGCCTTCCGGATCCTGCGTATACTGATCCGATTGTAAAATATTGGCGCCATTTTCATGTAAAAACTTAGAAACCGCCGCAACAATCCCCGGCCGATCCGGACACGAAATCAATATCCGGCCCACTCCTCTGTACTTCTCCTGGAACATCGTTTTTACTTTCTGTGCTACCATCTCTGTTTATCCTCCACCACTTATGTATGAATTTTATTTTCTGACTATTATACATCATTCCAAAAGCTAGGCAAAGAAAAAAGGCGGAGGCCCGCCCTTTCCAATCTTTTCATTCTTTCTCCAGCAAACGGAAGAACCGTTCTTCCTGTACGCCATTGTCTTTTTCAAAAATACCGCGGCGGGCAATGGTTCTTGTCTTGCTGCCCGGCTTTTTCACCCCGCGCATGCTCATGCACAGATGTTCGGCTTCCACCACAGCGATCGCGCCCACCGGTTCAATCACTTTTTCAAGCGTGTCCACAATTTGATTCGTAATCCGCTCCTGTACCTGCGGACGGCGTGCCAAAATCTCAACAAGACGAGCAAATTTGCTCAAGCCGACAATACGACCGTTTGGGATATAACCGATATGAACCTTTCCGAAGAAAGGAACAAAATGATGTTCGCATACACTATAAAACGGAATATCCTGCACGATCACAATATCATTTGTTCCTTCAGCTGGAAATGTCTTTCCAAGCACTTCAGCCGGATCTTCGTGAAGCCCGCTAAAAATCTCCCGATACATTTTGGCAATGCGCTTCGGTGTCTCTTGCAATCCTTCCCGTTCTGGATCTTCACCAATCAAACTGATAATATCATAAAAGTGCTTTTCAATCGGATCTGTGAAAGTTCTACTGGACTTAACTGCTTCTGCGCGCATGGCGTTCATCTCCTTGACTCATATATAGAACAGATTGAGCAGTGCCAGCGTCTGTTCTCATAGAAACACCGTATAATATTCATCTAAGAATTGCAAGCTGAAAATGTTCTCCTTCAACATGGGGATAGGCAAAGGTACATCTTATCAAAGGCACGCCTTCCATTAAAGCAAAGCATATTTTCGTCGAAAACGCAGCAAAATTTTCGTCCAGCTTGTCCCAAACACGGCAAGAAAAAACACATTGGACAAAGCATGTGCAAGATCGAAATAGAAACTCTGCGCATAAGCGACGACAACCAATTGCCAGCTGAATGCATCCGGCAGGGCAATCAAATACCATATGTTCATGATCCACCCAAACAAAAATCCCCATACGAAACCAAATGCCAGCAACCCTAGTCGCTTTTTCATCCACCACGTATCTTTGAACCAACCTGCCGTCACACCAATCATGCCCCAACAAAACATTTGCCATGGCGTCCACGGCCCCTGACCAAGAAAAACGTTAGAAATAAGAGCGGCAACCGCGCCAATGACAAATCCGGCCTCCGCACCGAAAACGAGGGCAGATACGATAATGACAAACGAAGTCGGCTGTACGCTCGGTAAAGGCGCAAAAGGGACGCGCCCAACGGCGGCGATAGCCGCTAATACGGCAAGCAGTACCAATTCCCGCGCTTCAATATGCCTCCGTTCAAACTTAGCAAAAAACGGAAGCAAAGTGACTCCAATGAATACGAAACTAAGCAATAAGTAGTGTTCGTCCGTAAACGCGGACGAAAGCGCAAGAATGGTCAAAAGGAGAACGAGACTAACCAAAATTAACCGATGAGAACGCGCCATCTGTCCATCACATCCTCATAGGTTAACGCCTCCGGCCAATACTGCCGCACTACGCGATTAATAGCGGTCGTATAAAAATAATTTTCACTGAAAAAAACAGAAGGTTCAGCTTCTGTCGTAATCGCCCCATCAAACAGCAGAGCGCAGCGGGAAGCATGGCGCGCCGCAAATTCGATATCGTGCGTAACCATTACGACCGTCATACCCTGCGCACGCAGCGTATCAAGCAGCTCAGCAAAACGCTCTTTGACCAATGGGTCCATTCCTTTCGTCGGCTCATCTACAAGCAGGATGTGTGGCCGTGATAGCAGTATCAACGCAAGGGCAACCTTTTGCTGCTGTCCCCCGCTTAAATCATGTGGATGTTTTTTCAGTACATTTTCTATTTCTAAAAGCGATAAGAGATAAGAGATTTCTTCCTCAGGTCTCTCGCTCCCCACATAATCCGCCATATACCACAACTCTTCTTCCACAGTATCATGAAGAAAATACAGGAGAGGATTTTGCGCCAAATATCCAATCATGCGATAGCGCTCCGCTTCTTTTATCTTATGAACTGAGCGGCCCCTTAGCCATATGCTACCGCGCTGCGGTACAAGCATCCCGCCCATCACTTGCAGCAGCGTCGATTTTCCCGTGCCATTCCCGCCCAAAATAGCAAGAAGCTCTTTTTCATATACAGTAAGTGTAAGCTTTTGCAAAACCGGAGGTAATTCCTGTTTATACTGAAAAGCAATATCGTGACACTCCAGGAATATATTTGAGTTACAATCAGCAACATGTGAAGCGGAAGAAGACAAAGTTGGCCTCCTTTCCGTTTCATTCATCACCGCTTGCAACCACCGTTTTCCCTCACGTACCGTTAAGGGGATCGAAGAGGATAAATCATTGCTTTGAGCGCTTAAATACAAACGGGCAACAGAAGGCAAGTAAGAAAAATACGCAGTATCCTGCCGCACTGCGATTTCCCGGCTCATTTCTTCGGGTGTTCCCTGATATTTCATTCGCCCGTGCTGTAGCATCAACACCCGATCTGCAAGCGGCAATACTTCTTCTAACCGATGTTCACACATAATGACAGTAAGCGAAAATTCATCGTTTATTTGACGAATCATTTGCAGAAACTCGCGGGATGCAACCGGATCAAGCTGGGCCGTCGGCTCATCCAGCAACAAAACACGCGGCTGTAATAAAAGGACGGACGCCAGATTTATCATTTGCTGTTGTCCACCGGAAAGTTCATGTACCGGCATATATAATAAACGTTCCAAACCAAAAAACTGCACGATTTCAGCAAGGCGCTTACGCATTACCGGAACCGAATATCCTAAATTCTCCATCGAAAAGGCAAGCTCATGCCAAACCGTATCCATCACCATTTGATTTTCTGGATTTTGCAAAACCATTCCAATTTCAGCTGCAGCTGTCATGTCATCTTGTTCCACTAATGATTTTCCATTGTATAAAATTTCTCCTGTTCGTGTTCCTACGGGCATTAGCTCCTTTTTAAAATGACGCAGTAAAGTTGTTTTCCCGCAACCGGATGGCCCGCACAGCACAATAAACTCCCCTTCCGCAACGGTAAACGAAATATCGGAAAGAGCGGCTATCTCTTCATCTGGATAGCAAAAAGTCAAGTTTTTCACTTCAAACGTTGCCACACTTTTCTCTCCTTTCCTTCTATCCACAGCGGAATGAGCAAATATATGCAAAAAACAACATAGATGACCGTTTCTGCGGGGGTCAACAGAAGATGGCCAAGTCGCGGATAAATGGGCAATACACCATAACCTATTCCCCATCCTGCTATACAAACGATACCAGTGACACCAAGCGCAAGCAGAACCGTCCAGTCCCTGCGTTCCATACGATAAGGAAAATAAAAACTGCGCTTTGCAGTGCCATATCCGCGCCCCTTCATGGAATCGGCCGTTTGCAATGCCTCTTCCAACGACCAGATTAATAGTATGTGCAGCAGCTTCATTCCATCGCGCGCCCGTTTTGCCAGAGATCCATGGTAGATAGAAACTCCCTTTGTCCGCTGAACCAGGGCAATCTGATACAGCCTGCGCCTAAGCAACGGAACGAAGCGAATCGCCATCATCGCTAACAAAGTCGTTTTCGGAGCAAAACGGGAGAAAAGATACATGAGCTTATCTGTCGTAATAACATAATGATAAGATAAAAACGCTAATAAGATGACCAACACCGACAGCATCATCGTACATCCATATACTACCGCCTCCAATGTAATCGGTCGCTCAAGAAAATAAAACAAAATGTGCACACCACGTTGTGAAAAAAGCGGATTTAATACAATCAAAGCTCCGCCAAGCACCAAATATAGCGAAAACAAGCGGCGTAATTGTTGACTCCGCTTATGCAAGACGTTCAACACAAGAAGCAACACCAGAGCGGTGAGTAAAAAAATGGGGTGAAAGAAAAGCATGGCAAATACAATGACCCCTGTATAATAAAAAAAACACGGAACGGGGTGGAAAGAGGCAAAGCCGCCGTTCATTCCAGTTTCGCCCCTAAATCCCGTCCTAAATCAACGGTATATAGCCACTCAATTTTGTCGCCGGCTTTAACCGGAAAAATACCGGCGCTTTTATTCGGAAAGACCCCGTTTACCCGGTACATCCAACCGCTTTTGCTTCCCCTGTCAAATTCGTATAGATTGTCAATTCCTTCTACGTAGGCGGTCGCTTTCACGCCCCGATATTCCATCTGAATCTTTTTCTCTCGCGTAACCCGTTTGAGCACGTCAAGTACAGTATCGCCTTCCTGAATTTCAACTTCGGTTGGCGAAAGTATCGTTCCCCGTTCCTTATCCGCTACAATAGAAAAGGAGACCATTTTTTTAGCGGGGGAGGTTTCGCTAGCCTGTTGTGCCTTTTTCGTTTTCGCATGATCGACCGTCGCTTTCGCAGCCGCTTGAACCGGTACTGTCCGTTCTGCCGCTGCGACTGCTTTCGTTGTTTCTCTTTCCTGTTTCTGAGAAGAAGCATTATTTTTTTCTTTTTCCTGTTTTTGCGGTATCGGTTTTGATTGTGATGGATGGTTCATTGCCGCAGGTTGAGCCGTTTGGGCCTGGGATTCGGATAAAGCGGGAGCCGACGCCTGTGCGGTCGGCATTTGCTCGGCCTGTTTTTGCTCTGCCTGCTGTGTTAACGCAGATGTTTCCACCGCCTTTCCGGTATTGGCTGGCGTATTGGCCGGTGCTGTGCTACAACCAACAAGCAAGCTCAGCACGATAAGAACCCGAGCCAGAAAATAGAGTTGTGTGTTTCCTTTTTTAAGCATAAAGCGCCCTCCCTTGAAACATTTATTTATTCATTTTTTCATATAATTTAATGGCAACAACAGCCGCCATTTCCCGTGTAACGGGAACGTCCGGATAAAAAGCGTCGTCCGCTCCAACCATAATCTTTTGCTCGCGAACCGCCTGTATATATGGCAAAGTCTTCCTGAACGCCCGGTCATTGTCCCGGAAGCTCGCCTGTTTCAAAGCGGGAGACAGCCCAAATGCTTTTGCAATCATAACCGCCATTTCCTGACGGGAAACAATTTGTTCAGGTTGGAAAGAAGAAGGGGTAACCCCTTGAACAATTCCTTTTTCTCTTGCTTTCATAACATAACCGTAATACCAATTTTCCGGTGTAACATCCATAAAAACTTGTTTTGCCTCAACCGCAGGCATTTCATTACGCAATTTCATCAATAACACCGTCAACTGCGCCCGTGTCATGGCCTGTTTCGGAGCAAAACGTTGTTCCACCTCGCTAACGCTTTCCATCAGGCCCTTCTCATACGCTTGATACACAGCCGCCATCGCCCAGTCAGAGATCGCCCCCTCGTCTACAAAACGCATTGGCGTTGTATCTGTGTCAAAGGTAGCCTGGGCTTGTGTTTCCGTTATTTGATAAAGCTTTTCTTTTCCTGTTAGGAACCGATCATACGCTACTAGCGCCATAAGCGCCTGCTCAGTTGCCATTTTATTGGCCGGCTGGCCGATAACATGGGCGTATCCGCCATCCGCTTGTTTAAAGCGGAATAAACTGGTCACGACATCTCCTTCCTCTTTCACAAATCTTGCATCTTTCGGATCGATTCCAACTGAAGCAAGGGCAATGATAACCTGGGAGACACTTTCGCTATTTTCATCGCCGAACAGTTTATAGCCGCCATTTTTGAGCTGAACCTCAGAAAGCCATTGTACCGCTTTGTCAACCGCCTGTTTTACGTCTTTTTTCTCTAAATATGAAGACAAGGCAGTAATGGCCATCGCTGTAATATCGACATTGCTTTCCTCTCCTTTTACAAGCGGAAAACCACCATTTGGATTCTGCTGCTGCACCAACCAGTCGATCAACGTATTTCTTGTCCATCTGGCATGATTAGGAATTTCGTATTTACCGCTATCAAAAGCTAACAGCGCGAAAATCGGCCCATTTGTTCCCTGAATGGTCATATGCTCATGATTGTAAATTTTCTCGATTAAATTGTAACCGCCGATGCTGGCTGGATTCCCTCCTGCTGCTTTCACGGCTAGGGCAATGCGCTCATAATCGGTTACTTTGCGAAATTGTCCATTTTTCTCTCTAAGCATTTTTTCGATGGAGGCAAGATAGCCCGGAGGGAGCTTGCGGCCAGCGCGGGCCAGCGCGAACGCTTCCCATTCAGTAAGATTACCATCGCTTGCGTTTGCGAGAATTCGTTTACAAAGAGATTCAATCTCCACATCCAACGATGGAATGGACTGTGCTGTCTTCTCTACTTTGCTGCGATCGATCACCGCAAATTTTGTGAAATGATCCACTTTTCCGATAATAATACCTGTTTTCGCATCCAATACTGCGGGGATCGGAATCCACTCATTTTTCTGCTCGTCCAGCCATGCCAATACAAGAGCGTGTAATTGCTCCGTTTCGATAGGAATTTTTATCATAATGTATATCGATTTGTTAAACTTCGTACCATCCGGCCCGAAATCATATATCCCAGAGACAAGCTCCGGACGTTGAACCATCTGTTCGGTAATCGTGAGCGAAGTTGTTTTGGATAAAGCTTGCGCTGGAACGATGAGTTGTACTTCATCCATATTATCTTTAATTACGCTTTCGACAGCGGCTGAAACGGACTGTTGTAACGATACCGTATGATTAGCCAACGATTGCTTTATCTGCTCCGCTTGCCTGGCATCCATTCTTTCGGCAGCATTTAGCACAACCGTCGTTGTGGCCACTTTGCTTATCGGCTGTGTATTATTCGGCGTAAGACCAATACGGTTAAGTTCATTTTCAACATGCGCCGGAATGGAAAATGTTCCATCTTTGTACGTATCCTCAAGAAAATACGCACCTAAATCCTTGCCGAGATCAAGCGTATAGCGCCAGGCTACAACATCCCCATCTTCTAACATATAAATGCCTGCACTGTAATTGGGAAACCAGCCGTTAACCGAATACATCCAACCGCTCTGCGGACCGCGATCAAACTCCCCCAGCCCATCAATGGCTTCTACGTACAGCGTCGCCCCGGAACCGCGAGATTCTACTTTATTGCCTAACATACGCCGGAGAACGGTATAGGCTGTGTCCCCCTCCTTCAGCTCTACCGACTGAGCAGGCAAAATGACGCCGCGCTGACTATCCCCGATTACGGATAGCGTAATTGTTTTTTTTACAGGAACAGGTGTATTCGGGGGCGTTCCTCCTTCAGGCGGTGTTGATCCATCGGGAAGCGGCGACCCTGGTTCCGTTGGAGGTTTTTCCGATGTTGGTGGTGAAGGCTGAGCCGCGAAGCGATAAAGCGGAGATTTCCCCTTCGTAAATAAATCATATGCTACCAGCGCCTGCAACGCTTGTTCCGTAGCCATCCTATCCGTTTTTCCGCCCGCTACATGGACAAAGCCTCCGTCCGACTGCCGGTATGAAAGCAAATGATGCAACAAATTTTTTCCTGATTTTGTGAAAGCGGCTGAAGTCGGGTCTATGCCATTCGCGGTTAAAGCGATAATCACCTGGGCTGTAGTCTCGCTCGGCTCCGTTACGTCCCCCAAAAAACGAAATGTGTATCCGCCCGTTTCATTTTGTTGAGCCGATAAATAAGCAACCGCCTTATCAACAACCGTTTGCACTTCAGGACGGTTTTTGTATGGCGCAAGAGAGGTCAGCGCCATCGCCGTTATATCGAGATTGCTTTCGGCTCCGGGCGAAAGCGGCCAACTTCCGTCCGCATATTGATGTTGCACAATGTAAGCAATAAGCTTCTCGCGATTCCATTGCGCATCTTCAGGCGTTTTGTAATCTCCGCAGTCAAGGGCGATTAAAGCAAAAATCGGTCCGTTGAGCCCTTGGTTTGTCATGCGAGAATTGTTGTAAATTTTTTCGATGAAGTTATAGCCGGCGATTGCGGTCGGATCACCGCCTACCGCTTTGACCGCTAAAGCAATTCGTTCATAGTCGGTTACTTTACGGTACTGTCCTTTTGCGGCCGCGACCTCCCGTTCTATGCTTTCGAGATAGCTTGCCGGAACCGCTTGTCCAGCGCGCGCAAGCCCGATTGCTTCCCATTCAGATAGTTGATTATGGCTCAGGGCATACTGACTCGCTGTCTGAATCGCCTCTTCAATGCCAACAGAATGGCCAGTAGACTGCTCTTGTACGGTTACTGTATCAGGAGTTACTGTAGTATCGCTCCCCAAATCTCCTCTTATTTTTGGTACAATAGAAGCATAAGCCGGCTTCGGTTGAAACCAAGAAAACCCTAACACTGTAGAAATAAAAAGAAAGAAGATCGTGAATAAAGCAAAATACTTTTTCCATGTATTTCTGAAACCCATTTTCTCATTACCCCCTTCGCTCTTAAAGAAATGTCAATGCACAATAACAAACAAAGCCACCCTTATACAAGGGTGGCCTCACATACAATGAAATGTTGCAATAACAAACAATGGAACAATACAAGAAAAAAAGCATACAAAAGCCCAGCTGTATTGTACACTGTTGTCGTTTCTTTATTCTCACCCCCCGAAGAATCAGAAACATCTTAGAGAAAGGCAGGTCTCCTGGCTCATGGATCATCGCTTCTCCATACCTTCCCATTTCATCACAGAAACAGTGGCGTATATTGCTGGAGTCACTCCCCATTTACAGTGGCGGGACCGCGTCGGATTTGCACCGTTCTTCCCTTTTAAGCAAAAAGCACACAGGCAATTTGCACCTTTCCCCGCTCTTTATTCAATTTTTATTCTTATGATACTGTCTCGACGCTTTTTTGTCTATAATATTTTAACATTTCAAGAAAAAATTTGTATAGAATGCATATTTTCTCAACATGAACAGCGAAACGATACGAAGGAAGTCTTTATACGCAGTTTTTCATCCCGAACACAAGACGCTGCAAGGCTTCCGCCACGCCGCTTTCATTATTAGAGGCGACGATCAGGTCGGCTTTTTCTTTTACGTCCTCCGGTGCGTTAGCCACAGCTACTCCAATTCCCGCCATAGTAATCATATCAAGGTCGTTATAATAATTACCGATAGCGATCGTATCGGCCAGCGAAATATTTAAATATTCGGCAAGGTTACTTAGCGCCGCGCCTTTGGAAGTCGCTTTATCAATAATATCGATATAAGACGGACCACTGCGGAGCGTCCGCACCGGCAAATTCATCGCAGCAAATTCATCGTACGCTTTGTTAAGCTGTTCATCGGTGCCAAATAAAGTGAATTTAACCAGCTTATCCTCCACGGTTAACATATCCTGAATGAGTTTTGGCTGTGCGAGGTATTTTGCGTACATCCGTTGCACGTCTTCGCGCTCCATGCTTTCCGTATACATATCAAATGCGGTGCAAAAGTCCATGTGAATATTTTCCCTGCGACAGTACTCCACCACACCTCTCAATGATTGCATAGAAAAACCGTTTTCCTGCAGAATTTCTTTCGTTTTGGAGTGTGTAGTAACCGCGCCGTTATGACAAATAAAATAACCGTGAATGCCGATTTCTTCAAGAATCGGAAGCACGCTGACAGGCGCGCGCCCGGAACAAAGCACAATTTGTACTCCTTCCTCTTCCGCTGCTCGCAACGCCTTTTTGTTTTTTTCTGTAATCCGGTAGTCGTCTGTAAGTAGCGTTCCGTCGATGTCAATTGCAGCTAGTTTGTATGCCATATATTTCACCATCCAGAATCTTTTCTTTATAATAATGATGCATAGACATCGGGATTCGCCGTATATCTTAACCGTTCGCCTTTTACGCCTAGAAGCACATTTTCCGCCGCTACCATCGCCATGCGGAGACGTGTCTGTACAGTTGCACTTCCAATATGAGGCAATGCTACGACATTATCGAGCGAAAGTAAGGGATGCGAAGGAGGAATTGGTTCTTTTTCAAACACATCAAGCCCTGCTGCCCAAATTTCTTTATTAACCAGCGCCCGATAAAGCGCGTCCTCGTCCACGTTCGTGCCGCGGGATACGTTAATAAATGTAGCCGTCCGTTTCATGCGAGCAAACTGTGCTGCCCCCATCATATAGTACGTTTCTTTTGTGGCTGGCGTTAGCAATACCACATGGTCGGATTCATCCAGCAATTCCTCCAGCGAACAATATACGGCGCCGAGCTTTTCTTCTGCTTCCAGGCGCCGTGTCCGGTTGTGGTACAAAATACGCATATCAAACGCCTTGGCACGACGGGCGACCCCTTCCCCAATGCGGCCCATTCCGATAATGCCAAGGGTCGAACCATACACCTCCTGCCCTGCCATAAACATCGGCGACCAATTCTTCCATTTCCCTTCTTTAATGCAAGCCATTCCTTCACCCAAGCGGCGCGCGGTAGCCATCAATAAGGCAAAAGCTAAATCCGCCGTCGCTTCCGTAAGCACGTCCGGCGTATGTCCAACACGTATGCCGCGCTTCGTCGCTTCGGCAATGTCGATATTATCATAACCCACCGCCATCGTGCTGATGACCCGCAGATGCGGAGCGGCATCCATTACTTCTGTATCAATCCGATCGGCCAGCATAGAATACAAGCCGTGGGCATCTTTTATTTCTTTAAGTAGCAATTCGCGCGGCATTACCTTGTCTTCTTTTTCCCAAACATACAAAGACGCCGTGCGCTCCAGAAGCTCCAATGCCTGTTGCGGAATTTTCCTTGTTACAACGATTTTCGGTTTCATCAATGCTCCCGCTCCCTCCCCTTTTATTCTTTATCTCATCATATCATAGATTTTCCGACGCATTTTCATAAAGAATCGCTTTTTGCATAAATTCATGTGCAGTAGACACGTAAACCATGTACAATAGGCAAAGAAGAACAATTTAAGGCAAGGAGAACGCATGATATGCACAGCAATTTACGAAGTTTTATCGAAATGCTGCGAAGGGAAAAAGACATCGTGGAAATTTCCACGCCGGTTGACCCGTATCTGGAACTTCCGGAAATTCACCGGCGCATTATCGCTGAAGGTGGACCCGCGTTGCTGTTCACCAACCCGAAAGGCAGCTCATTTCCCGTCATCACGAACCTGTTCGGAACGGAGCGACGCGTAGAACTTGCATTCGGACCACGTCCGGAAAATTTAGTGAAACAATTAATTGGTGCAATGGATAAGCTATTTCCGCCGAAACTGAGTGTGCTTTGGCAATACCGGGCTCCGTTGCTTGATGTGGCCAAAACCGGGTTACGCACGGTTCCCAACAGCAAAGCCCCGGTGCTGGAAGTCGAAGAAAAAGAAGTAGATCTACACAAACTTCCCGTGCTTACAGGCTGGCAACTCGACGGTGGGCCGTTCTTTACGTTACCGCTCGTTTATACCGAACACCCGGAAACAAAAGAGCACAACCTCGGCATGTACCGCATGCAAGTACAGAAAAAAAACCAAACTGGTATGCACTGGCAAATCCATAAAGGCGGAGGGTTTCACCATCATGAAGCGGAAATCCGCAATCAGGCTTTACCTGTAACTGTTTTTCTCGGTGGACCACCAGCGCTCATCGTCACGGCGATTGCGCCACTGCCGGAAATGCTACCGGAATTAATTTTCACCTCCTTCCTGATGGGCGACAAGCTGGACGTCACACAAATCGACCACCATGCGCATAAACTAATCGCTCAAGCAGAGTTCGCATTCTGCGGTGAAGTGCCGCCGCACGTGCGCCATCCGGAAGGGCCGTTTGGCGACCACTATGGCTATTACTCGTGGACACATGATTTCCCTGTGTTCAATATAAAAAAAATGTACCGCCGCAAAGACGCGATCTATCCGGCGACAGTAGTCGGCAAACCGCGCCAAGAAGACTACTTCATTGGCGAATATTTGCAGCGTCTGCTGTCACCGATTTTTCCAGTCGTTATGCCAGGCGTCAAAGATCTGTGGACATACGGAGAAACAGGCTTTCACTCCCTAGCCGGGGCCATTGTGCGTGAAAGCTACTACCGGGAAGCGATGGCTCACGCGTTCCGCATCATGGGCGAAGGCCAGTTGACGCTGACAAAGTTTTTGATGCTGACTGACGTACCGTGTAATCTGCAAAACTTCCCGCAATTCTTGGAGACGATTCTCTCGCGTTTCAATCCGCAGCGCGATCTGTTAATTGTACACGACACGTCCATGGATACGCTTGATTATACAGGCCGTAAATTCAATCACGGCAGCAAGGCGATCATGCTCGGCATCGGCGAACCTATCCGCGAACTCCAGCGAGAATACCGTGGGGAGCCATTGCCCGGGATCAACAAAGCCAAGGCTTACTGCGGAGGGTGTCTTGTCGTATCAGGTGCCAGCTTCGACGCGGATGAACAGCTGCCCGCCAAGCTGGTAGAACATGCGCAGCATAAACTACATGACTGGCCGCTTGTCTTCCTTGTTGACGATGTGGATGAAATCATAGACCAGACGACGTTTCTATGGACAACATTTACCCGTTTTGACCCGGCGCATGACGTATACGCAAAAACAAAGCTTAGCCACAATAAAGTGCAATTTGAAGGGCCTATTATTATCGATGCTCGCATGAAGCCATTCTATCCAGACGAACTCGTGCCGCGTGAAGATATTACCCAGCTTGTCAATCGTCGCTGGAACGAATATTTTCCGCGCAAAAATTTTTGAAACCTTTTTGCGGCCATCCCGTATAGAGTATATGTAATCATTATGGATCTTTTAGAGAGGGGGATAATACAATGAAAAAGTTTCTTATGTTGTTTATGGCTGTCGCGTTAGTTTTTAGTGCAGGCACTTTTATAAACGCTGATTACGCCAGCGCAAAAGGAAAGAAATCGTATAACTCGGGTACGAAAAACTTCCAGCCGAAACAGGATCAAAACTCCAATATTTCTAAACCTAATTCTAATAACGTAAACAGCCCGGCGAAAAATACGGCACCGACAAAAGCGCCAACTCCGCAAAAAAGCGGCGGATTTATGAAAGGGCTTCTGTTTGGCGGTTTGGCGGGCTTCCTGCTCGGCGGATTGCTCGGAAACTTGGGCGGATTAGGCGCCATTCTCGGCCTGCTAATCAACGTGCTGTTCGTGGTTATGGTCATTGTACTGATCCGCAAAATCTACGTACACTTTAAAAACAAACAAAAAGAGAAGGAAGCTCATATATGGAGAAATTAAAGCTATCCGAGCAGGAGATCGTAAACGCGCTTTGCCTTTATATTGCGGACAAGAAACAGATCAGCCCGCACGATGTAAGCATTGAACTCATGTGGGATGATGAGTATGGTTTTTCTGCTTCCGCTACTGAAAACGGCCATACACAAATCCTGATTCAAGCAAACATGATTGAAGCGATCCGTTTCTATTTGCATCATGAACTGAATCGCGATCCGTTCGCAGCCAGCCTAGAACTCGAATTGGATGATGAGGAAGGCATTATCGCGTTTGCAACATACCGTTCATAATAAAACACGCGTTTTATACTATTGATTGTAAAAACAGGGTGTGGAAACACTTTCTGTGTTTCCACACCCTGTCTCTATTTTTTCATTCATTGCTTCCTAATGTCTAGCCTCCGCGTCATCGTAGTGTGCTTTTCCTTTCTTATATCATTCCGCACGTTGCTGTAATCTCATATCAAGCGTACGTGACAAGGTTTTCGGATTTATTTCAGCGATATATGCTGGCTTTTCAGCTGATTCCAAATGTTCCGGGTATCCGTAGGCACCGTGTTCGCTCAAATCCAGACCGACTATCTCTTCTTCCGGCGTTACGCGCAATCCTATCGTAGCTTTCAGTGCATAGAGAATAATAAAGCTTATAAGCGCAACGTATACAGCCGCGCCTAGCACACCGATTATTTGCACATAAAATTGGTGAAAGCTGCCGCCATAGAATAATCCAGCCTGACCAATTCCGGTGTACTCGACAAGACGAGGAGACGCGAAGAAGCCGGTGGAAAGCGTGCCCCAGATGCCCGCCACACCATGCACAGAAAAAGCAAATACCGGATCATCCACCCCTTTACGTTCGAAATAAAGAGATGTAAAAAACGTCAGGACGCTGGCTATCGCGCCGATAATGACCGCCGCCCATGGTTCCACGAACGCGCATGCCGCGGTAATAGCCACCAGCGCCGCTAACACACCGTTCAACATGCTCGGAATATCCGCTTTCCCCAATACCGCTCGCGCTATGAGCATGGCCGCAATGGCTCCCGCGGCTGTCGCAAGGTTAGTTGTCAGCGCAATATACCCGAAGAACCCGTCTTTTACCGACATGGTCGAGCCAGCATTAAAGCCGAACCAGCCAATCCAGAGAATAATAACACCCAATACGGAATACACCTGGTTATGTCCCGGAAGAAGATTCGGTTTTCCATCTTTTGTGTATTTGCCAATTCGCGGACCGAGCAACAATGTAGCTACCAGCGCTGCCAGCGCGCCTTGCAAATGCACAACCGTAGACCCTGCGAAATCTTGCATGCCCATTTCGCTTAACCAGCCGCCTCCCCATACCCAGTGACCGATTACCGGGTAAATAATCGTCGTGAACAAAATACCAAATACAAGATAAACGGAAAATTTAGCCCGTTCCGCAAACCCGCCCCAGGCAATCGCCAGAGATACCGCAGCAAATGCCATTTGGAATAAAAACTTCAGCGCCAACGGAATATCCGCCCACGAAAGGGAGGCAAACACTTTGTCCTCGCCTTTCGCTCCCGTTTGAAGCATCCATCCACTCCATCCGATAAAACCATTGCCTTCCCCGAATGTAACAGCAAATCCAGCAAACCAAAAGAATAAACCCGCGATTGCAAAGCTAATAATTTGCTTCCCGGCAATATGACCAGCATTTTTCATTCTGGTAGAACCTGCTTCTAAAAGCGCAAACCCCATTTGCATGGAAATGACTAAAATTGCCGCTAGAAATACGTATGATGCATCAACCCAGTTTAACAGTGTTCCTGCATTCATGTTCCCAGCCCCCTAATGTTAGTTTTTATTACATAATATTATACAAAACCACCCGTCTTGTGCAACTTATGTCATTAAATATAACATTAATTATCTTTTATTCTTACCGTTTACATAGCTTTTTTCTCTTTTTTTCGTATTTTTTCATAAATTCATAGCTTGAAAGCATATTTATGTAAAGTAATGTTATTTTACTTTACATATTTATTATTTTCCAACTTTATCATTTCCAATAAAACAAGTAGCGAGCTTTCAATCTTTTTCAGTATAATGAGTTGAATATTAACGTTTTGTAAATAGAATATTAAAAATTAAGAGGTGTAACTATGCTACAACATACAGAGGGGTTGCTTCACCGCATCACGCGCATGCCTGTTGCGCGGCGCATTTTGCTTGTTATCTGGCTGGTATTGGCAGGGATCATCGTCTGGAATATCTCAACTGTAGAAAATTGGATTATTTTCAACTGGATCTTCTTAGGATTGTTACTGCTCGATTTCAAGAAAGACCAAAAGCCAATTAACTGGCTCGCTTTCCTGCCCAAAGGCGTTCTTCTGCTGTTTATTCTTTATTACATATATCGCTATGCACCGTATATCTGGTATAAACTCGCTTCATGGGAAATGAAAAACATTAAACATATTTTCAATTGGAACCACTTGTTTCGTAGCATTCCTTTTAATGATGCGTCTTTCGTCCGCATCTACCAGCCGGAGTGGTTGACCATCTTCCTGCGTTGGGTATACGGATACGGTTTCTCGCTGGCATTATGGGTAGCTGTCATCCGTAGTTTTCTGACAAGAGATACAGGGAAAATGCTTCGCTATGTGCTCTCCAGCCATACGTTCCAGCTTCCGATTATTGTGCCATTTTACACAACCGTGCTTCTTCAAGAGGTGTGGTACGTGCTCGGTCATCCCGATGGAATGGCACGCAACTTCACGCCGGAGCAAGCAGCCGTCTGGTCACTGAATTGTTTCCCAAGCATGCATACGTCCGTTTCATTTGCCATCTTGCTTCTCGCCTTAAGGGAAAAGGGAAAAATCTTCCGCCGGCTTATGGTAACGTATTGCTCGCTTATTATTTTTTCAACCATGTACCTTGAAATTCACTGGGTCATCGATGTAATTGCTGGCATGATACTTGGTTGGGGAACGGTAAAAATAGTGGATAAACTATATGAAAAATGGGGAGAACGCGCGGTTAAAGAGAAAGGCGCTACAGTCGAAGCAACAGTATTAAAACGTGACTTACAAAATAATTAAAGATGAGTACCATTTTTCACCCTGAAACTCCTCCAATCCCTATCTTCTTCCCATAAGCTTGGTTGCCTTTTTTGCTTACGAAACAGATTCGTTTCCAATCCCCCCTCCTGGCGGTGTGCTTCCTTGCGAAAAAGTCAACCAAGCTTTTCCTAATTTATTCTCCGATTCCATCCTTCTCCGGAATGCTCTTTCAATAAATTTCTGACTTTACGATACGCTGAAATCCACTGCTGCAGCGCCAATGCTGTAACTCCAAAGCAAAAATATGATTCCAGCGTATGAGCGGCCAACCATAACGTCAAGCCGCTTCCCCACGCAACGATCGTAAAAACAAGTGTCGCCCTCTGCTTCGTTCTGTAATGTTCAAGCCAGCACGCGATGTCTGCCTGCTTTCGTTCCCGATACTCTTTTTCTATCGACGAATCAATCCAACGGTTTATCTGACGAGGTAAAGCGACCATTTCCCGGGCAACATCCCGGAGTAATTGGCCGAGCAGACGACGGTTATCCAGCCACATCTCCTGTTGATTAAGCCATTCCGAAACGACCGGACGCCCCACTTCTATAAAGTCAATATCCGGCTTAATCGTCGTGAGCACGCCGACAATTGTGCTGAATGCTCGTCCAAGAAACGCATATTCCGCAGGAAGCTGAACCGGTTGTAACCGCACAAATTCCTGAATCTTAAGCTGAATTTCTTCCAGTAATTCGTCATCCAAGACCTCAAACACCCGGTTAAAATACATTTCAAGTCCACGTTGCAAGGCGAGCTTCACCTGTTCTTTGTCAGCATGTGGTGCCAAAAAATGCAAAGCATCAAGCGCCTGTACCATCAAATCGTAATCCTTAAGCACCACAGCCTGAATCAGAGTTTGAATATGCTTGCGCGATTCCTGCCTAATTTCCCCTACCATTCCGAAATCAAGCAATACAATCGTGCCGTCAGGTCGGATAAAAATGTTTCCCGGATGCAAATCAGCATGAAAAAAGCCGTGAATAAGCACCTGTTGCAAAAACATGTTTGTCAAGCGCTGCACGATATCATCACGATCAATTCGATGCGCTTCCAAAAATGCGTGATCGGTAACTTTCGCTCCTTCCACCCATTCCATCACAAGAATCCGCCTCGTTATCCATTCTTCGTAATAGTGAGGCACCTGCACTTTATCGTCCCTTTCATACATTTGGGCAAAGCGTTTGGCATAGGCGTGTTCTTTACGAAAATCCAATTCGCGGGAAACAGTGCGCTCCAATTCGCGGTACAATGCGTCCAAATCCATTGTTTTTCCAAGGCGGGTAAATCGCTTTGCCAGACGAACAACGACTCTGGCAGCCGCTAAATCGGCATCGATAATTTTTTCGATGCCAGCGCGTTGTACTTTGATCGCCACTCGCTTTCCATTTTTTAAATACCCTTCGTACACTTCACCGATCGAAGCAGAAGCAACCGGCTTTGCTGACAGATTAGCAAACAGGTGATCAATCGGCTGATTGAGCTCCTTTTCAATAATCGCCCGGCTTTTCTCCCACGGCACCGGGGGCACGCGGTCTGTCAAATCCGCCAGTTCTACGGTAAACGCGCGTGGCATAATATCGGCGCGCGTGCTTAAAAATTGCCCCATTTTAATTAGCAATCCGCCAAGGCGAAGCGCCGTCCGTTTATACTCACGAGCCTGCTTTGCAACGAGCGCTTCCCACCGCTCCTGAATATCCGCTCGCTCCCCGTTCCGGTGTGTGCGTTGAAACCACCACACCTGAAGAAAAAAGCGCACTGTCATCGATACAATAACAAAAATACGATAGTAACGATTATGAATCATACCAAATCTCCTGCTTTCTTCTTCTCCCTGAAATTATACATCTCGGTACTTATACTTTTCCACGCTTTCTGGCAGATTATATCAAGAAGGAAAAGGATCATCACAAATAAAAGAGGAGGAAAATAGGAAACAGGATTACCTTCATATCAAAGCGTTTAATAAATCCTTCTTCGATTTTCAATATAGTTTGAAATAAGAAGCAATGCTGATTCATCCCCAATATTCCGAACAATATGCGGTACACAAGCACACCAAGAAAAAGAGTCCCCTTCTTCTACAACGGCAACATCTTCTCCATGCTGCACTTCCAATTTTCCGCGCAATACAAGATGGCACTCTTCCCCTTCATGAGCATTCGGCTCATTCTCTTTTGGAAATCCGACCGGAATCTCGACAAGCGACAAACGTAATCCTCCTTCCTCAGCAACATGTTCAATAACTAACCCGTCTTTTCCGTATATGCTACGTTCTCGTTCGTTGTGCCGAACCACCTTCATCCGATTTTCCTTTTCAAGTAGCAGGTAAGGAAGCGGAACATTTAAAAACTTGGCAATGGTGGCTAATGTTTCAATGGAAGGGGAGGCTTTATTATTTTCGACTTGGCTCATAAACCCTTTTGATAGCCCGGTTCCTTCGCATAATTGTGCAATCGTAATCCCTTTTCTTTGACGTATTTCACGAATCGTTGCACCAATATTCATCTGCTATTACTCCTTATATCCATTACTTTTGATGTTTTGACATTTATTATGATGGGGTTACCTGATTCTTCCCTGAAACCACCAAAGGATATCCATGTATCAAGTTATATTTATATACTTTTATCTTAACAGACTTTAGTAACTTATATTAATTTTAATTTTATTTGACAAAAACCTATCGTATTTATATCATTAGTTTATCAAAAGAAAACTTTTTTTTATATAACCAAAAACGAAAGGAGTTATATATGAGCAATCGGCAACAAGTTGCGAATTTATTGATTCAAGTCATTTTAGGGATTATTTTTCTTGCTCATGGCATGATGAAATTCCAATCGGGGTTAGACGGAATCGCACAATGGTTCGCAAGCATTGGACTACCGGGGATGCTTGCTTACATTGTCGCTTTTATTGAAGTGATAGGCGGAATATTTCTCATTATTGGTTTAGGCGTCCCTTATATTGGCATGCTTTTCACGATTGTTATGGCAGGAGCGATCATAAAAGCAAAACTGCCATTCGGGCTGCTTGGTGATGGTACAAACAGCGGTTATGAATTCGAACTTGCACTATTAGCAATGAGTTTATATTTAGCTGTCGCTAACGTCAAAGGGTTTGTCGATCAGCGGATAGGAAAAAAACGGGGACATTCGGCAAACTTATAAAAGGATAAACGCTAAAAGAAGGCGAAAATAAGAAACAAGGCTCTTCACCACACAAAGTGCGCTTAACTTATGGTGAAGAGCCTTTTTACGATAAAATTTCTACGCTTCGACAATTTCTTTTTCCATCAGCATTAATTTTTCAGCGATGGCTTGAATATCTTCTTCAGACACATTAAACTCTTTCAAAGCAGCAGCCAAATGGTTAACGATCGCCATGAAATGCTCATGTTTAATATTCATACCTTTATGCGCTTTCCGCATACTTTTGCCGGTGTACTGATTCGGGCCGCCGGCGGCAAAAGAAATAAACAACGTTTGGTGGCGACGCTGCTTCTTCATATCCATATTTTCCTTTTTTTTCTACACTAAGCCTACCACAAAAGCCATGGTTTATGCTAACCGTTCGGTATTTGTCGGTTATTTTCACTTGACGCCGCTAGTTTTTTAAACTTCTGCAAACAAATACGCCTCTTCTGCTATGCGTTATTATATTCTTGCAAAACTAGAAGAGGCGTATCGCTTTAACAGATATATTTTATTAATGTTTTCGCTACTTATTTTTCAAACAAAGCTCGTAAATTTTCTTTATAAGGTGCGCGTACAATACCTTTCTCCGTAATAATAGCCGTAACAAGCTCATGCGGGGTCACATCAAACGCCGGATTATATACTTTAATATCATTCGGAGCGATTTGGCGTCCCATACCACGGATAATCTCATCCGCTTCCCGCTCTTCAATCGGTATCTCTTTTCCAGTCGGTGTATTTAAATCAATCGATGACAGCGGCGCAGCCACATAGAACGGAATATTGTGAGCGCGCGCCAGAACGGCAAGTCCGTAGGTGCCAATTTTGTTCGCTACATCGCCGTTAGCTGCTACACGATCCGTACCGACGATAACCGCCTGCACCCATCCGTTAGCCATAACTTTAGCTGCCATATTGTCACAAATCAGCGTCACATCAATGCCGGCTTGCTGTAGCTCGTACGCTGTCAAACGCGCTCCCTGTAGCACCGGCCGCGTTTCGTCGGCAAAAACTTTTATCTTCCAGCCTTTTTCATGTGCCAAATACATCGGAGCTGTAGCCGTGCCGTATTTGGCAGTCGCCAGCCCTCCGGCGTTGCAATGTGTTAACACGCCTATGCCATCTGAAAACAATGTCAACGCATGTTCGCCAATCGCGCGGCACACCGCTTCATCTTCCGCTTGAATCGCCTGCGCCTCCACAAGCAGCATCCGTTTCATTGCTTCCGGGGATTGTCCCTGCGCTGTCGCTATTTCCGCTATCTTGACCATACGATTTAGCGCCCAGAATAGGTTAACAGCAGTCGGGCGCGAAGTAGCTAGATAATCGGCCTGTTTCTTTACTTCAGCGAGCAACTCTTCCGCTGTCGCGGCCGGGAAATGGCGCACGGCCACGTACACACCATATGCGGCGGTAATGCCGATAGCCGGGGCGCCGCGGACTTTCAGGCGCTCGATAGCATCCCAAACCTGCTTGACATCTTTTAGCGTCAGGAACTCCGTTTGTTCCGGCAATTTTGTTTGATCCAAAAGTACAAGTTCATCATCTTCCCAGCGTACAGACCGGAGAGGTTGATACGTTTTTGTCATGATTGTTCCCCTTTCTTACGGCGTTGTTCAATGATTTTTTTGCCCGGATGGGCGCCTTTTAACCCATAAAACGAACGAGAATCTACAAGCTTATCTACCTGTTCGTCAGATAATTCCCTTACGCGCCCAAGCATGCGCGCAGTAAATAAAATCTTGGCACACATCTCCACCGATTCCATTTTAAAAAGCGCTTCCGTAAGCGTTCGTCCCATGGTAACAGCGCCATGGTTGGATAAAAGAATGGCGTCGTGCTCCTGATAATATGGACGAAGCGTGGACGGAAGTTCATCTGTACCTGGCATGCCGTACGGTGCAAGCGGAATTGTCCCCATTGTGACAATCAGCTCAGGCATCGCCAACTGGTCAAGCGGAATGCCAGCTACCGCAAATCCCGTTGCCGTCGGCGGATGAGCATGTACAACCGCCTGCACATCTGGTCTATGTTTGTAAATATCAAAATGCATTGCGCTTTCCGTAGACGGACGCCCTTCTCCTTCAATTACCTCACCTTCAAGGTTTACAAGAAGCATCGAACTCGCGCTCATAAACCCTTTGCTCACACCGCTTGGCGTAATAAGCACGTGCTTCTCATTGACCCGGACACTAATATTTCCATCATTAGCGGCCACGAATCCACTCTGGTACAAGCGGCGTCCCACCTCGACCATTTCCTCGGCCAGTTTTACTTTCTTCATCATAAAGAGCAACATGCCTCTCCCCGATGGTATAACAAAAGAGGCATACGCTCTCCACCTCCTTTTACTCAAGTACAGGTCATATTATGTATAAAAAATCAACATATGAAATGCGGAATAATCGCAACCCATTTCGGGTAGACTAGTAGAAAATAGGTGAAAATTACACTTACCTGAAAAAAGTCTTTACTACTCATCTCTCATTGTTCACTCATTGAGTATACGTTGATATAACCCGAACTGCAAGAAAGGAGAGGAAAGCAATGGAAGCTATTGACTGGAAAGATTGGGAATTTCCTAGCGTCTATGAAATCACTTTGCTACTTGCACAAGCACGCGGTGAAACAGAGTAATTTTTGTTCCAGCAAAAGAACCCGGCTATTTGTTCCGGGTTCTTTCATTTTTTCTCATTGTTCTACTTCATTTTCATGACAACAGCTTCACCTTCGACAACGGTGATGCCGTTTTGGTTCACCAAAGTAGTATGCAGTTTGATAATCTTTTTGTCATCCCTTTTCTCAACCACTTCAGCAATCACACGAACGGTATCACCAATTTTGACAGGCGCTTTAAATTTTACATTCTGTGATAAATAGATAGTATTTGTCCCCGGCAATTGCGTGCCCAATATGGTGGAAATAAAGCTAGCCGTCAACATTCCATGCGCAATTCTTTCCTTAAAAAACGTCTTCTTGGCAAACTCCTCATCCAAATGAATCGGATTTACATCGCCGGTCAACTCCGCAAAAGCCACAATATCCTCGTTCGTAATTGTTTTGCTTATTTCCGCCTTGTCCCCAATGTTAATATCCTCGTATGCTCTTTCTACTACATGCTTTGCTTTTTCATATACATCCATTTTCTTTTCCTCTTTCTTTACGTATTTCTTTTTATTTTGACATCTTTCGACAAAAAAACAAGGAAAATCCCCCGAACAACGGGGGGAAGAGAAAATATTATTTAAACATGTTAATGGTATTATTTTTGTTTGCCTCTAAAGATTCTAGCAAGCCTTTTTGGGTCATTTTTACCTGTTGCAAGAAATTATCCATTAATGCCTGCACTTCATCACGCGTTTTTTGTTGCTGAGCAAGCAAGTTTTTGAAGGAAACCTCCAACTGCTCCTGCGATTTGTTCACGACATTCAGACTGGCTTTTCCCGGTGTCCACGTGAGCTGCTGAATACGCTTTGCGATTTCATCAAGACGCTGCGCCCATTCTTCAAACGTTTTGCCCAATTGTTCACCGCCAACATTTTTCATGTTATTCTGGTAGCTTACTTTTGCATCTTCGAGGAATTTCTTCATTTCCTCTTCCACCTTTTCAAGGTTCTCTGTTGTCTTCTCCCAAATTTCCTTTTGGCGCTCAAGCGTCTGCAGCATCAAATTTTCCATCTCGCGCTGGTAGGCATATACCATCTTTACGCCGTTCATCCAGCCATCCCACATCGTATCAATCATGCTTGCGCCGCCCTGGTTAGCCGCCTGCACTGCAACAGGCTCTTTTTCTGCTTTTTTGTTGACTGCCATCTCAATTCCTCCTTAAAGAAATGAGTAAAAGAAAAGTGTATATGGTAAGTGCAGCATGCTGCAGTACCGCCGTTATTACTTTTTCTCTTCTTTTTCCGCCTTGTTTTTCTCTTTAGGGGCCAACATGAAGAATTGGGTGTACATATCAAAGAAACGATCCAGCATGGTCTGGTATTGCTCCAGCGAAGCGGCCCACGATTTTAAATACTGTTCACCAGCATCCGTCAGCGAATATACCCGTTTAGCTGGTCCTCCTGCTGACGTGTCCCATTCGGATTTCACCATTTTTTCTTTCTCCAGCTGCCGCAACGTCCGATACACGTTTCCCTGATCAATGGAGGGAAAGCCAAATTTAATCAGTTGCTGAATCAGTTCATAGCCGTGCACGTTCCAACCGCGCAGGCTTAACAGAAGGAACGGAACCATTAAATTCTTGGGCGCACTACTAATCGGCTTTTCTTCTTTGATTTGGGCTCCAGAACGAGCTTTTTCATCACTCGCAGACATGTGCATCACCTACAAATCTGTAAATATCTCTTATATGTAATTTACACCTATAAGAAATTTTTGTCAAACGTTTCCGTTAATTTTTTCATAAAGTTTTTATCATGACTAATAGAATAGGTCATAGAACCTAAACTATAAAATGAAATTTTTCCTTTCAGTTCATAAAACCTTCATAAAATCTTTAAAAAAATATCATAATTTATCGAATGTTTTCATTTGAGTTTCATTACCACCTTTACTATACTTTTACATGAAATGTATTTTTCATACATAAAAATTCCTCCTTTACATACATATAGTGAGGTGGAAAAATTTAATTCCAAAGAGGAGATGAGCAAGTGAGTAATCAAATCCCGTTCGATCTTTTTGCGATGTGGAAAGACTTGTATGACAAAACTGAATCACAATGGAGCAAAATTTTTGATGAATCCATGCGCAAAGAAGACTTCTCCGAATTTATGGGACAGTTTCTCAACATGTACCTTCAATATCAAAACATGGTAAAACAATCCACAGAGAAATACCTGGCGCAGGCTAACATGCCTTCCCGGGAAGACATTTCCAATCTTGCTTCCCTTATCGTCAATCTCGAAGCAAAAATTGACAACCTAGAAGAAATCATTGAGGAAGAGTTATCGCACCAGCTTAATAGTCTCAATATGGCTCGGGAAATTACTCAGGTAAAAAATGAAATGAAAAACCTTGATAAAAAACTAAACCAGGTAATGGATCTGCTGCAAAAACAAGCAAAGTCACCATCCCTTTCTGTTACGAAAGTCGAAGCGAGCAAAGAAACAACATCCAAAGAAAAAACGGAGCAGAAAAAAGAGTAAACGTTCTGTCCGCCCTCTTCTTGATAGGACTGCTCTTTGAATGTGCTTAATCTATTATTTTCTTTAATAAATATGACGTCAGCTAAGGGGTGTTTCATTTATGGTGAACTTAAACGGTAGAGTAGCGATTGTGACAGGTGGCTCCCGTGGGATCGGCGCAGCGATTGCCAAAGAATTGGCGGCGCATGGCGTCAAAGTTGTGATTAACTACAGCAGCAACAGGGAAGCTGCGGACACAACCGTAAAAGAAATCGAGCAAGTCGGTGGCAAAGCGTTTGCCGCACAAGCTGATGTATCCGATACGGTGCAAGCACGTGTTCTTGTGGAAGAAACCATCACCAAATATGGAAAGCTCGATATTCTGATAAATAATGCCGGGATCACCCGTGATCGTACCTTCCGCAAAATCACCGATGAAGATTGGAATAAAGTCATTCAAGTCAATCTTAACAGCGTCTACAATATGACAACGGCTGCTCTCTCTCACATCTTAGAATCTGACGCGGGACGTATTATTAACATCTCCTCTATCATTGGCCAGGCCGGTGGATTTGGTCAAACAAACTACTCTGCGGCTAAAGCTGGCATGATTGGCTTTACCAAATCGCTCGCGCTTGAGCTGGCAAAAACAGGTACCACCGTGAACGCCATCTGCCCCGGATTTATCGACACCGAAATGGTGCAGGCCATTCCGGACGAAATCCGTGCACAAATCGTGGCTAAAATCCCTGTGCGACGTTTCGGTCTTCCAGAGGAAATCGCGCGCGGCGTTATTTACTTGTGCCAAGACGGGGAATATATCACAGGACAACAATTAAACATTAACGGCGGTCTTTACATGTAGTTACATAAAAAGACAAAATATTTCACCAATATTTCGAAGGTTGGAGGGAAGAGGAAACATGGCAACTCCAGTAACAAAAAAAAGTTGGGAAGATTTGCTGGACTCCATGCCCCAGGAGATAAAGCGCACGTACCGCCGCTTTAAAAAAGCGACGGAAGTACTGACGACAGAAGCTGAACCGGAAGTAGGTCTGACTCCAAAGGAAATTATCTGGACAAAAAACAAAGCAAAGCTATACCGCTATCAGCCGGCCATACCCAAAAAACACCGCGTGCCGTTACTGATGATTTATGCACTGATCAATAAGCCATATATTCTTGATTTATCCCCTGGTAACAGCCTTATCGAATACTTGGTAAATCGCGGCTTCGACATCTATCTTATCGATTGGGGCACACCCGCGCTGGAAGATCGTAACATGAAGCTGGACGACTACATCATGGACTACATTCCGCGCGCTGTCCGTAAAGTGCTGAAAACATCTGGAGCTGACGAAATTTCCTTACTCGGTTACTGCATGGGCGGCACGATGACGTCTATTTTCGCTTCACTCCACCCTGATCTGCCGATCCGCAACATTATCTTTATGACGAGTCCGTTTGACTTCGCTGACGCTGGCTTATTTACGCACTGGCTCGATGAAAAATATTTCAATCTGGATAAAATGGTCGATACACTGGGTATCATTCCACCGGAGATGATCGACTTTGGAAATAAAATGTTGAAACCAATCGTAAACTTCTATGGGCCATATGTAAATCTCGTTGACCGGGCGGAAAATGATAATTTCGTTACCGGATGGAAATTAATGCAAAAATGGGTAAATGACGGAATACCATTTCCTGGTGAAGCGTTCCGCCAATGGATTCGTGAATTCTATCAACATAATAAACTGCTAAAAGGCGAATTGTATATCCGGGGACGCAGAGTCGATTTGAGCAATATTAAGGCAAACGTGCTAAACATTGCCGCCGAACGCGATCATATCGCACTTCCACACCAGATTGAAGCTTTAATGCCCGTTATTTCAAGCAAAGACAAAACGTATGTGGTAATGCCTACCGGTCATGTCTCCGTTTGCTTCGGCCGTCAGGCGATCAACAAGACTTATCCGACGATCGGAGACTGGCTGGAACAAAGATCAAAATAAAAAAGGCAACGCAAAAAAAGAGCAGGTTATTTCTGCTCTTTTTTTGCATATAAGAGACAAAGAAATTCAGATGATTTTCCCTGTTATTCTAATTCTAGAAGAAATTTTGATGCTCTACTTTTTCGTCTCCAAATTCAATCCATATCGTTTCTACCCCGTTAACCGCTTCTTCAATGAGACGTTCCACATCCAACGCACGCTCAAATTTTTCCGCCTGCTCCGGTTTTGGTTTCGTCACCGGAGATTTGGGCACAAAAATCGTACAGCAATCTTCATAGGGCAAAATCGATGTTTCATATGTTCCAATTCGTCTCGAAATTGCCATGATCTCTTCCTTATCCATCGCTATCAACGGACGAATAACCGGCGTATGGATCGCGCTATTAATCGTATACATACTCTCCATCGTCTGCGAAGCGACTTGGCCCAGGCTTTCTCCAGTCGCAATCGCCAGCGCTCCGTGCTTCTGCGCCAACCGTTCCGTAATGCGCATCATAAAGCGGCGCATAATCGTAATCATATAATGCTCCGGGCAGTGCTGACGAATCTGGGTTTGAATCTCCGTAAACGGCACGATATGCAATTTCATTCCGCCGCTGTACTGCGATAAAATTCGTGCCAGATCGATCACCTTTTGCTTGGCCCGTTCCGAAGTGAATGGATAGCTGTGAAAATGCACGCCTTCAATGCGTACGCCGCGCTTCATGGTCATCCAGCCCGCTACTGGACTATCAATACCACCAGAAAGCATCAACATCGCTTTTCCACTGCTTCCAGTCGGCAGCCCACCCATACCGCGGATGGTGCGACAAGAAATAAACACCCCCTCGATACGAATTTCCACAACGAGTTCGACTTCCGGATGGTGCACGTCCACTTTTATATTCTCCGTATTGCGCAGGATGTAACTACCCACCAAATGGTTCATCTCCTGGGAACGATACGGAAACTGCTTGTTTGGCCGCTTCACCGTTACTTTAAACGTACGCGGGACTGGTTCTACGTCTCTCAACACTTCCAGTGCCGCTTGCTGGATCGTTTCGAGTTCGAACGTCTTAAGAAAGCGAGTCGGGCTAAACGAATAAATTCCAAATACTTTCTTCAACTTTTCTGCTACCTGCTCATACGGTTCACCGTTTAATGCGAGATATAGCCGACCGTACACCCGCTCAACCTGTACGTTCGGGTGAGCCTGTAAGCTTTTTTTAATGTTGCGGACAAGCTGCGCTTCAAAATCGCCACGGTTACGCTTTTTGAGCGCTAGCTCGCCATAACGGATTAAAATATGTTCATACTGCATGCTTCACACCCTCATTATCTTTGCTAAATTTGGCACAATTTTTTGGATCGCCCGTATGAACACGTCCACTTCCGCTTCCGTATTATCAGGCGAGAAGCTTATGCGCAATGCGCTGCGTGCTCGCTCCTCGTCAATCCCGGCCGCAAGTAATACTCGGGACGGTTTACTGTTCTTAGAAGAACAAGCGGAACGGGTTGATACATAAATTTCTTCCTTCTCAAGTGCGTGCAATACAACCTCCGCCTTTATGCCCGGAAACGAGACATTCACAATATGCGGTGCCGCATAAGCATCGTCCTTGCCTGGGCCATTCAATTTGCAGTACTCAAGCGGCAGAAGGCCATCGATCAAGCGGGCACGCAGCTTTTTCATATGTTCATGGTTTTCCTGGAGCCTCTCATGTTGCATGCGCATCGCTTTAGCCATTGCGACGATACCTGGTACATTTTCTGTGCCGGAACGAAGTCCTCCTTCCTGTCCGCCTCCGATAATAAGCGGAGACAGCATCACGCCGCGTCGAACATACAGAAGACCGCAACCGCGCACCCCATGAAATTTGTGCGCGGACAGCGACAACAGGTCAATGCCCCATTTTCCTGGCATAAGCGGCAACTTACCAAACCCCTGTACCGCATCCACATGAAAATATGTTTTCGGATACGCGGACAAAATTCGACCGATTTCCTCGATCGGTTGCACCGTACCTAGTTCGCTGTTCACATACATTACCGAGACAAGAATCGTATCATCAGAGAGCGCGCGCTGTACATCCTCCGGCCGCACACGCCCTTTATCATCTGTCGGCAAATATGTTACTGAATATCCTAATTCCTCTAACTGTTTACATGTTTCGTACACCGAAGCGTGTTCTATGCTGCTTGTAATAATATGTTTACCGCGCGAACGATGCTGAATCGCTACACCTTTCAACGCGGCATTATTGCTCTCAGTACCACCGGATGTAAATACAATTTCCCCCGGCTGAACACCGAGACAATCCGCAGCGACTTTGCGCGCTTGATCGAGCAATTGCGCCGACTTTCCGCCGAGATGATGGAGCGAAGACGGATTGCCGAAAAATTGGCTTGCCACATCGCCAAACGCTTTTACAACGTCCGGATGAGGAAGAGTTGTTGCGCTATTATCAAAATAGATCATAATTTCCCCTTCTTACCTTTTCTCATAGTATTACCCGCACATATAGAAAAAAGCTCGAATTTTATCATAGCACATTTATTTTTGTTTAGAAAATATAGTTATTGACGAATCTATCCCTTCTCCCTGTGCATTCTTTATTTTTCTTTTTTGCAAACGATTACATTTAAAAAACCTATTTACAAATGAAACCTTGCTTGCTATTATATTTTTCAATAAATTAAAAATTCATAGTCTTCTTTTTCATAATTTTCAACAAAAGATTGCAGAAAAATTCAATATTTTTTCTGAATATTTAAATAAAGGAGAGATTAATATGACTGTAATGGTGAAAGTAGAAAAACTAAAAAAAATGGAAGCAGAGATCGCTCGACTGCAACGTGAATTAAAAGCACTTCAGGAACAACCCATTCAAGGATTCGAACGCTTGGATACCGATGTATTTCTCACCGAAGTATACAACGGCTAACGCATAAATAAAAGGCCGAAACTCATGCAGCGGAAAAGTTTCGGCCCTTTTTGGCATTTATCCTGCGAGCGGAATTTGCGGAATCTTTACCGATGTATACACCATCAAAAGACCGAGCACAATCGCCAGCCCAAAGTAAGCGAGACCGTATATCCAGCGAGTGCGCGGCGACACTTCATAATATTTGTCATCCCGAATCAAGCCCTGCTCCTCTTTATAAGGTTCCACCGTAAGCTCAACTGTCATCTTCACCTGGTCATTTGCGATTTCTGTTTTCACAAGCTGCGCATTATGCACCAGCCCGGACGTATATTCAAACGTTTTCGTTTCTTCAATTCCCGGATAGTCAATCTTCAGCATATCCCGCTTTGCCGCCATATCTCCTACATGTGTAAATGGCAGAGAACGGCAATGCTCGGCTGCCGGAATAAATAACCCTTTCTCATCAAATTGCTGTACCGGAATCCATAAAAATACATACTCTTTCCGCAACCGGGAGCCGTTTCGCTCCTTTTTCCTCTTACGTATATATTTATCGTACAACTCCCAAGCGAATAGTGCCCAGAACAATAGGAAAATAATCGCTTTCAAATACAAAATGATAATAAGTCCGCCAATTAGCCCAAACGCCCAAAGCCAACGGGAAATCGCGGTTACAATTCTCCCTCCATCGAGCGGATGAATCGGAAGCAGATTAATTAAGTTAAGAAAAAAACCGATCATTGCAATAGCATAAAGCACCGGATAACCGGTAACAATCCCCAGAAACAACGCAGCTGCCGCACCAATCGTACCCAGAAGCGGACCACCAAGTGCCACGTACGCTTCCGTTTCCGCGTCTTTTGGCTGCTTTTTCATCGTAATCAACGCCCCCAAAAACGGAATAAAAGCAGGGACGGAAACGGGTAGTTTTTTGCGTTTGGCCGCCCATACATGTCCCATTTCATGAATAAACAGCATAATAACAAGCCCGATCGCAAATGTCCACGGGTAAATCAGCATATAAGCCCCGACTGACAGCGCCATTGTCCAGATGGTTGTTCCGAACTTGCCCATTTTTAATAAGGGAAGCAAAAATTTCAGTTTGCTGCCTAAGAGCGCAAGAAATCCAATCAGTCCCCCCAGCGCACCCCATCCGCGCCTTTTCTTTTTTGTCTCCGCCAATGATTGATTGCCTCCTTACGGTTAAGTCAAGAAATTTTTCTTATTATGTCCATACGCAGGAAAACGCATAAAGTTTCAATATTATAATAATTGGAAAGTCAAAAGGCGCGGAGAAGGAAGAGACGTATTCTTTACTTCCTCTTTTCCTTATGGTAGGCATCGGGTAGGCAACGGCCGTATTTCTTAAGCGACAAAAAGCCGGATTAAGAATCCGGCTGATCTGATCAATACATTAGTAAAATACACGCAAAAACAAAGGCAAAACGACAGCAACAACAGCGAGTCCCATCGCCCATCTTCCAATTCCAGAACCACGCATTGCGGCAATGTATCCGACGATAAAACCGGATATCCCAAGCGCAACTGGCATCATAAAAAAAGCAAGCAGACTCATAATAAGTCCCAGAACGCCCAGTCCTGTTCCACCTGCTTTCTTCCGTTCGCCCGCTTCCAAATCTCCTTGCCGACTTCTCCGCCGTTTAATTATGCGGCGCGACGGAGCCGGCACATGAAATTCACTGGCTACTTCTTCCCGAAACGGGAACAAAATGATGTTATCACGGCGTTTTGTTCTTTTCATGCCCATTCTCATCTCTTTCGCTGGAATATTCGGGCTTATTATGCTTTTTGTTTCGGCTTAAACGTATGACAGCACGTCTCGCTGGAATATTGGGCTACTTCTTGTCGATCTGAAGAAATCCCAATTTCCCCAATTTCTTCCTTATAATTCGTATCTGCGTGACGGTCAATATCAACCATAATGGCTTCAGCCACACAATTATTTCCCTGTCCCCAGTACGTACAGTTTGAAACGCTGCATTTTACACCTTGTGGCATAAAAACCCCCCCTTTTGCTAAATCAAGGGAGAGCCGGCGCGTGAAAGCGAACAGCCCTTCCCTATTACATAGGGTGTGCCCTTCCGCTTCCACGCATGCGTTCATGTTTCTTCCAACTTATCTGCGCCTACTTCGCTTGCTGGTCTAAATACATAAGAGCGATACCTGCCAAAAGTTTGCTTCCGACAGAAAGCATCCGCTCATCAATAGTAAAGCGAGGGTGATGGTGGCCATACGCCGCCTCGTCTCCTTGGATACCCAGGAAAAAATACGCGCCAGGCACCTGCCGCAGATAATAAGAGAAGTCTTCTCCTGCCATGCTCGGAACAGCTGGTCGCACATTTTCTTTCCCCAGCACTGTACATCCCACCTGTTCTACGATATTATTCATTCGCGAGTCATTAACAACAGAAGGATCACCTTCCACATATTCAAACGTTGCCGTCGCGCCAAATGACGCACACACGCCGTTCGCCAAGCGCTCTAAGATCGCTGGAATTTCTTTCTGTACATCCGGGTGGAAATAGCGTACCGTTCCTTGCAGTTGCGCAGTGTCCGGAATTATGTTGTACGTGTCGCCGGCATGAATCTGCCCTACACTCACGACCGCTGGATATAATGGATCAAGAGAACGGCTCACTACCGTCTGTATCTGTGTGACAAGATGAGCCGCAATGACAATCGGATCAACCGTCAGATGCGGCATCGAACCATGTCCGCCTTTCCCCTGAATTTTTATCGTAAAGGAATCGGAACCAGCCATGATCGGGCCAGAGCAGGTACCTAAAAGACCAACCTCTAAATTTTGCCACAAATGCAAACCAAAAATAGCATCTACATCTTCCAAAACGCCGGCTTCCACCAATTCGGATGCTCCGCCAGGTACCACTTCTTCAGCATGCTGAAAAATAAGTTTAATCCGGCCAGCAAACAATAGCTTCGCTTCCGTTAATGCGCGCGCCGCTCCCAATAAAATCGCGGTATGACCGTCATGCCCGCACGCATGCATAATGCCCGGATTTTTCGATGCATATGGAAGTCCCGTCTCTTCCTGAATCGGGAGCGCATCAATATCAGCACGCAATGCTACCGTTTTGCCAGGCGCTGTTCCCTCTATGTAGGTGACGACATCTTTGCCTGTATAAGACCGCACGGCTAACCCCATGCTTTCAAGCTGTTCGCGAATGTACCGCGCCGTTTTTGATTCTTGATGCGACAATTCCGGATATTGATGGAGGTAGCGCCGCACTTCTACTGTCCATGCCGCATGCTTATCCACAAATTTGTTAATCATTTCTTGCTTCGCGCCGTACCCTTTTGCCAATTTGCTGTTCATATAAATTCCCCTCCATCTAACTTTGTAATAATATATACATAGTAGAAGATGGAGGAGATTTTGAAAAGAGAAAATTATAGAACAACTCCTCCGTCCACAGAAAGCACAGCTCCGTTAATATAGGAAGAGTGAGGCGACGCTAGAAACATATAGGCACGCGCGATATCTTCCGGTTCGCCCAGGCGCTGCACCGGTACTTTCGCCCGCATCATTTCTAAGATTTTCCCAGGCACAGCTTCTGTCATTGGCGTTCTAATAAATCCAGGCGCTACTGCATTTACCGTAATGCCTTTTCCGCCTAACTCCTTCGCCCATGTCTTGGTTAACCCGATGATACCCGCTTTTGTTGCCGCGTAATTCGTCTGCCCAATATTACCATATAGGCCAACCACGGATGAAGTATTAATAATGCGCCCGTAGCCGTTCTCAAGCATAAGCGGCACCGCTGCTTTTGTGCATAAATATACTCCAGTCAAGTTAATGGCAATGACTTGCTCCCATTTTTCTTTTGTCAATGTATGCAACATGCTGTCCTGTGTAATTCCCGCGTTATTGATAAGAATATCGAGCCTGCCCGCTTTTTGTTTAACCGCTTCCATCAATGCTTGCACTGATGTCTCATCGGCGACGTTCACCTGAACAAAGTCAATATTCACGCCCGTTTTCCCCAACTCCGCGGCGACTTGTTCACCTTGTTCGCTATTAATATCTGCGATAATAACGTACGCTCCCTGCTCACCGAACAGCTGTGCCGCTTTCTTGCCCAGACCGCCAGCTCCCCCGGTGATAACCACCGATTGCTTCGCAAATTCCATGAAAAGCCCTCCCCGCAAAGGTAGTCTTCTATAGTCTATTCGTCCATAAACGAAATGTGACACATATTGTCAAATTTCCAGTACTGACTTTTTTCACTTAGCTGACAAGCAGGAATTAGCACTTTACCGTCAAAACTATGAACAGGAGGTAATGTGAAAAATGACGACAAAAAACAAAAAAGTAATCGTCATTACCGGAGCTTCCAGCGGCATCGGAAAAGCAACCGCCATCCTGGCCGCTGAATCCGGAATGACGCCCGTGCTGCTGGCCCGCTCCGTAGATACGTTGCGCGCCCTGGCAGACAACCTTCAGCATAGCGCGCCCGATGTCGGCTATTATAGGCTTGATGTAACTAAGGATAGGCAGATTGTCGATATTGTTCAGAAAATCATATGCAGATACGGAAAGATTGACATCTGGGTCAACAACGCAGGCTTCGGCATTTTTGCTCCATTTTCGGAGGCAAAGCTCGAAGACATAGCAAACATGATGGACGTGAATTATCTGGGAACAGTGCGCTGCACAAAAGCGGTGCTTCCCCATATGCTCGGACAAAAATCGGGACATATTATTAATGTAGCTTCCGTAGCCGGAAAATTAGCCACGCCGAAGTCAAGCGGCTACACTGCCAGTAAATTCGCCGTCGTTGGCTTTACGGAAAGCCTACGCCAAGAGCTGAAGGGGAGCGGTGTTTCGATTTCGCTAGTCAACCCCGGTCCGGTGCAAACCCCGTTTTTTGAACGCGCCGACCAAAGCGGAGAATACCGGCGCAGTGTAGAAGCGTTTATGCTACCCCCGGAAACTGTGGCAAAAAGCGTTCTACGCACCATACATAACCGCAAAGCAGAAGCGATAATCCCGCGTTATATGCGCATCGGCGTTATTCTTTTTCACCTGTTTCCGCGCTTTTTCGATCGCGTCATCGCTCCGCGCTTAAACAAAAAATAAGAATGTCTTATGGATATGTTCTCCTTTCTGATTATCGACGAAAAAAATGGACATACTGAAAGTACAGGCTTAGAAAGGAGATGAATGCATCATGGATCGTTTGGCCCTTATTCTTGTTATCATCGGAGCTCTCAACTGGCTGCTTGTAGGTCTATTCCAATGGGACTTGGTAGCAGGTTTGTTTAACGGTGAAGGTTCTGTTGTAAGCCGTATTGTGTATTCTCTCATTGGTTTGGCAGGGCTGTACTGCATTAGCCTGCTGTTCCGCGAACGCCGCCCGGCGTCATAACGCGCTTGCGTTGCCTGCTTTGGAACGCACAATAAAAGCACCGGATGTTCCGGTGCTTTTTCACTTGCCACTTTTCTTAATAATATCTTTCCAAATCGGCTTCTCCAATTCCTTGCGCAATTCGCTGAGCGTCCGGTTAAGCCTTGTCTGCCGTTTCTTATCATACAATTTTTTACATTTTTCCGGGTATTTGCTCATATGGACAATTCACTCCCTATCTTATTTTATACCCGGATAAGAAACGGCCAAAACATGGAATTTATCTCTAACAACTGACACTCCACACGCTTGAAAGCGTGGAATTCTTGGGTCGTTAGCGTCCGCAGTCCGTTTCATCATCAATATTTGTCATTTCAATACCTAAAACAAATGTATATAAAATTAACTTTATAATAAAGCTTCAATTTCCTTTTCTATATCTATCGATTCCACAGTTGGTTCAAATCTTTTCACGACATAGCCATTTTTATCTATCAGGAATTTTGTAAAGTTCCACTTGATAGAGTCACCAATTAAAAATTCAGGAAATTTTTCCTGCAAGAACGTATGAAGCAATTTTGCGCTTATCTGAGTAAAGTCAAATCCCATAAACGGTGCTTGCTCTGTTAAATATGTAAACAGCGGGTGTGCTTGAGGCCCTCGTACCTTTATTTTCTCAAACAGCGGAAATTTCACACCATAGTTAAGTTGACAAAATGCTTGAATTTCCTCATTAGTGCCCGGTTCTTGCTCTGCGAACTGATTGCAAGGAAAACCTAAAATTTCAAATCCACGATAATGATAACGATCATACAATTTCTGCAAATCATTATATTGGGTGGTAAAGCGACACTTGCTTGCTGTATTCACAATCATTACTACCTTATTTTTATATTGTTCCAGTTTAATCTCTTTTCCGGTAATGTCTTTTACAGTAAAATTATAAATCGTCATATATAACACCTCCACAATCATTATCTTTTTATAATAATTACAAATAAACAACGACTTGTCAACTAAATATCCGATAATGCCACGCATGTAAACGTGAAAAAAGTTAAATTCAAAGAAGTCGTTTAATTATTGGAAATCTCCCGAATCGAAATTCCCGATTCAATAAATGAATAAGCCAGCCTTAATTAACCTGGCTTGTCTACATTTTGCGTACTACCGGACATTCTTTCTGGAATTAAAAATTCTATACGTCTTACATGTTTCTCTCATATGTAGGAAAAAATAAAAAAGACTGGGATAAACGTTTTAGAAAAAGACCTGTAGATATTAACGTAAAAGCGTAAATTCAGAACAAGAGGAACGAAGACGCAATACAAGGAGCCCTGCCATGATTCTTCACCCGAAAGATCGAATCACACCAACACAGACAGCTTTAACCGTGGCTCATTTTACTATTGGGGTAAGTATTCTTGTTTTACCACGCATCGTTGTCGATAAGAGCGGAACATCTGATGCCTGGATTTCGGTACTTCTGGGTGGCTTTCTTTCCCTGTTCTTCGGATATGTTGCCGCCAAATTGAGCCAGCAGTTTCCTGGACAGACTTTCTATCAGTACAATCAAATCATTGCTGGGAGATTTATCGGCACCATTCTCAGTATCGCGCTGATTATCTATTTCATTCTCATAACAGGATATCAGGTACGGATTCTCGGGGAAACGATCCGTCTTCATGTGTTAGAAAAGACACCAATTGAAGTGGTAAGCATTGCATTTATAAGCGCTGCCACCTCCTGAATCAAGAAGACTTCTCGCTGCTTCTATTAAATGGTTGCTTTGTTTAAAAACTTTTTAGGCTGTTTCATTCGTCTATACAATGTAAGACAATAAATAATGGATACGTATGAAAAAGGAGTTTTTAGTTTAATGAAACAAATAGAAAACTCACTCATTCGGTATATAACAGAAAATAAGGAAAATATTTATCGATTAGCTTATAGCTACGTAAAAAATTCTGAGGATGCTCTGGATATCGTTCAAGACTCTATTCATAGGGCTATATCATCCATACAAACAATTAAAAACCCTAAAGCGATTAAGAGTTGGTTTTATAGAATTGTTGTGAATACTTCTTTAGATTTCTTGAGGAAACAAAAGAAGGTTTATATTGTAGACCAAGAAACACTGGAGTCCTATAGCCCAGGAATAAATGATGTTTATAACAATATTGATTTAGAAAGAGCATTGGATGATTTACCCATCAAATATCGAAGTGTCGTCGTGCTTAGATATTTTGAAGATTTGAAAATAGAAGAAGTTGCAGATGTGTTGGATGAAAATGTAAACACCATAAAAACCAGGTTATATCAGGCTCTTCGACTACTGCGTGTCAAAATGAATGCTGAATCCGTTGAGGAGGTAAAGTAGGGTGGATAAAAAGTTGGAGCAATTAAAAAAGCAATATATGGATATACCTATCCCTAATGAACTAGATTTTGTCGTGAAAAAAGCATTAAATCAAAGAAAAAGAAGAAAGAGGCTTTTGAAATGTCTTGCTGGAACAGGAGCGGCGGCTATTGTATTTGTAATAGGGATTAATAGTAGTCCAACGATAGCAAATGCTTTTTCAAAAGTGCCCGTTGTCGCAAATATTGTGAAGGTGTTTACTTTTAGAGAATTTAAAATAGAGGATAAAAATTATCATGCAGATTTAAAAGTACCTGCTGTTGCTAATTTGGAAAATAAATCATTAGAAAATGGTTTGAATCAAAAATATCTTGAAGAAAATAAAAAGCTATATGCCGATTTCAAGGCTCAAATGGACAGTTTAGAAAAGAATGGTGGCGGTCATTTAGGTATAGATAGCGGATACCAAGTGAAAACAAATAATGAGAAAATACTATCCATCAGCAGATACGTTGTAAATACGGTAGGATCGTCCTCAACAACATTAAAATTCGATACGATCGACAAGCAAAAGCAGATTTTAATTACGCTGCCCAGCTTGTTCAAAGATGACTCTTATATTGCGGTGATCAGTAACTATATCAAGGAACAGATGATACGACAAATGAAAGCGGATCCCGGGAAAGTCTATTGGGTTTCTTACCCTGGAGGACCGGAAGTCATACCCGGTATGGAATTTAAAAGTATTGCGAAGAACCAGAATTTTTATATAAACAAAGATGGGAAATTAGTAATTTCTTTTAATAAATACGATGTCGCGCCCGGCTATATGGGTACTGTCGAATTTACGATTCCGACAGATGTGATTTCCAATATTTTGGTTAGCAATGAATACATTAAATAAACAAATTGCGTTAACCTGAACATTCATTATCTTACAAGCAGAAGCGGTATAATAATAAACAACACCCAATATATCAAAGACCATTTTCTTCCCGTATCAATGGGATTTCCACCCGTTTTTCCGCAGAAGGTTAAACAGGCGGCTCATGATCTTTGATAGTTCTTGGGTGTTGTTTTATTAGGACGGAAACGGGCGGATGCGGCCTTGATAACCGCTTCCTTTACATCCATTCCTTCCTGCCTCGAATCTTCAATAAACTCAATCAGTACAATACCGTTGCGTACAACAATGCCTGCCAAGGCGATTAATCCCATGATGCTCATAAAACCTAGCGGCGTGCGTGTAATGAATAGACCCAGTAACCCTCTTTTGTCTTTTACTTATTCCTCCTATGCCAACCTGAACACTATGCCGTGACCACCCTTCGGATACTCCCACTTAATGTTCTGATATGGGCAGCCGATTCTACAGCTGCCGCACTCGTGGCAACCTTCGTAACCGACCGCCATTCGCATGCCTTCCCACTTATATACTTCCGCTGGACAGAACACTGTACACAGCTTATCAGGACACTTCGTCGCGCAAATGTCGTGATCCAGCACATGCAAATGTGACTGCGTATCCGCCCTGAATCTCACCAGATATTGTTTCTCTTCAATCGTATTTGTACGCGGTATGATATCCATTATTTCATCACCTTCCATGCACGATAAATATCTTGCACCATGCTCAGTTTGCTCTTCCTTTCCATCAAACTCTTCAGTATTTTCTTCTGTTTTTCTTTCTTGGGCACGCCGTCCACTGTAAAGAACTGACTGGCCGCCTTGTTAATCATCGGGATATATTCTTTGAAATACTGCGGATAGTTTTCAAACGTATGTGTCGCATCTTTGTATTTCTTGAGATCCTGACCGACGAAGCTATCAAGCAAACGCACGCGGTACGTGTCCAGCATATTCTCTGAAAAATCATTTGCCTCTTTCGCAAGAATGATCGTTTCCGCCGCGAGTCTCCCTGATGTCATCGCCATGTTACTTCCTTCACGATGAACGCTGTTAACCATCTGTCCGGCATCACCGACAACCATCACACCATTGCCTACGATTTTTGGCATCGCATGGAAACCTCCTTCCGGAATCAGATGCGCCGCGTATTCCATCGGTTCTCCACCGCGAATCAACGGACGAACAATCGGATGTTTTTTTAAATACTCCAACAAATCGTACGGACGCAGTCTATGCTTAATAATTCCGGATAATGTCGCGCCGACACCAATATTAATGCTTTCTTTATTCGTATAAATAAAGCCTGTTCCCAGCACACCTTTGGTCGCATCGCCAAAAATTTCAATTGTCGCACCCTGATTCGGCTCTAAGTTAAAACGATCCTCAATTTTTTCCGCAGGCAGATTGAGCACTTCCATCACCGCCAGCGCCACCTGATCCGGCTTAAACTCTTTGTGAAACCCAAGCGATTTAGCGAGAAGCGAATTTACCCCATCAGCGAGCACCACAACGTCTGCATATACATCGCCGTCCGGACGATCCGTGCGCACACCAACTACCCGTCCGTCTTCCACAATACATTCTGTCACTACCGTTTCATTAATAAGCAAAGCGCCTTGCTCAACAGCTTTGCTTGCGTACCATTGGTCAAACTTAGCACGCAGAACGGTGAAATTATTGTACGGTTCTTTCGCCCATTCCAGACCTTTGTATCCACCTGTAAATACAGACTCTTCGCCCAAAAACCAAAAACGCTGCTCCACAACCGGACGCTCGACCGGCGCTTCCTTATAAAAACCGGGAATCATTTCTTCCATCTGATGGCGGTACAACACTCCACCCATTACGTTTTTGGCACCTGGATACTCACCTCTTTCAATTACTAGCACATTCAATCCGGCTTTCGCCATCGTATACGCGGCAGACGTTCCAGCCGGGCCGGCGCCAACAACAATCGCGTCAAACTTCTCAGACATTGACCGCTTCACCACCTTTGACCACTTTTTTGAACTCTGTAATCAGTTTCGGCACAATTTCAAACGCATCGCCGACAATGCTGTACGTAGCAACATTATGAATAGGTGCATTCGGATCTTTGTTGATCGCAATAATAATTTCGGAATTTTGCATACCCACCACATGCTGCACGGCTCCGGAAATTCCGATCGCAAAATAAATTTTTGGCGTAACAGTCACCCCGGTCTGCCCGACCTGATGCTGATGGCTAATCCATCCGGCTTCCACCGCGTCCCGGCTGGCACCAACGCTCGCACCAAGCACTTCCGCCAATTCATAGCAAATCCGGAAACCTCGTGCGTCGCCCAATCCTTTTCCGCCAGCGACAATAATGTGCGCTTCATCCAGTTTTACCCTATTTCCAGCCTCACGTACAATTTCTAGTACTTTCGTTTTTACATCGTCCTCACGCAAGCCAAACGGCTCATGAATCAAAACACCGGTACGCCCCGGCTGCGGTTCGAGCGCTTTCATCACTTTGGAACGGACTGTCGCCATCTGCGGGCGGTGATTCTTGCAAAGAATGGTCGCCATGATATTACCGCCAAAAGCGGGACGGCTCGCTTCCAGAAGCCGTTTCTCTACGTTTACATCAAGGATGGTACAGTCGGCGGTCAGGCCGGTCGCAAGATCTGTCGCCACGGCGCTGGCCAAATCCTTGCCGTTCGTGGTGGCTCCGTACAAAATAATTTCCGGCTTGTATTTATTGCACAGGTCTACCGTCCCTTTCATGTACGTTTCGGAACGGTATGTTTTCAAAAGTGGGTCATCAATCATGTACATAACGTCCGCGCCATATTCAAAACACGTCTGTGCCAAATGCTCAATCTGATAGCCAAGTATAAATCCGGAAAGCGGCACATTTAACTTATCAGCAAGCCGGCGCCCTGCACCTAGCAGTTCCAGCGAAACGCCTGCAATTTTACCGTCCGTCTGGTCAATAAACACCCACACCCCTTCATAATCGGCAAACTTATCTGTCGGCTTCTTCGCTTTCGTGGGTGCCTTTGTTTCAATCATGGCGATGGGTTCCTGCGCCGCATGCTTCACTTCATCCTGCTTTGGCAGCGCGACCGTCTCCGTTGAGGCAGCCGCTTCTGCCGGAGAAGATTTCGATACGGCTTTCTTGGTCGGATTCGGCAAGCTAATCGCTTCCGTTGGACATACGGGAATACATTCCTGGCATTCTTCGCATTTTGCCGGGTCTACTTCACATTTGTCCGGGCCTAAATACAGGGCGCTAACCGGGCATGTATCAACACATGTGCCACACGAAATACAGGCGCTGGAAATCGTAACAGCCATCTTACCTGCCCCCTTGCACAAACAATTCGCGTTTTTCCTTCAACAATGCGTTCACAAGCTGCTCTACTTGCTGATCTGCCGTGCCTTCAAGGCGTTTTCCACCCTGCGGTTTCGGCGGGGTAAACATCTTGCCCACAATCGTGGGCGAGCCTTTCAATCCAAGCTGGGAACGATCTACGTCTTCCAAGTCATCGACTGTCCAAACCACCGGCTTGTAGCGTGCAGCGCGAATCATGTTCGGCAACGGAGAATAAGACACTTCGTTAATTTCTTTCTCCACTGTCAGCAAACAGGGGATGGATGACTCCAGCACTTCATAGCCGTCTTCCAATTTGCGGTGCACAATAATTCGCCGTTTCTCTTTATTTATCTCAACCACTTTTTTGATGCCGGTTAAAGGCGGAATATCGAGCCGACGCGCGATACCGGGTCCGACTTGTCCTGTGTCACCGTCAATCGCCATTTTTCCGCATATGATTAGATCGATCGGCTCTACTTTCATAATGCGGTAAATCGCCCGCGACAGCGCGTAGCTAGTCGCCAGCGTATCCGCACCGGCGAATGCACGATCCGAAATTAAATACCCTTCATCCGCACCGATTTCCACACATTTTTTAATCGCGACTACAGCCTGGGGAGGGCCCATCGACAGTACAGATACTTTGCCTCCGTATCGGGCGCGCAGTCGCACCGCTTCTTCAACAGCATGCGTATCATACGGATTTAAAATCGCTGGCACGCCACGCCGATCCAGCGTGTTCGTCTTGGGATCTACCTTGATAATTTTCGTATCCGGCACCTGCTTGACACAAACGAGAATGTGCATAAAAAAGCCTCCTTGTGCAAAATGAATATATCGTGAAAAAAATTACATACACAAGTTGAGCTATGATGCTAACAAGAAATAAAGAACTGGATTGTGCAACCGAGAAGAGATATAGTAGAGGAAAACTGAATATTCTGAGTTTTATTATCATAATAATAGTATTTATGGTGGGATGTGTGAAAATATGTATCTGCAGCATTTGTTTCTTAATCCATTTACTATAATTATTTTATTCGCTGTCCACACGAGGATTCCTGCTAATATTTTTGTGAAAAATTACACTTTCTTTTATATATTGGAGCATTTGACACTCCAATATATAAAGGCGATGGGGTTTCCTGCTCGGAAAATCTGCAATTTGGGCAGAAGAAGGAAACGCTTGATAAGCGCCTCAGATTGAAGGCAAACTCCCCTGTTTCTTGCGTAACAAGGGAGTTTGCCTTCAATCTAAGACCGTTCAAAAGAACGGTCTAATTCTGCACAGCAACATATTCTTCCAAAGCCCAGTATATTTTTTTTATTTCATCCATGCGCTCTTTGGATGATAAACTTGCATCAAACGTAACCTGACGAATCAACTCAAGCACAAATTGATAGATATTGCCGTTCTTTTGCGCATTTTCTGATAAAAGCTTCAAGTATCTTTCCATGGCAGACCCCTCCCATGCCACTAATGTTTGAAGCGCTTCTTTAAATATTATACCACTTACTGGATATAAAGTGTGCGGAAAAACCAGAACTTTTTTATTCAGGATAGTTGCAATTTAAAAGAACCATGTCAAAAATATAAAAGTGCGAATCAAGATACGATATCACAAGACAAACATATACAAAAGAAAGACGGTGGTTTTATGTCACAGTGGGATGTTATCGTAATCGGCGGAGGGCCGGCCGGCCTCATGGCCTGCGTAGCTGCCGCCTCCCAAAAAGCGAAAGTATTGCTTCTCGATAAAGGAAATAAACTTGGAAGAAAGCTTATGATTTCCGGGGGAGGCCGATGCAATGTCACCAATGCCAAACCGCTGGAAGAACTCATAAAAAACGTGCCTGGCAACGGCAAATTTTTGTACAGCGCGCTAAACAGCTTCGGAAACCAAGATATTATCGCCTTTTTTACCGGATTGGGCATCCGGCTGAAAGAAGAAGATCGCGGTCGGATGTTTCCGGTCAGCGACAAAGCAAAAACCGTAGTGGATGCGCTCATTGGCGAAGTGCGCAGGCTCAACGTAACGATACGCACAAATGAGCCGGTCAAACAGCTGTTATATACTGATGCCGGAGTGGCAGGTGTAGAGCTTGCATCCGGTGAAATCATTCATTGTCACCATGTGATCGTCGCGACAGGCGGATGCTCCGTTCCGAGCACCGGCTCTACTGGAGATGCTTATCCGTGGGCCCGGGCTGTCGGCCATACCATCACCGATCTGTTTCCTACAGCTGTACCATTGACGGCTTGTGATAACTATATTAAAGAAACGAGATTGCAGGGTCTCTCGCTGCGCAGCGTCTATCTAACGCTATGGAACCCAAAAGGCAAAAAAATCTGCACCGAAGAAGGCGACATGCTGTTTACCCATTTTGGTATCTCCGGTCCGGCTACGCTACGCGTAAGTCATTACGTTTCCGTTGCACAACGGAAATTCGGACCTGTTCCGCTCCTTTTAACCATTGACATTTTACCGGAAAAAACACAGGATGATATCGTCCAAGAAATGATGAACCTAATGGAACGTGAACCAAAAAAAGCGATCAAAAACGTGCTGCGCGCCTATCTCCCGGAACGACTGCTTCAGCTTATTCTTGAATTGTCCGGTATTGATGAAGGGATAACGTATCCACATATTTCCCGGACGAAATGGTACGAAATGGCGCGGCTTATCAAACAGTTTCCCGTTACGATTACAGGCACGTTGCCGCTTGAACAAGCTACGGTGACAGGCGGCGGAGTCAGCGTAAAAGAAATCGATCCAAAAAGCTTACAATCTAAATTAAAGCGCGGTCTCTTTTTTGCCGGGGAAGTGCTTGATGTGCATGCACATACAGGCGGCTACAATATTACTGTCGCTTTTACAACCGGCCACGCAGCAGGCTTGGCTGCTGCCAGACAGGCTCTCGGAATAGAAGAAAGCTTTGTTCCGTTAAAGCAAAAAAACAAAGAACGATAAACGCTTTGCTATCCGCCAAGCAAGCAGAAAAACGCTAAACTTTCTCTGCTTGCTTTCTTTTTCTATCATTTGTATCATTTGTCTAAATATGTCGAATATATTTAGTTTTAATTTTTTTAAAAATATTTTAATATTATGGTGAGTTCTGAACATATCTTTCGGACGAACAATTTTGTAAACGCTTTATTACTGGGGGGGTGATGAATGTTTCTACACAAAGAAAGATAGAAAAAACTAATAAAGATTGGGGTGAAACTGTATGGAAAACCTCGCACAAAACAAATCTTCCGGCACGGGAAGAATCCAAGAGCAAAACATTGACTATACAGCTATAGCTCAAAGTAAAAAATTCAAAAGTTTGATACAAGCGAAAAGAAATTTTATCGTTCCTATGTGCGTCTTTTTCATAATTTTTTATTACACACTTCCAATTCTGACGTCATATAGCAACATATTAAACATTCCCGCGATTGGCTCTATCACTTGGGCGTGGCTGTATGCTTTCGGCCAATTTATTATGACATGGGCATTATGTATGATTTATACCCGCAAAGCCTCCTCTTTTGACAAACTCGCCGATGAAATTATCGAAGAGCTCCAAAAAAGGGGGCAACAGTAATGGCATTTACATTCTTTCTTCTCATCGTGGCTGCAACGCTTGTTATCACATACTACGCTTCGAAAAAAACCAATACGACGAGCGAATTCTACACAGCAGGCGGCGGCCTGACCGGATGGCAGAACGGTCTAGCGATTGCCGGCGATTACATGTCGGCCGCTTCGTTCCTCGGCATCGCTGGTGCCATCGCGTTGACCGGCTTTGACGGCTTCTTCTTCAGCATAGGTTATCTCGTCGCATATTTGGTCGTTCTGTACATCGTTGCCGAACCGCTCCGCAACCTTGGCAAATACACGATGGCAGACATGATTGCCGCCCGCTTCAACAATGCAAAAGTTCGCGGGGTGGCGGCGCTAAGCACCATTGCCATTTCCATTTTTTATATGATTGCTCAACTTGTAGGCGCAGGCGCATTAATTAAGCTTTTGCTCGGCCTGGATTACACCACCTCTGTATTGATTGTCGGCACGCTCATGACAATTTACGTCATCTTCGGAGGCATGACAGCCACCAGTTGGGTACAAATCGTAAAAGCAATACTGCTTATGGTTGGTACGTTCATCATCTCCCTAATGGTATTCGCGAAATTTCACTTTAACTTTGTGGAAATGTTTAATCACATGAAAAAAGCAACACCGCTTGGCGACGCGTTCCTGAATCCAGGCGTCAAGTATAAAAACGGACTTGATACGATTTCCATTAACATTGCACTCGTCCTTGGAACAGCGGGACTGCCGCATATCTTGATTCGTTTCTTTACAGTGAAGGACGCGCAAACCGCACGAAAATCAGTTGTATACGCAACCTGGCTCATCGGCCTATTCTATATTATGACGATTTTCCTCGGCTTCGGTGCTGCCGCGTTTGTCGGCAACGAAACGATTATCGAGGCAAACAAAGCTGGAAACATGGCGGCTCCGCTGCTTGCGCGTGAATTGGGCGGCGACTTTTTGATGGCATTCGTCGCAGCGGTTGCTTTTGCCACCATTCTAGCGGTAGTAGCGGGCCTTGTTTTGGCGGCGGCCTCCGCGTTCGCGCACGACTTCTACAGCCATATTATCCGTAAAGGCAAAGCCACGGAAAGGGAACAAATGCTGGCTGCCCGCTATGCTTCCGTAGGCGTTGCAGTTGCATCTGTTATCTTGGCTCTGTTCGCGCAAAAAATGAACGTAGCGTTCCTCGTATCGTTGGCGTTCTGCGTAGCCGCCAGCGCAAATCTGCCGGTTATTATGTACACGATTTTCTGGCGAAGATTTAACACGGCAGGCGCCATTACCGGCATGCTTGTCGGTCTCTTCACAGCGCTTATTCTTGTTGTAGTAAGTCCAAATGTGCTTGATCCAACACCAGGCAAAGCAATCCTCGTCGGCACGCCACTAATCAGCCTGACTAACCCGGCGCTCATTTCCGTGCCGGCCGGTTTCATTGCTGCTTATCTCGGCGCTATTATCTTTGGCCGCCGCGAAAGCGATGCGAAATTTGACGAAGTCCTAGTCAAGGCCAACACAGGAATCCGCGATTCGGCATAAAAAATTTTTTCATTTTGTTGTTTAAATAAAAAACAGACGGGGAAACATAATAGTAAACCTACTCCCCTTTAAAATTGCAACTGACTCTCACACCTCTACTCCCTTATATTGGACACATCGCATTGATGTGTCTTTTTTTTGTATAAGAAAGGATATGCTACTTTATAGTAATAAAGCAACATATCTTTTCACTCCATGAGTAAACGAGGAAAAACAAGGCAACAAAAAAGAGAGGGAACTGTCTCCTCTCTTTGCAACATTTTTATTCTACATCCAGTCCATACCGTTCTTGTGCAAGGCGAAACGCTTGATCGGCCAGTTCGTGCGCTTCTCCGTACTCCGCTTCACGGAACACGTCCTCTGCTGTCTGCAAAAGTCTGGCAATTTCCTTATCATAGCGCCGGAAACGGTTCGTTCGTTGAATTTTGTCTTCTGCTAACCGGATATCACGAATCATCTCTGCCGCTTGTTCCAACAGTTCGGAAACGTGTTCTTTTGCTTCTTTCAGCACATGATCAACTTTTTGCATTTTCAGCGGAACTTCTCCAAGTGCTTCTTCTACCGTATCAATAGCCTGACGGCAAATCTGAATATTGCTGGTAACGCTATACGGCACTTTCGACAGATGCAATCGTTTCAACTGCTGCTCCACCCGTGTAACGCTGGCACGCATATCCTGCAATTCTTCGTGCGCCTCTACTTCCCCCTGACGAAACACTTTTAATTCTTTCATCACAAGCTCACGCCGCTCCATCATCTGATTTACGCGTTCGGCCACCTGAGTTAGCGTCTCACCATGTCGTTCATAATTGTCTTTTTCTGTGCTTGCGCTAATCTGCTCCAGCGCATTTTCGATATCTGCAATAACAGCAGGAATTTGCTGATAATAATGAAATGCTTCACCATCTTCTACCAAATACCGTTGTGAAAGATCGTGCAATTCACCTGCTAAATATTCTTCATCCTGCTTTAGCACTTTAAGATAGTACGGAAGCTCGACTACATACTGCCGATACTGGTGGCGGTTTGTCACGATCTCTTCCATCGTCTGATAGACCGATTCAATATCTTCACGTATTTTTATAATTAATTCCTCGGCTTCCGTTATTTTCCCTTCTTCGAATAAAATCGGCAGCTTTTCATACTTTCCACGAATTTTTACAATGCGCGCATTAAAGAATTCTTCCCCGCTTGTATAACCACCTGCCACCATTTCTTTTGCATCCTCATCCAGCTGTCGAATTTCCTGATCCAGATCTTTGACGATTGTCTGACGAATAAGCGGAACTTTTTGCATCACATCCATCAACGCTCGCTGACTCTCTGCCGCTTGTTGCAAACAAGCTCTTGCATCTTCGAAATCCCCTTTTTCTTCCGCCTGCTTCACCGCCTGCATTTCACGATCAAACTGATTCATTTCCTCTTTTAAAACATGAAAAGAGACGCTATATTGAATGCGCAGCTCGTCCAGCCGGCGTTCGTTTTTCTGCTGAAGCTGCTTTGTTTCCTCCTTTAAAGCAACGATATCTTGTAATGTTTCCTGAAGTTTACCCAGCCGGATATGTAAATTGCGATATTCTTCTTCAATGCGGAACAGTTTATCTTTTGCTTCCTGAATAATTTCCTGGCCTCTTTTAAAACGGAATTTCATAAGATTTTCTTCAGCATCCACCAGGATGAGTTCTACATCGGCAATGGCATCTTTTTTTAAGTCATCAAGCGAGGTCAAAATCGCCAGATACTTCTCTTTAATTCTTCCCGGTTCTTTTTTCCATGAACTATCAATTTCAAATGAATTAAGCTGATCAGCGACTTTCCCTCGCCATTCGTCCACTTCATCGACTTCTTTCAAAATTCGTCCACGTTTCGTGTAAGCCATGGCAGCTCCTACGGAAGCGACTGCCAATAAAATCAATCCGCCAAGCAACCAGACAGGCCAAGACGTAACGTCCTTAGTAGCCGCAGACGCTGAAATTCCCGCCATTTTAACCTGTTCTCCGCTTCCCTGTTTCTGCGCGAACGCTTTTAATTCTTCATCAACCGCTTCTACGAACGATATAACGCCGGTCATTAGCGTGCCTTGCTTCGCATACGGTTCAAAATAATGCTCCATCTTATGCTGTAACACTTCCTGGTTAATCCCATTTTCCTTGAAATATTTCCCACTTAAAATAACCATGTTTCTCTCACTGGCTGACAAAACCATGACCATAGTTTTATCTTCGATCGTAAAAGTTTCAAGCAGTTTCTGTGCGTACTGCTGAAGCGTCAGTGGTTTGGCATCGGCGATGACGACCAGCTTGTACGTCTGCTTCATGCCAGACGTCAGATTAATGAATTTTTTTTCTTCTTCGCTTTTCATTACATTGTTTATATCTATTACCGGCTTATCAAGCGAGGCTGGCATTGGGGCGGCCTGTGCATAACAAGGGCCTGCCAGAATCGCAACTGACGCGACAAGCGCTATAAAAAAACGAAACATTCGTTGTATTGCATATGACATTGTGCCGTACTCCTTTTGGAAAAGTCAACCTATCTTATTATAATAATAATTAGGTATAAAACGAGAAAGTTCCTGCTTGAAAGCAAGCTTTTTATGAAAAAACCTAGCGAAATGTGTTGAGCGGTGTCATCATATGGTGTAAAAAGTCATATGTATAATGCACCATCTGTTCCACGAATTGTTCATCCAATGGCTCCAAATAAAATACTTCACGAATAATTTGCGGGTATGTATAAGGAAAACTTGTAATCGCCATCAGTTGAATGACCACGCCTTCTACCTGTAACGGCGGAAATTCCCCTTCCTCAACTCCCTCTTCAATCACCGCAGCAAAATAATGTTTAAGCTTGGCCAGGTAAGTGCTCATAATCTCCCGCCCGAGCATTGATTCTACGGATAATTCCCGATGAATCAATCGTGTTACCTGATAAAATTCACTTTGGAAACGGACGAGGCTTTCTAACATGTGGCGCAGCAAATCATAAAGAGATTCCCATTCCGTGTCATGGCGGCAACCGTCCAGCTTTCGAAATAAAGCCTCATAATACTCTACCATAACATATTCGAGCAATCCTTTTTTATTTTTAAAATAATAGGCAATAAGCGCAACGTTCACCCCTGCCTTACAAGCGATCTGCCGTACTGTCGTACCGTCGAATCCCTGTGAATCAAACAGTTCGACAGCAGCTTCAACAATCTTTTGTTTGGTAAGCTTCGGTGAACGTTTCACAGCCTGTCCCTCCCAAAAACCTTGCCTTTCTCTTATGAAAGCAAGGTTAATTTTTTCTTCCTCTTCACATAGCTGATCCCTAGCATAAATAAGCAAAGACCAAACGCAATAAAAAGAAGCTTGCCTTTGTGCTGTTCCCAATGAACCAAATAATGTCCAACAACCGATTCAAACAGAACAGCCGGGCCTTTGCCTAGCGTTGTCGCCAGTAAAAATGTGCGAAAACACACTTTTGAAATGCCAGCTGCCGTATTTACCGCACTGGAAGGCAATACGGGGACCCACCGCGCAAACAAAATAACAATAAACCCTTTTGTTTCTGCATACTTGTTTAAATTTTTTGCAAACGAATGATGGCCCCATTTTCTGTCCGCCCACTCCCTCCCAACATAGCGGGCCAAAAGAAAATTGGCCAGCGCGGCCAACACCGCACCAACCCAACTGATTGCAAATCCGGGCCAGAGACCAAAGGCAACCACATTCGCACCCGCCAGCAATACGAAAGGAACAATCGGAAAAAACGTTTGCAAGACAATGGCGATAATTGATATAAAAAACGCAACCCAACCATACGATTGAATATACGCGGCAATTTGCTCCAAGTTTCCGGTACGAATCAAATGACCGAATTCAGTCTGCATAACCAAATAGATCGTGACAATCAGGAAAAAGGCAGAAAGTAGTAAACGCTTCAATTCACCGTCTCCCTTATCATTTCGTATTTTTTATTATATCACCAAAAAAGCAAAAAACTCTCCTTCCTCAAGAGAGTTTACAAATCATTTGTATGATGGTAAGTCGGTATATCAAATTATATTTATCTAGCCCATTCTTTCGTTCGATAAAGATACACATTTTTCTCTTCTGACCATACTCGCTCTACTTTTCCCTGTTCAATTAACAAATCGAGGTGTCCAAGCGTTTCCGAAAACGTAAGTGGTAACTCTTTAATATAAATGCTAGGAAATAATAATGCTGACAACTCAAAAACATGTTTGGCACCATCCGCAAGTAAACCATAAATTTTTTCCGCTCTCTCTTCCTGTCTACGCAAGCGATAAACGATAAGTTCAGACGGCTTTTCAATTTCTTCGCCGTGTGCCGGGAGCATGCGCCGCACTGGCATCATCTTTACTTCCTGCATTGCTCGCCTGTATACAACCAGCGGCTTTTCCCTTTCTTCACCAGCTCGCGCCGGAGGCTCTACGAAAGCATTGGATGAGATCTCTTTAATTAAAAAATCGCCTGACAGCATCAAACCGTCTGCCTCTCGGTATAAAGCCAAATGGGTTTGTGTATGTCCCGGCGTAAAAATAATACGCCACTCCCCGCAACTTCCCAACAGCTCGCCGCCTCGCACAATTCGATGAACCGGTGCGGGATCGCTATACATGTTCAACATTTTCTGAAACCGCTCTACATGCCCCAGCAATTGTTCCGGAACGCCATTTTCTTCATATAGTTCGCGAAAAAATGCATCGTGATGCCGCATAAATGTTTCTTCCCCTTCAATATACGGCACTGCATTCGGATGGGCGATCACCTGCGCATCCGTACGTTCTGCTACTTCCGCTACCAAACCAGAATGGTCTACATGTTGATGTGTAAGAAAGATCTGGTCAATATTCCGCCATGTAAGCCCATTCTCTTTTAAGAAGACTCGTAGCGCCTCACGCGCTTCCCTCGTTTTTGGCCCGACATCAACAAGCGTGCAACTTTCCCCTTTTATTAAAAATATATTGACCGCTCCAACGCTAAACGGAGTCGGGATCTCAAGCCGAAAAACCTGCGTATTCACTGCTTTTTGCATGTCTCTTCCTCCTACTGATTGAATGTTCATTCATAAAATGAGGGAAGAAAGAAACTTCCCTGCCAGAAGCTCTTTCCGTGCATGTTTCATACTTTTCCTGCCAAACAAACCTGGTTACGCCCGCTATGCTTCGCGCGATATAAAGCCTCATCCGCTTGCTGGAACAATCGTTCGACGCTCGGAATGCCGTTTTCTTTCAACCAGGTAGCCACCCCGCAGGAAATCGTAACAGCCGGTCTCGTGCTGCTCATTGTATTCATGCGTAACCGCTCCGCTACTTGGTGGGCAATATCTTCCTGTACCGCTGGCAAGTATACAGCCATCTCTTCTCCGCCCCAACGAGCGGCAACATCAGATGTGCGAATTGAAGCAACAAGCACTTCTGCCACTTGGATCAAAATTTCATCGCCAATCTGATGACCATACGTATCATTAATATTCTTAAAGTAATCCACATCAATTAAAATAAGTGAGCCACAGATGTCACGCTGCTGGGAATGACGGATACAGTCATATAAATACTTTCGATTATACAGGCCCGTCAAATTATCCGTTATCACCATTCGCTCGACTTCGGCATGCAGGGAAGCATTCGTCACCGCGACTTTCACATGACGGGCCAACATCTCCAGGCGCTTAAAATCATCGAATGTGTAACGATTTGGCTGAGAATCTATCAGAAAAATGGCTCCTTCTACTTGACCTTTACCCATAAGCGGCACAGCCATTAACGACCGACAAGAAAAAGACGGGAGAAGTGAATCTATTTCTTTCGTATCCGCAATTAAAATCGACTCCTTTTTGACAAACAAATCATGAAGTTTGCCTGCTTCCGGAATCCGCAAAACAAGCGGAACGTTTTCCTGTCCAGTGGACGCACACGCGACATATGCTTTTTCTTCTTCTGACCAAGAAAAAATGCAGCAATGTTCCGTACGAAACGTCTCCGTCAGCTTACGCGTGATAAATGTAAGTAAATCGTTAAGCTTAATATTCTTATTGAGTTGCCGCGTCATTTCATCAATGAGCAACAATTCTTTGATTAAATGGCAGGATTGTTGATAAAGCTGAGCATTTTCGAATGCATTACCTGCCGTATCTGCCAGCATCGTAATATACTCTATCTCTCGCGCTGGAAGAGATATCGGCTTGTCGCTGTAAAGTTCCAACACACCATAAACCCCTTGTTTGCCCCTGAGCGGAGCGGCTAACGTCACACTGCGCTTCCCCCAGGATTTCACGATGATCGTTCGTGCTTCCATAAACGCTCGGGCACTTACATTGCTTTTGCTTTCTCCGGTCGAAAAAGAAAATGGCTTGACGGGCAGCTTCGTGGAAAATGAATCATGGGACAGCCATAAATCAACCTGCATTTCCGGATACAGTTTTTTTGTATTTTCTATCACGGCATGCAACACATCATTCACATTGATAGATGAATGGAGTTTTTTTGTAATTTCAAACATCATGCTCCGTTTTTGTTCGTCGCGTTGAACACGCATATAAAGGGCAGAGTTGTGAACGGAAGGGCCAAGGGCTTTCGTGAAACGAAAGATAAATTTTTGCTCCTCGTCTGTAAATGGAAAGTTCTTATCACGCAATACGACTAAAAATCCGATAATTTTGTCATTATAGTCAAAAGGAGAAATTAACCAATCCGCCTCAGACAGCTCTTCTAACTCCAATAGTCCTTGTATATCAATATCTTCCCTACGCAAAACATTACGCTCCACGGAGAACTGCGAAACGATCTGCTCATATATTTTTCTAAGATTGCGCATCTTCATGGTCTCCCGACACAGCCAATTCTGCTCACTCGAAGACCAATGCGGCACCATTCCATCCTGTTCTTCATCAAATACGACTGCAATGCATTCGACTTGGTACAAGCTTTCGGCAAACCGCCGGACAATCGTCTGCATAGCACTATTCAGGCCCATATTCTGGCTTACGGCTTTAATACATGAAGAAATGGTCTTGCTGATGTATTGCTCCTGTATGAGGCGGAAAACAGCCGTCATTCCCTGCAAAAACGAAAACGCACACCTTTCTTCTATACACGCAGGCAGCACAACTCCTATATAGCCAGGAAACCAAACATCCTGGAGCACCGGAACACACACCGTCCGGCTATCTTCCTCCACATTGTTCTGAATATACATTTTTTCTGGATGCAACGGATAAAACGGCTTCACATCAAACTCCGGCTGACCTGCTTTTTCACAAGCAACTACATAGCCATGACGGTCTGCTACAAACACCCATCCCCTATCTGCCAAAAAGAAAGGGGAGAATATAAACTGGAAACTATCTCGAAAAATATGCGCAAGTCGTTCCCTGTAAAAATAAGAAGACTCAATCTCTCCACAATTTTGATCCACCGTGTGCTTCTTCACAGTCCCGCCTTCTCCCTTCTCTCCCACTCTCTTACTGGTCGGCTAGATGCGTTCCGTCATTCACTGTATGCACTGTCCAGTTGCCTTTTTCGTATCGAACGTAACTAATTCCTGTATTTACCAACTTTGTTTTTCCGGTTCCATGCACTCCCCCGCTTATATGATGCAACAGCGCATTAATCAAGCCCCCGTGGCTAACCACCAAAATATGCTCTGCTTCGCTCTCCCGCAAAATTTCCTGCAAACAACACATTCCCCGCTGCTGCATCGCGGAAAACGTCTCAACATTATACTTGCTTTCTGTATCCATCCACGGGTTAAAGTCGGGAAACTGCGATTGGATCATGCGGTAATCTTTTCCTTCCCAGTCCCCGTAATTCCGCTCGCGAAGTTCCACATGGCGGCAAACAAATAAACCAAGCATATCGGCCACCGCCTGCGCCGTATCATAAGCCCGCTGCAAGTCGCTGGAGCAAATCTGGGAAATAGGCGATTGTTTTAAGCGCGCCGCTAATCGTCGCACCTGCTCTTTGCCTCGCCTGTTCAGTGGAATATCGCTATGTCCCTGAATTAAACGTTTGGCATTCCATTCGGTTTCCCCGTGACGAACAAGATAAATGTGCTTTACAGTGGTAATAGAAAATTCAGTCCCTTCTTAATATTACTTATCATATAATAATTATACGAAATATCAAATAAGGTTTCACTCATTATTTCTATACATTTCCAGATGATAGCATATGTTTTACGTAAAATACCAAGAAAGTTTAAGCGGCTCACCGCTTCAAAACTTTTGAACCTTTTGATCTATTATATAATGAAAGAAGGCCCGGGGGTTCGGGCCTCTTTTCATCATTATTGTCCTTTATTATGCATCATGTTGAAAACTTGTTGCACATCCTTGTCTCCACGGCCGGAAAGGTTAACGATAATCGTTTGGTTCGGCGATAATGTTGGGGCAAGTTTCATTGCATATGCCACCGCGTGAGAACTTTCAATCGCGGGAATAATGCCTTCTGTTCGCGACAAAGCGTGAAACGCCTCAAGCGCCTCAGCATCGTCGATCGTTACATACTTCGCACGACCAATCGCTTTATAATAGCTATGTTCAGGTCCGACGCCTGGATAGTCGAGACCAGCAGCAATCGAATGTGTAGCGGCAGGCTCACCATTTTCATCTTTTATCATGTAACACTTGAAACCGTGAATGATCCCTGGCTCCCCAGCTACAAGCGGCGCGGCATGCTGCCCCGGTGCAAGCCCTTTTCCGCCTGGTTCAACGCCGACAATGCGTACTTCTTTGTCATCAAAGAACGGAGCGAACAAACCAATGGCGTTGCTTCCGCCACCCACACACGCGATAATATAGTCCGGCAGCTTTCCTTCTTTTTCAAGATGTTGCGCACGTGCTTCTCTGCCAATAACGGATTGGAAATGGCGTACAATAGTGGGGTATGGGTGCGGTCCGACAGCCGACCCGAGCAAATAAAACGTACTTTCGTAATTCTCCGCATAGTCCTTGAGCGCAGCGTCTACCGCTTCCTTCAGCGTGCGGGCGCCGTCTTTTACCGCTACTACTTTCGCCCCCAAAAGTTCCATACGAAATACGTTCAATGCCTGACGGCGAGTATCTTCTTCCCCCATATAAATGACGCATTCCATTCCAAACATCGCGCATGCAGTCGCTGTCGCCACTCCATGCTGACCTGCCCCTGTTTCCGCGATCACACGCTTTGCGCCCATGCGCTTGGCAAGCAGAACTTGGCCCATCACATTATTGATTTTATGCGCTCCCGTATGGTTTAAGTCTTCACGTTTTAAATAAATTTTCGCGCCTCCAAGCTTCTCAGTTAAGCGCTGCGCATAATAAAGCGGGTTCGGGCGCCCAACATATTCCTTCAAATAATGTTCCAGTTCTGCATTAAAGTCAGGCTCATCCTTATACCGTTCAAACTCCTGCTCCAAATGATCGAGCGCAGCCTGCAACGGCTCTGGTACAAAGCTCCCCCCAAACTCCCCGAAGTATCCCTTTTTTGTTTCCACTTTACTCATCTTTTCTAACTCCTCTCAACGATTCTCTTCTATTACTTTCTACAGCAAACTTATCTTGGTTGATATTGTACTATATTTATGTTCCCTTTTCATCTTTTTCTTTGTGATTTACATAATTTTTCTGTATTTTCTCAATCTATTTTTTCTTAGTAAAAAAGATTACATACGATTGAATACGGAGAAATTTGTTGCAAACCGGATAGACATCACTTTTACAGCGATGTTCGGCGCATCGTTTTCTGCCATTTTCCTCAATGAAACGCTTCATTTCGTAGTATTTTTGACTCTGCTGTTCGTTGCGACCGGAATTATTATTGTCAACCGGGAAAAATATTGACTTTCTATTATAAGGGAATATAATATTATTTATGTGCTTCATCCTAGGGTAGCAATGATTTTAGGTAAAAACGTCTGGTCAATTCATTAGCTTCCTCCCTTAAGGGCAGCGGCTGTTTTATCCCTTAATGGAGCATGCGGCGGAAACGCTACCGTCCGAAGAGCATGCAGTAAAGTTAGGAACTAGCCAGGCGGAAGTAAACACCTATTAAATCTAAATGTAAAGGAGAACGGAATTTTATGGCACGTTATACTGGACCACGCCACAAATTGGCTCGTCGTCTGGGCATTTCCCTAGACGGAACTGGCAAAGACATCAAACGTAATTTTCCACCGGGACAACATGGACATTCCCGTCGTAAAATGAGCGAATACGCGATTCAGCTTACTGAAAAGCAAAAGCTTCGTCATATGTACGGCTTGATGGAAAAGCAATTCCGCAAAACATTTAACGAAGCAACAAAAATGCCTGGGGTTGTCGGTGAAAACTTCATGAAGCTGCTTGAGTCTCGTCTCGACAACTTGGTATATCGTCTTGGTTTCGCACCAACTCGTCCGGCTGCACGTCAGTTGACAACTCACGGCCACATTACAGTAAACGGCAAGAAAGTAAACATTCCTTCTTACCGTGTGAAACCTGGCGATGTAATTGGCCTGCGCGAAAAGAGCCGCAACTTAAGCATAGTAAAAGAATCGCTGGAAGCTCGTGCATACCTGCCAAACTATCTGAGCTATGATGAAACAAAAATGGAAGGTACGTACACTCGCCTGCCAGACCGTGAAGAACTGCCGGCTGAAATCAACGAAAAGTTGATCGTCGAGTTCTACTCTCGTTAATCTTAAATTCAAGCAAAACTCCCGTCGTCTCCGACGGGAGTTTTATTATTATTTAATCACTACTTTCACGAATTTGCGTTTCCCGACCTGAACGATCATACCGTCTTCCACGGCGATATGCTCATCCACGGAAGTCACTTTTTCTTCGTTGATTTTTACGGCACCTTGTTGCACCATGCGGCGCGCTTCGCCATTTGACGGCACGAGTTCCAGCACAGACAAAAGCTTGATAACCCACATCTTGCCGTCTTCCAATTCGCTTACGGCTACTTCTTTTTCCGGAATATCCGCAGGTAGCGCGCGCTGCTGGAACACGGTTTTGAAATGTTCTTCCGCTTGTTTTGCCGCTTCTTCACCCCAATACATTCTTACAAACGTATACGCAAGGCGCATTTTAGCGTCGCGCGGATGCACGGAACCGTCAGCTAACCCTCTCTTGAGCCTCTCCAATTCTTCCATAGAAATATCGGTCGCTAGTTCGTAATATTTTACCATCAGTTCGTCTGGAATTGACATGGCTTTGCCGTAAATTTCTTTCGGTGGCTCGCTAATACCGATATAGTTGCCCAAGCTTTTGCTCATCTTCTGTACGCCATCCAATCCTTCGATGATCGGCATCATCAGCGCGCATTGCTGTTCCTGTCCGAATTCCTTCTGCAACTGACGGCCCATCAACAAGTTAAACTTCTGATCCGTCCCTCCCAGTTCCACATCGCTTTCCAATACTACCGAATCATATCCTTGCATCAACGGATAGAAAAACTCATGGACGCTAATCGGTTGATTATTTGAATAACGTTTTTCAAAATCATCCCGTTCAAGCATTCGAGCTACTGTTATTTTCGCAGCTAAGTTTACTACATCTGCAAAATTCATAGGCGCTAGCCACTTGCTATTATAATTGACCTCAATCTTGCCTGTATCGAGGATTTTCGCAAACTGTTCTACATATGTCGCTGCATTCTTTTTGACTTCCTCTTCTGTAAGTTGCTTTCTCGCCTCGGATTTCCCGGTCGGGTCACCGATTCGTCCTGTGAAATCGCCAATAACCAATTGCACTCTATGTCCTAACTCCTGGAATTGACGCAACTTGTGAAGCACCACAGTATGGCCAATATGAATATCCGGTGCGGATGGATCTAGCCCAAGCTTTATTTTTAGCGGCTTTCCAGTTACGACAGAACGCTCCACCTTTTTTCTCATTTCTTCTTCCGGTATAATTTCTGCCACACCACGGCGGATAATGCTCATCTGACGCTCTACTTCACGCGCCTGCTCTTCGGTCAAAGCAATGCTTTCTTCAATCATGTCTGCTTCCTCCAATTCCTAATTTCTTAAAACAAAATAAAAAACTCGTCCCAAAAAGGGACGAGTTTGCTCGCGGTACCACCCTTACTTAAGGGCAAAAAAGCCCTTCACTCATACGGATAACGGCCTATTCCAAACGAATATACCGTCCGCCCACACATCTATACGGAGCGGAATTCACTCCAACGCTGTATTTCGTTGCCTGGCCGGGCCGGTTCTCACCTTCCACCGACTCTCTGCTGCTTCCGGTTCCAAAGCCACTACTGATACGCCTTCATCGTGAATAAAATGATATTATGCCTTTGTTATTACCATAATAACTAAAAGTAATAAGAGAATGCAACATTTAACCTCAGGAATCGTCTTTATGATATAATGTCTCTGTTACAGGTAAGGGGGAATTGTATGGAAAAACAAAACGGTTCCGCAAGTACGCCGGATAGGCCAAGGCGCAAAAAAAGCATTTGGCATACTCTTCTCATTATTTTTCAAGTTTCTGCCATTCTATTCTTTATGGGCGTGCTTTTCGCATGCGGTACCGCCGCTGGTTATGTCGCTTCGCTTGTCAAAGACGACCCGGTTCGCAGTTATAATGAAATTTACCAAAAAATCTCTACCAATAACTTAACCGGATTCGCATATTTCAAAGACAAAACAATGATCGGCCAATTGATCACAGCAGAAGACCGTCGGCTTGTATCGCATAAAGAGGTCTCACCTCATTTAATTGATGCTATCATCTCAACGGAAGACAAATATTTCTTTGAGCACAACGGGATCGTTCCTTCCGCCATCGCCCGGGCCGGAATCCAGCAGATTACCGGAGCATCGGTGCAGACAGGAGGAAGCACCCTAACCCAGCAACTTGTAAAACAAACGATCCTTTCGCCCGAACAAACAATGGAGCGAAAATTTAAAGAAATCTTCCTTGCATTGCGAATAGAGCGCATGTTCAGTAAGGAACAAATTCTCGACGCGTACATTAATAAAATGTACTTCGGAAAAAACGCCAATGGTTCGAATGTATATGGCGTTCAAGCGGCAGCTAAAGGGATTTTTGGCGTGAATGCCAAAGATTTGAATATCGCCCAATCGGCTTATCTGGCTGGAATGTTGCAGGCACCTTCTTCTTATATTCCATTTAAAAAGAGGGGTCTTCAACTGGGAAAAGAGCGCCAAAAAATCGTGCTGAACCGCATGCTGGAAAACGGCAAGATCACGAAACAGCAATACGATGAAGCATTGGCTTATGATATTGAAGCGCACTTGGCTAAACCAACACCTAAAGCGTTTGAGAAATATCCATTCCTTATGATGGAAATCGAAAAACGCGCAGCGGAAATCCTGTTACAACAAGATTTTGAGAAAAAGCCGGAACTAAAAAATCAACCGTATGAAAAACTTCTGGAAGAAAAACGAATGGCGGTTCGTCAGGGTGGCTACCACATTTATACCACCATTGATAAACGCATTTATGAAAAAATGCAGGAAATCGCCACTGATTCTGATAACTTTGGCCCGGAACGTCCACCAATCGGTGGCAAGCGAATGCCGGAACAGGTAGGAGCTATCCTAATCCATAATAAAACAGGGGCTATTCTCGGCATGATCGAAGGACGTGACTTCGAAATTGAGAAAACAAACCATGCAACCGTGCCCCGTCAGCCGGGTTCGGCAATCAAACCTGTCGGCGTGTATGCCCCTGCTATTGAGGAAGGCATTATTTCACCTGATTCAATCGTTGTCGATGAGGAGACTGTGTTCCCTGGTGGATATACCCCGAAAAATGACTCCAATAACTTTAAAGGGCCGATGACCATACGCCATGCTCTGAAATTTTCACGTAACGTACCGGCCGTTAAAGTGTATTTCGAAACCGGGGTTAAAAAATCGCTTTCTTACGTAAAGAAAATGGGCATAAACTCAATTGTGGACAGCGACTACTACCTGCCTACTGCACTCGGTGGATTTACGCATGGGATTTCTGTGGAAGAGCTAACAAATGCGTATGCTACCTTCCCAAATGAAGGGAACTTCATCGATGCTTATTTAATTGAGCGCATCGAAAACAGCGAGCATGAAGTGATATACCAACACAAACCAAAACCGGTACGCGTGTTCTCACCACAGACCGCCTGGATGATTACGGATATGTTGCGCGATGTTATCGACAGTGGTACCGGAACAAGGGTACGTCCCTACAAAATGGGACGCGATGTCGCAGGAAAAACAGGAACATCGCAGGATTATCGAGATAAATGGTTTGTGGGCTACACCCCCGACATTTCTCTTGGGGTATGGATTGGCTATGATAAAAAATACAAACTATATAAGAGCTCATTTTATAACGCTCAATACGTCTGGGGAAAAATTTTCAGCTCCGCTCTGAAAATCGACCCGAATCTTTCGCCTGCCGGCAATTATATGAAGCGTCCGCCAGGAACGTCCATGGCAGCCATTTATAACGCCGATTTGGCAACTTCAAAAAATCCTGCTTCCTATGGAAAGACGGAAGAAGAGAAAAAGAACGACAGCGAACAGAAGCCAAACACTGAAGGCGAAACAGTGGATAAAAACAAAGCGAAAGAAGAGAAGCCAGAAGACGAAACAAAATCCGAGCAGCCCGGTGATAATGCCGATAAGCCAAAAGAAGACAACAAGCAGTCGGATGAACAAAAAACTCCTTCCGACAAAAAGACGAGTAATGATGACGGCGAAAAAACATCTTCGAAGAAGCAATCCAAGCCGTCTGAAGACAAACCGAAGGAAGAGAAAAAAACAGATAGTAAAAAAGAAGGAAAAAAAGGAGAGGATTAATTCCCCTCCTTTTTTATGTTTAATCTTCCATTGTAGACAGGTCTCCGGTCGGCAACCCAAGTTCCCACGCTTTAAGGACGCGGCGCATGATTTTACCGGAACGCGTTTTTGGCAATTTATCTTTTACTTCAATTTCGCGCGGCGCTGCGTGCGCAGCCAGCCCCACTTTGACAAACTGGCGGATTTCCTCCAGCAGTTCATCGGTCGCTTCATATCCGTCACGCAGTGAGATGAACGCTTTGATAATCTCCCCGCGTACCGGGTCTGGCTTACCGATAACCCCCGCTTCTGCTACCGCCGGGTGCTCAACCAGCTTGCTTTCGACTTCAAATGGGCCCACACGCTCACCCGCCGTCATAATCACATCATCCACACGGCCTTGGAACCAGAAATATCCGTCTTCATCCATGTATGCTGAATCACCGGATACGTACCAACCCTTCAAGCGGAAATATTCCTCATACTTGGCCGGGTTGTTCCAAATTTTGCGCATCATTGACGGCCAACCGACTTTAATCGCCAGGTTGCCCATGCGGTTCGGCGGCAATTCATTGCCTTCATCGTCCACAATTGCCGCGACAATACCTGGAAATGGTTTACCCATGGAACCTGGTTTAATTGGCATGCTCGGATAATTACAGATTAGCTGGGCGCCCGTCTCTGTCATCCACCATGTGTCATGGATACGCTTATTGAATACTCTCGTGCCCCAATATACGACTTCCGGGTTCAGCGGCTCCCCTACGCTCAAAATATGACGTAAGCTGGACAGATTATACTGCTTCACCACTTCGTCACCCGCTCCCATCAGCATGCGAAATGCGGTCGGAGCGCTATACCAAACGGTAACTTTGTATTTCTCAATGGTGGAATACCAATCATGCGGACTGAAGCGGCCGCCACGAATAACGTTAGTTGCCCCATTGAGCCATGGGCCAAAAATACCATACGATGTCCCGGTTACCCAACCCGGGTCAGCCGTACACCAGTAAATGTCGTCATCCTTCAGATCCAGCACCCATTTGGCTGTCTGATAGTGCTGAATCATGGCATTATGAACATGAAGCACACCTTTCGGTTTTCCGGTAGAACCGGACGTATAGTGCAAGATAAGACCGTCTTCACGATCTACCCATTCGATTTGGAAATCTTCCGAAGCCTGCTCCATTTCCTTCTCATAGCTTACCTGTCCCTCTTCTAGTTCTCCTTCTGCACCAACCAGAATCACATGCTTCAACGCCGGAAGCTCTTTTACCGGAACGCGTGGCAACAGTGCGGGCGTCGTGACGATCGCAACCGCTTCACTGTCTTCCAGACGGTCGCGCACCGCGCCTTCCATGAAAGCTTCGAATAACGGACCAACGATGGCGCCGACTTTAATCGTACCTAGGACGCTTACATATAGTTCCGGTGTACGGGGCATAAAAATAAACACGCGCTCCCCTTTCCGAACTCCCAATTTGCGAAGTACATTTCCAAATTTATCAGATAAAGTTTTCAGTTCTGCAAATGTATATTTCTCATCGCGTGTTGCATCGCTATAATAAAGCGCTACCTTGTTTTCGCGGAGGGTGCCTATATGACGATCAATTGCTTCGTGTGCCATGTTTACTTTGCCCGTTTCATACCATGTAAATTGCTTTTCTACATCTTCCCAGCTGAAATTGTTATAAGCCTCTTCATACGCAGGCATATTATAACCGCTCCCAACCACGGGAAGTATCTTGCTGTGCATCGTTTCTTTCATATTGCAGCTCCTCTCCCACTAATTTTTACTTGATCCCAACCTAAATTCATATACTCTATTTTTTCCTTTGAAAACCCTTTCGTTATTTCGATTATACCAAATAATCTGTTATTTTATCAATTATTATCATTCACAGGTTTTTCAAATTTATGCATTGTCAGGATGATAGGTAATATTAGATAATTTCTAATTATAAAGAAAAAATGATAGATTGAATCAAACGGTGAAACATAACAAAACGATTTTATATCTGAATAGTAAGGTGTGAACGAATATGGAGCACAAAAAAACGTATTATCGAGAAGAAATAGAAAAATCAGCAGGCAGGCTTCTAATCGAAGGACCCGTTTCGCCTGAACGTGTCGCAATGCTTAAAATGGATGAAGGGTTGACAGCATTTCGCAAGCCGCGCGATCAGCAAAAAGCGCTGGAAGAAATCGCGGGTCTTCCCGAAGGACGCATTATTCTAGCAGTTCATAATGATACTATCGTCGGCTATGTCACTTTCCTCTACCCCGATCCAATGGAACGATGGGCACAGGCTGGAATGGAAGACCTGCTAGAACTAGGAGCCATTGAAGTGACCAAGTGTTTTCGTCATCAACATGTGGGGGAAGACATGCTGATGCTCGCCTTCCGTGATGATGCGATGGAAAATTACATTGTTTTTACGACCGAGTATTACTGGCACTGGGATTTAAAAGGCACAGGACTCGATGTATGGGAATACAGAAAAATTATGGAAAAAGTAATGGCTTCCGTCGGTCTTGAGTGGTTCGCCACCGACGATCCGGAGATTTGTGCCCATCCCGCGAACTGCTTAATGGCAAGAATCGGAAAGAACATTCCCATGGAATCGGTGCAAGCCTTTGATCGCATCCGCTTTCAAAATCGTTTTATGTATTAAACCGATACTAAGAAACAAGGTTCTTCGGCATCCGGCTGCATATATATCACGAATATTTCTATAGTCAGGGAGGAATATCCGATGCTCGTAGAAGATATTATGAGAAGAAGTTTAATAACCATCGAGCCGGAAGATTCAATTCGACTCGCACTTCTAAAAATTCATCAGCACCGGATTCGCCACTTGCCGGTTGTTTCAGAAGGCAAGCTGGTTGGAATTATCTCCGACCGCGATGTGCGGGATGCATGTCCTTCCATTATCAGCACACCGCATAATGAGGACGAAAAAATTTTAGACACGCCTGTCTCTTCCATGCAAGAAAAATCTTGTGTTCCGCGTACAAACAATCGATCCACGCAACATCGTTTCCAAAATCGAGAAGGCCGGCTATCGTATGATTTGGCCCAGAGAATCAGAGGGATTACTATGAAAATAAAGTCAGCTTTTATTTACAGCGACGAATATTTACATTATTTTTTTAATGAAGAGCATCCGTTTAACCAAAAGCGTCTCGTATTGACGCTGGATTTGCTGCAAATGATGAATTTGCTTTCCGAAAACGATATTGTGCCGCCGCGGATGGCGACTGATGACGAACTGGCGCTTATACACGATCGGCAATATATCGAAGCAGTGAAAGAATGCGGCCATTCGAAGCAGGAAATCCCCATTGCCGCAAGCTTCGGATTAGGAACAGAGGACTGTCCTATCTTTCCTAATATGCATGAAGCATCGGCATTGGCGGTCGGCGGAACCCTTCGCGCCGTTGAATTGGTCATGTCCGGCGAATACCGCCACGCTGTCAACCTGGCTGGGGGGCTTCACCACGGCTTTCGTGGACGAGCTTCCGGATTCTGCATTTATAACGATTGCTCGGTTGCGATTGCGTATTTGCGCCAAAAATATGACGCCCGCGTGCTTTATATTGATACGGACGCACATCACGGCGACGGCGTACAATGGGCATTTTACGATGATCCGAACGTGCTGACCCTTTCCTTTCATGAAACAGGGAAATATCTTTTCCCTGGTACCGGAAATATTACTGAACGCGGGGATGGGCAAGGGTACGGCTTTTCGGTCAACGTCCCGCTGGATGCGTTTACAGAAGATGACTCATGGCTGGAAGCATACGATACCGTGCTTCCGACCGTAGCTCGCGGATTTAAACCGGATGTTATCGTGACGCAAAATGGATGTGATTCCCATATGTTCGATCCGCTGACACATCTGTCAACATCAATGCGGATTTATCAGGAGATTCCCAAGCTGGCAAGGGAACTTGCAGAAGAATTATGCGATGGCAGATTAATCGCAACCGGAGGGGGAGGATATGACATCTGGCGCGTGGTGCCGCGCGCCTGGACTTTATTGTGGGCTGAATTATCTGGTCAGCGAATCGTTAATAATGTGCCCATCCCACAGGCGTGGATTGCTAAATATCAAGAAGAAAGCCCGGTACAACTCGCGCCTACAATTCTTGATCCTGAAGGGCTGTTTCCGCCAATTCCGCGCCGGGCCGAGATTACCGCCAAGAACAAAAATACAATCGAAAAAGCACTTTTATATTGCCCGCGTGGATAAAAAAGCGGAAGGGTTGTCCTTCCGCTTTCGCTTTATAAATGCTCCAGCATATTTTTTACAATTTCATAAGAGCGCTTGGACGCTAACTTTGTAAATTCCGGGAAATTCACATGCGCCGAACCATCTGCCTTATCAGACATGGAACGAATCACAACAAATGGCACTCCGTTCATTGCACACACTTGGGCCACAGCTGCCCCTTCCATTTCCGTGCAGACACCGTTCATTGTCTCGTACAATTCCCGTACCGTCTCACGACTTGCAATAAACTGGTCCCCCGATAAAATGCGTCCAATAATCGTTCTACCTTCCGTTACCTTTTTGCTCGCTTTTACCGCAGCTTCCACCAGTTTCCCGTCCGCCTCGAATACCGATACATCAGCGAAAGGAATCTGACCGCGCGCAAAACCAAGCGCCGTTACATCCATATCATGGTGCTGGCAATCCGATGACACGACGATGTCTCCGATTTCTAACTCTGGGTGCAATGCGCCCGCCACACCGGTAAAAATAACCGCCTCTGCTTCGTACGTATCAATTAAAATCTGTGTGCATACGCTTGCGTTTACTTTGCCGACCCCACATTTACAGAGAACGACTTCTTTGCCTTCCCATTTCCCTTCATAATATGCAATGCCGGCTTTATGCGTCTCACGCGTAAGTTCCATGCCTTCTTTATATAGCTCAATTTCTTCGTCCATTGCTCCAATGATTCCGATTTTCATCTCCGCTTCTCCTTACTCCAATTCATCTTGCTGTTCTTCTGTCATACGTCCTTTGGTAGACTGACGCTCTTCAATCCGATGCGGCAAAATCACGATATGATGGTCAACTTTTTCATTATTCATATACTTAGTCAATAAACGCATCGCTACCGCGCCAATATCATACATCGGCTGTACTACTGTCGTCAGACGCGGCCGCACCATTTCTGCCAGGCGAATGTTATCAAAACCGATAACATCTATATCATCCGGAACGCGCAGGCCGCGGTCCTGCAAGCCATGGATAACCCCGACCGCCATTTCGTCGCTAACTGCAAAAATCGCCGTCGGCTGTTCCACCAAAGACAAAAATTGTTCAACAGCGGCCAGACCGGATTCGTAACGGAAATTGCCATTGTATACATAGCTATCCTTCAAGGGCAAACCGGCTTCTGTCAGCGCTTGCTTATATCCTTCAAATCGGCGCATACCCGCGAGCGGATCAATCAGCGGTCCAGTCACCATCGCAATCCGCCTGTGCCCTTTGTCAATCAAATACTTGGTTGCATCGTAACCGGCGTCGTAATGGCTAATATCAACCGATGGAAGCTTTCCGGTTGGATCTTTTGTTCCGGCGAGAACAATCGGCACAGAAGCGGTTGTAAAGACCTGCATATGGCTTTCCGTAATTTCACGGCCCATGAAAACAATGCCATCCACCTGTTTTTCCAGCAGCGTATTCGTTAAATGCACTTCTCGCTCAACACGCTCATCCGAATTACACAAAATAATGTTATACTTGTACATGCTGGCAATATCGTCAATACCGCGCGCAAGCTCCGCAAAAAACGGACTGGAAATATCAGGAATGATAACACCAACCGTTGTCGTCCGCTTGCTGGCAAGACCGCGTGCCACCGCGTTTGGACGATAGCCCAATTGCTCAATCGCCGCAAGTACTTTCTTTCTCGTCGATGGTTTTACATTCGGGTTTCCGTTCACAACACGAGAAACCGTCGCCATCGATACACCTGCTTCTCTTGCTACATCATAAATTGTAACCGGCAATCGTAACTCCTCCTATATTCTTTATGCATAATTATTGTATATCAGTTTTCACCCATTTTCATAATTTTTCATTTATCATATTATAAATCACTCTTGCATGCAATCGTATTCATGTAAACCTCATGAAAAGGAAAAAGACAAATCCATACTCTCACATGAGATTTGTCCATAAGCGCTTATGTTCCTCTCTTGTTTCCAATATAAGGCCCGATTCCGCCGTCGCTAATAGCCTTGTGAGCGACAATCCAGCGACTATTATCGTTGCTTTTCATTAATGTGTACTGGATGCGGTGCCGCTCACCTGTCATAAGCGTTCCTATACATTCCACAACCGCTGTGTTTTTATAATAAGAAGTTACGCGGATTTCCGGCATTTTCATGGAAAGCAGGCTAACATGGCGAAATGCAGGATGCACGGCCAACGCTTTGTTAGGAATCGAATAATTCAAATCAATTGTTTCATGCGTGAGCTGCGTTGCCAGTTGCTCGCTCCAGCTTTGTCTATAATAATTATATAATTGTTTTTTGCTTGTGAAATCGCTATACACACGAACTGGCTGCCCCTTTACATACGCAACTTTTGTATGCTCCGTAGCACGCCACACTTTTTCTTCCGCCTCGCGAATGGCATTGATCAGCTCCTGCCGCTCTGCTTTTCTTAGCTTTGGAAGCTGATGATCAAATGACATCGGTCCTTCAATCGGTGTCTTCCCATGCTCGCTCTGGATTTTTTGCCCGCCGCATCCTGTAGCAAGCGATGCAGTTACAAGAATCGTCATAAGGACAAGTGCTCGTGTATACTGTCGCGGCATATGCGTCACCCTGTTTCTCCTTAGAAATATGATACTTGTAGGGTGCACCTCTCTTATTCTTTTTATGTATATAAGAAAAACCGCTGAAATCATCTCAGCGGTTTTTGCCCGTTCACACTTATAAAACAGATGCGCTCTCTTTGTACAAGCCGGATTCGCGCAATTTAGTGACGAATTCGTTGAATTGCGGGATATTGATTTGCTGTTTTGCGTCGGAAAGCGCCACATCCGGATCCGGGTGCACTTCGATCATGACACCATCCGCTCCCACAGCCAGCGCAGCTTTCGCTGTCGGCAGCAGAATGTCACGGCGTCCTGTTGCATGCGTCACATCGACGAGCACTGGCAAGTGCGTCTCTTGTTTCAAAATCGGAACGGCGGAGATATCGAGCGTATTGCGTGTCGCTTTTTCGTATGTGCGGATACCGCGTTCACAAAGCATGACTTGATCGTTTCCACCGGACACGATATATTCAGCAGCGTGAATAAACTCTTCAATGGTAGCAGATAAACCGCGCTTTAAAAGCACCGGCGTTTTCACACGGCCCGCCGCCTTCAGCAACTCAAAGTTTTGCATGTTACGCGCCCCGATTTGAATGACATCCACGTATTCGGTCGCCATTTCAATATCAGCTGGATTCACGATTTCGCTCACTACTTTTAAGCCAAGTTCGTCTGCCACACGCCGCAAAATCTTCAAACCTTCCACGCCAAGTCCTTGGAAGTCATACGGCGACGTCCTCGGCTTGAATGCACCCCCACGTAAAAGGGTAATGCCGTTCGCTTTTAGCGCTTCCCCAACCTGACGAACTTGATTATACGATTCGACCGAACACGGGCCAGCCACAAGCACCGGATCTCCATCGCCTACCCGCACAGACCCAATTTCCACCACAGTATCCTCCTGCTTCTTCTTGCGGCTTACAAGCAATGCTTTGCGATGATCGTCTTTTTGCAATTCAAGAGAGGCGCTAAAGATTTGTTTAAAAAGATGCTGAATGGTGCTGTCTTCAAACGGCCCTTTATTATGCTCCAGAATCAAGTTCAGCATTTGACGTTCGCGCTCAGGGTCAAAACGATTAATCCCCTGCTTGAGCTTGACCCTCCCGATTTCCTGCACCAGCTCCGCTCGCCTGTTAATCAGCTCCAGAATCTGAAGATTTACCGCATCCAGATCACTGCGAAGCTGCTCCAACTTTTCGTTGCTCATCTTCTCTCCACCTCTTGTATTTTTTTCAGACAATTTTCAAAAAAATATTTGAAGTGTATTATATCTTATTCTTTGTTCTTTGTCAGCCTTTATATAAAAGAAAAAAGGAATTTTCTATCCCGCAGCGAATATCTTACATATTCCTTCAAATAAACCATGAAGGACACGCTTTATAATTGGAGGAGTTGTAAAGTATGGGCGAAGGACATTCACAACATATTTTCGCTCTTGATATCGGAACGCGCAGTGTAGTTGGACTGCTGGTGGTCCCTAGCCCGGAAGGCAAATTTGAGGTTATCGGGTATGAATGCGAAGAGCATACGGAGCGCTCAATGCTGGACGGACAAATCCACGACGTAGTGGCAGTAGCTGAAGTCATCTCTCGTGTCAAGCAGCGTCTGGAAACGAAAGTAAATGTAAAGCTCACGGACGTGGCCGTAGCGGCTGCGGGACGTTCACTCCATACACAACGCATCGAAGTAAGCAAAGATATTTCCGGGGCAGGCCCAATATCACACAACGATAGTATCGCACTTGAACTTGCCGCCATCCAGAAAGCCCAGCGCATTCTGGCCAAACAACATAAAGCGAATGACTTTACCCAGTATTATTGTGTTGGCTATAGCGTGGTCAACTATTTTCTTGATGGGGAGATCATCGGTAGCCTGATCGACCAACGCGGCAACGAGGCAAAAGTGGAAATTATCGCTACGTTTCTCCCTCGTGTAGTTGTCGACTCCCTAATTGCTGCACTAAAACGAGCGGATCTCAGGATGTGCGCGCTTACACTTGAACCGATTGCAGCCATTAATGTGCTTGTTCCGCCCACCATGCGCCGCCTTAATGTGGCGCTGGTTGATATCGGAGCAGGTACATCGGATATTGCCATTACCGGAGCGGGAACAGTGACAGCATACGGCATGGTGCCGATCGCTGGAGACGAAATTACGGAAGCGCTCAGTCAGGCGTATCTGCTTGACTTTCCAATAGCTGAAGAAATCAAGCGGAAACTGTCGACACAGGACACGGTCACATTTTCCGACATCCTCGGCATAGAATACACCTATAGCCGCGAGGAAGTCATTCGTAATATTGAAACCGATATTCATAACCTTGCCAATTTAATCAGCGAACGCATTCTGGAGTTAAACGGAAATCCCCCGCAAGCAGTGATACTAATCGGCGGCGGTAGCCTGACACCAACCTTGCCCTCCAAAATTGCCGAACGCTTGAATCTTCCTCCCGCGCGCGTTGCTGTACGAGGCGCGGATGCTATCCAAGCCTTTATCGGCAAAGCGAACCTAACGGGGCCGGAATTCGTAACGCCGCTGGGAATTGCGGTAGCGGCAGTGAAACACCCGATTAAATATTTATCCATTCATCTTAACGGGGAAACGCTGCGTATCTTTGATTTAAAACAAATGACTGTCGGCGATGTGCTGCTGTACGCGGGGATAGACATCAAGCGTCTGCACGGACGTCCCGGTCTGGCGATGACCGTACACGTAAACGGCAAAATGAAAATCATTCCTGGCGGGCATGGCACAGCACCCGTTCTGCTCCTTAACAACGAGCCAGCACAACTGGATACGCCTGTTCAAGCGGAGGATCGGATCATATTTAAGCCGGGAAAAGATGGCGTTCCCGCTTCAGCTAAACCAATTGAACTGGCAGGAGACACCGACACGCTGGACATCATGCTAAATGATACTCCGTTATCCCTTTCTCCGTTCATTTTTATTAACGGTCAGGAAGCGTCATGGGATACGCCTCTCAAGGACAGGGATGAGATAGAAATCTCACTGCCGTCTACACTGCGCGAAGTACTCATCGCCGCAGGAGCATACAGACCGGAAATGGAAACCCAGCAACTGCCGTTTACCGTCAACGGAAAAGCAATGCATTATACGTATTCCACATACGTTTTTACTATCAACGGAAAAGAAGCCAGTCTGGATAACAAAATTAAGAAAAACGATCAGATTTTATATCGCAGACATACAACTGCACTTCCTACGATCGAGGATGTGCTTCCACCTGAAGAACGAACAGAAGTGAACACAATCATAACATTCAATGGAAAAACAGTTCAAATCCCTGCAAGTGAAATGGAAATTTACTTGGACGGGGAACGCGTTGCATTAACGGAACCGATCCGGGCGCACGCGTCCATCGCGGTGCGAGTTCGCTTCACGGGCGATCCGATCTTCAGCGATGTATTTCGCTATGTAGATGAAAGCTTGCAAACGATGGATTCAGGAAAAAATCTTGTAATTACAATTAACGGAAATCCAGCTTCATTCCAGGATGTCATCAAAACAGGAGACGTATTGGAGTGCAGGTGGGAATAATTGCAAATTTTTATCTCTATGTTTAATGAAAGTTTTTTTTAATTACTCCCTTGTTTCTTGCGAGACAAGGGAGTTTGTCTTCAATCTGACTTATAGCTAAAATGTTACAAAAATTTCCTATACTATATTTTCTTGCAGATTCTTCTCCGTAATATTCCAATGGGAAGTATGCCATGCCACGCTGCCGTCTTTTATATACAATACTTGCGGCGATTCGTGCTTAACGCCAAAACGATCTGCAATTTCGTTGGATACCGGGCGGGCGGTTTGCACAATTATGAGCGCCCACGGCTTTGTCTCCACACTTTTGACATACTTCATAAACTCGTCGTAAGCTTGGCTGCTAATCGGACAAGTTGTACTGTGCTTCAACAAAATGGCCTCAGGATTCTTCTCTAAAAATTGGTTTAATTCTTCGATGGAAGTCAATTCTTGCATCGTTGTTCCTCTCCTTTCATTCTGTTCATCTTCCTATTTTATATTACCTGTTTTTTTCTCTGGTATAAATACAAAAAGCCGCCTGTATGTTCTACATACAAGCGGGTACCCGCTTTATGTTCCATTCTGCTGCTTCCGTGCCCCTTGCTGCTGTCCGGCTGATGCTTCCGCTGCCTGCCAAGCAGATACGGCTTGTTGCAAATTCTGATTTGTCTGTCTGGCACGAATTGCTGCTTCTGCAATTTCATCCGGCAATGCATAACGCGGAGCCACCCATCCGCTTGCTGCCATAATCTGTCCAATTTCTACGATGTTTTGCAGTGAATGATTCAACAATTGTTGAATCCCCTGTCGAAGCTCCGGGCAGTTCGTCTCCGTCATTGTCTGCGCATACGCGGTAACCATCATTTTCTCGTATGCCAACAATTCACTGGCAATTTGTTTATCTGATACTGGCATCATTCCAGCCCCCTTTCTACTGTACCCCGTGCGGCGGATGCTGATGCTGATTCAGCATTTGACACAGCAGCTGATAATTTTTTTGATGACGTGCGGCCATTTGGCCGCATAATTCTTTCAAGTCCGTGCTTACCACATTGGAAGCCGCATTCATATATGTTTGACAAATCATTTCTTCCTGGCTCATCCGCGCTTCGAGTTGTACAAGTTCGTTGGCGGTCAACGGTTCCATGCGTATCTTCTGTACCATTTTCTTAACCTCCGGCAAAAAGTCAGACTTTATGCATTCGTTAGTTTCTCCAAAATTTCTTTGTATTCCTCATACAAATCCTGTCAATAATAATTGAGATATTTTATGAAATCATGCATAATAAGTAAGGTTGTTTGTTAAATAAAAGAGGAAGAGAAAGATTTCAGAAGAGGTGGTACAGACATGAAAAAAACAGTTGTTGTTATGCAAGGCGACCAGACTGGCCAAGAACTGCTTGAAGAAGCGTTGCGCGTACTTCAGCCTGATGTTATCGGCTTTGAAATTGATTTTGAGACATACGATTTAAGCCTCGAAAATCGCATAAAAACAAATAACGAAGTCGTACACGAAGCAGCGCGCGCAATGAAAAGAACAGGATTTGGCTTAAAGGCGGCCACAATCACGCCGGAAGAAAAGGGCTCTGTAGGCAGCCCGAACGCAATTCTCCGCCGCGAAATCGATGGGAAAGTCATCCTGCGGACAGGCCGCAGAATTCCTGGCATCCGTCCGGTAGCGGGCGCTTACGCTCCAATTTCCGTTGTTCGCATGGCTGTCGGTGATGCTTACGGTGCAAAGGAATGGCGCGAAGGTGAAGGCTTAGATGAAATCGCATACCGCACCGAAAAAATTGATCGCAAAACGTGCCGTGCCGTTGCTGAATTCGCGTTCCGCCATGCACAAAAAACAAACGCTAAAGTATTCGGCGGTCCAAAATACACGGTAAGCCCGATCTATGAAGGCATGCTGAAAGAAGAAATGGATGCCGTAAGCAAACGCTACCCAAATGTAAAATACGAACCACAACTCATTGACGCTACATATGCGTTGCTGCTTTCTTCCGCTGGTGACGCGATGGTCATTCCGGCTTTGAACCGCGACGGCGACTGCCTAAGCGATATGGTGTTGCAAATGTTTGGTTCTATCGCGGGCGCTGAATCCGTCCTGCTCGGTTTCGACGAAAATTTCAACACACAAGCCGTAATGGTAGAGGCACCGCACGGTACCGCTCCGGCTCTCCAAGGCAAAAACATCGCGAACCCGATGGCGATGATTCTTGCTTCCGCATCCCTGCTCACATATTTCCATGAACAAAACGCATATGCAGCTTCCCGCGCAATTTACGAAGCGACCATTGAAGCCGTAAGCCAAGGCGTGCGTACGGCCGATCTAGGCGGAAGTGCAACAACAACCGAATTTACGGATGAAGTAATCAAACGTGTAAAAACAAAACTAGACGTATGGGCTACCATGCAAAATTTCTAATCTGTATCCTTTTATAGGTATAATAAAAATAAGAGGTCCATTCCTCTGTGAGGATATGGGCCTCTTATACTTCATCGCTGCCATGCGCTCTGTGGTCTGGAAAGGAGGGATACAGCTTGAGATATGCAAAGCGTATATTGGTGATCAGCACTATAACGGTACTCCTATGCTCCTTTGTTCTTGTCGCAAATAATATATCGGCTGATTTTTCCTACCGGATTAAAAGTTTCGTGCTCAGCGATTATAAAATCAATTTAGGTGGCTGGATGGAGGACGTTAAACCAGTAACAACCGAGAAACGTTACGAACATGCTATCTATACGCGTTACGATTACAAAAAAGACGGACGCTTCTTCCGGTTGACCATAGCCAAGATAAAAAACGGAGATATTTTATACTTCGCCGAAAACCATGCTACTCCTAAGGCGAACAAAGCGTTCCTTCAAATTACTGTCAAAGAAAACGAACCAAGATACGTGCATATGTTCGCACCCGGTAAACCCCCGGCCTGGCAAAGATGGGATGAACTTCCCAACTCATTATCTAAAGCCGCGTACGTGGACGGCCAAAAATTGTTCTACCGGATTGGTAAAGCGGAAGTATACCGTCCTCTCGGCTATACTGTCTACGAAGAGCTCCCATATTATGCATCCGATGTGCAGGTGGTGCAAAACGGATACACGCAATACAAAGTCACCTTACCCGCAGACAGCACTTCCATGAGCACTGCCTGGGGCATACTCGCCGGCCATCCTCTAATTAACTGGAATGAGCCAAAAGCGTACAAAAAAGCGTTAGAAATCGAATTCGAACATGACAAAAAACTGCGGGCAGACGGTGCATACTCCATTATTCCGGAAAACTACGAACCAAGTTCGAAAATGGCCTTCTACCGGAACCCTGCTAATGGCGAAGGGTTGCGCGCTAATGATTTCGTATCTTATCCAGCGATGGGCAGCCTGTTTATGGATATCGCCACTCATCTAGCCTATACGGCAGTGCAATCACAGAACGAAGAGGGCTACTGGCCCACGTATCCGCGTTCACAATGGCTCCGCCGCGAATATAACATTGATTACGCCTATATGGATAACCGTCGAAACGCCGACAATGCGCTGTTTTTATTGCGCTACGTGCAGCAAAAACCCGATCCGGATATTAGGGAAACTTTGCGCAAGTGGGACCATTATATGCTGCGCTATATCGACAAATATAGTCAGAAAGCTGGCGATAAAACGATCAGCTTTATTCCTGATTATGTAGGTGCTCAAAACAGCAGGCGGACGCACACGTCGCTCAACCATCTGGCTGCCAACATGAATTATCTGCTGGAAGCATATTTATATGATCAAAACCCGGCCAAAAAACAGGCGGCCTCCAAGCTGTTCGCCGCTATTAAGGCAACCAAGGAAAAATGGGTACGTCCCGACTCCAACTTTTACTATGCCTTAACCCCGGGTCTCATGCCTTACCCGGCGGAAGATTATTATAAATTAACGCACGATGATTTGTTGCATTCGCAAAAACTGCTTGTATTGCTCTATGGAAAACCGAGCGATGCGTTGCAGTATCTTATCACGAAAAAAGAAAAATGGATGCAAAAACACCCCGTTCCTACGCTTACGTTCCCGGATATCAAAACCCCCTGACAGCCGAACGTCAGGGGGCTCCTCTATGTTCACGCCTTTAAGAGCTTTTCTTTCTCTTTGCGGCAATAAACATCATGGATAACAAAATGAGCGGAATGGCCATCGATGCAATCAAACCGAACATGGCAATTTGTTGCCCACCCATCTTAAGCGTACCTCCCACATTTATTTACTTCTATTGTAATAAAAAGATTAGGGAAATGTCTACCAAAAAAACGGATAAATATCCTTCTATCTACCCGTTTTTTTAATAAATTGTAAAACTTTATTCACATTTCGAGCGCGCTACTTCCCGTAAAGAAACAAGCACCTGCCTGAGCCATTGCTTATCCCCCAGCGATTTGGCCAGAAGATATAGGTCGAGCCATTCATCAACGGTAAAGCAAGGTTTTTGCGCGCAGGTCTTTAGCATCATGCGCGTAAATATGGAATGTTCAGCAAACGAAATCGCCTTTGTTCCTTTTTCGGTGTGCAGCCGCTGTAAGCATTGCTTCAACTCTTCTTTAATTTGTTCAACTAATTCGTGGTGCCCGCAATAGCAGCACCAGTACATAGGCACATGTTCGATTTGCGTATGGTTCATATAGACAAGCTTTCGCAAATACAAATGCATTACATGGCCGCAACGGTTACACTGCTTTTCCATTGTCGTTCCCCTTTCCCGACACACACTATCAGTTTGCCTTATATGTATTCAGGAAAGGCGACTTTTAACCCACTTTAATATCTGGCATTTATTTTCTGACACACCGGGCAAATCGCTACCCGTACTGAACCACCTGTTTCATCTTCTACCACATACCCTTTAAGATTCTTATTGGAATCACAGTACATACATTCTGAAGAAAATTCCATGTCAAAATTCGCTTTCCAGGCGAAAGGTTTAAAAATTTGTCCCGTATAAATAGATAAAGGCATTTCATTCATCATTACAGACCTCCTTGGTATTCCACTGTATGTATTTTCTAGCATGTACCAGAAACGTCTGCTTTATACGAATTATAAGAAAATAAATACTTTCACACTGTCCAACAAGCAACATAAACTATATGGAGAAAAAAGATTCGCTCTTATCCCAAATGGTCAAAGGCAAATCATATACTTGGCAGAAGAAGCTATCCTTGCCTAGAGGCCGATTCTTCGCCCCAGTGCAGGAAGGAGGAAAGAGATTGAAAAGAAAAGTAACGCATATAACGCGTACATTCCGCAAACCTTCCTACATGCATCCCGCCAATTTTTTCGTTCCAATCGTTGAAAAAGTAAAACCTGCCATTATTTCCATTACAACGGAAGACTACGCGGTCAACAAAAAAATGACACAAATTCTTCATAATTTTTTATTTCCGAATTCACAGCCTCACGAAAAAGAAGTGCGCCGCAGCTTCGGCACCGGCTTTATCATTCATCCGCGCGGTTATATTTTAACGAGCGAGCACGTGATTCATAACGCCCGCGTAATTTACGTTAAGCTCTATTCAGGAGAAGTGAAAAAGGCGAACGTCGTTTGGAGTAATCCGAAACGCGATCTCGCGCTACTTCACATACAAACCCGCAATCCGCTACCTGTACTTCCTCTTGGTTCCTCCACAGAAGCACAGGTCGGGGAACTTGTCATCTCCATCGGCAATCCACTCGGTCTGGAAAATACAGTTACAACCGGCATTATCAGCGCAAAAAACCGGCCGGTTCAAATCGCCGACCGGAAGTATGAAGACATCATTCAAACAGACGCCGCGATCAATCCTGGAAACAGCGGAGGCCCGCTCATTAATATGAACGGTGAAGCAATCGGCATGAACGCCTTTATTATCCGGGACAACCATGGGCTTGGGTTCGCCATCGGCATCGATAGCATCAAGCCGTTTATCCGAAAATTCCTTTAGATTCCTTACCTTATCATTCGTACGATGTGCTGACGAACTCCACATCCGGATTTTTCTCCTTCGCCCAGCGTTCAGCGAATTCGTTTTCCAACAGCACGACCAGCCTTCCTTCCCGGTCGCGTACAACAAGACTGCCTCCATACTGGATGAGATTTAATTCATGTTCTTTTTTGTTCCCTTTCACCCAGCGGGCAAGTGTAAAACCTAGCGGCTGAAGCTCTACATCTACCCCATATTCGTTGCGCATACGGTATTCAAAAACTTCAAGCTGCAATTGGCCCACCACGCCGAGAATCAACGTTTCGGCGCCGGGAGCGGCCGTCGTGAAATATTGGACAGCCCCTTCTTCCGTAAGCTGCTGCATTCCTTTATGAAATTGCTTATATTTCATCGTGTCTTTGGCGCGTACCTTCGCAAAAATCTCAGGCGAAAAATGTGGAATATCCGCAAAGCTAAACGTCTGATTTCCTTCTACCAGCGTATCGCCGATGCCAAACGTTCCTGGATCAAATAAGCCAATAATGTCTCCTGGATACGCTTCTTCCACAATGTTGCGTTCCTGTGCCAGAAATTGCTGAGGCTGAGAAAGCTTGATACGTTTTCCAGTGCGCACGTGTTGTACGGTCATCCCTCGAATAAATTTGCCCGAAACAATGCGCAAAAAAGCGATTCGATCACGGTGCGCAGGATTCATATTTGCCTGAATTTTAAACACGAATCCGGAAAACTTGTTGTGCTCTGGAGAAATGAGGCCCTTATCGCTCATACGGGGAGCCGGTCCCGGAGCCAGCCTGAGGAAATACTCAAGGAACGACTCTACACCGAAGTTTGTCAGCGCGCTCCCAAAAAAGACAGGCGTCAATAATCCATTGTCAATTTTTTCACGATCAAACGGATCACCCGCGATATCAAGTAGCTCAATATCTTCTTTCAGCTTCATATATCTTTCTTCGCCCAACAGTTCCTTCACTTTCTCATTACTTTTTCCCTCCTGGAATACGGGGAAAATATGGCGTCCTTTTTCTCCATGTTTAAAAAGTTCCACCTGCTGCCTCTCCCGATCATATACTCCTTTAAAATCAATGCCAGAACCAATTGGCCAGTTCATCGGACAGGAGCGGATGCCAAGCACTTCTTCCAGTTCCTCTAATAAAGCTAGCGGATCTTTCGATTCACGATCCATTTTGTTGATAAAAGTAAAAATCGGAATTTTTCGCATCCGACATACTTCAAACAACTTAATGGTCTGTGGTTCTACTCCTTTGGCGGCATCAATTAACATTACCGCACTATCAGCTGCCGTCAACGTACGGTATGTATCTTCGCTAAAGTCCTGATGCCCTGGAGTGTCCAGAATGTTAACCGCATATCCATTATAGGAGAACTGCATTACGCTGGAGGTTACCGAAATTCCGCGCTGCTTTTCGATTTCCATCCAGTCGGATGTCGCTTGTAGTTTGGATTTACGACTTTTTACCATGCCTGCCGTATGAATGGCTCCACCAAAATAAAGCAGTTTTTCAGTCAATGTCGTCTTCCCGGCGTCCGGGTGAGAAATAATTGCAAACGTTTTTCTTGGTCTTGCTGTTGCCATGTATGTGAAAACGCCTCCGTTTTGTAATGTTTATGCAAAAGGAAAAACAGGCGGCAGTTCTGGCGCCTGTTTTTCTTCTCATTGTCCACATTTAACTATGATACCATGTTTCCTCCCATCGCAAAAGAAAAAGAGAATACCCATCCGGACATTCCCTTTCTCTTCCATTTAACTTAACGAAACGGCGCGGTAACAGAACGGCCGATATCACGGATTAACTGAGTAATGTCCCGTCCAAACGTACGCATCGCATTCGTCCCCTTGTTTCCCATATTAGCGCTTAGCGTGCGGATGCGCTGGGTGAGCGTTTTATCCGCGGTAACATGGATCGTATATCCCGGTTCAGCTCGCCTTAGCGCTTCATGAACGCTGCGCTCCAACATTTTCATATTGGATGCAGTCGCTCCTTCAACGCCGATCACTGCATCGCGATCGTACACAATCGCTGTAGCGCGAGTCACACCGTGGACATTGGCCGCAAGCTGTGCCATTCTTTCGGCGGCTTTTTGATCTTGTTCGACGGTACTATGGGGACGGGCCCCATAAATGTTATATTGCCCTGCTCTGGCATTCGGGTACATATACGCCATATCTGGACGCAGACTGTACTGTTGTGTACCGTACGGGCGAATGCCGAAATTATCATCCATGACCGTGCCGTTGGTACGATACTGATTGAGGCGGTACGTTTCGGATTGCGTTTTGGTCGTGCCATCTTTTCTCGGACCGCACGCCGCAAGCGATCCAGCCATCATAAGTGCTAAAGACATGATAATCACTTGCTTGAATGCTTTGTGCATGCGTTTCACCTCCACGCTTAGTTTGCGTAGAAGAAAGTTTCATGATTACTAAAATAAATGGCAAAAGAGCCGAGAAAATTTTCCCCGGCCCTTCCTTCCCATGTTATCCTCTGTTAGGATAGTTTTGGGAAATATCAGAGAGAGCCATGCCCGCTTCGTTCTGATAAATGTCTTGCACGGCAAGGTCGCCAAGGGAAACGATGCCGACCAGTTGATTGTGATCCACAACCGGGAGACGGCGAATTTGATTTTTCGCCATCAAATCAGCCGCTTCATGAACGTCCATATCAGCGGGTGCGGTGATGATGTTGTGCGTCATAACGTCGCGCACTTTCGTCTGACTATCACGATTGTGTGCGGATGCGCGAGTGGCGATATCGCGGTCGGTGATCATACCGACACACTGACCGTTTTCAACGACAGGAACAGCGCCAACGTTATATTCATTCATGATTCGTGCCGCCTCTTCCAATGTCTGGTTCGGCTGAACGGTAGCAACTTGCCTTGTCATAATATCCTGCAAACGTTGCGACATGTGCTTTTCCCTCCCGTATGCTTGTGTCGGATTCATGTGAATCCTTTTATAGCGTGATGAATATAACTAAAACGTATGCATGGTCAATTCTGTAAACCAAGGAGAGATGAAGTGAAGTTTTTTGGGGTTTGGATAATGATGTTCTTTTTTTTGCTCGCATGCTCCGCATCATCCGTATCGGCAAGTGGATCGTTCGCCGGAAAAAAGATTGTGCTTATCCCGCTTGACAGCCGTCCGGTCAATACTGAATACATAAAAATGCTCAGCGAAATCGGCGGCGCGTCTGTCGTTTACCCTGAAGATGGCCTCGATCATTATGAACGCCCGTCCGATTACGCAAAAATAAAGTCGTTTTTAATACAGCAGTTGCCCACAGCTGATGCCGTTTTTATCTGCGTTCCGCAGTGGCTAAACGGGAGTCTAATTGAAGGACGGCATGCGGAAAGCTATGTGCGAAATGCATACCGTCTGGCTGAGTTACAAAGCATTCTAAGTGCATATAAATATAAAACCATATACCTTATTGGGCTTATTCCCAGGGAGAAGCCTTCGTACATCACTCCCGCTTTCAAATATTCGACGGAGCTTACGCAATACGGCCGTAAGTATGCACAGTACATGATGGCTAACACGGTCAAAGGCAGGAATTATATGCTCTACTTTCTGCGTCAAATGCAGAATACCATCCCGTTTTCATATGTTAGAGATTATTTGAAACTGTTTAACGAAAACACCCGTGTTCTTTATACTATGGCGGATTGGGCGAAAGCAGGGTTGGTCGACGGCGTCGTGATCGGTCTGGATGACACAAGCGATATGGGTCTTCCAAAATTTAATGAAATGCGTCTTCTCCAGTACTGCAAAGAGCAAAACATACGAAACGTGTACATCATGCCTGGAGCAGATGATATTACAGCACTGCTGCTGGCCCGTTACAAAAACGAATTGTCCGGCTCTGCTTCACGTTATGACGTAACATTTTCACACGAACAATTACAAAATACGATCAAAGCGTATGATGGACAACCGCTTGCAGAAGTAATCCGGAAAAAAATCGCGTTTGTCCAGCCGAAGTCCCCTGCTTCCGGACAGCCCGCCCTTCTTTCTCTCTATGTTCATTCGCACGAAGAGCCAATAGAAAATCTGCAGAACTGGATTCGTGCACATCCTAACAACTTGCGCGGTGTGGCTGATGTCTCTTACGCAAGCTTTCTTGAAACAGGTTGGATGGAAAATTATTTACGACAGAAGCTCTCCAGCAAAATTCACAGTTATGCGGCGTGGAATACAAGTGGAAATACCATCGGGCTGCTGGTGGCGCACCTGGAGATGATCCGCGATGAACCAACATGGAATGAAGCTCATGAACGTTGGCTTGCACTCCGCTACGCCGAAGATTACTATTACAATACAATTAAACGTTACGAATACGCATTGCGCTACTCCTCTAGCAAAAAAGTGCCACCTCTCGAAGAGAAGATGTTAATGGAGAACGTGACCAAGCGCACCAATCAATTTCTCGCCACCCTCTCTCTCGCCACGCGAAAAAACGGGCGATATGTCGCTATTTCTCCCGCTCCGCGCATCGCAAAGGCTGAGCTTCCGTGGCATCGCATCTTTGAAATCGGCTACACCTTTCGCTAGACAAAATGCACAAAGCTTTTTCTCTCGTTCTTTTTCGGCCGCGAAGCAAAACAGCCGCGACACTGCAAAATAATAAGCGAAATATTTAGGAAATTTTTCTGTTCGATAAAAAAGGCGCGAATCGCACAACATCATGTGCAATCCGCGCCCTTTTTTTATTCCGCTTTCGGTGTCGTAATGATTTTTGCGATTTCCGGAATTTTCATGTTGCTATTAAGGTCATATGTTCCATAACGTACCAAACCCATCAGACCAGTATCGTTTAAATATTTATTCAGCAATTTCCTATCAGGAATAATATGTGCCTTCTCAAGAATCTCCGCTACCTTCTCTGGACTCATGCCCTTCTCAATAACCAGCCGGTATGTATATACTTTTGGCTCAGGCTGTGTCTGTTTAGGAATAGAAGTTGCGGCTTTCGGCATTTCAATCGCCTTGATCGGCTGCGTAGCCGGATCTTTTCGTTCCACGTTTTCCGCCTGCACCGAAGCTGCTTTCTCTGGCGATTCGCTATAATATACAAACGACAGTACCGCCGTCGAAAATAAAACGCCCGCAGCGAAGCCGCGCAAACTATTTTTGTTTACCTGAAGCTTAAGCACCTTCTTTTTTCTCCTTTAAACTTTCTTTTGACCGGCGGTTTTCCCCCAATTTGTTGTTTCCTTGCGGCACAAGCGTACTTTGTATCTGATGGATTTCTTTAAGAATCTGAATAGAGAGATTCTCCATTTTTTCTTCCAATTGCACAGCCTGATCTTTCTCTTTATAGAAGGAATAAACCAAAATCCCAATGCCCAACAAAAGCAAACCAATAATCGCGTATTCCATACTCTCCTCCAACTCAATTATTTTTTGCGTATGGGGTATTCTTTTTTTTACTCTGTTTCTTTATATACCATACTTTTTTGAAAAGGCAAGGGAAAATCAATATAAGAACCAATTTCTGTACATAAATAAAGACGAATTTTGTCGAACAATGAAAATCGCCCCATTTTTATCCAATTTGTACTAATTGAAAAACAACCTCCATATTTATAAAAAAGATTGAATATGAAAGAAAGGAGCGCGCACGCATGCATACGTTTCGCAAAAGATATCGTACGTATGTAAGTCCCTTTGATCCCTGCCCTCCAATAATAAAAAGGACATATGAAACTCCGCCTCAGCTTTATATGGGTTTTCAGCCTTATGGTCTTCCTCAAGTCCCCCCTGCCGAAGCCCTACGTCTTGGTACCCTGTGGCCCGCACTGTACGCGCCTTATCAAAGTCCATACAAAGATAAATACGGCCGGGGAGGGACAGATGAATGAAGCAAGTGGATGAGAAATACTATGACCTTCTTCTTGAAATTCAACAGACTGATTTTGTTATTTTAGAACTAAATCTTTATCTTAATACCCATCCAAATGACCAGGCAGCTATCGTCCAGTATAACGAATACGTACAAAGAAGTATGCAACTGAAAAAAAATTTTGAATCAATATATGGGCCGCTTACAAGTTTTGGTTACAGCTATTCTCCAACACCCTGGAAATGGGGGAAATCTCCTTGGCCCTGGCAAATCTAAAAATATACGCGAAGGAGGCTTTCTACTTTGTGGTTTTATGAAAAGAAGCTGCAATATCCGGTACGTGTCAGCAAATGTGATGTTCGCATGGCCAAATTTTTAATCGAGCAATACGGCGGCTCCGACGGGGAACTGGCGGCGGCACTCCGGTATTTGAACCAACGCTACACCGTACCGGATAAAGTGATCGGCGTGCTCAATGATATCGGAACCGAGGAGCTGGCTCATCTAGAAATGATTGCGACAATGGTGTATAAACTGACAAAGGACGCAACACCGGAAGAGTTGGAGAAACACGGTTTAGGTGAACACTATGCTAACCATGACAAAGCGCTATTTTATAACAACGCCGCTGGAGTACCGTTTTCCGTGACATATATCGCGGCCAAAGGCGATCCGATTGCCGATTTGTATGAAGATATTGCTGCCGAAGAAAAAGCGCGCGCCACATACCAATGGCTTATTAACATGACAGATGATCCGGATTTGAAAGACTCGCTCAGTTTCCTGCGTGAGCGAGAAATCGTTCATTCCCAACGCTTCCGCGAGGCTGTCGAAATCCTCAAAGAAGAACGTGACCACAAAAAAATCTTTTAGCCTGCCATAAAAAGCAAAAAAAGAGGGATGGTCTTATCCCTCTTTCTTAGCTCCACCACTCAGTCTTTTGTTCGACAGGAATGCGGCGGGATTCGCGCACCATATCCGGTCTGCCAATATAAACGAGCCCCATTAGCCGATCTTTTGCCCCAAGTCCAAATAATTCTTTCATAACAGGATGGTAACTCGGCGCCCCTGTTCGCCAAATCGCACCGTATCCAAGCGCGTGAGCAGCCAAAAGCATGTTTTGGATGCTGGCCGCAACCGCCGCGAACTCTTCCGCTTCCACCACGTACTCCTCTTCATGCGGCAAGCAGGCTACTGCGATGACAAGTGGCGCACGGAACGCCTTATTCATGCTTTTTTCATACAATGCCTTCGTTTCTGCATCCGTGAGCCCCTCCCCTTTTTCTAATAAAGCGATTTTTGCGTACGCCTCGCCTAGCCTTTTTCTTCCGTTTCCAGTTATTACAAAATATTTCCATGGCTGTGTATTGAAATGACTGGGTGCCCAATTGCCGGCTTCGAGAATTTTCTCAATATCTTCGCGCGGCACCGGATCATCTTTTACTTTTCCGATCGTCCGTCTTGTCATGATCAATTCTAACAGGTCGTTCATCATATCCTCCTTCGTTTATATGTCTGTTCCTCTCAAAAACGCTGCAAGCGGTTCGGCAAACAAATGCGTATCCCTTCTCCTTTTCTTTAGCTCTTGACTTGCCCACAGGTATAACTTTTTTCTTCTTTCTGTTATTATACAATAGATGAAAAAGGAGGGAGCACATTGCGGAACATTCGCTATCCAAACGGAAAATTCCCCGCTCTGCAACATTCCGATGCCGAACTTCCTAACCGCATGAGAGCGGAAGATTTTCTCACGCTTATCCAAGATAAGCAAACATCAGCAGCGGGCCGCGGCATGTCGCTTGAGGAGGATGTTAATGAGAGCAATGCATACTATGTAGCACATGAAATTGCTTCCGTCCACAAAAAGCCGACACCCGTTCAAATCGTAAAAGTCGATTATCCTTCTCGTTCTTCAGCCGTTATCCGGGAAGCATATTTCCGTCAACCTTCGACAACGGACTATAACGGAGTATTTGAAGGACGCTACCTCGACTTCGAAGCGAAAGAGACCCGCAACAAAACGTCGCTTCCGCTCAACAACTTCCATGCCCACCAAATTAATCACATGCGACTTGTACTGAAGCAAAAGGGCATTTCCTTTGCGATTATCCGTTTCATCTTACATGATGAGACATATGTGCTGGATGCCGCTCATATTATCCGTTTCTGGGAGGAAGCTGCCTGCGGTGGCCGCAAATCCATTCCGTATAGTTATATTCAAAAGCATGGTTATTTGATTCCAGAGGGCTTCCGACCGCGTCTCGATTATTTATCGGTCATTAAGCGGCATTACTTTTAGTTTGCTTACCGATGAACCCTCTGATTCTAAGGAAAAGGAGCGGGCGTTGTGTATCATCGTTTATATATTGAATATCTATATTATTTTAATGTCGAACAAGATTATTATGAATGCCATGAAGTGATGGAAGAATTATGGCTGAATGAAGGGCGGAACCGCCTGCTTCAAGCACTGTTGCAAGTAGCGGTGGGACTTCATCATTTCCGCAATGGAAACGTCGAGGGAGCTATCCGCCTGTTTGAAGCAGCGCTGGCCAAATCAAAAGAAACATGGAGCGGCAAGCTTGGCATCGATACAGATAAACTGTTTAACGAGACGAGAGAATATGTAAAGAAACTATACGCGTACGAAAAAGTTCCCTTTTCGTTTTATCCTTTGCATATCTTCATTTTAGATCCTGAGCTTGAAAAAGCGGTTATTAATTGCGTTCCAAAAGGGGTATCCGAAGAAGACAAATTTTAACTCTGAGAAAATGAGGCTGATTCATTAGCCTCATTTTTTATTTCGCATCAAATGGTTGACATCACCAAAAACCATTCGTATAATAAAGATAAATAATTATTTAAAACCATTATAAATTAATAATCAAAAGAAATAAATAACTGCCATTGATTAATGACTGCGTAATTTGTGTAAAGTAAGACAGAGAGAATTCAGGAGGCGATTAAAATGGAAAATCACGTAATTGTATATACGAGTCAAGGGTGCCCGTATTGCAAAAAAGTCAAGGAACAATTGACCGCATGGGGCGTGCCCTTTGAAGAAAGAAATGTATCGGAGAACTACAAATACTTCGAAGAATTGCAGCAAAAAAAGATTTTTGGAACACCAGCTACTTACATCAATGGTAAACTGGTGCTCGGTTTCCAGGAAGCAAAAATGAAAAAATTGCTAAACCTGCCGGAAGAGACGGAAGTACCAAAAGCCGAACCAGCTGCACAAAACAATGCAGAAGCAAAACCGCAAGAAAAAACAGGCGACATTTTTCAAGCTGTTGATCAAAAAATTCTTGATGAAGTATATGATTTTGTTACAATCGGCGGTGGTCCTGCCGGGGCTTCCGCAGCGGTATACGCGGCGCGCGGCCGCCTGAAGACTCTTGTCATTGACAAGGCACCAGCCGCCGGCACGCTGGCAATTACCCACAAAATCGCTAACTATCCGGGCGTACGCGAAGAGCTAACAGGCCTTGAACTGCTTCAGCGCATGCAGGCACAGGCACACGATTTCGGAGCTACGTTCGTACGCACAAACGTATTGTCTGTAGACTTTTCCGACGCAGAAATCAAGAAATTGGAAGTTCCTGAAGGAACCATTAAAGCCAAAAGTGTATTTATTGCCGTTGGAGCCAAAGCGCCTTCCAGCAAAATTAAAGGAGAAGAAGAATTTACGGGCCGCGGGGTGAGCTACTGCTCTACATGTGACGCCGCATTCTTCCAGGATCGTACGGTTGTCGTCACGGGAGACAATGAAGAAGCCGTACACGAAGCGGAAGCACTCTCCAAATTCTGCAAAGAAGTCCGTTTCCTGCTTCCGACAGGTACCGTGAAAGGACAGGCTGACCTTTCCATACTTGAGGCGAAAGACAACGTAAAAATTTATAAAAAGTACCGTGTAAAAGAAATTCTTGGCGAAAACAGCGTGGAAAAAGTCGTTGTCCAAAACGATCAAAAAGAGCTAGAAACATGGGATATTGATGGCGTTTTCCTCTACCTTGCTGGAATGAAACCGGGCACTGACTTCCTTAAGGACGCGGTGGAACGCGACGAAGAAGGCTATGTAAAAGTTGATGAAATGCTGCAAACAAATGTACCAGGCGTATTCGCTGGCGGAGATGCGCGCCGTACACCGATTAAGCAGGCGGTTATTTCCGCAGCTGACGGTGCCATCGCAGCTCTTGGCGCGGACAAACATGTAAACAAGCGTTCCCAATTGCGCCCACAATACAGTTAATATTATTGTTTCCTCTCGTCCGTTTCTAACGGTTATAAATAATACAAAAGAACAGGCCAATTGGCCTGTTCTTTTGTATTATTTTCCATTCCATTTCCACAAACGCTATTACCTTTAATAAAGCCAAAACAAAACAAAGAAACCATTTTTTATTAGAGAATGGGATTCTAATAAAAAATGGTTTCTCGTTCAGCTTCGTAGTGGGCCCTGCAGGACTCGAACCTACGACCAATCGGTTATGAGCCGACCGCTCTACCAACTGAGCTAAGGGCCCATATGGGGCGACCGATGGGAATCGAACCCACGAATGTCGGAGCCACAATCCGATGCGTTAACCACTTCGCCACGGTCGCCACAGGAAAAAGATACTGGCGGAGGGAGAGGGATTCGAACCCCCGTGGGCTTGCGCCCTAACGGTTTTCAAGACCGCCCCGTTATGACCACTTCGGTATCCCTCCATAGGATATAAAAATGGCAGGGGCAGTAGGAATCGAACCCACACTGGAGGTTTTGGAGACCTCTGTTCTACCATTAAACTATGCCCCTGTATTTCTTATATAAAAATTTTATTATGTAATTTCTTACTCAAGATTTTACAATATTTCTTAAAAATATCAATAGATAAAACTAGAAAAATAGCGGCGGAGGGGATCGAACCCCCGACCTCACGGGTATGAACCGTACGCTCTAGCCAGCTGAGCTACGCCGCCACAATACGTATACATTTTGAACCTCCATGGTCGGGAAGACAGGATTTGAACCTGCGACCTCCTCGTCCCGAACGAGGCGCTCTACCAAGCTGAGCCACTTCCCGTATGTGGCGTGCCCGGAGAGACTCGAACTCCCAACCTTCTGATTCGTAGTCAGACACTCTATCCGGTTGAGCTACGGGCACAATAAATTTTACTCTTGCTCAAAAGCAAATATATGGAGCGGGTGATGGGAATCGAACCCACGTATTCAGCTTGGAAGGCTGATGTTCTACCATTGAACTACACCCGCAATATATGGCGGAGCCGACGGGACTCGAACCCGCGACCTCCGGAGTGACAGTCCAGCGTGAACTCCAACTTCACCACGGCTCCGCATCAAAAATGGTGCC